>DATKUO010000035.1:0-55586 GCA_035530515.1 Bacteroidales bacterium
AAAATACAACTACTGAATATCAGTAGTTTACAAAATCAAATTCTGAAAAATAATTTTTGCTGAAATGTTAATGCTCTTTTAATCAGCCTTTTATAAAATGAGATTTTTTAGGAAGCAGCCCGGGGGCGCAAGTTGGGTTAATATTGAAATTTTAATTCTATTTATTGAAGTGCCTTTAAGCCTTTCGCCTTTCAGCCGTTAAGCCTTTCAGCCGTTAAGCCTTTATGCCGTTAAGCCGTTAAGCCTTTAAGCCGTTCATCGCACCCTTATTGCGCTACAAAATGATAGGTCAGGGTGCCAGCCTGAATTTTCGGGGAATTAATATCTGAATTGAATCTCGAAATTAAAGCTGTTGTAACGGCTGTTTCAATTAGACACGGGTCGGATGTAGAGCTCTCATTTTCAATTATAGCTGCTTTTTCAACAACTCCTTTCTGATTGACATCTATTAAAAGGACAACTTTGCCTGATCCCTGGCATTTATATATAGGAATTGGAAGATATCTGTGTGTTCTTCCCGGTAAGTCATAATATATACGTGTCGGACCTTTGTAATTTGCAGCCATTTCCTGCGACTTATCATGTATATCAATTTCAACCTTTGCTATAGAATCATTTTCAAAGGCAAGTTTTTCATCACCATTCATTTCATCCAATTTTTTCTTTTCATCGATATAATTGTCAAGTCCAAGTTTTCCGCTTTTTATTAGCTCCTCTTTAACCATATCAATATAATCATCAGGATTTATCTGTGCTTCTGATTTATTTGCAAGATTTCTGGCAATGTTTAGCATCTCCTCATCTCCCTGAAGAACTTTCTCAATAGATGTTGCAGGCAATTCGATCAGTCTCTCCTGGTCCTCTTTTTCATCAATGGAAGCAAATTCGATTTCAAATTCATTCGACAGGTCCCTTTGTATTGACTTAATCTGGAATGACATAAATATAATTCCGGCAATAAGATGAATTATTACTGTTCCAAAAATCCCAACCAATCGACCTTCATTTTTTCTCATACAGTGCGAAAATATAAATTATTACTTTTACACTCACTTAATAAGTGGTAATAATTGTTCTTTGCTATAATTTATTTGTGCAACATTTCATTCTAAGAAATATTACTTCTAATGACTAATTGAGATAAAATGAAAAAAGAATTAATTCTTGAGATTATTAAGGAAAGATGGAGCCCTTATTCATTCTCTTCAAATCCTGTAGAAGACTTCAAATTGAAAGCAATGTTTGAAGCTGCCGGCTATGCACCATCAAGCAATAATGAACAACCTTGGTTGTTCGTTTACTCTACACAGCAGAACAAAAAGGTCTTTGATGATTATTTGGGATTTCTTGTTGAGGCGAACCGAGAGTGGGCGAAATGTGCTTATGTCCTGGTAATTAGTATGGTCCGTAAAAATTTCTCTTATAACGATAAACCGAACAGATACGCCTTTCATGATACCGGTATGGCAGTATCTAATCTTCTTCTTCAGGCATTGGCAATGGATATCTATGTCCATCAGATGGGTGGTTTTTCAGTTGACAAGGTCAGGGAATATTTTAAACTGAATGATGATATCGAACCAGTCGCTATAATGGCTGTTGGTTATCTTGGCGATGGAATAAGTCTAACACCCGAACTATTGAAAAGAGACGACACCAGAAGATCAAGAAAACCGGTAAATGATTTTACTTTTAATAATTCTCTCTCCGATCCTGCTTTTTGATAGATTTAATCAGTTGGTTATTTCTTTTCTGTTTTCTTTCTTTTTTTTCTGACCTTAGCTTTTACAGGCTTGTCAAACTTCTGATTTTTAAACAAGCCGTTTTTAACTCCATTTATAAATTTTGCCCAGGCAAAAGGGTTCAGCAGGTTATTGACAGGATATTGGTTTTTTGTAGACATAGCACTGAAATTTTGCTCCATGGCATATCTGTAGCCTGCTTCAGGTGATACTTTCAATCCTGTTTGATTAGCAACTGCCACATATATTGAAGCAATGTTTTCATTCATGTTTTCGATTATAGGATCGACTGGACGTTCTTGTGTTATTTCCCTGATAAAATCATTATAACTCTTCCATGGCAGGATAGTTATCTCTTTAATCGGAATAGTATCTGTTTCAAGTTCAATATCTACCATACAATGTCTCTCTTCATAAGAGGCTGGAATGATTGTGTGATATCTTTTAAATCCCAAGGCTCTGAAGAAGATAGTATCACCTGGAGTGCTAGTGATTGAATAAATACCTGTCCGTTCACTTACTGTCCCACGCCGAAGTTTTTTTGAGATTACTGTTACACCCTGGACAGGCATATTTGAATCATCTGTAATTATACCACTCAACTGAACAAATTTTTTTATTTCACTTGTCTGACTTTGAGTAAGTAAAAGAGGTATTGTCAGGAGAATAGCTATATAAAAGAGTCTGCTCAAAGGCAATGGTATAATTATGTAATAAAATAGAGATCTATATGAGTTTACAAATTAAACATTATTGAGTGTAACGGTAAAATATTTAACTATATTTTAACGTCTTATAAAAAGAACTATTTTAATAAATCATTTCGATGCTACAATTATGTTTAATTAATTCATTCATCATTTTTATTTATAGAAAATATTTCAATATTTGTTGGGATCATTTTTAACCTTGCAGATTGCTTTATTTTGTCCGGATAATCGTATAACTTTATGATATTTAAATAATTAATATTTTAAAACCATTAAACCTTTCAACTTATAAAGCTGAGCACAGCAGAAGCTCAACTTTTCAACCATTATAATTTTCACTAATTGCAAAATTTTACACAATGTATGGAAAAGCTACTTCTACTGGGTGATGAAGCGATTGCACAGGCTGCTATTGATGCAGGTTTAAGCGGGATGTATGCGTACCCTGGAACTCCTTCTACTGAGATAATGGAATATATTCAATCATCCAAAGAGGCTGCTGGCAGGAACATTCACAGAGCGTGGTCATCAAATGAAAAAACTGCTATGGAAGCTGCTCTCGGAATGTCATATACCGGGAAAAGGGCTATGGTAGCTATGAAGCATGTTGGTCTGAATGTTGCAGCGGATGGTTTTATTAATTCTGCACTTACAGGAGTAAATGGGGGTCTTGTAGTTGTCTCAGCTGACGATCCCTCAATGCATTCTTCACAAAATGAACAAGATTCCAGGTTCTATGGCAAATTTGCTTCTGTCCCCTGCTTTGAACCCTCAAACCAGCAGGAGGCGTATGAAATGATCTTTGATGCTTATGATGTATCAGAAAAATACAAACTTCCTGTTCTTTTCAGAATAACTACACGACTTGCTCATTCCAGAGCAAGTGTTGTTTTGAGGGATCTCCTTCCTGAAAAAAACCTATCTCTACCTGATGATCCTCTTCAGTTTGTTCTTCTTCCCTCCCTTGCCAGAAAAAAGTATAAGGCATTGCTCTCATCTTATGAATCATTAAAGTATGAGATAAGGATTTCTAAATACAACTCTTACAGAGATGGCAATAAAAGAGATATTGGAGTTATTGCCTGCGGAATAGCACATAACTACCTGATGGAGAATGAAAATGGTTTTGTCAGGGATGTTCCGGTTCTTAAGATATCAGCATACCCTTTTTCAAAAGATCTGATAAAGGATATTACTGACAGATGCAACGAAGTTCTTATACTTGAGGAGGGTGCTCCTGTTGTTGAAGAGGCCTTAAGGGGGATTCTCGATAACGGTATAAAAATTTATGGCAGACTTGATGGTACGGTCCCTAGAGATGGGGAGCTTAATCCTGCAATAGTTGCAAAGGCTCTTGGTTTGCCTGTTAGCTTTGGAAAGGAAGTTCCGTCTCTTGTTAAAAACAGACCACCTTCTTTTTGTAAGGGATGCGGACATGCTGATATGTTCAATGCTTTGATCGAGGCGGTTAAGTCTTATGGACCTGGAAGAGTATTTTCCGATATAGGTTGTTATACCTTGGCAGCACTTCCACCTTATAATGCAATAAATTCATGTGTCGACATGGGCGCCTCAGTAACTATGGCTATTGGAGCTGCCGATGCAGGATTATTTCCATCGGTTGCTGTTATTGGAGATTCAACCTTTACCCATTCCGGCATGACGGGCCTTCTTGATGCAGTAGTGAAGAATTCTTCAGTTACGATAATAATATCTGATAATTCAACTACAGGGATGACGGGTGGTCAGCAATCGCAGGCTACCGGTCGGATCGAACAGATATGCGAAGGTATTGGTGTTACACCTGAGCACATTAAGGTAATTGTGCCATTACGTAAGAATCATGAAGGAAATGTGCTTATAATGAAAGAAGAATTTGAATTTGAAGGTGTGTCTGTAATTATTGCCACCCGCGAATGCATTCAAACAGCTGCAAAAAGAAAAAGAGCTGATGCTTCGAACAAGTAATACAAAAAATAATTGCAATGAAGAATGATATAATATTATCAGGAGTGGGAGGGCAGGGTATTTTATCCATTGCAGCAGCAATAGGGTTGGCTGCAGTTGAAAATGATCTGTACCTGAAACAATCTGAAGTACATGGGATGAGCCAGAGGGGTGGAGATGTTCAGTCGCATTTGAGACTTTCTGATAAGCCTGTATCTTCTGATCTGATCCCATATGGTAAAGCCAACGTAATAGTCTCCGTTGAACCTATGGAATCATTAAGGTATCTTCCATGGCTTTCAAAAAATGGTTGGCTTGTAACTAATTCAACTCCATTTATTAATATTCAGGATTACCCTCCAATAGATGAGATACTTAAGGAGATAAGAAAGATTAAGAACCATATAATAATAGACGCAGATTCAATTGCCAAAGAAGCCGGTTCCTCAAGATCAGGTAATATTGTAATTTTGGGAGCTGCATCACCATTTATTGATGTGCCCTTTGAAAGTCTTGAAAATGCAATAAGAAAGCTTTTTGGACAAAAAGGGCATGATATTGTTGATGTTAATCTTAAAGCTCTTAATGCCGGCAGAGAATTCTCAGGGAGAAGATGAAAATTTAATTTTTAATAGAATTGGTTAACTTGTAGCCAGAAATATATCAGAAAATATATGGCAGAAAATTCAATTAATGAAGCAGAAGAGTTTTTATCAATTGCTTCGCAGTTTAAGCTTGGTAGTCTGGTAACTGAGTTGCCTCATCCGGCGACAAGGGACCTGTCATCTCTGGCTTCTGATAACCTTCCTGAAGGTATCAAAATTCTAAAGGAGCTCGACCGACAGACTATACAGGTTTTATCGGAGAAGAAAAAGCAGATATGTTATCTGAAAGATGCTATTAACGATACATTAAAATCAGGCAATAATATCTTTTTCTGTGGGTGCGGATCTACAGGCAGGCTATCGCTTACTATTGAAACACTTTGGCGCCAGTTAAATTATAAAGATAATATAAAAGACAGGGTATTCAGTTTTATGTCAGGTGGCGATGTTGCTCTGATCTGTTCAATTGAAAATTTTGAGGATTATACTCAATATGGTGCAAGGCAGTTACTGGAAACCGGCTTTAAGGATGGCGATCTGTTGATTGGTAGCACAGAAGGAGGGGAGACTCCTATTGTAATCGGAGCTGTGGAAAAAGCCGCACTAATTTCAAAGAGGAGACCATTTTTCTTGTATTGCAATCCCGATGACTTATTATGTGAGGTTGCTGAAAGATCCAGATTGGTTATCGAAAATCAGGAGATAGAAAAGATAAACCTGACTGTCGGACCAATGGCTGTTACCGGAAGCACAAGAATGCAATCGTCAACCGTTCTGCTTGCTGTAGCAGGTATTGCACTTTTTTATCATAATGATACTGATAAATCAGTAAATGAAGCTATTGATACCTTCTCTGAATATTGGGATTCATTAGATATTCAGTTTATTGAAAAATTCATCATTCAGGAATCTGATTATTACAAAAATGGAGATTATCTGTTATATGAAACTGATAATCAGTTAGGTATTACTGTTATTACCGATACAACAGAACGGTCACCTACATTTAGCCTATTACCTTTTGAAAATGCAAATGAATCAGATCAGGACCTTTCACTCTGCTATCTTTATATGCCCTACACAACAAGCAGTGAAAGAGCCTGGGAGAGTTTATTATGGAGGAAACCAAGGACACTGGAATGGCCTGAGATTAACGGAATAGCTTCCATGAAGCGGCTGCTTGGTTTTGATTTCAGTGGGGATGCTCTGTCAAGAAGAGAAAAAAAGAAAAAGACAGGCCGCCATCATATGTTTAAAATTTTGTATGCTCATTCTGGGATTGACTTTGAGCTGGGAAAAGAGAGACATTTTATAGCTACCCCTTTTTCAACCCCAATCTTTCCTCATCTTGTTCTTAAGATGATTTTGAATACCCATTCAACACTTGTGATGGGACGATTAGGAAGATACGAAGGAAATGTAATGACCTATGTTAGAGCAAGTAATAATAAGTTGATTGATAGAGCGATTAGATATATTGATTTACTCCTTAAAGATAAAAAAATCAATCTCCCTTACAGTACTCTTGCTTATATCCTTTTTGAGATGATTGATAAAACTCCTCCTGATCAGCCAATCGTATTATCGACCGTTGCTGAGATTGAAAATAGATATAAATAAAGAGGCTGTTCCACTTTACCGAAACAGCCTCTGTTAACGAAGAAAGCAGCGATTGAATTCCGGATCCCGGCTTATTCACCCTTCTCTTTTTTCTCCTTCCCCTGTTCCTTCCCATTCCTTAAAAGAACAAGATCATTCAGTACAATTTCAGTTATGTACTTTGTAACACCATTCTTATCTTCATAATTACGATAGACAATTCTCCCTTCAGCTGCGACCTGGTGTCCTTTTTTCAAATACTTTCCAGCAATATCAGCCAGACCATTCCAGGCAACAATGTTGTGCCATGTTGTTTCGCTTACTTTTTGACCATCAGCGTTTTTGTAACCACCCTCAGTAGCAAGAGTGAAATTTGTAACTTTTTTCCCGGTTTCAGTGGTTTTTGTGTCCGGATCCTGACCAAGATTTCCGATCAGTGTGACTCTGTTTTTTAATGAATTCATGACTCTAAATTTTTAATTTGACATAAGTTTAATTTCTTAGCAAACTTAAGTTACCCTCTGATACTGTTTCGGTTAATAATCAGTTATATACGTTTCTTAATCATTTAAATTCGTTTGTATCCGTTTGAAAACGTTTTTTTATATCTGTATCAACTTATTGCACATCATTTGTATTTTTTATATCTTTATAAAAACATTAGTGCTGTGGAAAAGAAATGTCTCGATTGCGGTGACCCTTTGCGTGGCCGCACAGATAAAAAATTCTGTTCTGATCAGTGCCGGAATAATTATAACAACAGACTGAACCGCGATTCAAACAATTTTGTAAGAAATGTTCACGGGCTGTTGAGAAAGAACAGAAGAATCCTGTCAGATCTCTATTCTGAAGGTAAAGTTAAAGTTCATAAAGACGCATTGTTTGCTCTGGGGTATAACTTCAGTTTCTTTACCCATATTATCGAATCGTCAAAGGGCTATAAATTTCATTATTGCTTTGAATACGGCTATCGCGAAATGGGGAATGATTTTCTGGAACTAAATACTAATAGTCAATATCTTGAATATCAGTAAGCTAATTGTTGATTGGGGATGTCGATTATTCAACTAACAGAAATCAGATCATAATGCTTTTTTGTTGCTGATTATCTGTTTTAGCTTTTTTATCTTTTATCGGCACAATATGACCTCTGTACCTTATATTATCTATCATAAGACTTGATAGTGACGCGTTGCATCTACCGTCCTTGCTGATTGTGAGATAGACATCAAAAGAGTTGGTACTGTTATTGATTTTCATCTTTATTCTTGTCATTCCCCCGGATGAGTTATTGGTCAATTCATAGTTGTTATTTTCACCCTGCATACTTATACCTGCTATCGGTTTTATATCGTACTGTCTGCCAAGATAAGCAGCGCTAATAATAGCTTTATTTCCATCAATTATAATGTAATTGGACCTTGGTAGAAGATCGATCATCCCACCGCGTGACAAATAAATCTTATCGAACTTAATTATGAATCTTTTCGATTCAACAGCTTTCTCAACAATTGCCTGATTCGCAAGTTTTTTCTCATTTTTAAGTTCGATCCTTGTTGATTTTGCCTCTTTCGTAGTCGCACACGATGACAAGACCATTATAGTAGATATAATAATTAATAGATTTTTCATGGCAGTATATTTTATCTGTTATTACTCAAATATCATGCCATTTAATGCAATCTCTCTCTCTATTGTGGTTGTAAAAAAGGAAAGTAATAACTGATATTTTCTTTAGTAAGAGGAGCACCATAGCCGGAATCCTGAAACGCTTCACAATATTTTATTTTGCTTCCTCTGTCTTTTCCATATAATTCAATAAGTTTATCGCGATAAGGATTAGCGCTTGACCACTCTTTTTTTGCTTTTCCTAACCACGCCCTCCTGTCAGAATCCGATACAGGAACCTGATCCAGTACTCCCTGGTTGAAGGGTAACCATTCGTACATTTGCGATTTGTGCTGGTGGTACATATCCATCTTCTTCTCAATAACATCATCAATATCAATGCAAACATCAGCTTTAAAGGCTTCCGGATGAATAAACCCATCACTCATGAAGAGAAACATCGGATTCTTTTCGAGGTGAGGGACTTCAGGCAGAATTGTAGGTACTGTTACCATATATGCAGCATCAAGAACCAATACACCCGTATACCTATGGTCAGGATGATAATCATAAGGTCTGTGAAATATTACTATGTCGGCCTTTTCCTCCCTGATTAACCTAATGACCTGTAATCTGTTTTTATAAGTTGGCATTAACTGTCCATCGTGGTTATCAAGTGTTATATACCTTACTCCAATTACATCTCCGGCTTTTTTTGCTTCTTCTCGACGGATTTTTGCCAACTCCTCAGCCTTGATCGACTGATGGCCGGCATCGCCGTTAGTAAGAGAAACCATAAGCACATCATAACCCATCTGAGACCATTTATATGCTGTGCCCCCGACTTTATCCGGATCGTCGGGATGAGCTCCGATTATAATAATATGTAACTTTTGTACAGGCTTAACCTGAGATTGCGTTTTGGGTAAAAACGCAAATAAAAAGACGATTAGAAATAAATAGACATGTGTTTTCATAGTTCAAATACATATTTGTTATAATAATATCTACCAATCATTATTTGCCAGTTCCCACACATTAGCAAAACTTATCCTGATTATCTTCTCCATAATATCCCAGTCGATTGTATTGGGTTCGTCCATAGGGGTATGATACTCTTCTCTATGACCCGGTTTGAATCTCATTATGGGAATGCCTGCAGCTACGAATGATCTGTGATCAGTTCCTCCGGGTGGGTCAGAAGACGGCTGAAAGTCTACATTAAGATTTATCGAATGCTTCTCAAGGTTATCAATAGTCATTTCCTTAAATCCCGGATTTGTATCATTATATGTCATTGTGACCCTGTTGGGTTCATCATCAGAGATATACCTTGAAATCATGTCAAAGTTCACATTTAATATAACATTTTTCAATGGACAGGTCGGATTCTGGATCCAATAACGTGAACCCAACAAGCCTTCTTCCTCAGCAGTCCACAGGGCAACTATTATCGTTTTTTCCGGTTTTACACCTGACTCCATTAATGCTTTTGCTATGGTCATAACTCCAACGGTACCAGATCCGTTATCATCGGCACCATTCCATAGATACCCGTTACCTATTCCCAGATGGTCGTAATGGGCACCCAGCACTATAACCTGGTCAGGATTATTGCCTTCAATAATCCCAATAATATTTCTAACTGCAACCTGAGAAGTTTTAACTGATGTTTTAATAAAAATAGTCTTTCCTGTAAGAGTGGGCATCAAATATGATTTATTTGCATCTGCATTCCTGATATAGTCATCAATATTTATCCCACTTCCTTTTAGTATCTCGTTTGCAACTTTAGCAGAGACATTTATTCTGATAAAACCATCTGAAACTACTTTTCCCGGGATTGAGAATCTGGCATATGGTCTTCCAGTACGTGGTCTGTTTTCTGAAGGTGACATATCCATAAAATCAGGTTTTTCCGGATTGCCAACAACAGCTGATGCGGGATTAAATTCAATAATGCCTGCAATACCCATTGACCTCAGTGTGGATTCTGTTTCCTTTATCATGGAAGAAGATTCATTATGATCGAGAGATTCTCTCATAAACAAAGGAATACCGGCAATTTTCAAAATGAATTTGCCTTTCACATCCGCTTTGCTAAAATCATTGTATTTGAGCTTGTTATTTATAATGCCATACCCTGCAAATATTACCGGTGCGTTTATTTCGATACCCGGGTCTGTCGGTCTTATATTGAAATCAACATTATAGGTGAAATCAGTTGTCTTTATCATTTTACCATCAGATGATTGAACTTTAAGTATCTGTTCATCACCGGCCTCTGTCTTTAGTAAGACAAAATTCTGGAAATAGGATTTTTTATTCCGGACTCTGTTATTGCCATACCCGGCCATCCTTACGTTATCTCCGGCTGGTTGAACGCCATAAAGCTGAAGCATACTGGCAATATAATCAGCTGATAGAAATTCACCTTTTTCTCCCGTCATTCTGCCTTCTGTCCAGTCTGAAGAGAGGAATCCCAGCTGAGCTTTAATTACATCCTGAGTTATTGCTTCAAGACCTCTTTTAATAGGGGTTGTTTGTCCGTAACTACAAGATATTGTTAATGTTATAAAAGTAATTATTGAAACTAAGATTTTTTTCATAGGAGTTATATCTTCATTTTTTTTTCTTTTGTTGAATTTACTAAGGTAACTATTTATTGGAATTTGTTTTACTATTCTATCTTTGAAAAAAATCGAAAAGAAAATATATTATGAAAATTTTTTCTTTGCTTTTATTGATCTTAGTTTTTATCAGCTCAATTATTGATGGTCAGGATAAAAAGGTATATCAGGATGGCTACCTGGTAAAGATAGGAGATATGGCACCTGATTTTACAGTCAGAGAAGCAGGTGACGAATCATACATACTCTCAGATCTAAAAGGGAAAGACTCTTTGACAGAAAAGAATTTGAAGAGATGAAAGAAACAATCAGCAGAGCGCTGACATCAAAATAAATTTGTTATTCTGACGTTTTAAAATTGGTTATTTTTAACTGAGGCAATATAATGCAACCTTTTTGCCTTCTTTTATGTTTATAAATAGATCAATTTAATTAATTATTACTTTTGATTTTGATAACTTAAACCCCAAAATGATGAAAAAACTATTTGTAATTATTTTAGTTGTATTAATAGCTATCCCTTCCTTTTCACAGATTAAGTTTGGTTTAAAGGCTGGTGTCACATCTTCCACTGTTCCAACCTACGATTTGTCTAGTGGTTCAAGTAATATAGAAGCACTTAAAGATGCTGCTATCGGATTTCATGCAGGAGCTTTTATGCGTCTGACTTTATTTGGCATTTATATCATGCCTGAAGTAGTATTCGCATCAACTACTTATGATTATGATGTTACAATTGGTAGCAATCCATCTGAAGCATTGTCGCAGAAGTTCAATAAACTTGAAATACCAGTACTTGTGGGATTCAAACTTGGGCCTCTTAGAATTAATGCCGGTCCGGCAGCATCGGTGATGATTGGATCACCTAAAGCGTTAATTGACGATCCCGGTTTTGATGATATGTACAATAAAGCTACATTTGGCTATCAGGCAGGGGTTGGATTTGATCTGTTTAATAAACTTACATTTGATGTAAGGTATGGAGGAGCTTTTGGAGAAAAATTTGGTGATGTAATCTCAATTGGAAGCCAGACATTTGCTTTGGATGATCGTAAGCCAACCTTTATGTTAAGCCTGGGATTAATGTTCTAGGTTCATGAAATAATGATAGTAGGGGACACGCCTTGGTGTGTCCCTGCTATTTTGAAAAAAGCATCTTTACAGCAACCAGAAGCAAAAGAACCCCGAAGATTTTTTTAAGAATCGGTTGTGGAATTGTCAATGCAACCTTTGATCCGAAGTAGGAGCCTACAATGAAAAAAATTGCAAGTATAATTGCAAATTTAAAATTTACCTCCCCTGCTTTATAATAGTTATAGGCTGCGATTAACCCGATGGGAGGTAGCATAACTGCAAGACTAGTGCCCTGTGCAGTATGCTGACTGAATCCCAGGAAAAATACCATGGCAGGGATCATAATAATAGCACCGCCTATTCCAAGCATACCTGCCATAAACCCGGTGAGGATTCCTATTCCAATAAGGATAAGTAGCATTGATGTTGACATTTTCATGAATTTTAGTTAAAAATCAATAGACGCAAATTTATAAATATTATGGGAATAATTGAGAATGGATAGAATCCGCCTCTCCCCAAACCCCTCCCGTCCTCCGCTCTCCCGGGAGTGAGGGCCGGAAGGGGGTGAGGGAAAAAGATAGTGTTGGTTGAATTTTTTGTCACTTACAATTAATATCAATAAATTTGCAGATCGGCTGAAAGATCATGAAAAATAAGAAATTACTCTGGTTTTTATCAGGAATTGGAATTCTGATTATTATTATCTCAATCTTGATTTACAAGACCTTGTTTGGCTTAAACATTAAAATTATTGAGAATAAGAATGTCATTCTTATTCCAACAGGTTCCACTTATGATCAGGTTTTTGATACTCTTGAATCCAACTTTGAAATTAAAAGCCTGAAAACCCTTAAGTGGGTAGCAGATAAGAAAAACTACCCTGCCAGGATAAAACCCGGGAAATATGTTATAGACAGCGACTTAAGTTATAGTGGATTAATTAATCTTCTCAGGTCGGGTCGGCAAACACCTGTTAAAATCACATTTAATAATATCAGATATCTGAATCAGTTAGCCGGGAATATCGGTCACCAGATCGAGGCCGACTCTTCTCAAATAATCAGCTTTTTATCTGATGCCTCTAACTTTAGTTCAGATGGTTTTACAGAAGAAAATATTATTGCTTTGTTTATTCCTAATACATACGAATTTTACTGGAATACTGATGCCAAAGGACTATATACCAGGATGAAGCAGGAATATCACAAGTTTTGGATTGAGGAACGGCTTTCTAAAGCAAAAGAGAAAAAGCTCACTACTATAGAAGTTGCCATTCTTGCTTCTATTATTGACGATGAGGTGGCAAAACCTGATGAGAAACCCCGCATAGCAGGGGTTTATCTTAACAGGTTGAGAAGAGGTATTCCTCTTCAAGCTTGTCCGACAATAAAATTTGCTTTGAATGATTTTACAATCACAAGAGTACTATACAAACATCTTCAGACAAGCTCACCTTATAATACTTACAAACACAGGGGGTTTCCTCCCGGACCCATAGGGTGTCCATCAATTGAAGGTATTGATGCAGTTCTAAATGCTGAAGAGCACGATTATCTCTATTTTGCTGCCAAAGCAGATTTTTCGGGGTATCATAATTTTTCCAGATCGCTGGCTGAACATAACCGTTATGCAGCGTTGTATCAGAGGGAGCTAAACAAACGGAAGATATTCAAATAGTTCCAACTACTTCAACTTCCCGCTCAAGGTCAATACCGAATTTCTGATGGACAGACATTCTTATTGCTTCAGAGAGGTTATAAATTTCCTCTCCGGTTGCATTTCCATGGTTAATAAGTACTAAAGCTTGTTTCTCGTGCACCCCGGCATCTCCAATCCGCTTGCCTTTCCATCCGCATTGGTCTATTAACCAGCCTGCTGCAAGTTTAATGTCTCCTTTCGGATCTTCATATGCCGGCATTTGAGGATTACTTTCTTTAAGACCCTTAATTGTAGAGCTACTCACAACGGGATTTTTAAAGAAGCTTCCTGCATTACAGATCAGTTCCGGGTCAGGTAGTTTGGCTCTCCTAATGTTTATTACTGCCTCCCTGATACTTTTAAGATTTATATTTCCAGGTTCTTTTAGTTCCAAATATAAAGAACCATAATCCAGCTTAAATATGGGTGTAGTAGTAAGTTTGAAATATACTTTGGTTATCAGATATTTACCTTTGAATTCATTTTTGAAAATGCTGTTTCTGTAGTCGAAGCGACAATCATTTTTACTAAATTCGATTAATGAGCCATCTTCGACTGAAACAGCTCTGACTTTTTCGATTGTATCTTTTACTTCTACACCATAAGCACCGATATTTTGAACGGGCGATGCTCCTACCATACCAGGTATTAGGGAAAGATTTTCTAAACCACCAAGCCTCTCATCTACGCTCCATTCTACAAATTTGTCCCATATCATACCTGCACCTGCGGATACAATCACGTAACTGTTATGCCGCTCTTCAATGGTTATTCCTCCAATTTCGGAGTGAAGCACTGTTCCTTTATAATCACCTGTAAAAAGCAGATTACTCCCCCGACCAATAATAAAAAGAGGATCTTTTAATGATTTACCTTCTTTAAGTATGGAAATTGCTTCCTCTTCTGTTTTAAAAGTGATAAGCTGATCTGTTTTGTAATCAAGACCGAAAGTATTGTATTTTTTCAGAGAGACATTTTTTAATATCATCGAAGTTTCAATTTGATGTAAAAGTATAAAATCAGCTGTAATAGAATTAATTTTCGAGCTTTAGTTTTGTGTTATGGAGATTGCTTCTCCCAACATTTTTAGTAATTTTACCTCATGCCATCTCAACCACACAAAACCAGAGTAGTCTTCTCTGTAACAAGCTCTATCTGCTACGATCAACGTGTGCTGAAAATGGCAGAAACTGTAAGTAGTCTTGGTTGTGAAATTACCATTGTAGGCAGAAAAACAGGCGATTGTTGCAATGATAATTCTGTGCCTTTCAGAACTGTCAGGTTCAGGATGCTCTTTAAAAGAGGATTCCTGTTTTATAAATTCTACAATATAAGGCTGTTCATTTACCTTCTTTTTAGTAAATATGACCTCCTGGTATCAAACGACCTCGATACTCTTCTTCCCAATTTTCTGGTCTCAATACTTAAGCGTGTACCACTTGTTTATGATTCGCATGAATATTTTACCGGAATACCGGAGATTCAAAACAGACCTTTCGTAAAATGGGTATGGAAAAGTATTGAGAAAATAATTTTCCCCCGGTTGCAACATGTAATCACAGTAAGTGATTCAATTGCAGCGCAGTATGAAAAGGAATATGGTCTCAGACTTTTAACAGTCAGAAATTGTTCCAGGAAAGCAAATCATGTTATTCCCTTACCGCGGAAAGAATTAGGAGTTAATGAAGATCATCTATTATTGATATTACAGGGAACCGGAATCAATATGGAAAGGGGCGGAGAGGAGCTGGTTGAAGCTGTTAGCCAAACTGAAAATGTATCATTGCTAATTATTGGTTCTGGCGATTTACTTGAAATTCTGAAAAGACGAGTTGTTGAAATGGATATTTCGGAACGGGTGAAGTTCAAATCAAAAATGCCCTGGCAAGATCTTATTCAATATACTAAATCAGCCGATGTTGGATTGAGTCTCGATAAGAATACCAACCAGAATTACAGATTCAGTCTTCCAAATAAATTGTTTGACTATATAAGTGCTGGGATTCCTGTTATTGCATGTGATCTTCCAGAGGTAAGAAATATAGTATTGGAAAACGGTTGTGGGATAATCATAGACAAAGTAACTCCTGAATTAATTTCAAGGGCACTTTTAGAACTTAAAGATAATCCTGGGAAACTTGCAGAATTAAGGAGGAATGCTGTTGTTGCGGCTGAAAACCTTAACTGGGATATGGAGAGTGAAAAAGTTATTGAATTATATAGTAAGGTATTGAATTATTAAGAGGCCATATAATTTGATTTAACTATTTTTGCAAAAAAAATATACATGAAAGATTTTATCAGGAAACACCTTTTTATTATTATTTTTTCAGTTGCCGGGGCGATCGGAGGGTTTCTATATTGGAAATTTGTTGGTTGCCTGTCTGGTACATGCATTATTAAATCTGTCTGGTATTTAAGTACAATTTGGGGACTGGCGTTAGGATATCTTGCAGGAAGTATAATTCTGGACTTGATAAAAAAATATGGAAGCAGAAAAAAAACTATCAATAATAATAATGTGAACAAATGATAGAATATAAATATTTAATTGCAGAGAATTAATTTTATTTAACAAACATGAAAATAATCTCATTATGACAACTAATCGCCGTAACTTCTTAAAGACAGCAACATTTGCCGGGGCAGGTGCCATGGCTGGTGGTCTGATATCCGGTTGTACTTCAAAGCAATCAGAATCAAACATGGCAGGCATCATGGAGTCTGCTAAAAGACCTCATAATCAGAAGTTTAATATGTCGGGATATGCTGCACCAGCTATGCCAACAGTCAGAGTTGGTGTTATAGGACTGGGCGACAGAGGTAGTGGGGCAGTACAGCGCCTGTCCTATATTGAGGGTGTTGAAATAAAAGCATTGGGCGATCTGCGGCAGGTAGCAGTAGAGGGTTCTCAGAAATATCTTAAAAGCATTGGCAGAGATGCTGCTCAGGAGTTTTATGGTGATGATTATTCATGGAAAAAACTAATTGAACTACCAGATCTGGATCTTATATACATATGTACCCCATGGGTCTGGCACACACAAATGGCTGTTTATGCTATGGAAAGCGGAAAACATACTGCCTGTGAAGTTCCGATAGCGCGAACCATTGATGAAGCATGGCAGCTTGTTGAGACATCTGAAAGTACCAAAAAGCATTGTATGATGCTTGAGAACTGTTGTTATGATTTCTTTGAATTGCTTACGCTTAATATGGCTCGCCAGGGTTTATTCGGTGATATAATTCATGGCGAAGGTGCTTATAATCACAACCTTATGGGTTATAATTTCAAAAAGCCGGTTGATGAAAGACAGTCAGACGGAGCATATACGGGAATGTGGCGTTTAAAGGAAAATGCAACCAGAAACGGGAACCTCTATCCAACTCATGGTCTGGGACCTATATGTCAGGTAATGAATATAAACCGTGGCGATAAGATGGAATATCTCTCCTCAATGTCAACATTCGATTTTTCGATGGGTCCAAGGGAGAAGGAACTTGCAGCAAATGATCCGTTCTATGCGGAGTGGAAAGATGCAAAGTTCAGGGGCAATATGAACACAACACTGGTAAAGACTGCACTGGGAAAGACAATAATGATACAGCACGATGTTTCATCTACACAACCATATTCAAGGATTCACCTTGTAAAGGGAACTCAGGGCATGGCATGTAAATACCCTGAAGAACTTATTGCATTAGGTGAAGATTGGGCAAAGGATGATGAAATGAAGGCGATTTGGGAACAATATACTCCTGATATCGTTAAGAGGGTGGGAGAGATGGCCAAAAAAGTTGGTGGTCATGGCGGAATGGACTTCATAATGGACTGGCGAATGATTGATTGCCTGAGAAACGGTTTGCCACTTGACCAGAATGTTTATGATGGTGCTTTATGGGCTTCAATTGCTCCTCTCACCGAATGGTCAGTTGCAAACAGGTCGCAATCGATTGATGTACCTGATTATACAGGAGGTTCGTGGAAAACAAACATACCTCACGGAATAAATTTGGAAACCGGCGGCACCACTAAGGTTCTTGAGGTGAAAAGGGTAAAAGAAGAGATGCAGTTGAAGGTGTAGTAGGCTTCGGGCGTCAGGCTTCAGGTGTCAGGAACACCAATGCCATTTAAACCTTCAACCCCAAAATAAGTACATCGTCTATCTGGGGGTTGGTACCTTTCCAGTCGTTAAACTCTTTTTCGAGTTTTTGTTTTTGGTCAGGCAGAGATAGCTTATGAATATTCAGAAGAAAAGTTTTTAAGGTGGAATACTTATACTTTTTGCAGTTTGGACCACCAAACTGGTCGGCATAACCGTCAGAAAACATGTAGATTATGTCATCTGTGAAAATGTCAATATCATTGTTTTTGAAACCAGACTCAACTCTGTCAAATATGGCAATCGGCATCCGATCAGCACGATATTCAATTAATTCGCCATTGTGGATAAGATAAAGATTATTATAAGCACCGGAATATTGAATTGTCTTTTTTGTCCTGTCAATAATGCAAAGTGAGATATCCATTCCATCTTTTGCCTCCTCCCTTTTACCTTTCTGACGCAGAGCACGCTGCACCTCTTTCCTGAGTTCATCCAGTATCTTTCCTGATTCAGTTATTCCGCGGTAATTTACTATTTCTTCAAGAAATGAGATTCCAAGCATACTCATTAAGGCTCCGGGCACCCCATGACCGGTACAATCCGCTGCAACTACAATGAGTTTATCTCCTATTTTGTTAAACCAGTAGAAGTCACCGCTTACAATATCTTTAGGGAGATATAGGATAAAGCAGTTTTTGCTTAGTCCGCTTATTTCGTCAGGATCAGGAAGCATTGCATGTTGAATCCGGCTTGCATAATTAATGCTGGCTGTAATATCTCTGTTTTTTTCTTCGATGATGTCATAGGCTTGTTTTAGTTCAACATGTCTAAGACGGTAAATTTCTTTTTCTTGTTCTGATTTTTCAATAGCGTGAGCTATCTCAATGTTACTAAGTTTGTTTTGAACTTCACTGCTATGATAGGCTTCTTTCGTATTAAGGTGCTGTCTGAAGCTCTTAAGAGCTTTGTCTGGCTGTTTAGATATCTCATAATGAGCAGCCAATGCAGCATGTGCTTCTGCAATCAGTACAAATGATTTTAAATCCTGGGCTATCCTCAAAGACTCGAGAAGTCTTTCTTCGGCCTTTTCTACATTGCCCAAACGGCTATATACACGTCCTGTACCCATGAGGCACTGGAGGGTACATCTTTTATCACTCCCTTTCAATCCCTGTTCATAGTATTCGAGTGACTCTTGATATCGCTTTATTTCTTCATATGTATTGGCTATTCCGAGAAGCGTCCATGGGATGGCGGATAACTGTTTGTTCCTTTTTCTTATTTCAAGGCTGCGGAAATAGTATTCAAGCGACTCTTCATACTTTTTTGTCTGACGCAGTACCATGCCAATCCTGTTAAGTGAAGAAGCAGCAGCATTTTCATCTCCCAATTCTTCTCTAATTTTCAGACCTTTATTAAAGTATTCCAGGGCCTTTTGAAAATTGCATAATCTTGAGTAAATAAGGCCAAGCTGGTTGCTAGATTCACCTTCAGATTCAATGTCTTTAATCTCAATCGAGACTTTAAATGCTTCAAGCCAGAGAGAAAGAGTCTTCTCATAGTCTCCAAAACTTTCGAAGATGTTTCCTTTAATAAGAAGAGCTCTTGCATATCCTGGTTCACCTGTATTGTGGGAGAACCATTGAAAAGCATCAGAAAGGTTTTTCAGTGCGATATCATTTTTAGACTGAAGAAAGTTGGCAACAGCAATATTAAGTTGTGCATATGCTATTCCTTTTGGGTATTGGTTTTGTTTAGCTTTGGAAAGATTAATTGTAGCTTTGTTTTCAACAGATTTGGAATTTCCAAATCGATCAGCCCATAATATATTGTTGATTTCATCAATTTGGGATTCCAGTTTACCTGGCTTCTTCATTTGGTAATGATAAATTTGATTGCAGTTAATTTCTTATAAACCTGTTTAATATCAGCATTAATTAGTAAATGTAGTAAAAATGAGTATGATTTCAAAAGTGGCTGATTATTAGTCTGATTTAGTTTAGCAGAGCCTAACAGAAAGCTGTTTGCTGAAACTTTGTGATTATGAATTTGATTGTATATATTTAAATTTTATATCATTAATTTCAATATGGCCCATATTAATGAAGTTTTAATCAGAACCGTTTTTGATGAAATGTTGAAACATAAAACATCTTTATCAAAAATGGTTCTAAACGATGATGATGATGAGGAATTGCCTGATTACAGGATACTTGGTGACCTGATAATAAAAAATTTCCCCTGGCCAATTGGAGTTGAATTACGCAGGCTATTCTCCGGATCGATGCGGCAACTTGACCGCATGAGGCTGGATCAGATTTTTAAGACCATTGAACGTTCTATGCAATTCCTTAGTTTTGTTATGTTGTCCCAGGGAACCAAGGCTAAGCAAGACGGCAAACTAGTTATTCCCGGAAGTTTTAGTAACGAATTCAAAAACAGATTTTTTGTCCTGAGTCTTGGAAGTTTTTCATGGATGATCAGGACTTTAGGCACCCTTTTTCAGGACCAGAAAATCGAATGGTTCATGCCGGAAATGTCAGATTGTTTTGATAGTAAGTTCTTTGAGGCACTTGATTTTTGGGTGCCTGAACGCAATGAAATAGGTCATTACCAGATCAATTTAAATCTGGAAGAGATAGAAAAAAGATGTGTTGAGTACGAGGAGAAGTTGACATTTATCCTTCAAAGGATTTCATTTCTTGCGAAATATAAGCTGGTTTCTGTAAAAGAGATAAAAGTGATCAAATCAAAAATTAAGGAGGCGACATTTCATCATGTCTTTGATCTTCTTAACAGCTCTGATTCAGATTTTAAAGCAGATGAATTTAATGAATCATCTTTTACTGACAGCAATTCCGTATTGCTGATGAAAAACATCAAAGTAATGGGTGAATATCTTAATTTGTCTCCTTTGATTATTGATACAAGTACTGAAGTTCTCGATACAAAAGCAAAATTTGACATTAAAAAAGACATATTCATGTACTCAAAGTTTCGTAACGACCACCTGATGTATCTTGGTACTGAAGTTACGGAAAAGATTGACCTGAGGTCATTGAAAAATTATGAAACATTGTTAATGGAATTCAAGCAGCTAATATCGATTGTATCGATGGAGGCAGAAGTCAAATAAAATTACCTTCTATATTTTTATAAAAATGCGAAAAAGTCCATTTAAGTTTTTGGACAGTTACTCAAAAGAAGACCGCAATATCTTCTTTGGCAGGGACAAAGAGATTGAGGAGATCTATTCAAGAGTTTTTGAAAGTAAAATTCTGATCGTTTATGGAATTTCGGGTTCAGGTAAATCATCACTGATCAACTGCGGACTGGCAAACAAATTCAATGAATCAGATTGGTTGCCAATTAGCATAAGAAGAGGAGTAAATATTAACCAAAGTCTTTTTGACGGTTTAGCCAGAAGTGCATTGACAAATATTTCAGTTGAAAAATCAGCAAGCTCAGATAATAGGGGATATGATATAGTAAAAGCCATTCGATCAATATACCTTGACAATTTTAAACCAGTTTATCTCATTTTTGATCAGTTTGAAGAGCTTTTTATTTTCGGTAATAAAACTGAAAAAGATGAGCTTATCACTAGTATTAAGAAAGTTATTGATTCTGATTTGCAATGCAGGTTTATATTCTCCATCAGGGAGGAATATCTTGCAGGTATTACAGAATTTGAAAAAACTATTCCTTCCTTTCTTAGCAACAGGATAAGGATTGAAAAGATGACAACTCAAAATGCCATCCAGGTTATTGAAGGTCCTTGCCGTGTTAGCCAGATTGAAGTAGAACCGGGATTCTCTGAAACCCTGCTTGAAAAACTTAATCCAGACAATCCGGAGGTTGAGTTAACCTATCTTCAGGTCTATCTTGATAAAGTTTTTCGAATGGCCTTATCGGATGGGAAAGAGGTAAACAAGATAACTAAGGATTTGCTTGGTAAGGTTGGTGATGTTAAAGACTTACTGGGAACATTTCTTGAAGAACAAATATCCCATCTTGACGACCCGGAAGCTGGTCTGGTCATTTTAAAATCGTTTGTTTCAGTTAAGGGTACAAAGCATCAGATTACTGAAGAAGAAGTTATTGAGTATTCAAAAACATTGGGGAAAGATATTGATAGAGACTCTGTAAAAAGTTTTATTCAGAAATTTATACGGTTAAGGATTCTGCGTGATAAAGATGAGAATAGCAGGTATGAGCTTCGTCACGACAGCCTGGCTAATAAGATTTATGAAAAGATCACCCTGCTTGAAAAAGAGTTGCTTGAGATCAGATTATTCATTGAAAATACCTACAATAATTTTGAAAAAAGACAATTGTACTTCACTGCTGAAGATCTTAAGTACATCGCACCTTATGAAGATAAATTATTTCTTAATGATAAGATAATAAGGTTTATATCTCATAGTAAATGGGCAATACACAAGGCCAGGCGGAGGCGACAGAATGCATTAATATCAGTAGCAGTGATCATTATTTCTGTATTGTCATTTTTTAGCATATGGGCTATAAGGGAAAGAGGCAACGCATTGGATCAAAAACAATTTGCCGATGAGCAGAAGAATTCAGCCTTAATGGCAAAAGAAGTAGCTGATTTAGCAAGACAGGAAGCTTTGAAATCAAAAAATTTGGCTGTTGAAAAAGAAACTCAGGCGATATTGGCACAAAAGCAATCTGAAGAAGCAAGAAAAGAGGCACTTGTTGAAAGAGAGTATGCATTACAGCAGAAGAGCAGAGCTGAAAAACTATCATTAACAGCTAATGAACAGGCACAGATTGCCAATGAAGAAAAGGTTATAGCCGAACAGGAAAGATCAAAAGCTACAGTTGCTGAGGGGAAGGCCAGACAGCTTGGTTTACTTTCAATTGCACAAAACCTTGCATTAAAATCATCAACAGTTGAAAAAAATCCTGAACTAATGGGACTGCTGGCTGTTCAGGCATTTGTCTTTAATAAAAATAATAATGGAAAACCAGAAGACCCAATCATCTATGAAGCTCTGAACAAAGCATATTCAGCTTTGGATAGCTCTCGTCATTCTCTTTTTGTCGGATCTTCAAATGAGATATGGGTGCTGACAGAGAAGAACAACGGATTGTTAAGCGCTGATCTCGATGGACAATTCAGAACATGGAGTATGGATGGTATTAGTAAAAATATTAACACTCTGTCTTTCCGGTCTCCTATTAATTTCATTGGTTCTAATTCCACTGGTGAACAGATAATAACTCAACACGATAACTTAGATCTGTTTTTATGGGATATGAGATCTAATGTGCAAAATAATCAGACATTTCAGGAATTAAAAGGTCATAACGAATTTGTTCGTACCATAGCATTTAGCATTGACGAAAAATATTTGGCAACGGCAGGGAGAGATAGTTTAATTATCATTTGGGATATACAGGTACGCCCTGTTTCAAAGATAAAAACAATAAAAACTCAGTCTCCGGTAAAAGCAGTGATTTTTTGCAGTGCCGACACTATAATCTATGCAGAGGAAGATGGTAGTATTATTCTCTGGGATGTAAAGCAGACTAAAAATATTCCTTTGTACAAATCAGTAAATGAGAAGCCTCTTTGTCTGGCGTGGCATAACAACAAAAAGATCCTTTTTGCAGGTTGTTCAGACGGCAGCCTTTTGTTAATTAATTTCAACAATGGCAAATCTAAACAACCAATAAGATATACAGTACATACTGCAGGGATTGATCTATTATCTTTTAATTCTGATTTTTCCCTGTTAGCAACATCAAGCTGGGATAAGACAATTAAGTTTCTTAAATATCATGAATTTTTTGAACTTGAAAATGCTGTTGGGGGAGTCGTACATATAAATAATATAATTAGCAGGACAAGATCATTATTATTCACTAAAGACAACAAGCTTGTTGCAGGAATCTCTGATAAGAGTATCCGGGTATGGGAAACATCTTCTGGTAAGCTCGCTTCGTTGATCTGTAATTTGGTGAGAAGGGATATGTCGATTACAGAATGGAGTGATTTGGTAGGAGCAGATATACCTTATGAGAAGACTTGTAACAGAAATCCATGAATATGAAATTATACATGATGAAACATACAGTTGCCATATTAATATTATTTTCCGGGTTTTGCCTTCTTAATGGTCAGACTACAAGTATCGGAACAATGACCGATCGCGATTGCCTTACCATAATGAATGAGGCCAACAGGTTATTTCAGGATGGTCTATATGACAAGTGTATTAATAATCTTGAAGGAGTTATAAAAACCTGTATTTTATCACGAAGTGGAAAAGTGCACGTATTGGAACTTCTTGCAAAAACCTATATCGAGACAGATGATCCCGGGAAAGCGGAAACTACTGTTAACCTGATGCTTAAAAACTTTCCACATTATGAATTAAAGGAACAGGATAATCCGGAATCATATAACCGCCTTATAAAAAAATTTAAAATCCATCCCCGGTTTTCAATAGGTATTCGCAATTCACTTGATTTTATGAATTATAAAACTACTGAGATTTTCTATGTTGATGATCTCCACTATGACGAACCGTATAATAAAGAGCTTGAGGGGATCCTGAATGACTTTAACTGGATGTATTATGGATGGGCAGAGCTTGAATTTGACAGAGATATTTCATTGAATGTCGATCTGATTTTTAAGTGGACAAATTTTAAAAGGGAAATAGAAACTCCGGCTTTTAATCTTACCTTTAAGGAACAGGATAATTATTTTGAGATCCCGCTATACCTGAAAAAGTATTTTCATATCGGTAAGTACGTTTTACCATATGTTACTGCAGGGATGGGCTGGCTTCATATGACAAAAGCTACCGGTAATGCCACTAAAGATTATTCCGTAGATGTTCCCTCCGTAACTACGGGAGATATCAATATGTTGGAGTCTCGAAACAGGAATACCTTTGAGTGTATTGCTGGTGTGGGTGTCGGATACAAGTTAAGAAATCTCAGGCTTTTCATTGATGTCAGGTATTACAGCGGAATAAATAGTATGACAAATCCTGAGAAAGGTCTTTCTAATGAAATGCTGATTAACGACTACTTGTACATTGATAACTCAATTAAATTAAATCAGTTTGAACTCGGCGCCTCAATCTCATATACTCTTAAGAACTTAGTGAAGAGAATCAGATATTAACCTTTTCGTCTATTATCTGTACCTTTGCGCTGTTTAGTACCCCGCTGCCTGTCCATCTTTCCTGGATTCGGAGGCTCCGAGCCACACTTTATTTTTCTCATCCCACATTATTGCCTGGTAACCTCCATAGCCACCAAGATCCCACTGTACCGTATGTCCCATTCTAATGAGGTTTTGAATAACCTCCCAGCGGAATCCGCTCTCAAGAAGAAGAATTCCTCCATTGGTCATCTGCTGACCTGTTGGTTCTGACGATCCAATATGATGTATTCTGGGAGCATCGCCTGCCTCCTGTAGGTTCATTTTAAAATCAATAAGATTAACAACAATCTGTGCATGTCCCTGCGGTTGCATATCTCCTCCCATAACCCCAAAGCTGATATATGGTTTATCGTTTTTTGTGATAAAGGCAGGAATTATAGTATGAAATGGCCTTTTCCCGGGCGCATAAACATTATTATGACCTTCATCAAGAGTAAACATCTCGCCTCTGTCCTGAAGAATAAATCCCAGTCCAGTGGGACACATCCCTGATCCCATTCCCCGGTAATTACTCTGGATGAGTGATACCATGTTTCCATATTTATCGGCGACAGTGAGATATATTGTATTTCCGGCTTCAATTTTACCAGGATCATAAACTTTTGCAGCTTTATCCCGGTTTATTAGTTTACGTCTTTCAATAGCATATTTTTTTGAGATCAATTGTGAAACTGGTATCTCACCGAAAACTGGATCAGCATAATACTTTGCCCGGTCTTCGAAAGCGAGTTTTTTTGCCTCGGTGAAAATATGGATATAATCAGATGATCCAAAGCCCATGGCCGCAATATCAAAACCTTCCAGAATATTTAGTATCTGAAGAGCTGCAATCCCCTGTCCGTTTGGAGGAAGTTCCCATACCTGATAACCCCTGTAAGTAGTGTTTACTGGCTCTACCCATTCGGAGTGGTGACGTGACATATCATCAAAGGAGAGAAATCCTCCCTGTTTTTTCATAAACACATCAATATCCCTTGCAATGCTACCCCTGTAAAACTCATTTCTTCCACCCTTAGCAATTTTTTCCAGTGTATTGGCTAATAATGGATTTTTAAAAACCTCTCCTTTGGAAGGAGCTTTGCCTCCTGGCATATAAACCTCTTTAATATTAGGATATTCTTTCAGTACTTCAGTTCCTTTGTTGAGAGAGTAGGCGATAACCTCTGTAACAGGGAATCCTTCTTTTGCATAGCTGATAGCAGGTTGCAGAATATCCTTAATAAGAAGTCGTCCAAACATCTCGTGCATCTCAAACCATCCATCAACACATCCAGGTACTGATACGGGCAAAGGGCCGTATGAAGGAATAAATTCATACCCGTTTTCTTTAAAATAGTCGAGTTTAAGAGATCGTGGCGATCTGCCACTGGCATTCAAACCATATAACTTACCTTTATCGGCACTCCATATTATTGCAAAAAGATCTCCCCCGATACCTGCCCCTGTGGGTTCTACAACTCCCAGAACTGCATCAGCTGCAATAGCGGCGTCTATTGCATTCCCCCCTCGTTTTAATATGTCCAGAGCCACCTGTGTAGCAAGGGGCTGGCTTGTTGCTGCCATCCCATTGACGGCTATTACCTCTGATCTGGTTGCAAAATCACGACCAGTAATCCTGTCCTGCGAATATGCCATAAAGGGAATTATAAAAATTGAAATTGTTGATAGAATTCTTCTCATTGAAAAATAGTTTTATAATGTAAAGGTAAGCAACTGCTTAGATTATTTTGCCATTGCTTTAGCTTTTAATTCGGGAGTCATTTTTTCAATTGCATATCTGAGGGAGGTACGGGGCATAGTTGCCTTTTTGCTCATTACATATTCGAATACTTCATTTTGGTGAGACTGACTGGCTGACTTAAGCATCCAACCATAGCCTTTTTGAACCATGTCATCCTTATCAGAATGAAGGATATCAGCGATTTCGAATATTTCATTAAGAAATTTGCCTCGCCTTGCTGGTACGATCAGTGAAACAGCCGATGCACGTTTAACCCATCGGTTTTCTGAAGTTCCCCATATCTTAAGACTAGTCAGGAAATCCGGATACATCTCAATGAAGGTGCCTACAGTATGATTACAGAATGTGTCACATGAAGCCCAGTTATTTATATAAATGTTCACCCACCTTTCAAAAAGCTCAAAATCAGAAGGTTCATAATTATTTCGCATATTATATGACCAGTTGCATGCTATAAATGACTCTTCCATAATACCAGACTGCCATAATAACTCACACATTGAAAAGACATTCTGTTTATTAATATCAGGAATATTTTTAAAATGATCTTTCCCAATACGAATTACTGTTGCTGATTTTATCCCATAAAGTTTAACATCCTCCTTAAAGTATCTCTCACCTGAAAGCTTTGTTTTTTCATCGGCATTTCTGATAAGCTCGGTTCTGAGGTTATTTATTATTATATTCATGTCATATATTAATTAATTGAATGGAGTGTTATGCAATATTTTATAAAAATACATAAGATTCTTCACCTTTTTAATAAATTAGCATCTTCATAGCAACCAAAAAAATTTTACCATGAAAACATTTTCAAAACTATTTATTCTATTTTCTATGATCGGGATTAGCTTTAATTCTTGCAAAAATGGAGCAGAGCCTGCCAATGAAGCAGCTGACGATTTTAACTATTTTGTTGAGCAGTTCGAGGATATTAGGGTACTGAAATATAAAGTACCAGGATTCGATTCTCTTTCACTTCAACAGAAAAAATATATCTACTACCTGAGTGAGGCTGCTCTTTCTGGAAGAGATATCTTATGGGATCAGAATTTTAAATATAATCTTAAGATCAGGAAAACTATCGAATCTATTATCAATAGCTACTCGGGTGATAAAAATTCTGTTGATTATAACTCCTTTCTGCTGTATTCAAAACGGGTGTTTTTTGCAAATGGAATTCATCACCATTATTCAAGTGATAAGTTTAACCCTTCTTTCACGGAAAGCTATTTTGCCAGTTTGGTTAAGGGCTCTGATCAGGAAAAACTTCCTCTTGCAGCAGGTCAAAGTGTTGATCAGCTAATTTCTCTTTTATCACCTGTTATTTTCGATGAGAAACTTTTTGCACGTAAGGTGGAGCAGAGGGAAGGGGCAGATATGGTTGCTGAATCGGCATCAAATTTTTATGAAGGGGTTACCCAAAAAGAGGTTGAAGATTATTACGCTGGTAAAGTTTTGGTTAATGATCCCAGACCAGTTTCTCTTGGATTAAATTCAAAGGTTGTTAAAATCAATGGAAAGGTAGCTGAGGAGGTATATAAGTTTGGAGGGATGTATGGTGCAGCAATAGATAATATTATTATATGGCTTGAAAAAGCTATCACAGTTGCAGAAACTCAAACTCAGAGAGATGAGATAGGACTTCTCATTGAATACTATAAAACGGGTGATCTGAGTACCTGGGATGATTATAATGTTGCCTGGGCAAAAAATACCGAATCGATGGTTGACTACATAAATGGGTTTATTGAGAATTATGAAGACCCTATGGGAATGAAAGCAACATGGGAAGCAATTGTTGATTATACTGATCTGGAAGCTTCAAAGCGTACAGAAATAATAACTGCAAACGCACAGTGGTTTGAGGATAATTCTCCTATTCAACCGCAATACAGGAAAGATAAGGTTACAGGGGTTGCTGCTAAAGTCATTAATATTGCAATGCTTGGAGGTGATTGTTATCCAGCTTCTCCTCTGGGAATTAACCTTCCTAATGCTGACTGGATAAGAAAAGAGGTTGGCTCAAAATCAGTTACATTAGCGAATATTACCTCTGCATTCGATATATCTGCACAGGGAAACGGATTTCTTGAGGAATTTGCAGCGGATAAGGCTGAAGTTGATCGGGTTAAAAAGTATGGATCAATATCGGATGCATTGCACACGGATCTGCATGAATGTGTAGGTCACGCAAGTGGAAAACTTGCAAAAGGAACAGACCCGAATGCTCTTAAAAACTATTCATCGCCTCTTGAAGAGGCACGGGCTGACCTTTTTGCCCTCTATTACATGATGGACAAAAAGATAACAGAGCTTGGGCTGCTCCCCGATGAAGAGGCTGCAAAAGCATCATACGATAGTTATCTGCGTAATGGTTTGCTTACTCAGATAGTAAGGATAAAACCCGGAAAGGATATCGAGCAGGCACATATGCGTTGCAGATCAACTATCTCTCACTGGGTATATGAAAAAGGTAAAACAGATAATGTTGTAGAATTTTTTAAACGTGACGGGAAGAGCTATGTTAAGATTAATGATTATAAGAAGCTACAAAAGCTTTTTGGAGAATTATTAAAAGAGATTCAGAGAGTTAAGTCGGAGGGAGATTTTGAAGCCGGGAAGAAAATAATTGAGGATTTTGGTGTAAAAATTGACCCACAACTGCATGCTGAAATTCTGGAGCGTTATGCAAAACTCAATCTGGCACCATACACGGGATTTGTTAATCCAACGCTCATTCCTATGTTTGATGATGAAGGTAATATAACAGATATTAAGGTTGAATATGTTGATGATTTTGTAGCCCAGATGATGTATTATGGAAAGAAATATTCTTTTTTGCCCGGGAATAATTAAATCTCAATAAACAGGGTTATGTCAAGGCATGGCCCTGTTTATTAACCAATTAGAGGATATGATTTTTATGCCTGACGGCTGACGCCTGACGCCCGACGCCCGACGCCTCTATTTCATATTCATCCAGAATTTTTCTTCAGATTTCTGGAGTCCTGCTTTTTTCTTTCTCTCAAGCAGGAGATAATAAGAGATACCTATTGATCCAAAGATTAGCAGACCCAATAAAATGTATTTGATGATACCAGAGACATCCGCATCACTTGTTATACTATTACTCACTTGTGCGGTTGTAATTACCTCAAGTCCTGTTTTTGAGCCGACATCAATACCGAAAATATTCTTTATGAAGAAAAGGGAGAAAAAGGCCAAAAGTCCTGATGCAACTGGTGTAGCCACCCAGCCCATAGCAATTCCACCAAGGATTTTAAAGTTTATATTTCTTGCTCCTTTATATAAACCTATACCCAGAACACAACCTACGATTACCTGTGAACTGGAAACAGGGACCATTGGAATAGGAGGCAAGCCAATTTTAACAAACAGTGAGGAGAGGCTGGTTGAAGAGAAGATAAACAATACAAGTGACTGAGCAAGAACAACTACCAATGCACCTTCTGAAGATAATTGCATAATACTTCCACCCACCGTCTCCATAACTCTTTTTGAATAGGTAATTATCCCAATTGCTATGGCAAGACCTCCAAGAAGAAAAAGCTGCTGATTCGAGCTGAGAATAATAATACCCAGATTAAGATCCTGAAGATTGAATGCCGGAAGAAATACGCCCATAACATTGGCAATATTATTTGCCCCAAGGCTGTAAGCGCCAAAAGCACCAACAAGAATGAGCCCTGTTTTAATGTATGATTCAAACCTTATCAGATGTATGGTTGTCGATTTTTTGACTTTTTTTAGAGCAATATAAAGTAAAATTGCAAAAACAGCTCCCAGAATTGGTCCGGAGATCCATGTCCCAACAATCTGTGTCAAGGTTTTGCTATCAGTTGTATTTCCTGTAAAAAAGTTCCAACCGATTATTGCCCCTACAATTGCCTGTGTTGTTGATACAGGTAGAGCAAATTTAGTCATCATGTACACAGTTAGCGCAGCTGCCAGAGCAACAGTAAAAGATCCGCCGATGGCATTCACTGCACCCAGCTTTCCCAGTGTGCCTGAAGCGCCGGCTCCTTGTATAACTGCACCCAGAATGACAAAGATTGAGGCTATTATAGCTGCTTTTCTGAAAGTTATCATTTTTGAACCTACCGCAGACCCAAAAATGTTTGAGGCATCATTGGCTCCAAGCGACCAACCAAGAAACAACCCGCTTGTCAGGAAGAACAGTATCATATTCTATTGTCTTTTTTAAAATTGTGAAGATTTATTTACTGGTTACTGATTACTGGTTTTACATTACAATCTTTATTGCCATCCCTGAAAGCAGATCAGCTGCCTTCTGAGCCAGATCAGAGATATTTTCTACATGGTGAATAATATATCTCAGTTGTGCCTTCTGGGCAAGATCCAAATCTTTCATCTCCTGGAAAATAATTTTTTTAGTGCTGAATGATATTTTATCGGTTTCACTTTCAAAATAATAGACCTTCAATAGTTTTTCCCTAACAGTATATGGAGCTTTGAAGTATGCTCGCGCTGCAGGTATCAGTTCTTCAGCTGCACTGGCAGAGGTTTCAGCGAGGCTAATGAAATTATTATTAAGGGATTCCGGGATGTCAGGCATCTCAATGTTAAATTCATTTAATGAACTTTTAAGAGCATCAATGATCTCATCAAGTTCATCAATAAGTGTGCTTACTTCTGCCCGGTGTTGAGGTAAAATTGAATGGGTTATCATCTCATTTTCTATAGATCGCTGAAGCTTGTCAGCATTGCTTTCAAGACTATCAACTTTATGAAGATGTCTCTGAAATGATTCCATATCTTTCTGAAGATAAGCTTTTATTGCCTCTCTGAAGACCAGTAATCCCAGATCGATGTTATCAAAGAATTCATCAATCTTTATGATCAGGTTCTTTGTTGTTCTTGTAAAAACTGGCATGACTTTATGATTGTTAGGTTTTATAACAAATATAATAAATCTATTGTATCTATTCTTTGAACTTGAAGAATGTAAAGCATAGTCAGATATTTGGTATGATAGTAAAAATACCCCACTGAAAGCCGGTTCTTCGCTGAGCCCTGTTATAAATTGGTTTATTAGCTTTTATTTCGAACGATTCCTTTAGAAGAGCAATAAGCTCATTGCCTGTTATTTCCCAGTCAATATCTGCGATCTGATCACGCATTTTCAACCATCTCGTTTGTTATCCCTGTGAGGTTGGTTATAAAATAGGGGATATTTCTTTCAGGATTAACCAGAGTAACATATTCTCCTGTTATCTGTTTCCCATCATGTTGATATATGGCGATTTCTGTGATTTTTTCAATCCTGGCACTTCCTCCTGTGGTCTCAATATCAATAATCGCATACATAAGTTGAAATCTACTTTGAAATGATAACAACGAAGATAATCAGAAACGAAGCATATTGGCTGATTCTTTGTATTTTTGTTATGTCAAAAACTACAAAACATGAATGAGTGTTACGGAAAGAAATTCATACTTAACGGTGAGCTGCAACCGGCTGAATTGTTTGATAATTCACTGGTTTATGATGGTGAATCAGTTTATGAGGTAATAAGAATGGTAAGAGGGAACCCTGTCTTTTTTTATGACCACATGGAACGTCTGGGCACCAGTGTTAAACTTCAGAATAAAAGAGAGCTGGCAGAGGTTTATGAATTGAGAAGGTCAATAATTAACCTGACTAAGTATGATAAGAAAAAAAATATAAACCTTAAGATTGTTTTTAACTACAACAAAGGTTCAGACAACTATCTGGTATATTTTATTGAACCGATTTATCCATCAGAATCGCAATATAGAAAAGGGGTAAAGGGTATTCTCTTTTTTGCTGAGCGTAAAGACCCTGAATCAAAGGTAATTAACCATAAGCTCAGGTCTTCCATTTATCATAAGCTTATTCTTGAAGGGGCATATGAAGCTCTTCTTGTAAATGAAAACAATTGTGTTACAGAAGGAAGCCGGTCAAATATTTTTTTTGTGAAGGGTGAAACTCTGGTAACCGCACCTGATAACATTATTCTAAATGGTATTACGAGAAAACATATTCTTGAAATCTGCATGGAAAACCATATCAAAGTGGAATTTACTGCAGTCAGGGTTGAAGATATTTCGGAATATGATTCTGTATTCATTACAGGTACCTCACCGATAGTTCTTCCGTTCTATTGCATAGGTGATAAGCCTTTCGCAGTGAAACTGCCACTTATTGATAAACTAAGGAAGCTTTTACTGTTAAGTGCGGGCGAGAGTATACAGTTTTTCATATCTGAATTATGAATATCCTTTAAACAGACTGAAGTATAATTTATTATATTTGTACCCTAATTAATTAAACCTGTATCATATGGCTAGTGTTAGAATGCTGAAAAAGGATATTGATTCCCTTATTTTTGAAGTAATTTCTGATTGTTTTGTCTTTTCAGGAGTACATCCTGATGATGAATCTGATGAAGTATCAACCATAATATCTGATGCAGTAAATCTGAGAAATGATCTCATTGCCAGGGTAAACAATCCTGATGGTAAGGAGAATCCTAAAATCGTGAAGGCTTATTACAAGTCAGTGGAAAAAGATCTCCTTTCAGGTGTTGATAAACTTTTTGGCAGACTTAGTAGTCTGACTAAGAAGAAATAGTAATGTATCTGTAAACCAGATGTCCACAAGTAGTACATCTCCCTTCTTTATCAATATTTTGTAGTCGGATTTTATACCCTGATCTTATCGTTACAGTTGTTCCGCAATGAGGGCAATATGTAGTTTGTCCCATTTCTGAAGATGTATTTCCCATATATACATGATCCAGATTTTTTGAAGCGATCTCAAACAGCCTGATCAATGTTTCCTGTGATGTTGCCGGATCATCTCTCCTGAACATAGGAAAATACCTGCTTAGATGCAGTGGAACATTCTTTCCAAGCTCACCTGCAATCCATTTCGACTGAAATTCCATTTCCTTTGTGTCATCATTTTTCCCAGGTATTATCAGTGTTGTAATTTCCAGATGTTTTCCGGACTTTGCAATCTGCTTCAACCCATTCTTAACAGGTTCAATATCAGCACCTGATAATTTCCTGTAAAAATCATCATTAAATGCTTTAAGGTCAATATTAAAAGCATCGATGAATTGAATTATTTCATCCAGAGGGTTACTGTTAATATATCCATTGCTAACCATTACCGTAAATAATCCAACATTTTTAGCGGCTGTTGCAACATCACTCATATACTCATACCAAATTATTGGTTCGTTATAGGTAAATGCAATGCCAATATTCCTCTCATAAGATATTGCAGCATTTATTATTTTTTCAGGTGTTGTATCAGAAATTAGCTTTTCAGGGATCTTCTGAGATATATTATAGTTCTGGCAAAAATCACATTTCATATTACAGCCATAAGACCCAATAGACAGAATATTATACCCGGGGAAGAAATGATAAAGAGGTTTTTTCTCTACAGGATCAAGCGAATAACCAGAAAGAACACCGTATGTAAGCAATTCAATTTTCTCCCCTCTATTTTTTCGTACGCCACAAACACCAGTCATCCCGGGTGTTAACTTACACTTATGAGGGCAGAGAAGACATTCGAGTTTTTCCCCAACCTGATTTTGCAGTGAAATCATTATTCAATAATTATTAATCATATAAAAATAACCCATTTATTAAAGATTATCACATGATTCTCTATTTCAAACAAAGATGCAGGCAATATTTTAAATTTTAATAAGGAGAACTCAAAAGGGTAAGATTGAAAAATTTATTACTTTTATTCAGCAATTGGATTGTCGCTTAGAATGATGAAAAATTATCGGACTTATTAATACTCAGGAAAAACGATTATGGTGGATAGAAAACAGGTACTGAACTTTAAATTAAAATCATTGACAAATTAATTACGATATGAAACATAACCGATTTACTGCCTTATTTGTATTCATGCTTTTGATGATTACATCCGGCATATTGGCACAAACAGGCAAGTCTTGGCAAGCCTCGAAGGAGACTATAGAAAGACTGTCCGGATCAGGTTCTGATTTTAACTATTTTGAGGAAAAAGTTCCTGAATATACTTTGCCGGATATTTTTACTGCTACTGACGGCAAAAAAGTTACCACATCGGGCCAGTGGACAGATTTGAGACGCGTTGAAATTCTTGAGCTTTTTCGGGAAAATGTCTTTGGCAGAGTACCTGAAACACCTTATCAGAAAAGTTTCAAGATTGTTAATCTGGATAAAAATGCAATTAGTGGTACTGCAACATTAAAACAGATCGATATCATTATAACATCAGAGGGTAGATCACTTATTATCCATTTTACCCTTTTTACACCTAATAACGTAGAAAACCCTGTTCCTGTATTTCTTCTTATCAACAATCGCGGTCTTGCTCATACTGATCCTGCCAGAGATGTTAGAAGTGAGTTTTGGCCTGTAGAAGAAGCTATTGCGAGAGGGTATGGTATGGCTGTCTATAATAATGCTGATGTTGATCCTGATGATTTTGATAATTTTAAGAATGGGATTCATGGGGTTCTCGACAAAAATCCACGCCCTGATGATGCCTGGGGTACAATAGCTGCATGGGCTTGGGGCGCAAGTCGTTGTATGGATTATCTTATCACTGATAAGGATGTTGCAGGTAATAAGGTCGCTGTAGTAGGTCATTCACGCGGAGGGAAAACCGCTCTGTGGGCAGGAGCAGAGGACAGCCGTTTTGCTATGGTGATATCAAATGAATCAGGATGTGGAGGAGCTGCTCTGGCCAGACGTCGTTATGGAGAAACGGTAGCCAGGATCAACACATCTTTTCCTCATTGGTTCTGTTCAAACTATAACAAATTCAATAATAATGAAGATGCTCTCCCTGTTGATATGCATATGCTACTTGGCCTTATAGCTCCTCGGGCTTTATATATAGATTGTGCGGACAAAGATCTTTGGGGCGACCCTCACGGATCATACCTTGCCCTCTTTAATGCAGTTCCTGTATTTAAACTTTTAGCAGTAAACTCAGACATTCCGGAAGCTATGCCTCCTCTTAATAAGCAAATAATAAGTGGTAAAGTTGCATATCATATAAGAGATGGAGCGCATAATATGTTATTAAAAGACTGGAACTGGTTTATGGATTTTGCTGATGTTGTTCTGAAATATAAACAATAAAAACGAATAATTTGTATCTGTAAAACAATGATAAATAATTAGTAGTCTATTATGGCAAATGTTGAAAAAATCATCAGGATATCCTCAGATCAAATGAATGCTGAGTTCTTGAGGATTCTTATTAAACGCGGATTCACAGAAGCCAGGGCTGGAAAATGTGCTGAGATATTTACTTTAAATAGTCTGGAAGGAGTATACTCCCATGGAGTTAACAGGTTTCCCAGGTTTGTAAAAAATATCATTGAAGGGTATATTAAACCAGACGAAGTTCCGTCACTTGTTCACAAAACCGGAGCTCTTGAGCAGTGGAATGGAAATTTGGGACCGGGTCCGCTGAATGCAATGTTTGCCACCGAAAGGGTTACTGAGTTGGCACAGGAAAACGGTATTGGCATGGTTGCAATGGCAAATACAAACCACTGGATGAGGGCCGGAACTTACGGATGGAAAGCTGCAAGAAAAGATTTCGTTTTTATCAGTTGGACAAATACTTGTCCGAATTTACCAGCATGGGGAGCAAAGGACCCGCGACTTGGAAATAATCCTCTCGTATTTGCAGTCCCATATAATGGTGATGCAATTGTGCTGGATTTTGCAATGTCTCAGTTCTCCTATGGTAAAATGGAATCATTTAATGAGGAAGGAAAAAAACTACCCTATCCGGGCGGATTTAACAACAAGGGGCAATTAACTACCGATCCGGGGGAGATATTAGAAACATGGAGGCCTCTTCCAATAGGTTACTGGAAAGGAGCCAGTCTGGCATTGCTGCTTGACATCATGGCTACAGTCCTTTCAGGAGGGTTATCTACTCATCAAATAAGTTCGTGTGTTTCTGAGAATAGTTTATCACAGGTATTTATTGCAATTCATATTAAAAGCCTTCATAATTTCCCTGCAATTGATAATTCAATAAAAGAAATTATTGAAGATCTGAAAAAATCGATACCTGAAAATGAAACTGCCAGGATCCGCTATCCCGGAGAAAATATGACTCAGATAAGAGAAGAAAATCTGAAAGATGGAATTCCTGTTAACAAAGATATCTGGGATAAGATACTGAGATTATAGAATTGCCGATGCCTGATGCCTGACGCCTTTTATAATTTTTCCTCTATTACCTCTAAAGGAATACTGTTTCTTTCAGTAAAACTGATAATCTCATCAACAACTTTTTCATTGGTTTCATGATAAGTCGTACCAAACCTGAGTAGAATTCTTTTGTTTGCTGTTAGATAAAAGACAACATTAAGTGTTAATAATTCTATTTTTTCAATTTCTCCGGCATACATTTCAACCGAGGGAAGAACAGAATTTTTCTTAAGTCGTATTTGATCAGATCCTATCTCAATAAACCTGGTTGCACGTCCAAGCCCTGCCCATATTTCGTATAATCCAAAACCTGAAAGAAATATAATTGTTACCCAGAGAGTTACGTCAGTTTTCAATATTTTGAAATTGAAAATCAGCCAGAAGATTGCAACTGCAATGCAAACAAGGCCAAATAATATCTGTATTACTTTTACAAGTCTTGTATTCTCACTTGCGCCAAGAAAAAAATACTTTTTTACCATTTGCAATCATTTCCGGCAATTTATTCTTTTTTGATAAGAATCCAAAACTCATGTTTCTGATACCATGCCAATGGATAATACGCATGTAAGCAACATTTTGCTATTTTTATAAATCATTATTGTAGAAATAATTAATAGATTGCTAACATTATATTTACCTTTAGTTTATAGTCTGAGTTTGAGTTACTGGGTAAAGCCGATTGTTCAGAATGCAACTATAAGAAAAAAACTTCTTCTAAACAATAAAAATTCAAAACTATGAGAAAAAATTTAACTAACAGGAAAAGGATTAATTCCTCGATTATCTCAGTTAAATCCTTTTTAGTGCTTAATTTGACGGCTTGCTTATTATTTGTTTTATCTGCAAGCATATCGGCTAGTGATGCAGATACAACTGAATGGAGGCAGTTATTCAATGGGAAAGACCTAACCGGGTGGAAGCAGGTTGGCCCCGGAACGCAAATTTGACTTTGAACCATTTCACGGACGACGTCCTGACTCGGGTTATATAGGTGTTCAAAACCATGATGATAAAGATGTTGTATTCTTTAAAGAAATATCATTTAAGCCTCTTGATAAATAATTAAATATCTGATAAATTGATTGTTAATTAACATTTTAAACCTGTTAAAATGAAAAAAAATAGTGAAAATCCATCTGATTCAACCAGTATTTCCCGAAGAAATTTTGTAAAAACAGCTGCTTCCGGAGCCGCCGCTTTAACTATACTTCCCAGTTTCACAATAAGTGGTCTGGGGCATGTGCCGCCTCCCAGCGACAAATTACTTATTGCAGCAGTAGGGTGTGGGGGAGAGGGAGCCGACGATATACGTCATTATTCTATAGCGCCTAAAAAAAATGCTGAAATAGCTTTTCTATGCGACGTTGATGACAGGATGGCTGCACCAAAAAGGAAAGAATTTCCTAAAGCTAAATTCTATCATGACTGGCGCGAAATGTTCGATAAAGAGAGTAAAAACTTTGATGCCGTATCGGTAGCTATTCCTGATCACAATCATGCAATTGTAGGTCTAAGTGCAATGCAGCTTAAGAAGCATCTTTACTTGCAGAAACCTCTTACTCATGATATATATGAGGCTCGGATTCTTACTGAAGCTTCGGAAAAATATCATGTTGTTACACAGATGGGCGATCAGGGGGCTTCATGCGATGGCATGCGTACTCTTCGTGAATGGATTGAAGCTGATGTACTTGGAGATATAGAAAAAGTTTATTGCTGGACAGACAGGCCGGTATGGCCTCAGGGCATTTCATGGCCTTCTATTCATCCTCCTGTACCAAAGGAACTGAATTGGGATCTCTGGTTAGGTACTGCTGAAGAGACCGAATACATTGATAACATGGTTCCATTTAACTGGCGTGGCTGGTGGCGTTTTGGAACGGGGGCTTTGGGTGATATGGGTTGTCATATAATGGGACCTCCATTTAAACTTCTTGAACTTGGATATCCAACAGAGGTTTCCGGTAGTGCCAGTACAGTATATAATGGTATTTTCAAAGAAGGTATTTATCCTGAAAGCGGACCAGTGTCAAGCTCCATACGTTTTAAATATGAACTTAAAAACGGTAAAAACCTTGATTTGTACTGGATGGATGGAGGAATTACTCCGGAGCGCCCTTATGAGATTGATCCTGATGTTAATATGAATGACATAATGGGAGACTGGCCAGGATTAAATGACTATGAGGGTAGCACCCTGTTTATAGGATCTAAAGGAAAAGCTGCATGTGGCTGGGGAGGTCGTAATCCTATTCTTCTGCCTCTTTCAAAAAATAAAGAAATTAATGTTCCCCAAAAGTATCCGCGTGTGGTTGGTGACATGGATGGCCACTGGTGGCAATGGATTGATGCCTGTATTGCCGGATATGGAAATGCAGAAGTTGATTCTCCATTTGTGGGATATGCCGGACCACTCACCGAAACAGTTCTTATGGGGAATTTGTTATTAAGGAGTTTTAATATAAGGGAGAAGATTAGCAGGAAGGATCCAGTATATGGTGAAATGGAAGGTTATACTTTCCCTGGCAGGTATAAGAGCTTTAAATGGGATGGTGCGAATATGAAAATTACGAACTTTGAACAAGCCAACCAGTTTGTTAAGAGAGAATACAGGAAAGGGTGGGGGGAATTGAAAATTTAATAAAGACAAAAGATAAAAGTAAAAAGTTGAGGCTTAGCCGAAATCCCGCTTTGGCGGGGACAAAAAAAAAGTAAAGGATGGATAGTAGAATGGGAGAACCTAGTATCTGACTCTGTTGTACTCTGTTTCTTCTTCACAGAGTCACACAGAGGTAACAATATTTATAAATCAATTTATAAAATGAAACAAATAATTTATAAAGACTATCCGGAATTATCGGTGAAAACTGCAGAAATGATTGCAGATATAATTATAAAAAAGCCTGATGCTCTGCTTTGCTTTCCTGCAGGGGAAACATCTGTCGGGACTTTCAAACACCTGATTGAACTTAATAAATCAGATAAAATCAGTTTTAAACACTGCAAAATTGTTGGATTGGATGAATGGGCAAATATTGGAGAGATGAAAAGTGAGAATTGTTTCTCTTTCCTGAAAAAGCATCTGTTTGATCATATAGATTACTCTGAAGAGAATCTTTCTTTTTTCGATGGGGAATCGTCCGACCTTCGTCAGGAATGCATTAAAACCGATAACTTCATTAGAAAACACGGACCTATTGATATGATTCTTCTTGGAGTTGGGATGAATGGACACCTGGCATTAAATGAGCCCGGAACACCATTCGACCTCTATTCACATATAGTTGAACTTGATGAAACTACAAAGAAAGTTGGGCAGAAATATTTCTTAGGAAAAGTGAAACTTACCTCAGGTATTTCTCTTGGCTTAAAATACATAATAGAGGCTAAAACTGTTATTTTACAACTAAATGGATCCAGGAAAGCTGAAGTTGCTAAAAAGTTGATTGAGAGCGAGATTTCACCGGCTTTCCCCGCTTCAATAATAAAGTCTCATCTTGATTCATATTTTCTTTTGGATAAAGAAGGTGCAGGCTACCTATAAATAAATGTTGATGTGAGTAAACTGATAAATGTAACTATCTCTAAAATTCAAAATTTGCACCAAAAGTAAAAGATCTTGTTCTGCACCAGGTATTCCTTCTGTCGATTCCTGGAACCAGAGGATTGTTATTAAAACCGCCATATAAATCATTATCTGCATACCTGGGATTTGGATCAGCACCTTTATATTTTGTAATATAGAACAAATTGTTACCTGCTAAATAAAACCGAATCTTACTGAACTGTGAAGTTTCAGGTAATTTAAGATCATATCCTATACTAATATTATCAAGAGTGACAAAAGAACCATTTTCAACGTCCTTACTGGAAAAAACACCCCATCTCTTCATAAGCGCTCCTGTCGTTTCATTCTTCAGATTTGCAGCTGTCGTTGGCAGGTTATATGAACTTATCATATTAGGCGCTTCATAATGAGCGCGGAAGGAATTTACAATATCATGCCCGAACACCCCACGAAAGAAAACCTTAATATCCCAATTTTTATAGGATATATTATTACCAAAACCAATAATGAACTTAGGTAAACTGTTTCCGGCAAGTGTTCGATCATAATAATCGATATATCCATCTGGTTCACCATGATAGCCGCTAATATCATCCAAAATAATATTGCCGTTTTCATCAATTCCCTTGTATTTGTATGCAAAGATCTGGCCGATTGGCTTACCTTCCTCAATTCTTATAACACCTGGTCCGCTTGACCCAGGTGAGTTCAAATAGCCCCAATCCTGAAGTACAAGCTTCAGCGCAGTGCCATTAAATGTTCCGGATAAGGAAACCAGAGTGTTATTAAAGTTATAGTAAGGTGTTAGTGCAATATTATAGGAGAAATCAGATTTCTTAACTATCTTATAATTAAGTGTAAGTTCTACACCACTACTTTTAATCTTACCCAGGTTAGTCCATGCTGAATATGCCAGGTTAGGAGGAATAGGTACCTGACACTGATACAATAGATCTGTTGTGGTTCTGGTATAAAAGTCAAGTGATCCTGACAACCTGTAGTCAATGATTGAAAAATCGAAACCTGCATCAAATTCACCCTTCTTTTCCGATTTAAGATCAGGATTTTCATTATTTACAGGCTGATATCCAGGAACAAAATTTCCGTTCATGTAAACAGGATACATGGGCTCAAGAAGATATCTTGAAAGATAATTGGCTGATGGCTGGTTTCCTGTAATGCCATAATTAGCTCTTAATTTCAAGAAGTTAACCCAATTAATATTAATAGTATTTGATAAATCGATACCTCCGCCAAGAGCAGGAAATATACTCCACTTTTTATTTGCACCTAAGCGGGATGATCCTTCATACCTTGCACTGGCAGTAATGAACCATAAATTGTTGATATTCAGATTTAAACGTCCAAAAAATGCAATTAGTTTGTTCGTGTTTTTATCGCTGTCAACAATGGAACGACCATCCTTGAAATCGAGTGCAGCGCTAAGATTATTATAAGAAAACTTATCGGTAAGGAAATTACCTCCCTGAACACTAAAGCCTTCATTGTTGAAATCCTGATAAGAATAACCTCCTAAAAGGTTGATATTAATTGCAGAATTAATTTCAATATTATACTTCACCGTTGACTCAAAAAGATTGCTTGAAAGGTTGTTTTCCATTCTGGAAGCTAAGCCATTACTGTTCATTCCTATAAAGAAATCATTCTTATCATAATAAACACCTCCTGAAGTTCCAAGTTGCTGGACAGAAAAATATGCATCAATAGTTAAATCTTTGATAATTTCATATATTCCTTTCACAGAGAGATTCAAAATGCTGTTATTTCCATCATTAAAATTTTTTTCCAAAATCGAAACAGGGTTATAATAATCGAATATTACCTGTTGGAAATATCCATCATATTTAGCAAATTCCTGATCGCTACTTCTTACAGGAGCAGTTGGATTGTAAATGGCTGCATATCTGAATGCTTCATTAAACCCATATTGCGATTTTTTTTCCGTAGCTGCAAGATTTAAATCTAAGGTAAACTTATCATTCAGTGCTTTTTGCGTAATATTAATCCTCCCATTAAGCTTACTATACCCGGTATTGATCAAAACCCCTTCAACGTTGCGATAATTTACAGAAGCCCTGTAGATTGTGTTATTATTTCCTCCTGACATCGATATATTGTGGACCTGAGATATTGCTGTCTGTTCTATTTCATCAAACCAGTTAGTGCTCGCTCCGAAGTCAGTTCCAATCCCAATTTTTGATGATAATGCCCTCCACTCTGAAGCATTCATTACTGGTGTATTTTTAGAAACCATTTCAGCAGTGGTATAAACATTATATTCGATGACAGGCTTGCCTGATGTTCCTCTTTTTGTTGCAATGAGAATAACTCCACCTGAACCTCTTATTCCATATATTGCAGAAGATGAACCATCTTTTAAAACGGTAATTGATTCAATATCGTTAGGATCAATATTTTCAAGATCGCCATCTGGCAATCCATCAATAACCACTAATGGTTGAGTATTAGCATTAATAGTACTTAAACCTCTCAAACGGAGGTAATACATTTCATTGGGGTTACTCCCCGGTTTACTAAGGGATAAACCTGACACTTTTCCCTGGAATAATTGTTCAGGATTGTTAATATTACCATTGTTGAAATCATCATGTCCTAAACTGGAAATTGAATTTGTAACCTCATTTCTCCTCTGGTAACCATAGCCGATATCAATTATTTCATCCGTAATGTCATGATCAGTAATCAATGGGAGTGCTTTTCCCGGTTTCAGATTTATTGAATCAGTGACTGATTTTTGCTGAGCGAATGTACTACTGGAAATTATGAAAATATTGGTAGTAATTATTATGATTCTCCTCAAAAAGTATAATGAATTATGGCGGGTTCCCATTTTATTTTCGCTTAGGGTTTTTACATAATGTCTTCTTATACAATAAATAAATCGGATATTATTATCATCAATATTTAGGAATATCAGAATCTTATTTGCCTCATTTGTTATATAAACTTACGTTTTTTATCTTATGAACTCAAATGAATTTTGAGCTTTATTAATATCAATTAAACATTACCTCAATAATTGAAATATTTGCAGATCTCCGTTATTTACTGCAGCCACCAGATATTGTTTCCCTGATACTCTGATTAGGCGTACCTTCCTTGCATCACCCTCTATATTAAGGCCACTTTTCACTGGCATCAAAGCACTGTATCTGTGACTTATGTCACCAAGCAAACACCAGCCGTAACTGGCATCATACCGGCCAATATATGGTATTGCTGAATAATCATTACCTGCAAGCACAATGTCCATGTTTCCATCCTTATCAAAATCACTAACCAGAATATCGCGAACCGGTGAGAATTGTGCTACTGTAGGAAGCTTAACTATTTTAAAAGTTCCATCTCCATTATTCATAAAAAGACAGCTTTCAAAAAGCACTGCTCTTTTTATGATAGATTGGTCCAATGTATTCTTATCAAAGATATCCTTTACTGTTTTTTCTCCAAAATCAGAATAATCCGGAAATTTCTTTTCGAATCCGGCTATCTGGCTGGCCAGATCATCAAGAGAAGCAACAGGGTAGCTGATGCCTTCCTGGAAGGAGCAGATTATCTGGTCAAGTGATCCGTTGTTATCCAAATCTTTGAGATACATTTCAACCGGCTCATTTTTTGAAGCCTTTAGCAATGAATTCAGCCCCAAGTTGCCCCCAATTAAATCAAGATCACCATCCAGGTCAACATCAGCAACATATATGCAATTCCACCATCCTGATGTTTCATCCAGCCCTACGGAGCTGGTCACGTCAGTAAAAATCCCATTATCATTTCTGTAGATACAAACCTTCATCCATTCACCCACTAATACCAGATCAGGGTCACCATCCTGGTCATAATCCATCCAGGTAGCATCAGTCACCATACCAGTATTTTTTAATCCATTCATTCTATTATCTGTTACATCCTTAAAAACGCCATATCCATCGTTCTCTAGAAGAAACTGATCTGGTGACCAACCATAGGCACCCGGCACAGATCTTGAACCCACAAACAAGTCTAAATCACCATCGCCATCAAAGTCGCATGGCTGTACGCAGGATCCATTATTAGCCATAAAAGGTATTGTACCAATGGTAAATTCGCCTTTTCCGTCATTTATAAGTAACCTGTCAGCCAGCAACGGATTATTTACGGATACCTCATTGCCTCCCCTCACAATATAGATGTCGAGATCACCATCTCTGTCCGCATCAAATAAGGCAGCATCAACGTCTTCAGTAAATCGTTCCTTTGTAAAAAGAGGCTCGGTTAATTTTATAAATGTTCCGTTTTTTTGTTGAACAAAAAGCATAGCTGCCTGCCCTTTTGCTCCACCAACAAACAGATCCTCCAAACCATCACCATTTATATCACCAACAGTCAGAGGCGGTCCTTCTGTCGATAGGCTGTGAGGAATCAGATGTTCACGGTCAAAATCAACATAAGTATCTTCTTTGTGCCTGTATTTCAATCCCGTGATCAGGGTAGGGGAGAACAACTTCATTTTTTCATTGTCCTGATCTATTTCTTTTACAGGTTTCACAGCATTTCTCATTTCTAATGTGAGAATAGTATCAACCGGAACATTTTTAATTATTTGTTCTGACAGGTCCGGCCATCGTACTAGAAGTGAATCGATTGCAGAGGTGTTTCCCAACCCAAAATGTAACACATCTGATGTGGCAGACATAAAACCCCTTGTTGCAAATTGCTCGGCAATCTGTTTTTGCCCATTACAATATAATGTAACTCGGGTCCCTACACCTCTGGTGTTCTGCCCTTTTCCTATTAATTTAACAGATAAAAAATGGTTGTTTAACTGTGCTGTAGCGTTATTCCTGTAGATATATGCCGGATCATTGATATTGTTGACAATAAGATCCAGATCTCCATCATTATCGAGATCAGCGTATGTGGATCCATTGGAATAAGAGTTGGTATTAAATCCCCATTCTTTAGCCATGTTTGAAAATGTCAGATCACCATTGTTTCTATAGATGTAATTGATATTTGGATATAGGGGCATTCTATCATACAAATCCTTATCCGAAAGTCCGCTGTTATCCTTTGTTGAAAAAAAACGGTTCCCTCCTGTTAAAAATTTAATATAATCCAGATCATTGGCTCGCCGGAAAATGCCATTTGTTATAAACAGATCTTTAAATCCGTCATTATCCACATCACAAAACAGAGGAGACCAGCTCCAGTCAGTAGAAAATACCCCGGCCAACCGGCCTATTTCACTGAACTTTCCACCTCCCAGGTTTAGTTGCAGAGTATTGCGTACAAACTGGTAATGATATCCAAAATCCAGCTTTATTTCAGAAAGTTCATAATCATCTTCTCCACCAGATTGCTTCCGGATTTTTTCCTTGTCAGGCAGCATATCTAAGACCATAATATCCAAAAGTCCGTCGTTATTGATATCTCCAACATCATTACCCATAGATGATCTGCTTGTATGTGCTATATATTCGGTGAGCTTCTCTGCAAAAACGCCGGTTCCGTTATTGATATATAAATAATCATTTTCATGGAAATCATTAGATACATAAATATCGGGATAACCGTCGTTGTTAATATCACAGATATTAACTCCTAAACCATAACCAATTTGACTGCTGAAAATACCTGCTTCCCTGGTAGCATCGTGGAAAACACGTTTTCCTTCTGCCTCATCATTTCTGAATAACCTGTCACCAGCGCGTATATCCTGATCCTGGCGCAAAGCAACACCTCCATAACTACGCGAAGTATGGACCGAATGGTTCAGCAAGTACATATCAAGATCACCATCCATATCGTAATCAAAAAATGCTGCCTGTGTAGAAAATCCCTGAAAATCAAGACCATAATTATGGGCATCCTCTTTAAATGTAAGGTTACCCTGATTAATAAATAATTGATTTCTTCCCTTAAGAGTCTTGTAATTACCAACCTGGCAAACATAAATATCCAGAAAACCATCTCCATTCACATCAGCCATTGTAACTCCAGTTTTCCAATCACCATTTCCGGCAACTCCTGCTTCATTTGTTATTTCCTCAAATTCCAGGTATCCTTTGTTAAGGTATAATCTATTAGGTAGCTGGTTAGATGAGAAATATAAGTCTACAAGACCATCGTTATTTATATCTCCTGAGGCTACACCGGCACCATTATTGAAATATAGATATTCAATAATATTAAACTGCTCGTTTTCTGTCAGTTGATTGGAAAAATTCACATGAGTAGAGGAGGGGGGGAGCAGTGTGAATAGGTAGTTTGTTTCCTTCTCCTCCTGTTTACAGGAAAAAAGCAGAATAAGCAAAAGCAAGATGGTAGGTGATTTTTTCATACATTATTTTCATCTGCTCAAAATTTTATAGGCCTTTAGGGAATCATTGCTTCGTGAGATCATAAGGATTTTATCAGTTGAGGTTTCAACTTCCATAATATCCCTTATCTCACCATCAAGATGAAAACCAGATACCTTAGGAGGTATATTGGTAAAATCTCCGTGTCCGTCACCCATCAGGAATGATCCATAACTGGCATCGTATCGTCCTACTTCAGGTTTAACATTGAAAAGGTTGCCACCAAGCAGTATATCAAGATTACCATCGCTATTATAATCGCCTATATCTGCAGCATAAACTGATGAGAACTGTACCTCAATTGGTAAGGATTTCCTTGAAAAATGTCCATCCCCGTCATTAATAAATAAAAATGTTTCAAGAACAAATGCATCCAGGTGAATAGAACTTTGCAACTGGTCTGGTGTAAATACATCAGTAATTTGCTGATCTTTATACATTTCGTATTTTGGATATTTTTTTATTAAGCCAGGAATTTGTTTAGTCAGATCATGTTTCAAAGCCAAAGGGTTTAGATTATCACCATCATAGACGCATATTACCTGCTCGACAGCTCCATTAAGATCAAAATCGTTCACATACATGCTCACCGGTTTCTCTGCAGTTGCTTTGAATCTTGAGTTTAATCCATTATTTCCTGCAACAAAATCTATATCACCATCGCCATCAATATCGCCAGAGGCCAAACAATTCCACCAACCCTCCGTTTTAAACGGTTCAAAGGCATCTTTCTCTTCTTTAAACTTATTATTTTCGTTAATGAATATTTTTAATGGCATCCAATCACCTGCAAGGATAATATCTTTATCTCCGTCTCCGTCTACATCTTCCCATAACATGTCACGTATCATACCAATATTTAGTAATTCAGGAGCTCTATCAGAAGTAACATTGGTGAAATTGCCTTTGCCATCATTCTCTAATAAATAACCATTTACCGGCACTCCATATTCAAATGGTTTAAGTCGAATTCCAACAAACAACTCTATTACCCCATCATTATCGTAATCTGCTGCTCTGACGCAAGAAGAATTTTCATATTTTCCAGCAGGTAAAACCTGGTTTGATTTAGCGAAATTTCCTTTACCATCATTAATATACAATCGATCACTTAATGCAGATGAACTTAAAGGAAATTCATTGCCTCCACTAGCAACGTAGAGATCCAGATCGTTATCCCCATCAGCATCAAACATTGCACAATCCATATCCTCTGATGTTTTATCTTCTTCTAGCAATAATTTGTTGATCTGGGAAAATTTCCCGTTTTTGTCTTGAATCATTAATGCTCCTGCTTGTCCTTTTGCACCACCAATAAATATATCTTCCAGCCCATCACCATTAATATCGCCTTTGCACATACGAGGTCCCTCGGTCGACATCATCTGATAGAGCAATGGATCCCGTTCAAAATCATTGAAATCACCCTCCTTATGAACAAAATTTATTCTGCCGTCATCATTTAACACTTTAAAATATTTACTTTCAGATTTAAACGGATCAGCCAATTGCACTGACTTTTTAACGGCATCTTTCTGATATAATGTTAGAATCTGATCTGTTTCTACATCTGTTAGAAGTGTAACAAGTCCATCAGGCCATTGAACTATAAGTGAATCCACCATGGTTAAGGGACCTAAACCCAAGTTAGGGCGAGGATCAACAGTTGATAAGTATCCTCGCATGGGCATTTGCTCAAGATACACAAGTTTGCCATTATGCTTTACTGTTACTTTGGAGCCAATTGCTTCTGTGTTATTAGATTCGCCCTTTAGAATTACCTTCAGAAAGTGATTATCAACCAACTGATTATTTGTTTCATTACGATAAAGAAACATTGGCATATTTACATTATTTACGACAATATCCAAATCGCCGTCATTATCAAGATCGCCGTATGCCGATCCGTTTGAATGACTGGGGTCATCCAGCCCCCATTGAGAAGCAATATTTTGAAATTTGTAGTTTCCCATGTTTTTATAGGCATAGCTTGGGATTTTAACCGAAGGAATAGCATCAATCAGCGCTTTATAATTAACATTATTATCTTGCACTATTGACATGACCATATCCCTGTTTGAAAAATATTGAATATAATCCTGATCTGTAAGGTCCTTAAAAATCCCATTTGCTACAAAAATATCCTTTAAACCATCATTATCAATATCCATAATCAGTGAACCCCATGACCAATCTGTGGTAGAAACACCGGCTAAGCGTCCTATTTCACTGAAAGTGCCATCGGTATTATTTAATTGCAGCATATTACGAGTAAACTGCTGGTGGTAACCATTATCAATGTTTGATTTGTAACTTTCCCAGCTATCAAATGTTGTTTTAGTTTTTAACCGATCGTTATGCTCGGGAACCATATCTGTTGCAAATATTTCAGGATAGTGGTCATTATTGATATCGGCCATATCGGCTCCCATGGAAGCAGCAGAAATGGTTCTCATCATGTCTGTCAATGTCTCCTTAAATGTACCATCGTGATTATTGATATAGATATAATCACGTTCGAAAAAATCATTCGATACATATATATCCATCCATCCATCCTGATTTATATCCCCAACTGTAACCCCTAAACCAAATGCAATTGCACTTCCATAAATACCAGCATGAGAACTAACATCAGTAAATTTAGTCCCATCATTTCGGAAAAGCTTATGACCACCGAGTGAATCTCTTACAAAACGTTGATTGTTTTTAAGATTAAAACTGCCTATTGCTTTTGGGAAATTTTTCAACAGGTACATATCAAGATCACCATCTTTGTCATAATCAAAAAATACTCCCTGCGTAGAATTTCCGTGTTCATTAATACCGTATTTTTCAGCCTGTTCTGTGAATGTTAGATCACCGTTATTGATATAAAATTCATTTCTGCTTTGATTACCATCTGCACTTCCTGATTTACAAACATATATATCCAGCCATCCATCGCCATTGACATCAGCAAAACTTACGCCTGTAGTCCAGCCTTCGCCTTGAATCCCGGCTTTTTGTGATATATTTTCAAATTCAAAATTCCCCTTATTTAAATACAGAACATTGGTTTCCATATTGGATGCCATGAAAATATCTATAAGGCCATCATTATTCACATCACCTAAGGCAACACCTCCACCGTTATAAAAATTACGGAAAGTGTATATATTGAACTTACTCTTAAGTTGCCTGTCATAATCGAGATGATTATTAAAATCAGCATGTGTAACAGAAATAGGCATGAGTGTAAATAAGTGATCTCTTGACTGTTGAGCACAACCAAAAATGAACAATGTCGCCAACAACCAAATAAAACTGATTAAAGACTTAATTGAATGAACTCTTCCAATCATCTTATTATTTTAAATCTTTGGTGATATCATCATCTATAATCCCTGAATTTGGGTAAGAATCGTTCCAGTCCTTTTTTACGGATATGTCAGTTAATACAGCCCACACATGCATTTCATCTTCTATAAATATTGTGATGCGCCGGTTTCCGTTTATCTTTACATAAGCTGTCCCATGTGTAGGATGCTTTACCTGTATAAAACCCTTACCGAATACCTTTTCATACCAGTTTAATACATCAATTTCGAGATTATCGGAAGAGAGCTTATTGTTCCATGGGGCCCATCCTTTATATTTGAACGAAACAGGCATCTCAAAAATTTTACCTTTCATAAAATTCGGATAGAAATCCATTAAAGCCGGATATTTCAATTCGTCTTTCAATTCATATTCAGCAGTTGTATTGGTTTCACCCTGCTTTATCAATCCTTTTTGGTTAAGATTCCAGCAATGGGTATAGAATTCCTTTTCAGGCATTCCAAAATATAACCCCAAAAATAATGAATCATTTCTCACACCACTGGCCAGTTCATGCTTTAACATACGCTCATATTTTGATCTTGGTGAACATCCGGAAATAATAAATCCGGAAATTACAATCATTAATGTCCAATTAAGTCTAGTCTTCATAGCTTTCTATCAATATTTATAAAATTGTAAATTATCATTATTTCTTGCAACTGCAATGATCCGGCTTCCATTTATGTTCAGAATCTTTAAATCACGCATTTCACCATTAGTAAAAAAACCAGATAGCAGAGGGGAGATTGACTGCCATGTTCCTCCACTATTCCCCTTTAAAAAAAGTCCATAACTTGCGTCATATATTCCAGTCTCCGGCTTGGCTCTGCACTGGTTGCCACCAAGTATTATATCAGATATCCCATCATTGTCAAAATCATTAGCAGATATAGCATAAACCGGTGTAAACTGAGCTTCAACCGGTAGGGGAGTGAGGTTAAAATTTCCATTTCCGTAATTGATCATTATGCAACTCTCCATTATCCTAGCATTTAGAATAACTGATCTTTTAAGTATTCCTGCAGGGAAAATATCCACAATAGTCAGATCCTTATAATCATCAAACTTCTTATATTTTATTTCAAGAGACGGGATTTGCTTCACCAGATCATCCTTCATTGCAACTGGATATGATTTATCCTCGTTAAAAGTACAGATGATCTGTTCAACACTTCCATTCAGATCAAAATCATTAATATACATTGTTACAGGCTTGATGACTGAAGCTTTAAAACGTGAATTCAATCCATGGTTCCCTATAACAAAGTCCATCTTGCCATCGCCATTTAAATCTTTTGCTGTAATAGTATGCCACCATCCTTCAGTATTTAATAAATTAAACCGTTCGGATTCGTCTGTAAATATATTCTTATTATTAATCATAATCTTCACCGGCATCCAGTCTCCAATAATAACCATATCTAAGTCATCATCATTATCTACGTCTGTCCAGACCATATCCGTTATCATTCCTGTTTTTGTCAATGCGGGAGCTAATTTATCGGTTACATTGGTAAAATTGCCATGTCCGTCATTCTCCAGCAAATATCCGTTAACAGGCAAGCCATATCTAAATGGGAGCAAGCGGATGCCAACAAAAAGGTCAATATCGCCATCCTTGTCAAAATCAGCAGGTTGAACACAGGAAGTACTTTCATATTTTCCGTCAGGTAATGTCTGGTCAGCCTTTACAAAGTAGCCTTTTCCATCATTAATATATATGCGGTCGCTCAAAGCCGATGAACTCGAGGGGAACTCATTCCCTCCACTGGCAACATACAAATCCTGATCGCCATCTCCATCCGCATCGAAAAATGCACAGTCAGTATCTTCCGATATTTTGTCAGCTTCAAACAATGCCTCATTTATTCTATCGAAATGTCCTTGTGTATCCTGTACAAACATACCTCCGGGAGAATCCTTAGCGCCACAAACATATATATCATCCAGTCCATCGCTGTTTACATCACCAATTGCCATATGTGGGCCTTCATTTGATAACATCTGGAATAACAGCCTATCACGCCCAAAATCAACAAAATCGTTTTCCTTATGTTTAAAATCAAGACCATTAATCCGTTCCACTTTTTGGAAAACAGTCGATTGTTGCTTATTTGGGATATTATAACATCTGTTAATCTCCTCTTTTTGATCTAAAGTTAAGAATTGATTTACTGCAACATCATGTAAAACAGTACATTTGCCATCAGGCCAGTTAACTGTTAATGAATCAATATCGGATGTTTTTCCCAGGCCAAAGAGAAGACGGTTATCTACACAGGATTTAAAACCACGCATAGGTACAAGTTCCTGATAGTTAATATTTCCTCCGTGGTAAAGAGTAACCCCGGCTCCAATGGCAAAACTGTTACCTCCTGAACCTTTCAAGGCAAGCATCAGATAATTTGTTTCAGGATTTCTGTTTGATTCGTTTCTGTAAATAAAGGAGGGCATATTTACATTGTTAATAACCAGATCCAGATCTCCATCATTATCAAGATCTCCATATGCAGCTCCATTTGAAAATGACGGAGTACTTAGTCCCCATAAGTCTGACAAATTAGTAAATGTCAGATCTCCATTGTTATGAAAAGTATAATTTGGGACCCTTACTGAAGGGATCATATCAATTATTCTTAAAATTGCTTTTTCCTCACTTTGAATCATTGATCGCATAACCGAAGGATCTGAATAGAAATCAAGGTAATCACGATCCAGTAAATCCTTATATATTCCATTTGCTACGAAAATATCTTTCCAACCGTCATTGTCAAGGTCCATTATCAATGCCCCCCAGCTCCAATCAGTAGTACTTATACCACTAAGCCTTCCAATTTCACTGAAAGAACCGTTTTGATTATTCAGCTGAAGGACATCTCTTGCAAATTGATGATAGTAGCCTTTGGCCAGTTTCTCCTGGTATCTATCCCAGTTTTCAAATAGTGCTTTTGTTTTAAGCCGGGAATTTCCTTCCGGAGTCATCTCTGTCACGAAGATTTCAGGGAAAGCATCGTTATTTATATCAGCAATATCTGCACCCATGGCTCCCAAACTTATCTCATTCAACTCGTCCTCCAGTGATTCCGTAAATGTACCGTTCTTATTGTTAATATAGAGGTAATCGCGTTCAAAAAAATCGTTTGAAACATAGATATCAAGCCAACCATCACGGTTTACATCTCCAACACTTACACCAAGACCAAAGCCAATTTTACTTCCATATACACCTGCCTCTTCACTGACATCGGTAAAATGACCTCCGTCATTCCTGTATAATTTATTAGCTCCCAGGGTATCACGTATTTGTCGTTGCCCTGATTTAATATCAAATTCTGTGACTGATTGAAAAGAGTTGTTAAGGAGGTAGCAATCCAGATCCTCATCGCGGTCATAATCAAAAAACGAAGCATGGGTTGATAATCCGAGATCGTCAATCCCATATTCAGCAGATTTTTCAGTAAATGTTAAGTTACCATTATTGATAAATAGTTCATTGTGACGATTTACCCCTTTTGGGTTTCCTGATTTGCAAACATAAATATCAAGCCATCCGTCACCATTAATATCTGCAATACTCACACCTGTTGACCATACATCCGGACAAGCGACCCCGGCTTTCTCAGTGATATCCTCAAAGACAAAATTACCCTTGTTAATATAAAGTTTATTATCAACAATGTTTCCGCAAAAATATATATCGGTCAGACCATCATTATTAAAGTCGCCCATGCCTACCCCAGCACCATTATAAAAATTCCTGTATGTATAGGTGTTGTATCCTTCAGTATATTCCACCTGGTTAGTAAAATCTATGTGGGTTTGCTTCGCATCAAGAAGTGAAAACAGGGGTTTCTTCGCACCATCAGGCTGACCTGTATTGCAAGACCATACCAGAATGGATATAAGTAGTAACCCCAACTCAGAAAAATACCTAAACTTCAAATAACCCATATCATATAGCAAACATTTTGACATTTGATTTCTGCCACCTTTTTATCCACCTCACCCTAAATCCCTCTCCCATGGGGAGAGGGACTTAAAATTCTGATAATAATATTCTTATACCCCTTCTCCCCTGGGAGAAGTAATGGTGCTAACTTAATGTATTTATTTATATTTTCGATATTTCCCCTGTTTTGTACGCCTGTCATATTTTCTGTTTGGTTTCCGTTTCTGTAGCATCTGTTTTAATATCAATTGCCTCATTTCTTCTACGACCCGTGGACCATCGATTGTATACTCTTCCTTTTTTGTCAATAAGAATATCCTGATTAAGCGTATAGAATTGATGAATGAAATCTTCTTTTGGGGAAAAAGGCAAGTCTTTTATGCTTGCGTAAATTAATTTTCGTATCAGATTGTAAGTTGATAAAGAAATGCTAAGTTCTTTTAATGCCATATCAGGTGTTTTGGAGCGAAGTACATTTATACCCATTACAGTTTTTATCTCCCTGATTCCTATTTCAATGTCCCAGCGGGTTAAATATAAAAGTTGAAAGTCGTCTTTTTTTATCTTTTTATTCAGGATGGTTGTCATCAGGATATAATCGTCTCCTTCAGGACTCTTGCATTGAATTCTTCTCATCAATATATTATCAGGCTTTTCATTGACTTCAAGCCACTTAGAGCGGTTTTTCGGTGTTTTTATCCTAATAATTTCGTCTCCTTCTGCCAGTTTTTCTATAACCGCATAGTTCCTTTCTCTTTTAGCCGGAACAACTATTTCAATACCCAATCGCTTGCATTTTGAAATAATCTCGAAACAATTATACAAATCATCAAGTAATAGCAAAGACTTTGAAGGTATGTCATCAAGCATGTCATAAAACAAAGACAGTTCGCTGGTGTGTCTGTTTGATACTTTGAAACTATACAGTTGTCCGGTTCCTCTTTCTATAATTACCTCAAGTAGTCCTTGTGGATACCCTTCACTAGCTACTCTATTGTGTTTTACTTCGTATTTTTTTCTTATACTCTCAGTATCCTGCATTTGTATATAGGTGCCGTCTCCCGAAAATACACGATAACCATTCCAGTGGGTATAATTATTCTCTGCTTGTTCTATGCGACTATTTTTAAACAATTCATTGACTAACTCATTAGGCAAGCGTTCACGTGCTTTGCTATAGGCTGCAGTATTTAATGAAATGTCCTTTTCTAAACTTCTTGGCAACTGTAAAGCATATTTTTTTGGCCTCCCCGCCGTTTTTATCGAAGATTTACTATCCTCATCTTTCTGTGACTGGATACTTTGTTCTAGTTCTGAAAGAGTCTGATTCTTATGTTTTTGATGAATCATATAATACAAGTCTACTGAGTTTTTCAATGTTTTATCTTGT
>DATKUO010000036.1:0-13240 GCA_035530515.1 Bacteroidales bacterium
CTTTATGATATTGAAATTAGCATCTTCAGCAACAACCAGCCTGTAGGACGGTGCACCTGTATTCTGCCAGGTGAAAACGGTATTATATGTGAGTGGTGGATATGTCGTGTATATTGTGCTTGTATTTGATGGACTGGTTAAATTTGGTGGAGCATTTAGTGTGAACTGTGCAGTTGGCATGTAACTGCTGTACTCATAGCCATCATACGCTCTCGCAGTCCAGTAGTAAACATCAGGTTGTGATATTGACCAGTTGAATGAATTGCCCCCTACTGAATCATTACTACCTAAAAATGACATTGTTAGGGGTGATGTGCCACCATAGAAAAAATAAGTTATAGGGTCACTGTCTGCATCGGTTGAAGATACACTTAATATGAATAGTGATGAAGTTTCTGTACTGTAATATCTAAAGAGATTTGATGGTGATATTAATGTAGGGGTGGTTGGATCGTCACCTGATGCCGTACCTATGCTTCCAGCTAAGAGAACAGCCAGTAAAAGCCCGATACATAGTAAATGTTTCATGTTGTTTCTCTTTTTATGATGGTGAAGGGCGCCAACGATGCCATCGTTAGTGATACACGGCGCCCCTGTTATACCGCGGTTGTCATCTTACCACAGTGATAACTATCGATTTGGTGATTTCAGTTTTCTTAATGATGCTCTAACGACTTCCGATTGAGTCGAATAAATACCAGCAATGATTAACCGTCTAACTTTTTTAAAGTCCGTGTCTGTTAATATTACCGATATTCTTTTCATATAAGACTATATAGGTTTTAATAATATATATAGATTATGCCGTGTCTATAGAGAATATTTAGATATGGTTCACGTCAAAATGAAAAAGTGGAAGGAGGTTCACTCCTTCTTTTGTAGCTGTGCAAAATACATACAATGGGCGAGGTGTACACACTCACCACACAATACTATATTTGAATCCGGCTCTAAAGTACGGAAACATCTTGGTATATTATCCAATTATTTCACCTCCTTTTCGGTTGACTAAACTCTGTTTGCAGATATAACATTTCGAGCGTAAAACATATCCTTAGCAAGATTATTTTGCACCAAACCGTCCTTTAAACTTGAGTAAACACCGGCTTTAACATCCCTGTCAATTTCAAGTATCCTGTCCTTTTTTGAAACTTTTATTTCCTTCGGTTGGTTAGCATGGTCCAGCTTTTCTTGATGTTCTGCTATTGAATCCATTTTGAATTTATGAGCGATGTCTCGCCGCCGCTGTTCATATGGTATCATAAATGAGTCGGGGGGACGTGCGAACAGTGCCTTTTGGAACTTCATACCGCCCAGGTCTTCATACATAAAATAGGTCTTATCCTGCCGTGCCTGTCTTACTATTCGGAAGAACTTGCCCACAGTAACGCCGATGTCAAACTGCGGAGTATCCATTACCATTAAATGTTGGCACAATGACCGAGGCACCTTGTCGATGAGTATGGAATCTGGCAAACTCATCAATACGATTTGGTTTTCAGTCCGGGATGTCTGAAGGATATCATTCATCATAATGTTTCCACTATCCTGAAATTTGCGAGAATTCCAGGCCGCACCCACGTCGTCTGGCATGATTATACCGTATTTAGTATCTATTTCGATTACCCGGTATATTTCTTCTTTTGTTAAAATCCCGATGTGATCCAAATTAAAATATTTAGTCCAAGGTCCTGTTTTATATCTGGCAATTTGACGGGCACAATTAATCCCTAACATGATATTAGATGATGATTTTCCATCTCCCATTGAACCCACTGTCATCATGCTTACCGACTGATTCCGGGATGATGTTACTTTCCGGGCAAATGATTTACTTATTGAATATGTAGAATCCGTAATAACCGGGGATAACATTTTTTTAAGTTCTAATCTCAAGTTATCAGAGTTAAGCATCGGTGTTACCTTCCGGGTAAGCTGCTTCTATAGATACGGATATCTTTTTAGACGTGCCCAGGTATAAGTCCATGTATGCGCTGATGTCACCCACTACCTCCAAACATGTTTTGGTAATGATACGGTTTCTGTCACCAACATCCACAATCCCGGCAGTACGTTCTTTTATTAGTGCCTCTTTTAGTTCCCTTAACTTTGCCCTGATGTCATCGTCAGGGATGGAAGATATCATTAATGTGGTGAACATTTCGATTCGATAATCTGTATCTAATTTAGTATCACATATGAGAGCTGCAAACGTGGAGTAATACCGAAGGAACAAACCGGCTAAACCCCTGCTGTCACGCATGGGTAAGTCAAGCGCTATTATATTTGAATTATCATTATCAAAATCCAATCTCATTCCCCCCTAAATGTTAAGAGATGTGCAGCGTACAATTCTGTTTTATATGTGTCAAACAATTTCAACCCGATATGGATATCTTCCGAGCCTGTTAATGTCTTATCTCTCCATGTTAAAAATAATTTCTTTGTTTCACTGTTTATCATATCTTTGTGATCGGATGATAGCATATAGAGATAATTAAACGATTTTTTGAACCTAAGGTAACATGAAACTGGATTACCGCCGGCACGATCTATCAACATATTCCGTATCTCAGTCGAAAGCATAGCGGTGTATGTAAATGTCTCAATAATATCATTAACTATTGTTGAATTGTGGTTTGCTGGGCTTGATTCGCTCATTTTATTTTCAAATCCTTTTAGATTTATCTGACCATATGTAGATATTATATTAAGACTATATGTGATTATGATTATATATAGTTTTTCATTAATCTATATAGAATATATATGTACTGTAATATCGTTATCAGGGGTGTCTTTTTTTATTAGCCATCTGCAAGGGTACGGCCACCGCCCCCGATGGGTCATTATGCCAAATTACTTTTGCTCCTTTTTTTTGGTGACTACCAAGACTGCGCTTTTTGTCGTATGGTCGCTTCAGTTGTTCAAAGTCAATGGTCATGGCCATTCTCCCTCTGTGCAATCTGACGCATCATAGAACACCGACGCTCTTGACCACATACCACATCGACAAACTCTCTTTGTTCTTAATTTATCGGTGGCTTCACTGTTCCCGGTCCTTAAGTCCGTCACATGCGCTTCTATCATTTCTTTTGTAGATATTCCTTTCTTCCATGTCCAGGGGGATGTGGTATTAGTTCTTCTATCATCATGGCAAAAGTCAATGGGCTTGTGTATGCATCGTGCACAACTATGCGGCTGCGGATTAATACGCTTAAGGTTATGTGGCCACATATGAAATGGTTTATTTTTCATTGCCCTGTACTCTTCGCTTGCCATGTGCCAGGCTGTCCCGTCGATTTCAACTATAGCAATCCAGCCAGTATCTTCTATTAGTTTCATGATCTGAACCTCCTGCAGGACTGAACCATAATATCCATCTTACAGTTATCACATAGTGGATGGCGCTGCTGTTTCTGCTTGTTCTTGAAGATGATACCGCAGCGAGGGCATTTTGTAAGGTTCATGAGCGCACCGCCCTAAACGCAGGTGACTTTTCAGATATACGATAATACCAGTTTAACTCATGCGCATTACCCGGAAGGAAGCCACACTGCATCATTGCGCCCTTAAACATACCATTTGTCACATAAAAACCACAAGGATCATGTTCGAAGATATGTTTCATACCATAGCTTGAATGTCTTTTGTTGAGTGACCTTCCGTCAAAGATGTTATTATCTATCCAGGATGTCAATGTGTTTTGTTCATGTTCAGATAGATTATAAAAATCTGATGAGTGGTTAATATCGTTCATCACGCCACCCCCCAAGCATCACTTACACGTACATCCACAATAACAGGAATTGATTTTATAAACTGACTGCCTGCTGCTTCCATTTCTTTTTTTACAATTTCTGCTACTGCATGAGCCTTATCCCTGGGAGCTTCGAAAACCAATTCATCATGAACAGTATTAATTAATTTTATATCCTTGTCTGCAAGTTCATAGTATAACTTTGCCATTGCAGTTTTAAGGATGTCTGCACACACTGATTGAATAGGTAAATTTTTAGCCTGCCTTTTAATACTGCCTTTATCTTTATCATTCATAGGCTCATTAAATTTAATAGGTCTATCAGACAGATTTATCAAATTTAAATCAATTAAACCTTTTTCAGATATTTTATAAAGATAACGAGACACGCCAGGATACGCTTTCATAAAATTGTCAATGATGTCTTTTGCTTCATCTTCGGTTAGTTTAACGCCGGCCTGCTGCATTCTTTTAACCAGTCCATTATACCACATCCCGTATGCAATACCAAAATTAACGGTTTTAGCTGTGCTTCGCTGCTCTTTGGTTACTAAGTTGATATGCACATTAAAAACCTTAGATGCAGTGAGTTTGTGCAAGTCCACGCCGTCATTAAAGGCTTTGATAAACTCTTTATCCTTTGATACTTCTGCTAAAATCCTTAATTCAATTTGTGAATAATCGGCTACAATTATTTTATTACCGTTGTTCGGCTTAAACAATGTTCTCCATTCTGGGCCGTGGGGTTGTTGTTGCATGTTCGGTTTACTTGATGAAAACCTGCCAGAATGTGCACCAAATTGATTAAAATCTGCATGTATCCTTTTGGTCAATGGGTGTATATGCTTTGGTAATTTTTCAATAAAGGCAGTTAATAGTTTTGTCTCGCCTCTATACTCTTGAATGAGCTTACAGACAGGATGATCCACTTTTACCAGCTCTTCATCACCGGTGCTGTGGATATCAATACCAAGATTTTGTAAAGCTGTTAAGAGCTGTGCAGGACTGCTCAGATTGATTTTAAAAATACCATTCCCTGAAAGGTCGTGTTGATTTGATTGTGACCCTGGTTTTAATAAATCAATTATCTGCTTTTCAAGTTCCTCTTTCTTTATCAATGTTGCAAGTTTAAGTTTTTCAAGACCTTGTAAATCCACAGGCATACCAGATAATTCAAGCCAGACAGTGGCAGGAATGCACCCCATTTCAATATTTATGGTGTTTTCCATCCTCTGGGCTTTTATTATTTCTTGCTGTGCTTTATAGATCTTAGGTAGAACCTGAACGTCTAAAGATGCATATTTTATTTGACTTGGTGTTAAATCTTGATTGGGTTGAAACCCGGTTTGCTTTGATTTATCCAATTCAATACCTGCATACTTTAATGCAAGGTCTGATAATTTAGCGCCGGGTCGCCCTGCCTGAAGACCTCCCGATATAACCAACTCTGCCAAATATGTGTCATAAATATTACAAATATTCAATCCACAATGATGCTTCAAAAACTTTGTATCAAATTTCAAGTTATGACCAATAACCAGATTTGATTCCAAAACCTGCTTGAATTTCTGGATATCATTTATGTTTTGAATTAACACAGGCTGACCGGACTTACCCATTATTTGAACTAACGCTATTTCACATTCCAGTGGATTAAGCCCTGTAGTCTCAATATCTAAAAAAATAGGCTGCATTAGTATCCAGCCTCCATTAAAGCGTTGACTGCCTGGTCTGCTTCTGCTGCTGTCCTGACCAATGTAAAATTCTGCTCTTCAATACCTGGGTCCTGTTTGGGAGTTATAGCAAATAGCTTTTCAGCATGTGGCTTAATCTCACCAGGATTTACTTTCAGATGTAACGCACAATCTATACAGAATTTAACAATATTGGTTGAGTTAACAGGTCCATTATTACCAGCCCAGAAATTTGAGTAATAAGGTACTATTTTTTTGCTTATTTCTGTGACATGTGTGACATTTGTGACATGTACATAGGGGGAGTCCCCCTCTTTTTTTTCGCTTACGTTTATGTGGGCGCTATTCCTTAATAAAAAATTATTTTGATACTCCCCTTTAGTGTATGTCACACTTGTCACAGCACCCCTTAATTTATGGTATTTTTCTTCATTAAAAAACGTTAGGCGCTTCAACGTTTTACGTACTAGTTCAGGGGTTGTGACAAGTTGTCGGTTCTGAGACGGTAATATTTCATCACCGTTTAAATTTTTTATATGGTCACATAAAGAAAGTTTTCTTTTTCTTTCGTTGTCTGTTTCAAATCCTAGTCCTTTAATTACCTTTCCAACTCCTTGAGCGGAAATATGATATTTTTCTGGTTTTCCTTTATTGTAAACAGTAGCTATATCCTTTGAAGAGAATATTACTTCATCAATAGTTTCAAAATATTCTAAACCTTTCACTAAAATATCTAAAACTATTAGTCCAATTTTTCCTTCTTTTGATTCTTGGGCCTCTTCAATTAAATTTTCTTGTGACCGACTTGTGTAATCAATAAGAATATTTAGAGACTCTTCATCATTTTTAAAAATTGATGCAAGGGATATAATTTTCTGAATCAATCTTGGATCAACACCAGAGAACCTTTCTTGGAGTGTTGGGTCATATTCAATTATATTGAAATTTTTTAACCTAAAAGCCAGAAGTTTGTTTTTTATAATATCCTGCTCTTTTTCAAACTCTTTTCCTTGTTGGACAGGGATGTCTTCACGTTCAGTTTTTGTTAACGTAGTGGTGTAACATCTTGATTCCAACGCTTTGTCCTTATATGTCGCCCTGGTGGCCAAAACTTTTGGTCCGTATATTTCAAACGTTTGTATTTCATTTACATTATTAGGATTGCACCGCATCACAGGTTTACCACGTGTCCACCCTGAGTTCAAAATTTTCATAATTGACTGGGTTTCGTCGCTTTTATCCATGTCTGCTTCATCCATTACAAACGTCCCTTTATGTTTATCCAAAATTCTAAAAACTGGTGCAGCATTGATTGCTCCAGTTGTAAAAATTGGTTTATAACACAGACCACCAATAGCGTCTAAGAACCTGGTTTTACCAACACCCCAAGTACCTAAAGCCCTGGCATACCCTATAGTCTCAAAACAATCATATAACCATGTCTGTAAAATATAGTATGTGTATAGGGTTCTATCCGCCGTGTCAATATCTAACCACTTATATAAAAATTTGTCAATCTCTACAAGCAGCGTTTTAACTGATGGATATTCAGTAATACCGTTGCAAAACACGACAGCTTTTTTAGTGACTTCTTCGTCAACACATGGGAAATACTCAATTCCTTCATCTTTTATACTATCAAAAAAAACAAATTCATTATTTTGGTAACTTACAAACCTATAAACACCGTCTTGTAATATTTGTTCATATAACACCCCGTTTATTTTAACGGTGGATTTGTATATATCAAGGGTCTCTTCTCCCTCTTCAATATCAATATTAAATTTATCTTTTAGTAGTGTAGGTACATCTTTTAATTTAATTCCTTCTATTGCACTCACAAAATGCGCAGCAAGCCCGCCCTTTTTACATTTATGGCAATAAAATTTATTTGAATCCTCATAAACATAAAGGTGGGGTGTATCAGTATCACCATGAATAGGACACATGGCCTGCCAATAACCGTGCCCTTCTTTCTTTTTCTCACAATACAGCCCTACAACATCACCAATTTTCAAACCTTTAAATTTATTTATATCCTTTCCTTTGTAGGATTTCAGTTTAGGTAGTCTACTTTTGATAAAGCTCTCAGCATCTTCAAATTCTTTTATTTGAACATCTCTAGTAACCTCGTAACCATTACCTATCAAGGTGTTCAATTCATTAACCTTTACTTCAAGTCCTATATCCTGGAATTGCTTTAAAGGCGCTAAAGATTTAATGAAGCCATGGTATCCTCCAGACGGGGACCGTGTTGTTAACGTGTCAAGATCATGGAAGAACTCTTCATAGGTATTTGCTGAATCGAAGTCAAGCCCAATAATTCCGCCGATGCAGTACACCGCCCAGTTAGCGGTAGGATACGTGTTGTAAAGAATTTCTAACGCTTTAAATTCTTGTTTAATGTCTTTATATTGTTTATATTTGTCGAACGGTTTTTTTGTTGCCGGGTCTATGGGTACTAAAGTAATCCCCATGTCGTGATATTTTTTTAATTCCTCGATAGTGTACATTTTACACCACCACCCTCATTTGAAAATATACACAACTCGCACCAGCAGAAGGGGAAGCCTCCGGCTCACAATCTGAAACATTTACTCGCAGGTCAGCCAGTAATTTAACATCGGTGCTCATTTAGACCACCTCGCTGCACTCAATGCACAAAGCAGCCAGGCGTCCAATATCGCCGGGAAAATCGCACAGTCCCTTCATTGAATTAGGATATTGTCTTGCAATCTCTGCAAGCTCACGCCGTGCCTCAATGGGTAAATCGTTGGTGGACATGTTAAGCCACCTCTGAAAAAGAGTAATTACTTTGATTTATTCCAGTAGACCTGCGCTTAAGTCTCTTCATGCTTTTATATAAACGGTTGATGTCCATCACAACAACCGACCTGCCAATACCCAGGATAAACCAAACCTCCTGCGTAAACAGGTCTAATATTATTTGACGGTCAGAACGAGCACTCTCCATTCGTGTACTTGTTTCTTCAAGCTGCTTTTTATTGATGCTGTGCTCTGCTTTAAACCACTTTCTCATTGTTTTCTTCAATTTCTTTAATGTTTTTATTTCATCTTCCAATACCCACTGGGGTATCGTGTTTTTTATTTGGTCAATATATCGTCGATGTAATCTAATTTCTGTCCTCAATGCTTTCTTTTTTGTTTCTACTATCTGCTGGTCAATCTTCATTTTAAATCACCACACTATACGCTTTTTCCACAACTATACACAACTTATAAATAGTATTAAAACAATTATTCAATTGCTTATACACTATGTTGCTTTGTCCGCCCTTCGCACAGGCGGGCATATTCTCTTTTATCATTTCTTTTTCGCTCCTTTTATTTGTCTTTTCTTATTCCAATACGGGCTTTTACACTGTGGACACTGACACGGTAGTGCCGTCATTCTTGGTATCCATGTATGGCCACACCGCAAGCATTTGTGTTTATTCATAATTTAAACTCCGTTGTTTATTGTTATACTTAGTATATCATAATAGTATATATAACTATATCTCTATCAATATATAGATAGCGCCATACATACAAATACCAAAAAAAAAATCAGATATTGAACTTATCACCAGCAGCCATGACCTTTTTCATAATATTTTCAATACCTTCAGTCATCTCTGCTCGTAACTGTTTAATTTCAGCAGCTTGTTGTTTGTTGCTATCATTCAATCTCTTTATCTCGTCATCCTTCAAAACTTCAAAGCTCTTGTCTTCGATGTAAAGCAGGTGCATATACTTCACATATATCTCTTTAAGTTTTTCAGGATCGGCCAAATGATAGTGTGCCCTGACCTCACTTGTCTCGTGAGCCATGCAAAAGTCCACAAACCACATAGGGCATCCATTATTTTGTAGTGTAGAATTAAACCATTTTCTATAGTTATGGCTCCTGGTCTGTGAGAATTGGTTATCGTCCCGTTTAATCCCTAACCTTTTATTCAAATTTTTAAAAATGAATGACCAAGTTTCCTCTTTTATTTTATCACCCATCTGTGTGACAAATAAATATTTATTACTGTCTGTTCGGCTTTTCAAATAATCATTAATTGCCCTGGTAGCCTCCGGACTGCAAAAGGTATAAAAGTCAAATCCCGTTTTTTCCCTTCGTAACCTGAATGTAGTCACGCCGTCGCTATCCTGTGCGTTTTCAAAGTCTGCCCTGATTAAGTTTCGAACTTCTTTTTTCGCCAACCCACTTGAAGATATCAATAATATCAAAGCCTTATCCCTTAACCCTGTGTGTGCTTTCAGGTGTCTACTGATTTCTTCCCTGGTGAACCCTGTCCACTGATTCTCTACTTTAATTCTCCTCTTCTTTTTTGTCTGCCCTATCCGGGGAACAATCACACCATAATTTTTGTAGAAGGATTTTACTGCCGTCAGGTAAAGCGCCCGGGCGTTCGGGCTGTATTCCTGCTCTATCAAATACGAATTAAAATCATTCAACCTTTTTATCAAACGTTGTTTCCTGGGGACTACTTTATTTACCTGATCCTCTTCTGATTCTTCGATTAACTGCTCCATCGTCATACTATGAAATTTAGTAAAATGCTTGAAGCCCTGGGAGTATCCTTTGATTGTAGACGGCTTTGCTTCGATATTCTTAAAATATTCATCAATAATTATTTCAGTCATAATAACATACCAAATTAGTATTGACTGGTATAAATATAAAGGTTTTGGTAAAAAGATAATATATTCTAAATTTAGCCATTAATAAATCATATGTTTTTTACATTTTACAATATTAATATCCTAATGATTATCAACATTCTAAAAATTCCATGACTTACTATATAAAGGTTCGTATTTAGTGAACTGTTAAAGATTCTACCACGGGTGGCATTTCTGCCACCGACGGCAGTTTTTTAAAATGTCCTTTTTTACATTCACCTTCCTCTGATGTCATAGGAACCTGTTTGTAATTTTCTTGTAAATGTCCCGTGCGTCTGATGTCAGACAAACGGGGGGGTTGCCAGGCAAGTTTTCAGCACAACAAGCACATCAACCTTTGGGTTGTGCATCATGCACACCCCTCTTTATTGTTGCCAGGCAAGTTTTCAGCACAACAAGCACATCAACCCTACAAAAACACTTCAAGTATATATACGGTCTAAATCTATAGGCCATTTGGGCACTTTAACACCCTAACCCATACCCAAGTATACCCTTGTTTGTAGAATGCCATTTAAAACGGACTTTTGCCACCCTGTAGCAAAGATTATTTCATTCTATGACCAGATATTGAAGAGTTGTGGTTTGAAGCCTAACGGATATTTTGGCAAATCTGCCATTTTATCTATTACGTCTTTTATTGGTTGTACGCTTATACACAATTCATCTGCTATCTGCTGCTGTGTCCAGCACTGCAAATATAAATCAAGTATCTTCTGTTACACGACCTTTTTGCGATTTGTTTTTTTGTGAAGCAAATATAATATTTTTTTAGCGGGTTTCTTTAAAAACGCCATATATACACCACCGTGTTTTTAGAGAAACCCATATAACTGTTAGTGGTGTTTCTCTAAAAACCCGAAATAATTATATCAGAATTCTCCAATTTCTAACTGGTCCGAAGTCAAACATTTGAAAATACAAGCGACTTTCCCGGCAGTAAAAGGTAATCGCTAAATCCCTATATATGCTGCAAAGGTAACTGCTATTCTAATTACCTTTATCATATTTAAAGAAAATATGAAGTTACCTTATTACACAATAAACTGCGCATTAAAACATTATTATAAGGGTGTGCGCATAAAGCCTACTGCGTCCGTAAATGTGGGTGTTAGGGGTATGTTTTCATGCTTAAACGCATAGCCTAAACACGATTAATTTTTTGAATAGTGATTAAATTTAGGTTTGTTTTTCCCTATTTGCACATAATCTTTATTATCTCTGATATAATAACATTCTTTTTTTTTCTGAACTGAAACCATGTTGTGGGAACTCCTAAAATCATTTATATACTTTTAAGGGAACATATTTTAATGGTATTATACAGTTCCCTTAAAAGTATATATACCATTCGTAATAATTCCCATATATCTAAAATTCAAATAAATTACACTGTCCTTTTTCAAGTCTCCAAACGACAAAATCTTCCAAATCTTCTAATTTAAAATAAATTGCTTGTTTACCGTCATCAGGCTTTGTTTCCTTTTAATTTCCTGCGTATTTCTTAATTCCAACTACCCCTATCAAAATTACACAAACACCAATTATAATCGGGATAAACTTTAACAGACCTATTGATATTATGCTAATGTCAGTTACGGAATTGTATTCACCCTCATAAGCTGACCCACCCATGGATACACCATCATCCACAGCTCCCATGGTCATAACAAAAAAACTCAATCCTATCGTTACTATCGCACCGATGGCCAGTAGAGATACTAACCTTGTCATTCCACTCATTCGAACACCTCAATATCAGGGGATACCTGGAATCTAATTTCACTAATGACCTGGTTAATAAATTGAATAACCATCACCACCGCCACGAATAGAAACACATATGATAACGCAGGCACTTGAATCACCGTCACGCCTTGCACTATGTTTCCGGCTTCATCTATCCCACCGATGTTTTGAACCAGTGTGCCATTGATTATGATTTTAGCGCATAAGAATGATAAAGCAAATGCTCCCAATGCTGATACTATGCCAACACCCCCGGCCGTGCGAAACGCAGCTATTGAAAACAAACCAATTACAAACGCCCCTAGTATAAACATTTCAAGCGGTATGTTCATAATCCACTTCGCCTCTCCCCGATACCCAGCAAAACTTTTATGAAGAACATCACGAACAAACCCAAGGCCATTACCACTACAAAACTGCTGACCGTGCTCCAAAAATCAACACCGGATGGGGACGATGCCCATGCCGTCTCTGCGAAATCAGTACCGCTCAAGATGCCATCCACCGCCACATCAACCAGCATGCCGACCTGTGGGATTAGTACCCAGCCGATGATTATTGTTAAAATACCCACAACCGCACTAATCAACCAGTCGATGCCGCCCTCTGCTGTTATAGGTTTCTTTTTTTTCTTCGGTTCAGCCTGGTAAAAACTACCGCCGCTCGAATAATCACCATCAATGTTTTCTGATGTGTTTTCGTTATACATTTTTAAATACCTCGCTCTTTATATAAACTGTAAACCAGCCCAAACAGTGTCAATAATATTAACAGCACAGATATCCCGATATAATCAGGATTAAACGCACCGAGCATTACCGGAGCAAGCATACATCCTAACACCGCCGGTATCTTAGCTGAGCCTTGACCTACCCACATGAACAGGAATGGGACACCATACAGAATCACATAGAACAGAGAACCCAAAATCGATGTTAACGGCATTGCCAAGGCGCCCAAAAACTTTTCATAATCAGGATTTTCATCACTGAACACCGCCAGTACAGAATCATATGCACTGGTATTAATTTCAGATATTGTATCCCCTGCACCTGCCATGGCCTGCTCAATGAGTGGATACCATGATATCTGTTCAGTGGATCCGTTTATATTCTCGCCAAATACTGAAATGTTTTTCTGCCCGGGTCCTGTCCATTGAGTAGTATATGTTGGATTGTTGTTTGAAGCGTTTGTCCCGTCCCTTATCCATGTCCAGGTAGTAATTGTTTCATCTGCAGTAACATTGAAAATAATATTAGTTTGTGGTTGCGTATGAGGGTATAGGTTGGTATCAGACACGCTGTTATTGTACGTTAAAACGCTTGGTGCTGCCTCACTGGAT
>DATKUO010000037.1:0-18380 GCA_035530515.1 Bacteroidales bacterium
GCGAATATACACTTGCTACAGGTGATCCTCGTGGTATTGAATATGCTGGGAAAGTTTTCGACCTGATTCAAAAGTATTGTGTCGATTCGATGTATGGCGGCTATTGGGAAATGTTCCATCGCGATTGGACCCTTTGCGGCCCTGGAGGCCAGGGAGGCGACCGGAAAACTCTCGATGTACACATGCACCTGATGGAAGCTTTTACTACTCTCTACGAATGTACAGGCATGGATGTTCATCGTCGTAAATTGCTCGAGGTTATAAATATCCTTCTTAACCGCATTTTTCATCCTGTTTATAAAACTGGTATACCTCAATTTTTTAAGGACTGGACCATTGCGCCACAGATTAAATTCGATATTATCTGGGGTTGGGACAGATTTTCAGAAGATGGGCAGAAAAGTAATGTTGCCGACAATACATGCTATGGCCATAACGCGGAATTTGCCTGGCTCTTAATACATGCTCTTGATCTACTTAAAATTTCTCCGGACATTTATCGTGAGGTCTTTAAAGTTATATTCGATCATACAGTTAATAATGGTATTGACACGGAATTCGGTGGTGTTTATGTGGAAGGTTCGCATTCAGGTGGCGTATACGACCGGGAAAAAGAGTTTTGGCAGCAGGCTGAAGTTTTAATAGGGATGCTCGATGCCTGCATAATGTTTAAAGTGGAAAAATACTGGGCGGCTTATAAAAATGTTCATCGTTTTGTATTCGACAAATGCATAAACAAAGGTGTAGGTGAATGGTTTCCATTGTTGACCCGTCGGGGAGTTCCGATATGGACTCACATGAGCCATTCATGGAAAGTTAATTACCATACCGTCAGGTCGATGGTACAGAGTATTCAAAGGCTGGATAAGATTCTTATGAATCCTTAATTTGGAAAGAGGGAAATCAGGTTTTATACATGAATAAACTTAATAAATATGGAATAAAAGAGTTAATGACTTTTTCAACAAAACCCTAAAATTATGAATTCAAAAGAACGTGTCCATGCTTCTTTAAATAGAAAAAATCCCGACCGGGTTCCGATATGGATGTGGTTTCACCCGGAAACTGCAGAAATCCTGGCTAAAGTTCTTGAAATTCCATCCAAATATATCTCAACAGCTTTTGAAGATGATATCAGGCAGGCCTGGGTTTCCAATAATTACGCTATGGAAGGGATCGTGCATCAACATAACGGCGAATCCCATACTGACCAGTGGGGCATCAAATGGGTAAAAGAGGGACCTTTTAACCAGATTTCACAATATCCCCTTTCAGGTGTGCCGGACAAAGAAGTATTCAAATACAAATTTCCTGATGATAAGATTCCTGAATTGCTTCAAAATATGAAACCTGTTGAAGCTATGAAGGAAGAATATTTTATTGGTTGCGATGTTTCCCCCTGCCTTTTTGAACTTATCTGCAGGCTCAGAAACATGGAAAATGCCATACTTGATTTTCTGGTAAATCCTGAAATAATGGATTATCTTCTTGAAGGTGCATGCGATTTTGGCATCAAATTATCACAGGAAGCTGTGAATAAATTTGAACTTGATTGGTTATGGACAGGGGATGATGTTGGGGGTCAGCAAGCTATGATCATGGATCCCGAATTGTGGCGAACCATGTTAAAACCACGTTTAAAGAAAATTATTAATGTCGGCAAACAGCAAGGTCTTTGGATTGCATATCATTCTTGTGGGGAAGTGCGTCCTATCATACCGGATATGATTGAAATTGGCATTGACGTGTTGAATCCTGTCCAGAGTAACTGCCCGGGTATGAATCCGCTGGAGCTTAAAAAAGAATTCGGGAAAGAACTGGCTTTTATGGGAGGGATTGACACACAAAGGCTTCTTCCAAACGGATCTGTTTATGAAGTTAGAATGGAAACAGAGAAAATAATTAATGGAATGATGTCTGACGGTGGAGGGTATATACTTGCAGCTTCTCACACGGTTCCCCCCGAAACACCTGTTGAAAATATTTTTGCATTATATGAATCTGCTGGGATTTCAACAGATAAGATTTTTGATAATGCAGCCGATATACGTAGGAAATTAGAATATTTTGATGGTAAGTAAAAATGCCCTCTATAAATGTCAATCTGTACCTAATGCAAATTTTTATGGAGGACTCTTCAAACAAAAATATAATAGAATGAACAAGATCATTGGTATTGACTTAGGCGGAACCAATTGTGCCGTAATCCTTGGTAAAATTGTTGAGAAAGGCCAGCCATCAGTTATCGGTAAGAAAGTACTTCAGACCAAAGATTATCCTGATCCTTATCATATGATCAGTCGTTTGCAGTATGAAATGGAGGAATTACTGGCATCACACCAAATAGACATAAAGACAGTTTTTTCGATCGGGATTAGTTGCGGGGGACCATTAGACAGTAAAAAAGGGGTGATCTTGTCACCGCCCAATCTTCCGGGTTGGGATGAAATTCCAATAGTTAAACAATTCACCGAAAAATATGGAATACCTGTAGCCATACAGAACGATGCCAATGCCTGTGCCCTGGCTGAATGGAAGTTCGGAGCAGGTTGTGGAACAAAGAACATGGTTTTCCTGACTTTTGGTACCGGCCTGGGCGCTGGGTTAATACTGGATGGAAAACTTTATGAAGGGACCAACGACAATGCGGGAGAAGTGGGACATATCCGGTTGGACAATTTTGGACCTGTGGGTTATGGCAAGGCAGGTTCGTTTGAGGGTTTTTGCAGCGGTAGTGGCATTGCTCAACTTGCCCGATTGAAAGCGATGGAGAAGTTCCAGATGGGAGAAAAAGTATCTTTTTGTGAACGGATTTCAGAACTGGAAACGGTAACCGCACAACGAGTTGCTGAAGCGGCCAACAGCGGTGACCCGATTGCTCTGGAGATTTATAACATCTGCGGAACTTATCTGGGGAAAGGTCTTTCGGTACTGATCGATATCCTTAACCCTGAATATATTGTCATCGGGAGTATTTATGTCCGGGCAAGTCACCTTTTGATTCCATCCCTTGAAAAGACACTTCAAGAAGAAGCTTTGCCACTGGCCAGGAAAGTTTGTCGCATTGTACCGTCCGAACTTGATGAACAAATCGGCGATATGGCCTCCCTTTCGGTAGCAGCCAATCAACTCATATAAAATAGGATAAAATGATAATCGATCAGATCAAAGAGAATTTTCATCTGGCACAGGAGATACTCGATAGTTTTATTTCGGATCCGCAAACCTGGGAAAAGCTTGAAAAGGCAGGGGCCCTGATGGTTCAGATATTGAAATCAGGAAACAAAATCATTTCCTGCGGTAATGACGGTTCGTTGTGCGATGTGGAAATCCGGGCCCTATATGATGGGTCCACTCCGACCTTATTCAGGAAATTCACATCAAAGTGATCCATTCGCTGGTGAACTATATCGAACTTAGCATGCAAGAACAACAAAAAACAATAGTTTAAAATAAGTAAATATTAAAAATATGAGTCTTTCGTTAACTTCTTTGGACTGGCTAGTATTCTCAACAGTACTGATTGGGAGTCTTTCTTTTGGGATGTATATGGCTTTTCTTAAAAAAGCAGGGCAAAACAGTTCAAATTTTTTCCTTGGCGGACGGTCAATAAAATGGCCGATTATTGGGGCATCAATTTTTGCAACAAATATCGGAGCTGAACACCTCGTAGGCTTATCCGGCGATTCCTATCGCTATGGGTTATCCGCAGGATCAGTGGAGTTGACCACAGCAATAACCCTGGGATTTGCCTGTGCCATTCTCTTCCCCTACTATATGAAGAATAAAATATACACCATCCCTGAATTCCTTGAAATACGATATAACCGTCGCGCCCGGACATTTTTTTCCGGTTTAATGCTGATTATAAGCATTATGACAAAGCTTGCGTTCACTCTTTTTGCCGGAGCCCTTGTTTTGAACAGTATCCTTGGATGGAACATTATGACTACCATATTTTATATTGGGTTAATAGTTGCCATCTTTACCATTATCGGGGGATTTACCGCAGTTGCTTACACCGATTCCCTCCAGGTGATAATCATGATAGGGGGAACTGCAATTATGCTCTTTATAGGTCTTCATAAAGTCGGAGGATGGAGCGGACTTATGGAGAAGGCACCTCAGATGATGTCGATTGCAAAACCTTATGACGATCCGGTATATCCATTCTGGGGAATTCTGGCTACTGCTTTTTATGCCGGGATATTCTATTGGGGCATGGACCAGGTTAACGTGCAGAGAGCTCTGGCATCTCCTGATCTTAAAAACGCCAGGTGGAGCGCGATGTTCGCAACTTTTCTTAAACTATTTACGGTTTTCCTGTTTGCTTTACCAGGTGTTATTGCATATGCTCTCTACCCGAACGAACTGGTTGGAGATGCCACTAAACAGACTTTTGTGCTTTTGCTTAATAAACTACTTCCGGTTGGTTTCAGAGGGTTACTTATGGCGTCATTAATGGCAGCTTTGATTACATCACTGATTGCGGTATTAAACTCGGTTTCAACACTTGTGGTACGCGATTTTATTCTGGAGTTTAGTCCAGACGTTCCTGAAAAAAGACAGGTCTACTTTGGGCGCCTTGTTATCATTATCATAACATTTTTGGGAATCGGAGCTGCCTATATGGTTTATAAAAACGAAGAGGGTTTGTATAAGTACCTTCAAACCATTTCGGCCTACCTTGTGATTCCGGTATTCCCGGCCATTTTCTTTGGGATAATAAGTAAAAAAGTGACTCTCAAAGCTGCAACTGTTTCTGTAATTATAGGAATTATCTTGGCGACTATTTTCGTTACAGACCAACTGATTGGCCCCGAAACTGGAAAAGAGATATTTCCCTTCCTTCATCATAAACTGACATTGAACTTTGGATACAGGGGACTCTGGGCTGAAATCTTGATTACAGGAGTGCTTTTTGCCATTTCTGCATTCACTGAAAAAACTTCATCCGAAAAACTTGAGAAAACAACTATCAATTATTCTAAGGGTATTTCCAGATTTGAAGGTATTACGGACTGGAGACTTCATCTTGCGATTCTCTCAGTAATTACCCTACTTCTTTATATCTGGTTAAGTTGATTATTTTCGCCAGATAAATTATGGTAAAGTTCAAGCAGAAAATCCCTGTTATCTGCTGTTAGGTAATGCATTTCACCACCCATCCTGTGAAATGTCTTACAATACCTTAAATAATAGGCAGGATTATCTACAGGAGGTTCTCCTTTATTCTGCCAGTCCCAGTCCGATTTGGCCAGGTCAACGATCAACATAAAATGGTTGTCAATATGGCTATTTCTCTTAATTTCAAGATTCTGTGACATCGATAATGACTTTTCAAATATCATTGGTGACATTACTGCTGAACCTAACGACATATATACCCCATAATCAAGTCTGCTGACGCTCCCGGCAAAGTAAAGAAAGTCTGCCAGCGCTGTTCTCCCGATAGCGGCGCCATGGTTCATAGGGTGGTTGTAGATAATATCATGTCCGAACATCGGATGACCCGTAAATGGAACTCTTTTCTCCCAGGCACATGCCTGCACTGAAATTTTTTTATATGGATGAGGAATACTCATGAAGCCTGGTTCCAGCTTAAATTTTTGAATTACTCCAAGCAAATCAATGGCTGCAGCTGCCAGTTCAGGATTTGTTTCAATTTTCCTTTGGGCTTCACCGATTAAAAATGGAACTTCCGGAATATGAAGTCCTTCCTGTGAGATCATTTTACCAATGGATTCTCCATATCCCAATCCTTCGAAGGCTCCGACAACCAGAGCAAGGTTGATAAAAAAGCCGGTTTCATTCCAGATTCCAAACTGGCCATTTTTAACATTTTCACGAACATCTTCACTCGATTTTCCCTGGAAGGCAAATTCCCAGTCATGAATGATACCTGCACCGTTAGTTGCCAAATGGGTCACCCAGCCTTCGCTGATCAATGCAATAAGGGTAGGAGCCATGCCATTTTTAATAGTATGAGCTCCAAAAGTGAGCATCACGGATTTTTGTTTTTGTCTTGCTGATCTGATCCTGTCAACAGTTTTTTTTATGAGTTCTTTACCTTGATCTGAAAGATTTGCAGGTTTTTGCGAAACAGGAACCTGGTCGTTTTCAATCGATAACTTGTTATAACGTTCAGCAAGTTTTTTTATGAAAAGCTGATCCCTGTCAAGTTTTGGATGAGGCATTTACTTTATGTTTAATAAATTGAGCAATTCAGATGATTGAGAAAAATCAGGTATAATAATATCTGCTCCGGCATTTATCAGGCGGGTCCTTTTTATCTGGTTAAGACCAAATCTTTTTAATTCGTTGCTGGCAACTCCTATAGTGATTCCACCTCTTTTATGTGTTTCCCTAATCTCAACCGGCCCATCACCAATTGTAGCGATCTGTCCGTTTTCCGATTCTCCGATCATGTCCAGGATACGATCGAGTACAATCTTTTTAGCATCCTTATTAATATCACCCACTGCACCAAATATACCACCTTCGAAAAGAGCATCATAGCCCAGAACAGCAGCTTCATGCTTCACATCCTCTTCATCTGTCCCGCTTGCAAGATATAGCGTCACTCCGGCATTTTTAAGCTTGGTAAAAAATGGCACAGCATTTTTAATTGTAAAATCTGCAACAGAAAGTTCTGAGCTTATCAGTTTTTTCTCGCGCTTGTAAACCATTTGCATCAAATCGTTATTGTAAATTTCTTTGTAACCAAATTCATCAAGCATCTGATCATCAGGAACACAGCTAAATTCACGTATTACATCAAGCAGGATTTTCATCTGCATAAGGGTTTGTATTCCAGTGGTTTTGTTAATGAATTCGCGAACGCTCGACTCTATTTTATGGTACAATGTCTCATCTGCCTCATGGAATTTATCTCCTAATACTGCTTTGATCATCATGGGTGCCATAATATGTTCCCATCCTTCACGAAGAGTAGAAATTGTTCCATCATGGTCAAATATGGCATGTTTAATGCAACGGTCTTTTGTCCATTCTCTGATTATCTCAATCTCAGTGTCTTTCAGATACCTGGCATGCCTGATATCTTCGGCCAGTTCGGGGAGATAGATATAATCATGATTTTGTCCTATCCAGAGTATTTCAGAGGGAGAAGCTGTACCTGTCTGTAATAATTTTTGTACCGTTACCCCTGCAACATAAGATCCCATCTCTGCTGCAATTTCCATCGGATAACAAGCAGCCAGTGTCGCAGCTGCTCCGGCTAAATAACTATCTCCGGCGCCTACGCTATCTACTTTTGAAATGATCATCAACCCCAGAGTTTCAGTGACTCCTGATTCATTTACAGTTAAAGAACCTCTGCTGCCTCTTGTTATAAAAAGAGGTTTCTGATATCTGTGATAAAGTGTTTTTGCAGCATTTATTACGTCAGAATAAGGTACGATCTCATCGGGCTTCCTTTTTATGCCACATAAAAGGGAGGCTTCAGTATCGTTCATTTTCCGGAAAGCGCCACTATAAAAGTCAGTGTAGTTCCGGCTGTCCACAATGAAAATCTTTTTCGGGAAACTGTTTATGACTTCAACCAGCTTTTTTTTGAAATAATCTGTATGGATGCCTGAGAGAACCTGCTGATTAATTATAACAAGATCAACATCGTTTACGGAATTTCTGAGGTTATTTATAAGCAGGTTGGCAGTCTCTTCAGATAACTTATTAAAATTACCAAAATCTATCCGGTTTTCTTCATTATTGTTAATATATGGTTTAATGTACACATGTGTAGCCCATTTTTTCTGCTGGGTCAAAATGTTGTCAGTGTTGATCCCGGCTTTTCTCATTAAGCTGATCATTTCAGGTCCAAACGGATCAGGTCCAATCACTCCAAAAGCACGGATTTCTTTAACTTCCATCGCAGCCAGATTATTTGCGACATTCCCTGCTCCCCCGAGAGAGTATTTTTGCTGGTGGACAGGCCTGGTAGCATGGCCTGTTTCAACTGATATTTCACTTTTAGATTCATCGACAAACCAATATGCATCAAGACAAAAATCGCCTATAACAGCAATTTTTACTGAACTGATTTTATTGATTATTTCCTGTAATAATTCAGCTTTCATTAGTATTATTTATGGTCAGAGAAAAAATGGTTTTCAATTTGAAGACAAAGCGCATGTAACACCGGTAAATGCAATTCCTGGACATAAGCAGTTCGTTTTTCAGGTACATTCAACAGAATGTCACAATACTGCTTCATCTTCCCTCCCGTCATTCCCGTTAATCCTATCACCTTTAAATTCATAGCCTTTGCTGTAATACAAGCGTCCACCACATTTTGTGAATTACCTGAAGTGCTTATAGCGATCAAGACATCTTTATCACAGCCATAACCTATAACTTGTTGGGCGAATACCAGGTTAGCATCAATATCATTACAAATTGCTGTTGTTAAAGCGGTTTGTGAAGAGAGAGATATTGCAGCCAAACCACTTTCCAGTTTTTGAGCGAGATAATTACCTCTCTCTGCGGAAACTTCAGTAAGTTTTTCCGCAATATCTTTTTCGATTGGTCTTTTAAGTTCAAAACTCTTCATTAGCTCCCCCACTATATGATCTGAATCGGAGCTGCTTCCGCCATTGCCGCAAACCAGAAGTTTTCCTCCACCGGAATAGCAATTGATGACGATCTCTGCTGCTTCGCCAATAGAATTTTTTAACGTATTAAGTAATGGGTGTCTTTCACAAAACTGATTTAATATCGGATTATTACTCATTTTTGTCCTTTCTTGTTATTTTTCAAAAGTAACTTAAAAAAGTAAAATAAAAATTAGAAAAAGTGATGTTAATTGTTTATCTTCAAATCGTTACAATAAAAATACACAACAAAAAACATCACTTTAAAGATGAAAAATACAAAGAAAAAATTAAATAACCAATCAATAATCGTTAAAGCCTCATTTGCAGGCAGTAACATTACCAGGTATGCAGGGCTCAATACAGTAGCTAAATATATGAACCGGCAAAACATAATAAAATCCCTCGGTGAGCTGTTCCCAACATTTTGGTACAATGCCACCAAATTTGGTGTCAACCAGATTTTATTGGCGATTACTCTGTCCTCAATTAGTGGAATAAGCCGGATTTGCAGAATAGCTGCTTTTAGTGGAGATGGGTTAGTAAAAGCCCTACTTAAATTAGATAAAGCAATAAACGTTAATTCCATATCCACAACGGTGAAGAACTTGGGTCAAAGTGGTGCACGCAAACTGCAAACAGTGTTACTATCAAAAAATACCAGATGGTTGCAGGAAAGCGGACTTGAAAGTATCACGCTGGATGCCGATTCAACCGTTAAATCGGTCTGTGGTAACCAGGAAGGGGCAGAAAAAGGATATAACACGACTAAAAAAGGAGCCAAAAGCTACCATCCCATGTTGGTTTTTGTCAGCGAGATGAAACTATTGTACCACACATGGTTCAAGACAGGCTCAGCATATACATCCAACGGTATTGTTGATTTCCTTAAAGAAGTCAGTACGCGCTTACCTAAAAACATAACCAAAGTGCTTTTCAGGGCTGACAGCGGTTTTTTTGCAGGAGGGCTCTTCGATTTACTGGAATCGTTTAGATGGGATTACCTGGTGAAAGTAAAACTAAAAAATCTGGAGGAATTACTTCAGTTGCAAACATGGACAGGGGTCGAGGGTAAACAAGATGTAGCAATATGCGAGTTCAACTATACGACAAAGGGATGGAGCAAACCACGGATACTGAAGGCAATTCGTACTGTAAAAGAATATGTGAAGGTTTTATACATGGGGCAACAACAAATTGTTCCGGTTTACCAGTATGCCTGCTACATAAGCAGTTATGATGTGGAAGCCGCCGGGTTGCATGAACTCTACAAACAGTGCTCCACCAGCGAGACATGGATTGAACAGGTAAAAGGGCACACGATGGCAGGAAGTACGCTGACCGATGACTTCTGGGCAAACGATATATTATGGCAATTGAGTGTATTTGCTTACAACATATCGGTGATAATGCGTCAAAAGAAAAACAAGTTCAAAAAACAGGAACACCGTAGCTTTGTTGATTGGTTTATTGCAGTACCTGCAAAAATAATAAAGAGTGGACATCAAACAGAAATTAAGATGTATGAACACCATTTTTACAAAGATGCCTGGGAAGAGCTTGACAGGCTCATCGAAGCAGCTTAAGAACAAAGAAAGGGAGAGGATATGAAAAACAACACAAGAGTGAATGGAAGAAGTACGTTCACATAACTTAAAAATCAGACAATGGCGGGAAATACTCCCAAAATTACAAAGACAAATAGAATATTATAATAGCGGAGTTAAACTAATTTGGCCGTAATTGAATAGTTTTTGCAATTATACCGGATTAATTCCGGTTCAAATATTTCAAATTAGATTTTCAAGTATCACTAAAAATCCCGTTTCCTAAGTTCTCATAAAGAGAACAGTAAGTATCATCAGAAATAAACATATCCAGCAATCCGTCTCCATTATAATCGGCAAAATCCACCGACATGCTTACAGTTGCTTCCCCTGCCTGGCTGAATCCTGTTCCAGACATGGTACCTCTATCTGTGAATACCTTTCCCCCATCGTTGTGCCAAAGATAATTCACTATATGATCATTGGCCACATAAATATCCACGAAACCATCATCATCATAGTCGGCAGCCCCCACACCCATTGCTCTTCCATCCATGTCGATTATTCCCATGCTCTCTGTTACATCTTCAAAAGTTCCGTCGCCATTGTTATGATATAATACATCCATCTGGCTGTCATAGGCTAATGGACCGGGAAAACCTTCAGGAGCATAATAATACTTATATTGAGGATCGAAAGCAAGGTAGTTCCCCACATAAAGATACAGCAGACCATCATTATCATAATCCAGCCAGACAGCTCCTACACTGCATTCATTTCCACCTCCCACCATGGCACGTTTGGTAACATCCGTAAAAGTCCCGTTGCCATTATTTTTATACAACACATTGGGCCTGTAATTACTTACGTATATATCGGGATAACCATCATTATTGTAATCGCCGACCGTAACTCCCATGCTGTACCACGGACCACCCACACCTGCTTTTTTGGTAACATCTTCAAAGGTACCATCCCCATGGTTGCGATAAAGATGGTTCTCAGGTAATTTTGCCGGCTTTTCTCCATGACTGAAACCTTCGATCCAGGTGCCACTGCAGATATATAAATCAATATATCCATCCTGATCATAATCGAGAAAAGCAGCGCCGCCGCCATCTGATTCAATTATATTAGTCAAATCATGTTCACCGATAGAGTGAATAAAATCCAATCCTATCTCCCGCCCGATCTCCTGGAAGAAATCATCATTAGCAGGCGGAAGCGTTGCGACCGATTGTTTCTGTGACTTAGAAGAGGATTTATTATTGGATTGGCATCCAGCCAGTATCAGCAAAAAGAGGAAAATGCATACGATATACCTATATTCATTTACACTTCTGTAATTAGGGTTTGCTGATTTTCTCATACCGATATCGCTCTTCTATTTTTAACCATGACATAATCGGATACAACTACCGGTAAAAAAACTGTTCTTAAAAGCTTCAAGACAGAAAAGGCCAAAAAATTACCGCACTCTATCGCCACTTTCATCAGCTTGGTCAGGTTCATAACGAATAATATAGCTGATATCCACGATTCTGATGTATCTTGTCTCCTGGCCCTGATCTGATTAAGATTATAGCCGTTCTTTCCCTGCCCGAACTTACCTTCAACATGGTTGCGCATGTTCTGTTCTTTCCTGGTTTTATATTTCCGGTATCCGGAAAGTTCCTGTTTAGTTGGCCTGCCCAGGGGTTTGCCTACTATTCTTATGCCCATATTTTTCAGGTATTGCCGATTTGCCCGAGTCAGATATTTCCTGTCACCAAGCAATAATTCAGGATAACATCCATACAATTGTTTAAAATCTTCAACCTGCTTTTCCAGGTCACCTCCTTCATCGTAATTGTCTCAACCAATATGATTGCATCTAACAAAACCTTCAACCTCGCTGATATTGATCTTTGACCCAAACTCTACATCAGCACTGTCTTTACCCCTAACCATCGGGCGAACATGGGGCTGGTAGATATTCACAATCCGGTCACTACACTTGTGAGACTTGTTGCGGTACATGTACATCTGTTGATCGAAAAGATGTTGCACCACCCAGTAAATCTTCTGATCCCGATGTTTCAGCGGGAACTCCTTCTGAATATGCTCAATCTTATCCAACATCTTTTCGATGGTGGAGATGTTTCTTCTCACATACCGTAACTCTTTGCCGATAATCACACGAAGTTCCTTTTTACTTTTCCTGCGTTTCTTTGAGACCACAAGGTATTCCTTCCTTGCTTTGCGACAGTAAGTCCGGGGCTTTTTATCAAAGCTTCCTTTTTTGTATAAAACGTCTACCAGCCTTTCTGTTTCTTCCCTGGCCGTGTTGAGCAACTTCAGATCTGTGGGGTAAGTAATGTACTGGTCAGTCACACGGGCATCAAGCTTCAATTTGTCCTGATTGGGAAGTTGATCTTTGGAAGAAGAAGATGAACTCTCTTTGACATCAACCTCCTGTCCACCGGAATTTTCCGTGTTATCTTCCGAAGGAGTATCTTTAATGATCCTCTCTCTTTTGGGCTTGAGACTTTCTGCTTTACGAATAATCGTTTCATTAAACTGGTCAAATTTGTCTGCCCCCATACGCTTGCGGATATCAATAAACAGGGAGGCATCAAATGGTGCATCACTTTGGAAGCCTTTCAGTCCGCAGAAATACTGCATGTAAACATTCTCGCTGATCATATCTACCGTATCTCTGTCACTCAGGGTAAGCTTATGCTTGATGATCAGGGCCCCGATCACCATCCGGATATCAACACTTAACCGCCCGGCGTCCGGATCCAGATTCCTGGAATAAATCCTGGCCAGTTCGTTCCACGGAATAACCCCTGCCAGTTTGACCCAACGGTTATCCAGTTTTAAGTGCTTGTAAAAAGGATGTTTGAATCCTTCCAATGTCAGTTGATTTGTTGGCGTATAATTTATCATAAGTGCAAAGAATTTTAACCAAATTATGAAAAATCGGTCACTTTTCTTTGCTTTTCATCATGTATTTATTAACTTAATAGATTGTTTATCAACATTATACGAATGTTATTTTCGAAAATCAGCAAACCCTAATTATTCCTAATTTTTTCCATTGGGTCAGGCCTTATGATAATAATGCAAATATATCTATTTATTCCTATTAAGAATAATAAATGGAGATTTTAACATTATTACCATATATTACTTTTTTATTCTGAATGCATCAATAATTATCCTGTAACATAATCCATTCTTCACGCCCCATGCCATAACTTACTTATGAGCCATCTGTCCAGACACTTTCTCCTTGAAAACACGGTCATTTTTTATCATTTATCTTAATAAGTTGCATCAGGCTATTATTCTTAGCTGCAATAATTCCGCGGTTCTTATTTTTTCCTAAATGAATCAAACTTATCTTCCTTACATCGCCATCTATGAATAATCCGTTTTTTATGGCAGGAGAAGGTTCAAAATTACCTTTGCCATTTCCTTTCAAAAAAAGCCCTATACTGGCATCGTTTCTTGGAGTCTCCGGTTCAGTGCCATAGAGGTTACCGGCAATTATTAAATCCAGATTATCATCTCCATCAACATCCTCGGCCAAAATGCTATTCACCGAAGAAATCTGTGCAAGATTCCCTAACGGATGCACCTTAAAAGTTCCATCTCCCATGTTTTCAAAATAAAATGTTGCAAAATTATTGGCTTTATAGTTCAATGCATTTTTCAGATTTTCAGCTCCGTAAACATCAGCAAGTGTTGCTTTGCCAAAAGCACTGAAAGTCAGAAATTTATGTTTAATAATAGGAAGCTGAATATAAGAAGATTTAAGTCCGCGCAGGGGATATAGGGTATCATTATTGTAATAACCCAATACTATATCTAACTTGCCATTATTATCAAAATCTTTTGCATATGCTTCAAACGGTTCTTTTTTACTCGCTTTGTATTTGAAATTCAATCCAAGGTTTCCTGCTACCAAATCAATGTTGCCATCATGGTCGAAATCAGCTGCTACCACGCAATTCCACCAACCCGTTTGTTGGGACAATCCCGTTTGATCAGTTATATCTTCAAAACTTCTACCGGTGTTTTTAAAGACTCTGATTGACATCCACTCGCCAACTATAACCATATCCAATTTACCGTCGCCATTAATATCGGTAAAAACAGCATCTGTGACCATACCGATATTGTTAAGTTGCGGGGCAACTTCTGAAGTTACATCCGTAAACCGGACTTTGCCAGACTTACAGTCATTTCTTAATATATGGCTGGATGCAGGGAGTGGATATTTACCTGGTATTTGACGGCCTCCAACAAAGAGGTCCATATCACTATCACCATCATAATCGCCTGCCACAACGCATGAACCGCTTTCTCTCATATCCGGTAAAGCATCTTTCATTTTTTTAAAATCACCCGAACCGTCATTCAAATAAAGACGGTCCTGTAAATACGGAGATCCCTCCTCATACTCATTGCTACCGCTGACAACATATAAATCCAGATCGCCATCATTATCAGCATCAAAAAAAGTTGCTTTAACATCTTCGCAATTAATATCTTCTGCCCATGGTTGGTTCCCGGAAGCTCTAAAACCATCATTTGTCTGAATATAAAGTTTTCCCGGATAACCTTTGGCTCCACCAATATAAAAATCTTCCAATCCATCATTATTCACATCTCCAACAGCCATTGCCGGTCCCAGATCTGACATTTTATGAGGCAATAAACTTTCCCTGCTAAAATCATTAAATTTATTCTCTTCATGTTTATGATTTAGCTTCATCGATTTGGTTACATCATTGAATAAAGAAGGTTTGGTATAGGAGAAGTTGTGTACCTGATTTGCATCAGAATAGGACATGCTAATAACTTGATTAGCTGAAATATTTGTAATCACCTGATCCTTCCCGTCAGGCCATATTACCTGTATTTCAGGTACAATTTTATCTGATCCCAGACCAAAATGCAGAACAGGACTGACAGAAGACATAAAACCACGCGTCAGATATTGCTCCAGTACCTGAATTTGATTCGTCTGTTTTACGATTATTTTAGTTCCAATCCCAACAGGATTTTTCTTCGGACCAATAAGTTTGAATTGCAGATAATTACCCAATCCTCTTTCACTGGTGTTATTTTTATATATAAATGAAGGCCCATCTGAATTATTCAAAATAATATCCATATCCCCGTCATTATCAAAATCGGCGTAAGTAGAACCATTTGAGCATGTAAGTTTATCATTAACCCATTTCCCGTTCTTCTTTTCAAATGTTAAATCACCATTGTTCCTAAAGAAATAGTTATTTTTTCTTCTTTCGGACATACGATTCAGAACACTTATAATGAACTCTTTTTTATCCATTTGTCCGGTTTGGGAATATATTTCCATCCTTTTATTGACATAGCTCGCGAGATCTTCATTGATAAGATCTTTTTTAATGCCGTTGGCAATAAATATATCCTTCAGACCATCGTTATCCATATCAAAAAGCAGTGCCCCCCAGCTCCAATCGGTGCTTGTAACCCCAGCTAATCGTGCAATATCTGAAAAAACAGGTATTTGATCTCGTGTAAAAATTCCATTATTCAACTGAAGTGTATTATAATTGTATTGATGGTGTAAGCCGAGATCAACCAGTGTATTGAAATGATCCTTATTCAACATTCCTATACTGGTTTTCATGGTGTAATTGTCTTCTGCCATCATTTCCAGGGTGATAATATCTGACCAGCCGTCATTATTAATATCGGCCAGATCGTTGCCCATGGAAGAGAATGAAAGATGATATAAGGCTTTATCAATACATTCAGTAAATGTTCCATTCTTGTTATTTAAATATAACATATCCTTTCCCGAATAGTCATTACTTACATAAATATCAGGCCACCCATCATTATTTAAATCGCTGATCCCTATGCCCAGCCCAAAACTTAAACTATTATTGACAATCCCTGTTTTTTTTGAAACGTCTACAAATTTCCCATTTTGGTTTTGATAGAGCCGGTCCCCGGAAATACTACTTTCTGTATGCATCAATTTTTCAATGTCTTTGAATGCATAAACAATAGGAGAGTGATTTATCAGAAACATATCCAGATCGCCATCATGGTCATAGTCAAAAAATGCAGCCTGTGTTGAGCATAATGTTATATCCAGGTTGTATTTTGAACTCTCTTCGCGGAATGTGGGAATTCCATCTTTATTTAAACCCTGATTTACCCATAGCTTATTCTTTCTAAATTCAGGATTAGCAACTTTCCCGGCATTACACATATATATGTCCATCCATCCATCACAATTAATATCCACTGTGGTAACGCCTGTTGGAAATCCTTCGGAGTCATCGATCTCGCATTCTTTTGAAATATCTTTAAATTTTAAGTTCCCTGTATTTAAATAAAGTTTATTTGTATACAAATTAGAAATGAAAAACACATCCTGAAGTCCGTCATTATTAAAATCAGCTACAACAACGCCTGAACCATTGTAAAAATACTCATAAAACAATCCGTTCATTGTCAGAGATTCCGGGAGTTTGTTTTCAAAATTGATCCCCGTTTTTTCCGGCATTAGTATATCGAATAGCTTGATTTCCTCATTTCCAACATTCGAAGAATTATTGGAATTGGTACTGTGTTTACAGGAAAGGATTAATAAGAGTGATAAACAAATAAAACAATTTTTCATACTAATAAGATTTTAATTATTCGCGGGTATTACAATAAAAGTTTGCACAATTGCTTGGTTTATATTCAGAGCAAGACATTGGTGGGATGGTGTATGTTGGTTTCTACTACCGTGCTGTTCTGCCTGATCTTTTCTATGTCCTCTATGTCTTCTTCTATCGCTATTTTATTCAGCTTTACAAGGAGCTTTTGTAAATTTTCAGGCGTAACCTGCGAAATGTATTTTTGGTGCATCTGGAAGCTGTATGGAAGCAACTCATCTATTTTAATAAATAAAGTACATATTCTGGAATCTGTCTGATGATACTCTAATTCCCTATACTCAAACCCTTTGAGCTCCTTGTAGATAGCAGCACGGACAATCTGCTCAACACTTGGGGTGTCCTTCCTGCCAAATATATTTGGTTTTTGTCCCCTAAATGATATCTTCTTGTAAAAGGGCAACAAGATGTGGATGTTGTTCAAGTATAGTATCTATCATACCTAACTCCGGGTCCCTTGACCAGTCGGGCTTCGCAAACTTTATCTTAAAATCTTCAAATAGTCTCATGGCGTTTTTTTCTTAAATCTACTAAGAAAAACAATTGCCGAAAAGCTTGTTTGTAATTAGTTATCAACAATTTAATGTTTATAGACAGACTCTAATTAAAAATTAGGAGAGGGGGAGGTGTAAAATTAGGTTTTTAGAAACCCATCCTATATATTTGTATCGAAACCGGCATTAAAAAAATAGTTTTTAGAGGTGCCCTTTAGAATGAATTTATTGAATTATTAAATTACACGTTTAAGTTGACAAACAGTTTAAGTTAATCGTTGGTTTGAATCTTTATGCACTAAAATTGCATTCAAAAATGAATTTGAGTAGTTTTAAATATATTATTACTTCTGGAAAAACTGAATCGGCCGAAAGAAACTGCATTGCTGCAGAAGTCAATAATTGACTACACAAATCAAAACTACATTTCGTCATCATTTAGTAACATTCTGGCAATCCTGTTTCTAAAAGAGAAGGGAGAAACTGAAGCAGCAAATACACTGATTCAGAAAATGGTCGATTCATCCCGGCTGGCTGATCCGGTTCAGCAATGGGTGATTGCAAGCTGTAAAAATGATCAGGCGAAAATTAGCAAACTGGAAAAGTGTTTCGCGAAAAGCAATTATTTTTTGATTATCAAGAAACTTACTGAACTTACGGATAGATAGGGATTTATCTGGTATTGGAAGTATATTACTGTGTCTGTTTAACATAATCCAGGTCTGAAAATGTGGGCAAAGCAAGCAGTTCGAGCCAAGGAGGTGGCAGATCGAGATATTTAAGCAGCTCAAGCAGAACTTTCCTCTAAAGTATTTCTTGGGTGGCAATGAAAATGCGATAGAAATACAGATATACGGATTATTCTTTTGCGATCTCTAAAGCTCTTTCTGGTATATCCTGAATTTCTTCACTACCTGGCATCCAATTCGCTCGTATTCGCTTCTCATCCTGGTGTTGTTTTCAAGTACAAGATGACTATCTACAGTATCCATCTTATGATTTATGCCTGATTGA
>DATKUO010000038.1:0-28561 GCA_035530515.1 Bacteroidales bacterium
TGAACTGTTTGGCACTAAGGAACAATACGATAAAAGCCTGGAACAGATGAAAATAAGGCATTATAATAGACAAAAAGATATTGATAGGTATTACAGGTATGAAGATTTGTGGGAAACAAAAACTAAAGTCGTAAAGTAGAACTATAAATGACCTTCCTTTATAATCTCATCATCCACAAGAATCCGTCCGCAGTATTCGCATACAATAATCTTCTTTCTTGATTTTATATCAAGTTGCCGCTGGGGGGGTATCTGATTAAAACAACCCCCGCAGGCATCTCGCTGGACAGGCACCACAGCCAAGCCGTTACGCGCATTTGAACGAATTCTCTTATAGGCTGTAAGCAACCTCTCTTCTATTATCGACTGAACCTTTTCTGATTTCTTATAGAGCCCCTCTTCTTCTTTCTGTGTATCAGAAATAATCTCATCAAGTTCGGATTTTTTATTTTCAAGATCTGATTTCCGATCGGTAAAAGTAACATCAGAATCAACAATAACCAATTTTTTTTCTTCAATCAGAAAATTAGACTCCTTGATTTTTTTATTGAATAATTCAATTTCCAGATTCTGAAATTCAATCTCCTTTGAAAGAGAATCATATTCCCTGTTATTTCTTACATTTTTTTGTTGTTCCTCGTATTTTTTTATCAGTACTTCAGCATCAGTTATCTCATTATTCTTCTTCGAAACTGATTTTTCAAGAGTAACCACATCTTCTTTAAGGTTACCCAATCTTGTCTCAAGTCCTGCTATTTCATCTTCCAGATCCTGCACTTCAAGAGGCAGTTCACCCCTTAGTGTTTTAATTTTATCTATCTCTGAATCAACCAACTGCAATCCATACAATGCTTTTAATCTCTCTTCTACAGAAATTTCAGACTCAACTGTTTTTACTTTTTCCATTTTTACAAATAATTTATCGGATTCGTATTAGTTTCTGAAAACCGGACTGCAAATTTAGGGAATTTTTTAATAATTAGGTCGTATAAAATTTCTGATGAATATTTTTCACTCTCAAAATGTCCGATATCGATCAATATAATTTTATTATCAGCATCAAAAAAATTATGATATTTAATATCGGAAGTGATAAAAGCGTCAACATCGGAAGATATCGATTCATTAAGCAATGAGGCACCTGACCCGCCACAAAGCGCCACTTTTTTAACCGGTTTTCCTACAGGTTTCGAATATCTGACCCCCTTGGCATTAAAAACTGCAGAAACAAGTTTTAAAAAATCAGTTTCTTCTATCTCATCATCAAATTCTCCGATGCATCCTAATCCAAGACCATGATTGTCATTTTCAAGGGGGTAGATATCAAATGCAACCTCTTCATACGGATGAATATCAATAAGGTTCTTTATGACCTTCTCTTTTATATGAGAAAAAAGGATTGTTTCAAACCTGATTTCTTTTTCAAAATGTATCTTTCCCTTTTCTCCAACAAACGGGTTGCTCTTTGCTCCTCCTCTGAAACTACCTGTCCCTGAAGTAGTGAATCCACACTGGTCATAATTACCTACGACTCCTGCCCCTGCTTCAAACAGGGCTTTTCGTACATTTTCAAGATGTGATTCAGGAATATATGTAACAAGTTTTAATAACCGGTTCTTTAAAGGTGATAATACTTTAATATTCCTTAGTTCCAGCTTCTCGGCCATTTTTCTGCTAACACTATTACTGAAAATATCAAGATTAGTATGAGAAGAATAGATTGCGATATCGTGCTTAATAGCTTTATAGAGTATCCTTTCTGTAAATGTCCTACCCGATATCTTCTTAATTCCGGTAAATATAAGAGGATGGTGCGAGATTATAATATCGCATTTTTTATTGACTGCTTCGTTCATTACATCCTCTGTAACATCAAGGGTGATAATTGCCGATGATATCTCCCTTTCTGGTATCCCGACCTGCAACCCAGAGTTGTCATAACTTTCCTGAAATGATAATGGCACAGCTGAATCAAGAAATAAACATAGATCTTTTAACTTCATAATAATCGCTTTTTCTCTGAGTAACTCTGTGCATCCTTTGTATATTCTGTGAAACAAAAAATTAAAAGGACTTACACAGAGAGGTACAGAGGAGTCACAGAGGACATAGGATTTTATATATTGTCTTTTATATCGAGCAGGATAGATTTAATTTTCTGCAGGGATTCGTTAATCTCGTATTTATGGTCTGTCTCATCCCACTTTTCAGATAGTTTCTTTTTAACTCCTGAAAGAGTCATACCCTCTTCTTTCAACAGATGATAGATGATCCTCAGGCTTTTAATATCTGCCTGCGTAAATAACCTGTTTCCCTTTTTATTCTTCATGGGTTTAAGTTCATCAAACTCATTTTCCCAGAAACGAACTGTTGATACTGGTACTTCCAGCATCTCAGCTACTTCCCCTATTGAATAATAGAGTTTTTCGACCTTTTTTTCCTTGTATGGCATAGTAACTACTTATATAATATTTCACCATTATCCGAAATAATAACTGCAGCATTCGGAAAATCAATAGCTGTCAGTTCTTTTATCTTGCTTATAACCTGCCTGTTAGTATCTATTCTTACGCCTCCTGACCATGGTTGAAAAACAGGGATGATTCTTCCATATAAAAATTTTCCATAGGTATCAACAGATACCTTTATGATTGGAGCAATGCCATTTGGACCCGACAGGTTAAACCTGCCATATGTGCAGAAATTACCAAGACTATAACAAATAAATCGATTTTTATAGACCTCAATTGCCCGGGATACATGCGGGCCGTGTCCAAATACAATATCAGCACCCTTGTCAATCATCGCATGCGCAAATGCATAAACATCTCCACGACTTTCACCGAAATACATCTCATTTTTTTTAGGAACATTCTGAAATTCTGCTCCTTCAGCACCTCCATGAAACGAAACAATAACGATATCACAAGTATCAGATAGCATACTGACTATCTCTTCCGCCTTCGAAATGTCATTTATGTTCACTGTCCCTGCATTTGGAGAAAAAGCGCAAAACCCATACAGTAGAGAATCCCTTTTAAAAATTGAGAACGGATACTCTATTAATCCTCCATATGAAATTCCAACTGAATCGAGAATTTCCATAGTACGGTTTCTGCCAGGTATTCCAAAATCGCCAAAGTGGTTATTGGCAAGACTGAGAATATCAAAGCCTGATCGGGTAAGAGCAGAAACATATTTTTCAGGCATTCTGAAAAGATAACAAGCTGTTGTATCTCTGCATTTCTTTAAAGCCTCACCGAAATTCAAAAATGAACCTTCGAGGTTCCCAAATGTGATATCAGATGATGATAACGTATCTGCCAGGCTTTCAAGAAGTAAAAAGGGATTATCATGAGGAGGGAGATATTTTGAAGAAGGAAATGACGTCCCAAGCATTATATCACCAACTCCGGTTATCACAATTTTTCGTTGAAAGAAAGTGGTATCAGGGAGAGTGGGTGAAACAAATGAAAGAGAGACATCAGAAAAAGAAGCTTTTAAATAAGGTATTAATAATACAATTATTATTATTACAGTAACCGATCTCTTCATACTTATGTTTAATAAAAAACTAATCAAAAGACTGACCGGTTTTTGAAGCAATTTCAATCATTCTTTCATATTCTGCAGGTGAAAGATCTTCGAAATAATAGTTAACCGGATCAACGTTTGTCCCATTTAACTTAATCTCATAATGAAGATGATTTGCAACGGATGTCCCGGTACTACCAACAAATCCAATAACATCGCCTCGTTGCACTTTTTGACCAACTCTAACATTAAAATTGCTGAGATGGGCGTATAGACTAGTGTATCCGAAACCGTGATCAATAATTATATGGTTGCCGAATCCTCTTTTTGAAGATAATCTGGCAACGACAACACCATTCCCTGTTGAATAGACATCTGTTCCGGCAGGAGCTGTGAAATCCATCCCATAATGGAACTTGATAATCTTATAAATAGGATGTATCCTTAATCCAAAGCCTGAAGCAGTTCTTTTAAGATCCTTATTGGAAATAGGCAGAATAGCTGGTACAGATCTGAGCATCTCTTCCTTTTTCCTGGCAAGATCTATCAGGTCATCAAAAGATTTTGATTGTACATACACCTTTTTTCTGATTTTGTCAAGTCTGGCAGCAGTCTCAATAACCAGATTAGAATTATTATAACCCTCCAACTCTTTGAACCTGCTAACTCCTCCTACTCCTCCTTCTCGTAAGGTAGCCGGTATAGGTTCCGCTTCAAAAATAGTTCTGTAAAGGTTATCATCAGTCTTTTGAAGATCATCAAGGACATTTTCTATATTAGTCATCTCCCTGTGTATAAGGCTGTACTGAATAGTCATCTGTTCCACTTCACGCTTAAGAACTTTCTCCTCAGGAGAATCGAAGAAAAACCCAAATATAACCCAATATACTACAGCAATAATTACAGATCCGGTAAAGAAGGCCAGGAACCTGAGTAATAATGCCTTTACCCCAAGTCTTACTTTATCAAAACTCAGAGAATCGGGATTAAACTTATATTTTGTGCGTGGCATAATATGGCAAAGATAATCAATTCTTAAAAAAATCACCACAGCATCCTTTCATGAAGCTGTAGAAAAACAGAATTAAAGAAAAGGAGAGATTATCTGAATTTTGATTTTGATCCAAATGCCTGAATCATCTCATTAAATTCTTCTTCAGACATATCATTATTAAAGAAATTAATAGGATTTTTATGCTGTCCGAATTGATTAATTTCATAATGCAGATGTGGCCCCGAAGAGGTTCCGGTACTACCACTCAGGCCTATAAGGTCGCATCTTCTAATATTCATTCCCTTAGCAACCTTTATCTCACTAAGATGGCCATAAGTAGATCTCAGACCATAACCATGATCAATTATAATATAATTTCCAAATCCACCAGAGTTCCATCCTGATTCAATTACTTTCCCATCGCCTGTAGCATAAACCTCTGTACCATAAGGAACTCGGAAATCCTGTCCATAATGCCATCTTGCCGTTCCAAGTACAGGATGTACATCACGAAATTTAAACCCATCACCCAATCTGAAGATTACGTTAACAGGACTAATTCCAGGGAAGTGATCCATCTCTCTTATCCACTCTGATGAACGATCTTTAATTGTTTTGAAAGATTCGTTCTGGACATTGGCCATATTTTTTATCTCTTCTATCTTTGATCTGTATGAAATAAGCAGGTCAGAGTTCAAATACCCTGAAAGATCACGGAATCTGTCAACACCACCATAACCTCCCTTTCGAAAGGATTCCGAAATAGTATCCATGTCAAGAATAGGACGATAGCGTATGTCATCAGAAAGCCTGAAGCTGTTAAGCGTAGAAACTGAATTATCTAATTGTCTGCCTATAAGGGAATACTGAAGCTTCATATTCTCAACCTGCTGACTCAATATCTTCTCTTTAGGGGAACCAAACAGATATTTAAAAGTAATTCCGTAAATTAGAGCGATCAGAACTGATCCAACTAACCATAGGATTAAACGTAAAAGTCTTTTCTTCCATGGGAGCCTTACCAGCTTATATTGAACTTCTGATAAATCGAGAACGTATTTCCGGTTTCGTAACAACGGCAATCGATTTTTTTTTCAGTTAACTGACAAATCTAAATCAAATAAATTAATTTTACAAACCAAAAATAAGGTATATTTATATAACTCAATGATAATTACAATGAATTCATACGAACTGAGACAGCTGTTTTTCGAATTTTTCCAATCAAAAAACCATAATATTGTACCCTCAGCTCCCATGGTCATTAAAAATGATCCGACACTGATGTTTACCAATGCCGGGATGAACCAGTTTAAAGACATATTCCTCGGAAACCAGCAACCGGTAAGCAAAAGAGTCGCAAATTCACAGAAATGCCTTAGAGTTTCGGGAAAGCATAATGATCTTGAGGAGGTTGGCCATGATACTTACCATCATACAATGTTTGAAATGCTTGGTAACTGGTCGTTCGGCGACTATTTTAAACGAGATGCAATCAACTGGGCATGGGAATTTCTTACAGAGACGCTTAAAATTGATAAAGATCGTTTATATATAACAGTTTTCGAAGGTAGTGAAAAAGAATTATTGGAACCCGATAAGGAATCTTTTGATCTTTGGGCGTCTAACATTGATAAAAATCGAATTCTCAAAGGATCAAAGAAAGATAACTTCTGGGAGATGGGTGAAACTGGTCCTTGTGGTCCCTGCTCTGAAATCCATGTTGATATAAGGGATGATGAAGAGAGGAAAAAGATACCCGGGAGAGAACTGGTAAATAAAGGTCATCCGCATGTAATTGAGATATGGAACCTTGTTTTTATTCAGTATAATCGACTGTCAAACGGAATACTGGAACAGCTTCCATTAAAACATGTTGATACAGGAATGGGATTTGAAAGGCTTTGTATGGTTTTACAGGGTAAAAAATCGAATTACGATACTGATATCTTCCAGTCAATAATAAAGGAGATTTCTGCAATAACAGGAAAAAAATATGGAGTTAATGAAAAATGGGATATTGCCCTTCGTGTTATTGCTGATCACATCCGAGCTGTCTCCTTCTCGATTGCAGACGGGCAGCTCCCTTCCAATAATAAAGCTGGGTATGTTATAAGAAGAATTCTTCGTCGAGCAGTCAGATATGGGTATACTAATCTGGAAATTGAGGAACCATTTATGTATAAGCTTGTTCCTGTGCTTTCTCTTACCATGGGCAATCAATATCCTGAAATTAAGTCTGCAATAGAGCAGATCTCGAAAATCATCCTTGAGGAAGAGACTGCTTTCCTTAAAACACTTGGGAAAGGGTTGAAGATGATTGAGAGGATGATCGATGATCTCAGGAAAGAACAAAAAAATGTTTTGCCCGGGAAAGTTGCCTTTGTGATGTTCGACACGTTTGGTTTCCCTGTTGACCTCACTCAACTTATTCTTAAAGAGAATGATATGCATCTCGATTTAAAAGGATATGAAAATGAGATGAAAAATCAAAAGGACCGTTCACGTGCTGATGGTTCAGTGAAATCTGCAGGCTGGATCATTATTAGAGATATTGAAGGAACTGAATTCACAGGTTATGAGTTGATAGAAGATGAAGTGCTTATAACAAAATACCGAAATGTGAAGATAAAAGGGAAGGAGAGTTGCCAGTTAGTATTTAATAAAACTCCTTTCTATGCAGAATCGGGTGGTCAGGTTGGTGATACAGGTCTCATAATCTCAGAAAATGAAAAAATCAGTATCAACAATACTGTAAAAGAAAACAATCTTATATTACATATTGCCAAGAGACTGCCAACAAATCCATCTGTTGTTTTCAAAGCGTCAATAGATCTTGAAAAGCGTTTAAAGACTGCAAACAACCATACAGCTACTCACTTAATTCATTATGCTTTACGTTCTGTTCTGGGTAATCATGTGGAACAAAAAGGATCTCTCGTCACCCCTGATCGTCTCCGTTTTGACTTCAGCCATTTCAACAAATTGAGTAAGAAGAAACTATTCAAAGTCGAAGAGATTGTAAATAGTATGGTAAGGGAAAATCATACCGGCAATGTAACAAATGGTGTGTCGATGGAAGATGCTCAATTGATGGGTGCTATCGCTTTGTTTGGTGAAAAATATGGTACCTCTGTAAGAGTTGTTGAATTCGGTAAATCGGTAGAATTATGTGGAGGAATCCATGTCGTTTCAACAGGAAGCATTGGCTTTGTAAAAATAATTTCAGAAAATGCTATAGCTGCCGGAGTGAGAAGAATTGAAGCCGTTTCCGGGTCAAAAGCTGAAGAATATATCAATGAGAAATTAAATATTGTTGATGAGATAACAACTATGCTGAAAAGCACCGGAAATATTTCCGAAAACGTTGAAAAACTGATTGCTGAAAATAATTCTCTTAAAAAGACAATTGAAAAATTTCAGGCTCAATCAGCAAATATTCAGTTAAGTGACCTAATGGAAAAGGCTGTTATAATAAACAATATAAGATTTATCTCAGGTAAAATTGATGCAGATTCCGAGGTTTTGAAAAAAATCGCTTACCAGGTTCGCAGTTCTTCTGATAATACCGTTCTTGTTATAGGATCGGCAACCCATGAGAAGGCTAATATTCTGGTTATGGTCAGCGATAACCTGGTGAAAGAGAGAAACATTAACGCAATCAACATCATTAAGGAAATTGCAGGTGAAATCAATGGCGGTGGTGGCGGACAATCATTCCTTGCAACAGCCGGTGGAAAAAATCCAGCTGGAATAGAAAATTCCCTGTCAAAAGCAGCTGATTTCCTTCGAAAAGCCTGAAAAACTAATAAGTTCTCTCTTTATTCGTATGTTTCGTTTTTTTGCATATGACACTGTAATTTTTGTAATTTTGAGGCTCTTAAAAAAATAATGAGAAAACTAATTCATAGATACCTTGCTTTCATCATGACAGGCCTATTCATGTTTTCACTTTCATGTACTCCGGAGACTTGCTATGAAGATACTGAAGCATATCTGAAAGCATCTTTCTATCCTGACGGCACAGAGGTCATCCATGCTCCTGATAGTGTGACTATTTACGGTCTTAACCTGGAATCCGATAAATTCTATAATAAAGTCAAACAGATTCAAACTGTTTATCTGCCTCTTGATGCCTCCAGAGATACCTGCAAATATATAATAAGAATAAATGGAGTTACTGATACATTGGAATTAATATATAGCAGATATCCTCATCTGGTGTCAAAGGAATGTGGTTACACCTATTATTATAACATAAACGCTGATCCTATCCATACATTTAATGCAATTAAAGGAATATATATATCTAATAGCAATATAACTACAATTGATGAGGAGAATATTCATATTTTTTACTAGTCTTCTGCTTATCCTGTCAGGCACTATTGATCAGGTTCAGGCACAAGATACCCTTCTAATTCCATTAAAGATAAAAGTTGGCTTAGAAGCCTCAGGGCCTGCAATATATGTATCAGATAAAAATATATTAAACACCGAAGGTTATATAGCTGCCGACCTTAATGAGAAAGTGGCAGGTGTAATTGGAGCAGGATATCTGAGCTATAAGTATTCACAATACAACTACGAATATCTTAATAAAGGAATCTTTGTTAAAGCAGGGGCTGATTTTAATCTGCTGAAACCTGAAAAATCACTTGGAAAATATTGGGCAGGAATTGGACTTCGTTATGGCATAAGTGTATTCAATTCAGAAATCCCCTCTTTTAAACATGAAAATGCATGGGGAACAAGGATATCTTCAGTTGAAAATATGAGGGACTGGGGTCATTTTATTGAAGTATCACCGGGAGTAAGAGCTGAAATATTCAGGAATATAAGCATAGGATGGACAGTCAATATTAGAAAACTTTTATTTCTAGGAACCGGGAAAGACCTTAGACCTGTCTATTTCCCCGGATACGGTAACGGCTCAAAATCGTTCAGTACAGGATTAAGCTATTTTCTCGTCTGGAATATCCCATTTAAGAAAATTAAAGTAATAACAAAACCCGAGGTCCCTGAAGAGAGTGACGATACGTTGGAACCATCAACAAACCAACAGACTATTGGCAGTAACCAGTAAGTAATTATTAAAACATATTATTTACTGAAAAAGTTGTCTTTCAGGTATTAACTGATTTTCTGCTAAAGATGAATAAGCCAATATATGTAAGAAGGCCATTTAATAGAAGTAGCTCAAATCCAAATTTATACCCGTTAAGCAATTCAACTGAATATTTACTCAGAAAATAACAAATAAGTGGTGAAACAATTGCTACAAAGGGTGTTACTCTGTCATTAATTTTTCTTTTCGTGAATAACCCGAATGAGTAAAGTCCCAGCAAAGGGCCATAGGTATAACCAGCAATTGTGAAAAGCTTGTCAATCACAGCGCTATCGTTAAAAGTATTGAATATTAAAACGCTGATAAAAAATATTATCGCAATTGTAATATGTACAAAATATCTGATCCTGGTCTTTTTCAATTCAGAAATCCCTTCACGCGTATCGAGACTTAGAAAATCAATGCTAACTGAAGTTGTAAGGGAGGTTAATGCACCATCTGCACTTGGGAATGCAGCCGATATCAGGCCGATAAGAAATACCAATCCAGCTATCGGACCAAGATATCTGATAGCTATCGTAGGGAAAATATCATCACTGGAGGCAACTGACACACCTTTAATCTGCATATATATCAGCAATAGGGCACCCAAAAATAGAAATAAGAAATTGACAAAAACGAGTATCCCACTGAATGTGAACATATTCTTCTGAGCTTCCTTTATGTTACGGCAGCTTAGGTTTTTCTGCATCATCTCCTGGTCAAGACCCGTCATAGCAATACATATAAACATCCCACTGAAGAACTGTTTAAGAAAAAATCTCTCATGATGCCAATCGGTTATAAACATCTTAGATACTGAGCTCTCCCTGACAGTGGAAACTAATTTTACAAGTGAAATATCCAGATCTTTACTAATGTAAATCACAGAGAGTACTACAGCAAGTAACATAAAGGTTGTCTGAAGGGTATCAGTCCATATTATTGTCCTTATCCCCCCTTTCAAGGTATAAAGTATTATAAGAATGATAAAGATAAGAACATTGATCCAAAAGGGTATATCCCATGCATCAAAAACAAAAACCTGCAAAACCTTAATGACAAGGAATATACGTAATGACGCACCAAGGGTTCTGGAAATAATAAAGAACCCTGCACCTGTTTTATAAGACCAAAAGCCGAACCGTTGATCGAGATAGGAGTATATTGAGGTAAGTTTCAGTCTATAATATAAGGGGAGTAAAACAAGTGCGATAACAAAATATCCGAAAAGGTAACCTAACACAACCACCATATAACTGAACTGGGTTTCTTTCACCCAACCAGGAACAGACATAAAGGTCACTCCTGAAAGTGAAGCTCCAATCATTCCATATGCAACAACAAACCATGGAGAGACTTTATTTCCAATAAAGAAAGACTGACTGTCGGCTTTTCGTGCTGTAAACCAGGTAACAGCAAACAGCATAACTGTATAAATAAGAAATATTGAAAGAATTAGCAGTGGTGACATATCTAAGTCAATTAATTTACAAGAATAACAAAAAGAACGGAAGACAAAAAATTCTATCCTGGTTTAATATCACCGGAAAATTGAACTAGTTTTGTATAAAAGTTTTCGTTATGAGTTTTACTGAATTTCCATCCAGATTGCTGGAAAATGCTGTAAATGAATTTGCCTCACTTCCCGGGGTAGGGAGGAAAACAGCTTTCAGACTGGTGATGAACCTGTTAAGAAGAGATTCTGTTGCGGTAAAAAGATTCGGGGAGAGTATTATCAGGCTTCATGAAGATATCCACTATTGCAAGATTTGTAATAATATATCTGATAGTGAAATCTGCACAATCTGTAATGATGAAAAAAGAGATAAGTCTGTAATATGCGTGGTAGAAAGTATACAGGATGTAATGGCTATTGAAAATACACGCCAATTTAAGGGATTGTATCATGTTCTTGGAGGAATTATCTCACCTATAGATGGAATAGGACCATCTGATCTTAAAATCGACAGCCTTGAAGATAAAGTGAAAGAAGGAGGGATAAATGAAATAATTTTTGCTTTGAGTACAACAATGGAAGGAGACACTACAAATTACTACCTTTATAAAAGACTTAACAAGTACAATATCGGTCTGACAACACTGGCAAGTGGTGTAGCAATAGGTGATGAACTTGAGTATACCGATGAGATAACACTTGGTCGGGCAATTATCAACAGAAATCCTTACCACCAATGCTAAAATCAATCAATAACTATCTGTCAACAACCGGGAAAAACATGAGGCGCTCTGCCATAAGAGAGATCCTTAAACATCTGCAGAAACCAGGAATGATATCTTTTGCTGGTGGACTTCCTGCTCCGGAAACCTTTCCTGTTAATGATCTGAAAGAAATAACTCTTGAGATTCTTGAAAAAAACGGACCTGATGGTTTACAGTATGGGTCGACTGAAGGTGATCCCAACCTCCGAAAAATGTTGGTAAGCAGACACAATGAGCAAGGACTAAATATTGGTATCGATAACCTGATTATTACAACAGGCTCTCAACAAGGGCTCGATCTTATTGCAAGAATTTTTCTCGACCCGGGTGACTATGTGTTGTGTGGGCTTCCCTCCTATCTAGGCGGGTTAAATGCTTTTTCGGTATATGGTGCCAGGCTCAAAGGGATAACACTCGATGAGAATGGGATGAAACCTGATGAACTTGAAGATACTATTTTTACTCTGAAAGAACTTGGGAAAAAGATAAAGTTTATTTATGTAATACCTGATTTCCAGAATCCTGCCGGAATCACATTGCCCAATTCCAGAAGGGTGAAAATTATTGAGATCGCAGATAAATACGATCTGCTTATTGTTGAAGATTGTCCTTACAGAGAGGTTCGGTTTGAGGGGGAATCTCAAAAGCTTATGAATGAACTGGATACAACAGGAAGAGTTATTACCCTATGTACCTTCTCAAAGATCCTGTCCCCCGGATTCAGGATTGGCTGGGTAATTGGCCATCCTGAATTACTTGATAGGATCGTTATGGCAAAGCAGACTGCCGACCTTTGCACCTCTCCATTTTTACAAAAAATTATTGCCCTTTATATTGAAAAGGGACTTCTCGATAAAAACCTTAAAAAAACCATTGATCTCTATCGGAAAAGACGTACTCATATGATAAATTGTTTCATGAAGTACATGCCTGATAAAGTAACATGGACTACACCACAGGGTGGTTTGTTTCTCTTTGTAACCCTCCCTGTTAACCTTGATGCAGATATTATCTTTAAAGAATCTCTTGAAAAGAATGTGGCTTTTGTCAGTGGATCAACATTCTTCTGCAACAATTCAGGCCATAACACTATGCGTCTCAATTTCTCTTACTCAAATAATGATGAGATTGAATTAGGTGTAAAAAAACTAGCTGAGGTAATTACTCAGGAACAAACAAAAAAATAATCACAGAATGGACCTGTCTGTTATTATTGTCAGTTTCAATGTCCGAGATTTTTTGAAACATTGTCTGAATTCAGCAAAAAAAGCCTCTGAAAATATTGATTGCGAAATATTCGTTGTCGATAATAATTCAACCGATGATTCCTGCGCTATGGTTGAAAGGGAGTATCCGGAAGTTTTACTAATAAAGAACAAGCTAAATTCAGGTTTCTCTGCTGCAAATAATCAGGCGATAAAGCTGGCAAAAGGCCGTTTTATTCTCCTTATAAACCCAGATACTCTCTTTGATGGTGATACCTTTATCAAATGCATCGATTTCATGAACCAACATCCTGATAGTGGGGCTTTAGGTGTAAGAATGATCAATGGAGAAGGCAGGTTCTTACAAGAATCGAAAAGGGCTTTGCCAACTGCAGCAAGTACATTCTTTAAAACATTCGGGTTATCCTTCCTTTTCCCTAAATCCATATTATTCAACCAGTATTATCTCTCTCACATCGACAGCTTTGAAACTTCATTGACGGAAATTATTTCAGGTGCCTTTATGTTTATTCGCCATGAAACACTCAAAAAAGCAGGACTTTTGGATGAAAATTTTTTTATGTATGGTGAAGATATTGACCTGAGTTACAGACTCCTGCAAACCGGTTACAATAACTATTACTTCCCTGAGATCCAAATAATTCATTTTAAAGGGAAAAGCACTACCAGAGAAAATTTTACTGACATCCTGCACTTTTATAGAGCAATGAGAATTTATGTTAGAAAAAGAGTTATGGAAGGGAAATACGGCTTTTGGCATCTCCTTATGATACCGGCTATTTATTTCAGAGAAGGATTGGCATTGTTAAATCGTTTTATCATGATTCTTATCCGACGATAACTGGGTTCCCTGAAAAATAGTAAGTACACCTCTCAGATATCCAAAACATTTATACGATCCGTTTGTTTACCATATAAAAATATTAATTTGTAATTTTAAAGAGGATATTCTCAACCTCTCACATCACTAAGTCTAATAAAGGAAAAAGACTGAATTATATAAAAGTAAGATATTATGACAAGGAGGAATATTTTATTACCTGCAATGGGAGAAGGAGTAATCGAAGCAACAATTAACAAATGGCTTGTCACTGAAGGTACTCAGATACAGGAGGATGATCCGCTTGTGGAAGTAGCAACAGACAAGGTGGATTCTGAGGTTCCGGCACCTACAGCAGGAATATTAGTCTCAATAATCGCTAAAGAGGGTTCCATAACCAAAGTCGGAGATGTATTAGCGATTATTGAAAATAATGAGGAGCAAACACAGGAAGAGTCAAAAAAAGTTGAAAAAGAGGTTGAAAGGATTCGTGAGACTATTGATACAATAAAACAGGGAAAAAGTAATATTGAAGAGGTATCGCATGAAATGAAGAGCAGGACTCCTTCTGGTAAGTTTCTTTCACCTCTGGTCAGAAGTATTGCAGCACTTGAGGGAATAAGCTATTCTGAGCTTGACAAGACTGCAGGAACCGGCATGGATGGCAGAATTACAAAGGATGATATTGTAAAAATTCTTGAAGCGAGGAAAACTACTGAAGAAGTGATAAAAGCTGCAAAGAGAGCAGAATCTGCAAATGCAGTAAAGGTCGAAAATATAACTGATAATCAGGCATATGGAGATGAAGTAATTCCAATGGACAGGGTGCGAAAGCTTATTGCTGATCACATGGTTATGTCAAAGAGAACTTCTCCGCATGTAACATCATTTATTGATGCTGATGTAACCAGGCTATTTAACTGGAGAAACGCGAACAAAGACAAATTTTTTGCTACAGAAGGCCAGAAACTTACTCTTACACCAATTTTTATTGATGCTGTTGCCAGAGCGTTATACGAATTCCCCATGATCAACATTTCAGTTATCGGGAATAATATCATTAAAAAGAAAAATATCAATATAGGGATGGCTACCGCTCTTCCGAATGGCAACCTGATTGTTCCGGTAATAAAAAATGCCAACGAGAAAAACCTTACAGGTCTGGCCAGAGCAGTAAATGATCTGGCTGAGAGAGCAAGAAACAATAAATTAAAACCGGATGAGATTACAGGTGGTACATTCACTATAACAAATTTTGGAAGTTATAATAATCTTGCCGGCACACCGATTATTAATCAGCCACAGGCAGCTATTCTTGGAACAGGGGTCGTACGAAAAACACCTGCCGTTATCGAATCTCCCGATGGAGATATGATCGCTATCCGCCATATTATGATCCTCTCCCTAAGTTACGATCACAGGGTAATTGATGGGGCTCTTGCTGGAAAATTCCTGCATAAGGTGAAAGAGATCCTTGAAAACTATTCACCTGAAATTGCTTAATCGGTTATTTATAATTAAAACAGGTATTGAATTTCATCTTCTGAAATCCGGGTTTTGAAAAATTTTAATGGCATTTCATAAAAAGGGCAGTTGTAAATTGTCCTTTTTCTAATATTTCAACTATATTAGTAGCTTTGAGAATTAAAGAAACACATTTAACTTCCCATACTCTGAAATAAACAGAAAAGGAAGACAACAACATACAGACATTAAGGCACCATCAATCCATTTAGATCAATTTGCAATATGATGAAAAGGTTAGTTCTCTTAACGTGGCTGTTGACTACATTAATCAACTCTGATTTAATTTCTCAATCAAAAACAGAGATTAAAAAAAATTTCTACGAAGCTGAAAGCTGGATCCTATTTGAGGACTACAAAGAAGCTTTGCCGTTATATCAGCAATTGTTGAGGATTTTTCCAACTAATTCAAATTTTAAATATAGAATTGGACAATGCTATATAAATACACCTGGAGAGAAGGAGAAAGCGGTAACTTACCTTGAAGATGCCATCAAAGATATTAATCCTAAATATAAGGAGGGAAAATTTAGGGAAGCAGGTGCACCATTCGACGCATTTTATTATCTTGCTAATGCTTATAGGATTAATAATCAACTTGATAAAGCTCTTGAAACTTATGAGATCTTTAGAAAAAACCTTGATCCGACGGTATATGATACTACAATTGTTAACCTCCAGATACAATCATGCCTGAATGCAAAGGAACTTATAAAAATGCCTCTTTTTATTAAAGAGAAAAATCTTGGGAGTGTTATCAATGAAAGTAATTCTGAATTTAATCCGGTTATTTCTGATAATGAGGATCTTCTGATATATTCTAAAAGCGAAGCTTTTTACGATGCAATACTGTACTCTTTGAGGATTAATGGAGAATGGAGCGGCCCATTAAACATGAATGAACTCCTAAGGGTGGACAGAGATCTTTTTCCAACTTCCATTTCCAATGATAGCAAGGATTTATACCTTTACAGCTCTGCTGATTACGATGGGATTATTTATTCTTCAACATTTGAAAACGGGATATGGACACCCCTGATAAAACTTAACGAAAACATCAATACAAAATTTTGGGAGTCTCATGCAACTATCTCTCATGATAATAAAAAATTATATTTTACCAGCAATAGAAAAGGAACTCTCGGAGGCCTTGATATTTATGTTTCCCAAAAAGATAGTATCAATAACTGGGGCCCGGCAGTTAACCTTGGACCTGTTATTAATACACCTTATAATGAGGAATCACCTTTCCTGAGCAGGGATGACAAAACACTGTTTTTCAGCTCCAGAGGTCATTTCAATATGGGAGGCTATGATATATTTTATTCCACCCTTCTGGATAATGGTCAATGGTCTGTTCCTTTAAATGTTGGCTATCCATTAAATTCAACTGACGATGATGTCTTTTTTAAACCTCTGAATCAAGGTTATGAAGGTTACTATGCAAAAGACAGCCCTGAAGGTTTTGGAAAACAGGATATCTACCGGATTGAAATTTTTTCTGATGATCATCCAAGAAAATTCTTTGTCAGAGGAATGGTTAAAGTAGCAGACCTCAGAAGCAGTATAAAGGATAGCGTGAAAATCAGCGCCATGAATATCAAAAATCCTAACCAGCTACTGGTTGTATATTCCAACCCTGAAACAGGTGAATATGAGTTCCAGTTACCTCAGGGCAACTATGAGGTCACATTTGAGAGCGACGGAAGTGAAAAAATTGTAAAAAATCTAGATCTTCCTCTTGAAAATCCATCAGACAGTTTCGTGCTACCTGGTACCATTTTGCCAAAAACAGATTTTGTTGCAGATTTGATTATTGAAAGCAATAAAACTATTTCCGTTGTGAAGGGTGACACAATTATGTTTCCCATTAAAGCTGAGGCAAACTCGTTGCTTACAGTTGAACATTGGGTAAGTGATTCACTGGTTTCTGTTGAACAATTTATTTTAAGTGATTCAACTTTTAACTATAAAATGGTCCCCAGTACCGGAGATAATAAAGTTGTCTTCAAGTTGACAGACAAATTTAGCAACTCAACAACTACTGATGTTTTCATTACAAGGGAAAAAGATGTTATAAAGCAACCTCTTATCAGACCAGAATATAGCAGGGTAATAGCAAAAAAACAGATAGCAGCTCTAACAGCTGTGCTTAAAAGCCGGGCTTCCGATAAACTTAAAAAAGTCATTGAAGATGCTCATATTGATAAACAACAATTCGGGAAAGTTGATGACCTTATTTCATATCTTAAGGAGGAAGCTGCCCTGAAAAGCATAAGGCCTGATGAGTTGGATAAACTTGCACTCAAAATTGCTGCCATGGATAATATACTTACACAGGCTGCAGTTAATCTTATGGCTAAAAACACAGATGGAGATCTGAAAAAAATTCTTGACGGACTTGATATTTATAAATCTAATCTCAAGACTTGGACTGATTTACAGGAATTTCTTTCAGCAAAATCCGGCCTTAATATCAGCCCTATAGAACTAAATAAAATTGCTGCTGATGTTCTGACAGATGTTGATCCATCAATTTCAATAATTCGCGATAAAATTCTGACCTATAGCGAAAGTTCCGAAAATGGCAGTATCATCAGGCAATCGGTAGCCGCTGTTGACATTAGCAATATTAAATTGGCAGAAAAATGGCTTCAAGCCTTTATTAATGAATCCCTTAAACTAGGCCTTTCACATTACCAGATGGCAGACATGCTGGCTATCATCGGTACATTACCTGACACTAAAACTGAACAATTCCTGTCTGATCTGATTAAGCAAACTGAGGAACCACTTCTTTCATATTTAAAGTCTATTGATCTGAAAAAAGAAAAGATCAAAACAGCAAAGGACCTGTTTAGATTTCTTTTAACAGAGAATGATAAAGAGAAGTTTCCTGAAGAAGCATTATATAAAAGTATTGCGAATCTTATTTCCACGGAAGATATCCCTGATGATATAATTACTTCACAACTTGAACCCGGTAAAGAGAACAGTTTATGGTTTTTATGGATTTTACTCGGAACAGGGCTCCTCTCTCTTTTCATCATTTTATGGAAAAGGAATAAGAAGAAAAAGAATTAGTAATCATGAAAAATAAGTATATGAATAATAACTTTTCTGCCATTATTTTTAATAAATTTGTTTATTAAAATCTCTGAATATGAGCAAAAGAGTTATCTGCCTGTTTGTTACAATATTTTTTTTCATTTCAGCTTATCCGCAGGATACAAAAAATCTTCAGGACACCTTCCTTGAAGCTGAATTCTTTTTCATGAATGAAGATTATTATGATGCTCTCAATTACTATCTGGAATTGTATGAAAAACTGCCGGATAATGCTAACCTGACTCATCGTATTGGAGTATGCTACCTTAATATTCCGGGGAAAAAGAATCTGTCAATTGACTATCTTAAAACAGCATCTAAAAATATGTCAGCTAAGCATAAGGAGGGAACAATCAACCAGATAGCTGCTTCTTATGATGCATTGTATGATCTTGCAACAGCATACCGTATAAATTTCAGATTCGATGAAGCAAAGGAAGCGTTCCTTAGATTCGCAGGTACTCTCCTGCCTGATGACATCGAGAACATCAATTTCATTAACCATGAAATTGATGTTTGCACTTTTGCAAAAGAATTAATTGCCAAGCCAGTTGAATATACAGAAAAAAACCTTGGAAATCTCATTAATGATGAAAAAGCAAATTTTAATCCGCTTATTTCAGCCGATGGAAAATCGTTCGCTTTTATGGTTTCTCTCAAATTTTATGATGCAGTAATGTTCTCCAGGCTAGTAAACGGGGAATGGGATGCTCCCATAAACATCACTCCTGAATTACAAACAGATGGTGATTTTTACATTTCGTGTCTGTCATCTGATGGTAAACTATTATTCCTTTCAAAAGATGATAATTTTAATAGCGATATTTTTTCAAGTTCATTTGATGGTAATAGCTGGAATAAGATTATTAAGCTAAACAAGAATATCAATACTAAATACTGGGAATCACACGGTTTCATTTCTGAAGATGGGAATCAGCTGATTTTTGCTTCAGCCAGGCCTGGCGGCTTCGGAGGCCTTGACTTGTATATATCTTATAAAGAAGAAGATGACTGGGGACCGGCGGTTAATCTTGGTCCTGAAATAAACACTCAATTTAATGAAGATAGACCATTCCTTATTAATGATGGAAAAACACTATTTTTCAGTTCGCAGGGTCATGAGAATATCGGAGGATATGATCTTTTCAGGACTGATCTCCAGTCTAATGCCTTATGGAGTAACCCTGAAAACCTGGGATATCCTATTAATACGCCTGATGACAATATCTTTTTCATGCCGACCAGCAATGGCAATGAGGGCTATATCTCTGTATTTAAAGAGTCCGGAGGTTATGGTAAAGAAGATATTTACAAGATAATCATGAAATAAAATTGATTGACAATTGAATTAACCGTATAGAAAAATCACTATATTTGTTATAATGGTAAACTTCAGAATAAAAATCATCAGCCTTCAATTGCAACTATTAATTCTGGTTATATTTCCGGTTGTTGCCTCATCTCAATCTTCCGACGAGATGAAAAATATTTTTGCACAGGCAGAATCATATTACCTTTATGAAGAATACGAGCTCGCCAATCAATTATACATCTTACTGGAAACGCCTGACAACCTTAATATTAAATATAAAATAGGCACATGCTATCTGAATATCCCTGGGGAAAAAGAGAAATCAATACCTTATCTCGAAGAAGCTATAAAAAATGCCAGCTATGATGCTAAAATAGAGTCCTTTAAAGAGACGAGAGCTCCTCTTGATGCCTATTTTTTTCTTGCTAAAGCTTATATGATCAATAATGAACTTGAAAAGGGGCTCAATACATTTCAGACCTTTAACAAGCTAGCCAGAGAAACTAAAACAAAAGGGGGAATGCAGAACCTCGAATATATTGATCAGCAGATCCAGGCTTGTAAAAATGCAATTCAATATAAGGATAATCCAATTGCTTTCAGTAAAAAAAGCCTTGGGAGTGATTTCACTCAGGGCTCAATTAACGATAACCCTGCTGTAAGTTTTGACGAAAACACCATAGTATACACTGAACGCAGAGGTATTGTCAATGTTATCTTCTTTTCCAAGAAGGAAAGAGGGAAATGGCAACCTCCAATAGAAATAACTGCAGAGATAAATGCTGGAGAAGATTGCTCTTCCTGCTCTCTTAACAGAGATGGAACTGAACTCTTCCTTTATAAAACTGATAATTACGACGGTGCCATATATTCATCTAACTATATCGATGGTGCATGGACACCTATTAAGAAACTGAACAAAAATATTAATACAAAATTTTACGAATCTCATGCCGCCATCTCATACGATGGGGAAAAGCTATATTTTACCAGTAACCGGGAAGGCGGACAGGGGAATCTTGATATTTATCTCTCCGAGAAAGATCCTTCTGGTGATTGGAGCCCGGCTGTAAATCTTGGAGCTGCAATCAATACACCATTTAATGAGGATACACCTTTTATCTTACAGAATGATTCTGTGTTATATTTTTGCTCCGAGGGACATAGCTCCATGGGTGGATTTGATAATTTCAAGAGTCAGAAGATTGGATCTGTATGGAAAACACCTTCCAACCTTGGTTTTCCTATAAATTCAACTGATGATGATAAATTCTATCAACCAATTAATAACGGGCTGAATGCCTATTATACAATAACAACCGATTATAAGAAAAGAGACATTTTCTATCTTGGTATTGGAGACACCGATGTCCGCCAGAGATTTGAAATAAAAGGAAGATTCAGCTTGAATGATACTACCCTGACATTTGATAAAAACTATTCTATTCATCTCATTAATAATACTTCTGGCGACACTTTAGATGTAGGCTTTCCTAATAAATACACAGGATTATATAGTTTTTCAGCATATGCCGGTGAGTTCAAGTTAGTTTATACAGGAGTAGAATACTTCTCTCAAGTCATTGATACTGCAATTTTCCCTGATAATCCAACTTTGGTGATAAATATCGACGTTTCTCTAAAGAGGGATACCTCTGTTGTTAGAGTAGTGCCTCCTGAGGTGGTCTATGACAAAATCAATCTTGCGGATATACCTACTGTATCTGCAATTGACACAAGTATCCTTATCAGAAACATGAACGTGAATGACATAGGCGACAGTAATGTTAAAGACTCTGATGTACTGTATTATACAGTACAGGTTATTGCCCTTCACAATCCTGTCGATGTAAGCTATTTTAAATACATTACCGATATGAAGGTGATGTACAATGATGAAGATAAATTTTACCGTTACACAACGGGTAGATTTCAAACAAGAGAAGAAGCTTATTCATCAAGATTAGAGTTGATAAGAAAAGGATATCCTGAAGAAATCTTTATCAAGAAAGTCTCAAAATAATGAAAACTTCGATCAGAAAGATCCTAATTCTTTCTCTTCCATTTTTTTACTGTCTTCCTCTTTTTTCACAAGAACTCTCCAAAAAGGAATTAATCAAAGCAGTCCAAAACGCAGATATCTTTTATTATTATAATGAAGATTTTGAAAAGGCTGCTCCTCTATATGAATCATTACTTACCATTTATCCTGATAACTCCAACTTCTCTGCAAAATTAGGTATATGTTATCTAAACCTCGACGGCAGAAAAGCTGATGCAATGAGACTTCTGACAAAAGCATCGGCTAATGTGGTAAATAATGACAAGGAGTATATTGAGTATGGCGACAAAGCCCCCTTAGATACATATCTTTACCTGGCAATAGCATATCACCAGAATGATAGTCTCCAAAAAGCTGTGTCACTTTATTCTGACGCAAAGAGAAGATTGAGTGGCACTAAAATCTTCAGGGAAGATTTCATCGACCTTCAGATCAGAGACTGCCGCTATGCTATGGAAATGAAAAAGAAACCTCTTACAATTAAAACCAAACTTTTCGCGCCGTGGTTATCTGAATATCCTGGAGCCCTTAATCCTGTTATTTCAAAAAATGATTCCGTCTTTGTTTTTACTCTTAAAGGCAATGGGAAAACTCAAGTTCTATGCTCTTATAAATCAGGTACATGGAAACCACCAGTTGATATCACCCAACAATTGGGAGGCTATGACAGATTCTTTTCAAACTCAATTACGGGTGATGGAAGACTATTAATTATATATATGGATGATGGTGGTGACGGGAATCTTTATTTCAGCCTGAGAACGGATTCAATATGGTCTAAAGCAAAAACCTTAGGAAAATATATAAATTCAATCTATTGGGAAGCACACGGATTCATTACACCTGATGGAAAGACCTTATATTTTTCCAGCAATAGACCTGGGGGAGAAGGTGAGTTGGATATATGGTCTGCAGAAAAAGCTGATGATGGAACATGGAAACGTCCGGTTAATTGTGGTAATGTGATTAATTCACCATATAATGAAAATACCCCATTCTACGATTCCGAATCCAATGCCATGCTATTCAGCTCATTAGGCCACATAAGCATGGGCGGGTATGATGTATTCCGTTCAATAAAAAGAAACGGTAGGTGGACCAAGCCTATCGGTTTGCCATATGCTTTTAATAGTACAGGTGATAATTCTTTTTTCATCCTACATAATTATGCTTCTGGTTTTGTTACCAGCCTTTTTAACGAAAAAAATAACTCCCGGAATATTTATTCTATTGTTGCTGAGGATCCGGCCGATAAGATTACAATAGTACAGGGAACTATTTCTCTTCAGGATGGTATGTCTGTGGATCCGGAACAAACAGAGATAAGTCTCTCTGCCCTTAATAAAGGAACAATGATAAAAACTATCCCTCTGATTGATACAGTATCATATAAATTCGAAATTAAACCAGGTGACTACCAGCTTTTAGTTAGTCATACAGGATATAAAACCGATACCATTAACATGAATGTACCTTTGTATTTTTCTGGTAACTATATCTCTGTAAATTCATCACTGATACCTGATGCAGTTTTTGGAGGAGGCTTCCTATCAATTAAAAATATTCTATTTGAATTCGATAGTTATCAGCTTAATGATCAGGCTATATTAAACCTGGAAATTCTTAAAACCATTCTTCTCAATTACCCTGAATTACAAATCGAAGTTGCAGGTTATACCGATGCTAAAGGAAGTACCGCATATAATATAAAACTTGCTGATGAGAGAGCTCAGACAGTCATTGATTATCTGTCTACCTCTGGAATCTCACCTTCAAGATTTGTTAAGAGAGCATATGGCAAGTCAAATTTTGCTGCTGTAAACACATATAAAAACGGTTCTGATAATCCTGAAGGAAGAAAATATAACAGGAGAGCCACTTTTGGAATTGTAGATCCTCAGACGGGGGTAATTATCAGACAGGAGACCTATACTCCAGAACGTCTCAGACAACCATATTCAATGAAATACAGTATTGTTCTGCTAAAAACTAAAGAAAAACTTTATCCGGGTTATTTCTCCGGATTACTAAACAATGATTTACTGTTTATCAGAATGATTAAAATTGATACAGTATCAATGTATGTCCTCGGGCTGTTTTACAACAAGGCAGATGCTCTAAAGTATCTTGGATATGCTAAAGAAAAAGGAATGGATCAAGCCTATATTCTAAATCAGTATGACTTAGACAATGAATCAAAAGCTATTTTAAACCCAGATTCAAAGGCAATCAGTAACCAGAGAAATCAACTATTTTATACAGTGCAGCTTTTAGCTACAAGGAATCCATTAAATATCAGCAGAATCTTCGATGGGCTTGAAGGAGTATCTGAAATAAAAGCCGATGACGGATTATTTAAATATTTTTATGGTGAATATAAGGCGTTGTCAAAGGCAAAAGAAGCACTTCTATTTATAAAGAAATCCGGATATGAAGATGCATTTATAAGAACAATCGAAATTCAGGTTTCTCAATAATAATCAATAACAGACCTCATGAAGTACAAAAGTATCAGGCTCAGGGCCCTTGAACCAGAAGATCTGGAGCTACTATATGAGTGGGAAAACAATGATGCATATTGGGCAATAAGCAATACCGTTTCTCCATTTTCAAAATATACTCTGAAAAGGTACCTGGAGAATTCACATAAGAATGTCTATGAAACGGGACAGTTACGTTTTATGATTGACCACATTCCAGATAACGAAACTATCGGGACAATTGATATTTTTGATTTTGATCCTTTCCATAAACGGGCCGGATTGGGAATACTGATCGCAAATGAAGCATACAGAAGGAAAGGTTATGCTTCCATGTCCCTAACATGTCTGGTTGATTATTGTTTCAAAACTTTGCAACTTCATCAGCTATATTGCAATATACTGGATAATAACTGTGAAAGTATGGATCTTTTTAAAAAACAGGGATTTGTTCAATCAGGGATTAAAAAAGAATGGATCAAAACATCAGATGGATACCTGGATGAATACCAGTTTCAATTGATTAATAGTAAAGATAAAAAAGTGAAATAAATTATATTAATCCTGTTGCCAGAAGACCACAGGCTGCAGAGATATCTGACCCCCTGGATTTACGGATAGAAGCAGAAATACCTGAAACAACCAGATTATGTTTGAAATCCTGCATCCTTTCAATTGAAGATGAAATATGCTTATCATTCTTGATCTGATGATATGGAATCAGGTTTACTCTTATTTCTGATCCTTTAATAAGAGCTTTAAGCCCTTCGAGGTGTGCATCAGAATCATTCAGATCTTTAATCATCACATAAGCGATACTTAACCGTCTTTTCTTCCTGATAGGATATTTCTTCAAGATCTCAATTATTTGGTGGACAGGATAAAGCTTTTCAGCAGGAACAATCATTTTCCTTTCTTCAATGAATGGTGATTGCAAACTTATAGTAAGATTGCATGAAGAGTTCTCCAGAAATTTTTCTATTCCCGGAGTTATTCCAACCGAAGAAACAGTAACATTACGTGGACTGATTGAAAGCCCCCATTCCGCCGTTATTATTTCGCAGGCTTTAAGAACATTTTCAAAATTATCCATTGGTTCACCCATACCCATAAATACTACATGAGTGACATCCCCATATTCCGGGAGGCTAATAATCTGGCTTACAATCTCACCAGCAGAAAGATTTCCATGGTAACCATAACTGGCAGTAGCACAAAAGGAACAACCCATCCTGCAACCCGATTGGGTAGAAACACAAACAGTTCCTCTCCTATTTTCAGGAATAAATACAGACTCAAATTCTTTTCCTGTTTCAGTTCTGAACAAATACTTAACTGTCTTATCTATCGATACTTCTGATTTAACTGGTTTGAAAATACCGATGCAGGTATCGATGGACAATTCAGCTTTGAGTTTTTTGGGAATTTTTATGATCTGTGAAATTTCACACGCATTCTTTTTATATACACTATTTGTGATAGAGACTGCATGAGCCATGGTATAACCTGAAGGCCCGATAAGATGAAATATCTCATCAGCAGTCAAACTACAAAGACTAATCTTTTCCATAATCGACAGATATGTGCAAAAATAAAACGATTATTAATATCTTAGTAACAATTATTTCCTGATATGCAGAATTCTATATTTTCTTAAATTAGATGGGTAATTGGAAGTCACTATATATTTACTTTATATCCGGGACCGGTAATGCACGTGTTTCATCAGGATGGATTATAAAACAGTTGTTCAACAGATTGTCAGGGTCACATCACTTACTACTCTCCCATTCTGGAGAAGATATACTTTTTTTAACAAGAAAAAGAATAAGAATAATGATAATTCCATTAAACAGATAACTCCTGAAAAAAATAAACCAATGAAGCTGATAACAACAATCTTAGTGGTCACATTTGCATTGGCCTCATGCACAGGCTCAGATCAGGCAAAAAGAAATAATCAAAATGAAAAAACAATGGCAAGAGACAGCACACAACAGTACGGTTATAACAGGGATTTCCTGAAAAAACAAACAGATGCAATAGAATTGAATAACTTAAATTCAGCGATCACTCTAGTCCCGGAATGGCAGGGAAGGGTTATGACCAGCACTGCAGAAGGAGATACCGGTTATAGCTTCGGCTGGATTAACCGCAAGCTTATTGCTTCCGGCAAAATCCTTCCTCATATTAATGCCTACGGTGGCGAAGAGAGGTTGTGGTTAGGCCCGGAAGGTGGGCAATTTTCCATATTTTTCAGTAAAGGCAAATCGTTTATTTATGAGGATTGGCAAACACCTGCTTACCTGGACACTTCACCCTGGGAGTTGATATCAAACACAGATACATCAGCATTTTTTGCCAGCGACATAATAACAGAGAATTTTAGCGGTACATTATTTAAATTACGGATTGAAAGAAAGGTTACTCTGCTGTCTGATAAAGAGATAACTAAACAGACTGGTATTAATTCAGAAAACTTGAACTGTGTTGCTTACCGATCAGGTAACACTATCATTAACAAAGGGGAGACTGAATGGAAGAAGGAAACTGGACTTCTTTCAATCTGGATGCTTGGCATGTTTAACCCCTCCCCTTCTGTGATTATTGTAATACCCGTCAAACCAGGAGATGAGAAGCTCTCAGGCCCTAAGGTAAATGATAATTATTTTGGCAAGATATCTGAAGATCGCCTTAAAGTTTCAGGCAACCATATATATTTCAGAGCTGACGGAAAAAGCAGAGGAAAAATAGGTATTCCTCCCTTAAGAGCCACAGGTACAATGGGAAGTTACGATTCAGACAATAATGTACTTACACTACTAATATGCAAATTACCTGCAGGAGAAACTGACTATGTCAATTCATCGTGGCAGATACAGGAAAATCCATACTCAGGCGATGCACTTAACTCCTATAATGACGGTCCACTTGAAGACGGGACCCAAATGGGCCCTTTTTATGAACTTGAGACATCCTCTCCTGCGGCCAATCTTAAACCTGGAGAAAGTCTCAGTCATAATCAGATTACCATACACTTAACCGGGAATATCAACTTACTTGACAAAGTATCACGAAAAATACTAGGTGTCAGTCTTGAAGATATAAGAAGTGCAATTTAACTGTAATATAAAGTTCCATTAAATCGATCACTGTTCTAAAGCAAATGTCCGATTCTATACATATTATCTCTTGAAGAGAATATGACAATAAATATTTATTATTTTTGTCTGCCTCGAATATAAAAAAGGAGATATGGTCCCGCTTGTGCGGGATAGACGCCGTAGCAAATGCGGCTAAAGTGTATTGGGAGAGATGGTCCCGCTTTGCGGGATAGACGCCGTAGCAAATGCGGCTAAAGTGTATTGGGAGAGATGGCAGAGTGGTCGAATGCGGCGGTCTCGAAAACCGTTGTACGCTCGCGCGTACCGGGGGTTCGAATCCCCCTCTCTCCGCAAAACCCCATCACCCACTTTTGTTCTTAATCCATCCCCAGCTGGTATTTCCTTGAAATCATACCTTTTATTTATTCTGATTTTCAACTATCTTTGTATTATCTGATAATCAGGTAATTTTTTCTTCTGAAAATGAAAACTATCCATTTTTGTCTTTCATTTATCCTGGTTTTTGCAATATGTTGCTCTCCCGGGGATAAAAATCAGGGCGGAATGTCAGGAACTATAATAAACCCTGCTATAATTTCCGATGATTCTCTTTTAACTCTTGTGCAGTATAATACTTTTCAATATTTCTGGGATGGAGCTGAACCTAATTCCGGAATGGCCCGCGAACGTTATCATGTTGATGGCATTTATCCTGAGAATGATATGAATGCCTTAAAACACTTTTATTATCTCCTTGGAAATAAGATTTTGGGGGAATATGGGTTTTACAACTGGTAAATAATACGATATCATAATTTAAAATTTATAATTATGAATCAGAAAAGGATTTCTTCCTTGGTTTTTATGAGAACATTATTCACAGGGTCAACGCATTTAAATTCTAATGAGTGTCCGGCATCATGCGCATAAGCTCTTTGGTTTTTCTATTTGAAGGGAGATTCCTCATTACTCCGCCTGGCGGCGGATCCATTCGGAATGACAATTCATTTTGTTCGGTGGGGGGGTTAGTGGTGTAGGCTCGCCCGGGCGAGCCTACACCACTAACC
>DATKUO010000039.1:0-2576 GCA_035530515.1 Bacteroidales bacterium
TCTGAAAACCAGAAAAATTATTGTTCCTAATGAAATACTCTGTAGAATCCCGAAAATCCAGAATATTTTTTCGTTTCTCATTTGTGATGACCTCCCAACCGTATGGGTTCTCTTATTAGTTAATTTTTTCTACTTAAATCCTGCAATTTTTAAGATGTCTACCACCAGCGACGCACCCCATCCATAAGGGTAGACGGAGTCAGATCAAGACGGGCACCCGGGCAAAGTGAAGGCGAAAAGGGGCGGCAGGAATCACATTAATAGTCGTCACCCAGTTTCACATTCCTGACTCTCCGAACCCATGCAACATGAATAAACAAGGTTGTCTGCCACCATGCCGCCCTGACGGGCTGCGGTGGCAGGGACAGTTGAATAGCCCACCAAAAGCCCGCCGGAAGAATAAATGCATATACAACATTGGACGCGAAGTGGCAGGATCATTCATGTTTTAATGTTTTTATTCCTAATGGGAAAATACCTATAATCATCAAAACGGTCCCAACCACGCTGATAATTTCGATATCTGGATTGATAAGTAATAATAGACCCACTATTATCAATATACCTTGCCAACGTTTTACATGTTTTTCTTTGACAAGCCCAATAGTCTGAAAACTTACTCCTAAAATGATCAATATAAATAACCAATTGATCACAAGTAATCCTGGTTTATCAATAAAAACTTGAAGATAGGGAATTAAACCAACAAACTCCACTTCTGGCAAAGTATCAAAGCCTGATAAGAAGTAGAATAGGAAATGTTAGAATAGAAATTCCACTTATGGTATCCATTATATTTTTATGACGATTAACAGAATTCATATTATTCACCCTTTCGCAAAAATGCTAATAACCCCATGCATTTAGTGTAACTACAACTTCTTTTGTCATTTCCAAGTTCTTTACATTTATCAAGTTTTAATTGTTGTTGTTGTTCTTTCATGTTGACCATCCTCTACAAATAAATCTATCATATCAGGCTAATCTACTATAACAAACCTTAATCATCAAATACAACAGATATGTATTTAATCATTTACATCAATAGATAGGTTTGTTTAATTATTATATAATTCATCTATTTATTTACGGATTACATGGGGGAGCTGGAGAAGGTCAAGAGGCTATATTCTAAACATTTTTTTGTTCACCAGACCCAGGCCACACGAATATGTAAGGTTGGCTGCCAACCAGTTACCCTTTGGGTAGCTGGTGCAGTGTTCGTTCTCATTTTTCGGCATCTCTTCACTTGCAACACCCACCCAAACATCAATCCCCACTTCGCACCCAAAGCCTGCAGGAATAATCGAAAAGCGCCAGCTAGCCCCCTCAACACAAGGGCGAGTAGAACAACTCAAGAGGAGCACACGGACAGATTGAAGGCAAGAAGGGATGGCAGGAATTAGTGGAGATACACATAAATTTGAATCAATGCAGCCAGAAAGATCTGTAAATCCAATTAAGGATGAACAGTAATTGGCTCCACTCTCCCAAAAGATTTATCTACAAAGAAATGCAATAATAAATTACATGTAATAATTAAATTACATGTCACAAGATTGAATTACTATGTCGGAATTAAATACACAGGCAGAGAAATTAAAAGCCCTTGGACATCCACTACGATTGAAAATTGTCAGGCTCTTGACCCTTGAAGGAAAAGACCTGTACCTTAACGAGATAGCCAATCGGCTGGAGATCAACAGAGCCCTGGCAAAGATCCACCTTAATAAACTAGAAAGTGCAGAAATCGTCAAGAGCCGGGTGGTCCTAGTTGAAGGAAAGGCCAAAGCGCTAAGGTTCTATGAACTGCAGGACTTCGACATACACATCTCACCAGAAAAGTTAAAGGAGGAAAAAATACATAAAAAGTGATAATATTGTAATTCTGGGATCGTGGTTATTCGTCATAGCAGTATGGATCGGAATTATATGGATCGGACAGGAAATGGAATTTTTTGGCGTAATAATATTATTCATACTCGCGTTAGTGGGTAGTGCTGGTCTTACTGCTTTGATACATGGCAAAGAGTGCTGCGAGGGAAAACAGGTCGAATGGACAAATGAGCTGCAAAGCATACATTCCAAACTTGATGCTTTTACAAAAGACGTGGGAGAGATCAAGAAGACGATTGAAGAATAAAACTGGTACTTATTGAAATCGAGGCTGCACTATAAATGCGGCCTCTAGCCCACTATTGATACTACTTTAGAAGTCTGAGCTATTTGGTGGTACAGCTCCTGTACATCTCCAATTTATCTCTGTTATTTTTGTATTGACATTAACAACACAAGCAGGATAACAACCTGGTTTTTCTATTAACGGTTCAAAATCAATCCACCAAGTGCCTGTATATTCATTACATACATAACTATCTTTTAATGATCCCTCAGTACCACATTCGCTATTTTCAGCAATATCCCTAGCTTCTGAAAGAGTCATCTGTGTACCAGTTTCATTGCTAATGCAATATATCTCTGTATCAATCACAGGTATTGTGATTGTTGGTTGTATAGTTTGGATTTCAGTTGGTACTGTTGAATCTTTTTCTTGCACGCAGCCACTAATAAAAACT
>DATKUO010000040.1:0-2583 GCA_035530515.1 Bacteroidales bacterium
ATTAGTCACAATTCTGACGCAAATATTATCGATCATCCTGGCCGTGATTTTGACTATCATTACGTTGAGTCGGAAATTCCTGGAAACATTAAGCGTATATTCTCGCAAAACCTCAATGTGCTATCGGAAAGGATACGACCATTACCGATAGGTTTAGAGAACACACATTGGCACAAGGGCGACAAATTTAAAGAAATAGAATCTATGATCCCCCAGGAGTTTAAAAGGGATAAATGGTTGTACGTTAATCATGCCATTGCCACAAACCCGATTGAAAGGGAAGAGCCGTATCGATTGTTTAAAGGTAAAGATTGGGCAACCTGCTCCGGAAAGAAATCTTTTCTGGAGTATTTGACTGATATGAAGCGGCACAAGTTTAAAATATGTGGATTTGGAAATGGTTTGGATTCTCATAGTGTTTGGGAGGCGCTTTACATGAGCTGCGTCCCGATAATGAAACGGGCTGTGTTTACCGAAATGTTTTCCCGGATACTACCAATTATTATAGTAGACAAATGGGAAGACGTTACTTTAGATAATATGAAAAAATGGTATTACACTGAAAAACAGTGGGAAGAATGGACAGCTCGAGCTGATAAATATATTCATAATAACAAATACGATGCACTTGACTTCACCTTCTGGGAAAAAGTAATCAAAGGAGAGATAGAGATATCGTGAAAACATCAGTGTTAATTCCCTGTACGCCGGAACATTTCATTTATCTCAATAGGGTTATCTATGCTTATTTGGAGGGTTCAAAGGTGCCGCATGAGATAGTTATTGTGTTAAGCGATTGCAACAAGGTTCCTGATATATATAAAGTTGTGTTTGAACAGCAATTCCCAAATGTTAAAGTGTCGTATTATCCCAAATTGTTATACACAGGGGCAGCCTGTAGCCTTGGAGAGAAACATTGTACTGGCGATATTATAATGATTCAAGCCGCTGATGATCTCCCTCACCATCTCCGGGTAGCAGTAGTAGAAAACTACTTTGAGACCTATGACATAGTTGCGCTAAACCATTCTTATTATGGGAAAAATATGATGGAGTATTACGGCATAGAGACTCTAGAAGACAAGTTCGACTACACAGAAACAAAAGCAGTTCAACCATGGGAATTATATAAGCACCATTTTGAAGATGGAAACATTCACGATGTATATGGCCAGAACTGCGGTTTTCATGTAGCTGCAGGAACGATATGTTATCGTAAAGAGATTGTCGGTAAATTCACCTGGAGCAACAAAAAACATGGACAAGACACCATTACCTGCAAGAGAATACTCCACCATTTTAAGAAATCAATTGTAATCGATGCACCTTTGTATTATTACTTTAAGTAGGAGAATATGGCAAGATATCTAATATTAAGCAACATAACTATAGACGCTGGCGGCCGCAGTATGATCGATGGTTTCACCCAGGGCATACAGGAATTCGATTCCCACGCTCATATAATGTGTCTGTATCATCCAGATTTTCACAAGCCAGGAACGTATAACTATTTCAGGGAGCCGGATGAATACGAAGCTGCATTCTCTTGGGCCGATTGCGCCATCGATCTTGGTGGGCTTTTTAACCGGCAACCTAACCGATACGAACACATGGTATGGGCTCAGAAGCTAAACAAGCCTATCGTATACGGTTCTCAATCATTCCAGACAGTAGACAAGGCAGTCCTAACAGCTCCCAACACAAAAGTGGTAGCCAGGGGACAACGGGCAGCAAACAAGCTTACTAATGCCGGTATACCGGTGACCGCAATTGCTCCTGATTTGAGTTTTTTGATTAAGCCAGAAGATGTTTTTATAAGTAAGAAAAGTTTATTATATCTTACCAGTAAAAGAATATTCTCCACACACTTCACCAAGAAATATAATTTAATGTACGAATTAGCGGACCCTGAAACCGACCTGCAGATTATTGAAAAACTCCCCAACGGTGAAATTGTGTATGAACCAGAGATACCAAATATCAAACATTTTTCCGGGACACCAGCGCAGCACTTCGGATTAGTAGCACAAGCAGAGGAAATACACACCGCACGATATCAGATTGCTTGTGCTGCAATCCTTGCAGGTAAAAAGCCTATTATCTACGGAACCGGTGATGATAACTACGATTCTAAATATGAAGATTTAATGGATCTTTACGGAAAGTCAGCCAAGGAGTTGAGAGATGGGGCACTGGTTTCTTGTGAACTGGCAGCGGAAGCGGCAAATGGAGGATAAAGCAATGGATGTACATTTAAGCCTAAGTAATGCGTTAATAAACAGGAAGAGCTGTAGAAGTTACAAGCCTTATGAGATAACCGATACAGAGATTGATCTTTTTAAGTGGGCTGCAAATCAAGCGCCACATGCAAGCCCTCACCGGCATTATGAATTAATTTGCGTTAAAGATCAGATTACAAAAAATAAGATATGCGCGGCATGTATGGATCAGAAGTATGTCAGTGATTGCAGTGTGGTGATGGTGTTTTGTGGAACCGAAGAGGATAAAACGCTTCGCCAGGGTCATCCAAAATATGTTTTTGATAGTGCAGCGGCCTGTATGTGCTCAGATTTAATGGCGGTA
>DATKUO010000041.1:0-3148 GCA_035530515.1 Bacteroidales bacterium
ATCGGAAAATAATCAGTTAATGGAAAGTAATATTCCTATCTTTGAGTTTAGGGAAGGCATTTATTTTGGCGAGATAATGAAAGATGAAAATTCTCCTGGTAACTTTGTAGATGTTTACGATGCAAAACTAAATGGAAGGGAGATGAGAGGTAGATATTGTTATGTAAGGCTCAAAACAGAAGAACATGATGAAAAGGTTCGTATTGATTCGATTGTTGTAATGTCAACTCCAAGTGAAAGAAATGTATAAAAATATAAACCATGGCAAATCCATATAATTATTCAGGGACAGGAGGTATGTTATCAGGAAGCAATACCGGATTTATGCCTTCATTAACAGGTGGTGGCGGTATAGAAAAAGCCGCACGTGCCGGATTAGGTATTGCAACGGGAGGTGCAAGTGAGATTATCACTCAGCTTATTAATTTGGTGCCTTCAATATTCCAAGGTATCATTGGTGGTTCTCAGTTAAAAAAAGCAGAAAGGATTGAGGAACAGTATCCAAGACCGACAGCAGAGGTTGCTCCGAGTGTTGATAAACTTGTTAATTACTCTTATGGCAGAACACTTAGGCAGGACATCCCTGGTGGAGATATTGCACGTGGAGAGATAAAAGGAGCCACGGCAGCAGGGATGAGAGCAGCATCGGAACTTGGAAGTGGCGCAGAGGCTTATGGTATGCTTGGGGAACTTGTCGGAAGGGAACAGAATAGCTTTGCTGATCTTGCAAAATTAACTGCACAACAGACAGCAGGATATGAGGGTCAGTACATGGATACACTTAGCCAAAAAGCAGGGGAAGAAAACCGTGTCTGGGAATGGAATAAGGCACAGCCGTATATGATGGCAGCGCAAGTAGCACAACAATTGAGGGATTCGGGAATGAAAAATCTCTATTCAGGTACAGCAAATGTATTTGGATCCACGGCAGAGGCAGTAAGTCCCGATTTGAACTCAACACTTATTAATGGTATGGGTAACAAAAAAGGAGTAGGTAATGTTTCCAATGATGAACTCATGCAGATCATAAGATCATTAACCGGAGGTAAAGGATAAAACAATGGCAAAAGGTAATATTGATCCGGCATTTCAGGCAGCACCATTTCTTGGCGAGTCTTCTTATAACCCTATTGAGTTTCAGAGAAGGCAGAAGACGATTAAATATCAACGGGATAAGCTAAAGCAGGAGGAAATTGAGGATAATACTGCCAAAGGTCTTCAGAAACTTATGATTGACCTTAAAGGATGGGAAGATCAGGAGGGATTCAAGGAGATTGTCGGTGATCACGATAAAGTCATTAATGGTTTCTTGGCATTAAGCAAAAAAGGATTAAACCTCATGAGCCCGAAAACATCTCAGGAGATCATGGCATATAAGGCCATTACCGAGGCACAACAGAAGATAATGCAGAAGGTTGATGTATGGGGAAGGAACAAGGATGTTTATGATTTGGTAACACAAGCAATAAAGCAGGATTCATTAAAACCAGAAGATCAGCGTAATCTTAATCCAAGTCTGACCACAGATAATCTAATGGCATCATATAAAGGTAAGTCTATTCTGGATAGGGAAATGAAGATTGAAAATATCTTGGCATTCAATGTAAAACCTTCCGATGTGATAAAGAAAATTATGGATAGTAAGGATTTTTATATTCCTACCACCAGAACACAATCCGTTATATTTAACGAAGAAACAGGGCAGAATGAATCATATTTCAAAGAGGACATGGCTCCTGCAGACGTAAAAGAAAATGTAAGAAGGGCAGGTATTCAATATGAAGGACTTACCAAGCAGTATAAAGAAACTATTACAAAAATGAGGGATGCTGATCCTGACCCTATTTTAAATGTAATGCCCGAGAAAGATTATTTTGCAACCATAGCAGTTCCTACATATAAAAAACAATTCCTTGAAAAAACATCAGGAGGAGGATCGGGTTTCTCAATAAATATTGGCGGCAATAAAATAAATATGCAACCCGGGAACTTACGTCCAGAACCTTTACCTTATGGTGAAGGAGCAGGCTCTAAAACCTACACAAATGCTTATATATGGCCTGTACCAACAAAGTCTATTACTGTACCAATAGGAGCAGCGGGGTCAGCACAATTCATGGGAACAAATTGGGTGCCGATTGAAAGAGGAGGGACGATTGAGGCCACATTATACCTTTATGATCCGGAAAAAGATGAATATGTGTTCAATGTCACATCCAATCAAAATGCTCCATGGGTACAAAACAACAGGCCAGTATCTATTCCACGATCAGTTATTGGAGATTTATTAGATGGAGTTCCAGTAAAAGTTGGTAATGTAGTAAAAAAACTTAAAGATATTTATGGTTCAGCGAAACAGGTAAAGAAAGAACTTCCCGGTATTGGTGTGGATTTTTGGAAGAAACAAGAAGCACCGTATGTATTAAAAAATCGTAAGTAGATGCAAGATAATAAATTAGAAATATTTCGTAAAAGTCTGGAGCAAGCCAATTATAATGTACCAGACTCAGCAACTTTTGCCGAAACATTAAGTGATCCCGGGAAGGCAATGGAGTTTCATAAGTCTTTGGTTACGGAAAATTATGATGTGCCGGAGGATTTTGAGACATTTTCATCAACTCTTGGTTTAAAAAAAAAAGAGGCTTCAGAATATGTATATCCCACTGCAAAAGTATTCTCGGATATGTTTTCAAACATTTCAGAGAGTAGTGCAAAAGGAACAATTGCCACACCAACAGAAGAACCAATTCTTCCAAAAGAATTTACGACTCCCGATCTGTCTTTAAAATCCCCGGAATATAAGGGTTATGAAGCACCTCCGCTAACACAGATCATTGGACAGACTTTAGCTAATGATCGTATTGGTATGCATGCAGAGGAATATAAAAAGCATGCAGAAACAAGGATCTCTGAGATTGATCAGGAAATTACAAAACTCCCACAGGACAACACAGAGATGCTTCCGGCAATGAATTTCTCAGGAGGATTGATGTTACCCACACGTCCGGTATCAGAAGAAAAAGCCAGACTCTTAAAAGAGAAGGATGATCTTAAAATGGCAATCACAAAGCCAGATAAACTCACTTACATACTTGGGAAGGCGTATAATCAGTCAATAGCTGGTTTGTCAGATGCAATAATCAGTGGA
>DATKUO010000042.1:0-107439 GCA_035530515.1 Bacteroidales bacterium
ATACATCTGTAATTCAAATATTTACGAGGTAAATTACCTGGCTATATGAACTAGCAGTCGTGGAGTATGAAATAATAGGTTTTTGGACAAATTCAGATATCTCAAAGAACGTTTTTTTATAGTCGTAAAGTAGAATTAATAATGCTCTATGAATTGGACAGAGTAATAATTACCAATCCTATAAGGAACAATGAGAACATTGCAATAAGTAACCAGTTAGTTCCCTTAGGTGCATTTTTAAATTCTTTCCAGACAAGTACCCCCCAGAGAATTGCAACAACCGGAGCTGCATTGCTCAGAGCATATGATATTGCAGGATTAGTTGAACCAGCTGACATAAAGCTGAGAACCATACCAGTCATCCATATTACTCCACCGAGAACGCCTGTAAGGTGAGTAGACACATTTCCTTTGAAATACTCCTTAAAAGCCACAGGTTCACCCTGAACAGGATGACGCATTGCTACAAGATTAAACAGAGGTGTACTGATCAATGCACCAACGGCAAAGAAAAAGACTCCGGAGAAAGGAGTAAGTGTACCGGTACCTCCTGCCACAAAATTATTATCGAGTGATTTGACAACAAAACCATAGAAGAACGCAATCGAGAAACCTGCAGCAATTGAAAGCCATATGCCTTTACTTCCTGTTTTGTGTTCTTCCTTTGCTAAACGTCTGTATGACAACATACTAAAGTAAATAGCTGCTATTATAAATGCTACCCCTATAAAAAGCATTACCGGGTTCCCTTCAGGTTTTCCTTTGTCTATTATTACCAGGATAAAATTGAAGAATATTCCAAGAACCCAGGCAAGCCCTCCGCCTATCGGGAATCCTACAGACATACCGGCCACAGCCATTGCGGCAGTAAGTAAAAGACTCCCGAGAGTCCATACAACACCTCCGGCAATAGCGTACATAATACTTGAGGCGTCGGCGCTGGCAATATCTGTAAGAAAAGGTCTTCCTTCAGACCCCAGGCTACCCAAAGTAAATGCTGCAATCAGGGCTGTAAGAAAAGTCCCAAGAATAAAATCAAGATAAAACAATTCGAAACGCCAGGTTTTTGCAGCCAGCTTCTGGGTATTTGGCCATGATCCCCAGCAAATCATACACAGGATAAAGCAACATACGGCGATAAAATAATTATGAATCAGTACCATAATGATTACATTAAAAATTTAAGAACTAACTTTATTTATACTTATGATGGAAAACCAGTCTCAAACAACTTTTTAGTTATCAATATTTCAGCTATGCCGGTAAAGTTCCCATCCCAGGTAATTAACAGTAGCTTCTTCTATTATTTCTGCCACATTACCCCTAGCCATTGCCACATGATGTTCGAAACCATTTTTACACATGAAATTGAGTAGTGTCTGGAGATCAGGTACCCTGGTGACGGCAATACCACCATCCATTCCGTATGGATCATTAGTAAATTCACCTTCTCCCAGATATGACTTAATAGAACCAGATGTATCATCAGTAGAAATTCTGAAGTATGTAAGCGGTCCTGCTTTAACTTTGCCTTTAATAGCCCCGAAAGTATTCTCATGTCCAAGTGTTGTTCCGAGTACATCGAGAGTTGAAATCTCAATCTTATTTTGAAAGAAACTTTTCGGATAATTACTGCAATGTGTACAAACACACATATTACGATCTTCTCCAAAGTTATTGTTCCAGTCAAGCAATGCTGGAGGTGTGCCGGCAGCATGAGCAAGGATAAACATAGAAACAACACCTGCAATGTCTACTTCGCATGCACATGGTATCATTTTTTCACCAAGCATACTCATTGAGAGGCAGGTAGCACAACCATAATTCTTCTGAACTGAATCCCAACATTGGACAGCGGCCGCATCAATTTCATTCTTATTTATCCAGTTTTCAATAGCAATACCAAATTTTGCCTGAAGAGAGATCTTAGATTCATTAATATGAGATGGAATCTTTCCATACTCTTTAATCTCCGTTACTTTACTCTTAAGTTCGGCAGCCTTACTGTCAATCCTTTGAGCTTCCCCCAGAATCTCTGATAAATCTACCGGGACAACTGTAATGCCAGAAGCCTGTAATAATTTCTCACTGGCCCTCATTGTCTGGAATGCACCCGGCCGGGCACCAATAGCACCTATTCTTGCATGTTTTAATGCTCCGACAACTCTGCAAACTGATGCAAATTTTAAAAGATCATTTTTAAATTCTTCACTGTTTAGCTTACAGGTATGATAAGTTGTGTTTGTAAATGGGATACCATATTGAAATAGATTATTGCAAACCGATAATTTTCCGCAAAAGGAATCACGTCTGCTCTTAACATCAACTTTATCATTATCATCATCAACAGCCTGAACTAAAACAGGTAAATTAAGTTCAGAATACTTCAGAGTATTAATAATTCCCAACTCGTCTCCGAAATTTGGTAAAACTATTATTATCCCATCTAATACAGTTCTCTTTTCATTAAAGAGTTTTGCACATTTCTGAGCATCCTGGATGGTCTCGACAGCTCCCGTCGGTGTTTCATTTTCCGGCAGGATTACAACATCAAAACCATTTTTTTTAAGTAATGTCAGAATTTCTTTTCTTCCTTCCAGGGCCAGTTTGTAATTGAAAATGTTTCTGGTACCTACAATTAGGCCAAAAGTCAATTTGTTTTTGTAAGCCATAGTGTCAGATTTTAGGTTATTAATAAGATATTAAATTATATCATTGCTCGATGTACTGCACTTTTCCAACCTTCATACAGCAACTCTGCCTTTTTCCCGGGCATGAGCGGATTAATAATATCATCATCAGCTCGTATTGAACTTGTTTCAGCTAATCCTGACCATCTCTTTAGTGCAATGCCTCCCATCAATACAGCTCCAAGTGCAGAGGCTTCTTCAATGGGACTACGGTTTATGCTTGCCTGCAAAATATCAGCCTGAAACTGCATAAGGAATTTGTTTTTTACAGGTCCTCCATCAACCCTTAATTCACGAAGCTTTACTCCTGATTCAAGGATTAAAGAAACCAGATCCCTTACCTGGAATGCAATTGATTCGAGCGCTGCACGAACAATATGAGCTTTTACAGTACCGCGGTTCATACCACAGATCAAGGCTTTTGCATTCTTGTCCCACCATGGTGCTCCAAGACCTGTAAATGCAGGAACAAAATAAACACCATCAGTAGTATCTACAGAAGTTGCCAGAATCTCTGATTCTGAGGGTGATTTAATAAGTTGAAGCTCATCCTGGAGCCATTTTATAGTGGCACCTGTACAATGGATGTTGCCCTCATATGCATAATTGACTTTACCTTCAGCTGCATAGGCAACAGAGGTCACCAGCCCGCGAGGCGGCTTCAGAGCTTTCTCTCCGATATTGACCATTATTGAGGACCCTGTTCCATAAGTTGCTTTACCCATACCCGAAAAGAAACACATCTGTCCTACCAATGCCCCGTGGGAATCGCCCAAAACACCTGCAATGGGAATTTCAGGTAATAAACCATTCATTTTTGTTGTACCAAATACAGAATCGCAAGGTAATATTTTTGGTGCCATGCATGCAGGAATATCAAACATGTCAAGTAATTCCGTGTCCCAGTTCAGTGAATGTATATTTAATAAAAGGGTACGCGATGCATTTGTATAATCGGTAAGATGTGCTTTATTTTCAGTGAGATTCCATATAAGCCAGCTATCGATAGTTCCAAATAATAGATGTCCCTTCAGTGCATCACCATCTGCACCTTTTACATTATCAAGTATCCATTTGATACCACTTGCGGAGAAGTAGGGATTTATAATCAGACCTGTTTTCTCCTGTACTCCGGGTTCGCGACCCTGAGCTATCAGGTCGTCGCATATTTTTGTACCTCTGTTACACTGCCATACCACAGCATTATAAACTGGTTTGCCTGTTCGTTTGTCCCACACAACAACTGTTTCACGCTGGTTGGTGAGAGCAATAGAGCCAATATCAGATGGGCTGACCGTGCTGTCTTTAATTAACAGTTCGACAGCATTGTAAGTATTGTTCAAAATCTCCAGCGGATCATGTTCGACCCAGCCCGGTTTTGGATAGAACTGCCTGTGTTCAACAGCCCTCCGTGCGATTATAGTCGCATTATTATCAAACAAGATTGCCTTTGTTGCCGAAGTGCTCTGATCAATGGCTAATGTATATTTCATAGATCCTATTAATAAATTTATTCTGGCTATTTTTGACTAATCATTTTTTTGGCAGCATTAATAATACCTTCACTGTCAATTCCGTAATGTTTGAAAATCTCAAGCGGGGTGCCATGAACCGCGTACTCATCGGGAATTCCAAGAATCCGTACAGGTACGGGATGAAATTGTGACACGACTTCTGATACGGCTCCACCAAGACCGCCGAAGATACTATGTTCCTCTACTGTGATTATCATCCCGGTTTCCAAAGCAGAAGTTTTAATAATATCCACATCCAGAGGCTTTAGTGTATGCATGTCAATTACACGTGCTTTTATTCCAAGTTGCTTCAGTTTAATTCCAGCCTGCTGACAATGATATACTGTTTCACCTGTACCTATAAGAGTGATATCTTTCCCCTCCATGAGGATATTGGCCTTGCCAATTCTGAATTCCGGATTCTCGTTTTTGTAAACGTTGGGAACAGCATTCCTCCCGACACGTATATAGGCTGGGAAGGGATAATCAATCAGTTCCTGTACCAATCTTCTGGTTTGAAAAATATCGCATGGAAAAATAATATGCATACCGGGGAATGTTCTTAAAACAGCAATGTCATGTAGGCTATGGTGTGAAAATCCGAGTGCTCCATAACTTACCCCACCGCTGACCCCCAGTATCTTAACCGGATTCCCCGAATACACCACATCCAACTTTAATTGTTCGAGACTTCTTGTAACATAAAAGCAGGCAGGTCCGCACACGAAAGTTTTCTTCCCTGATGAAGCTAAGCCAGCTCCTACACCCACTGCATTTTGTTCTGCGATTCCAAGTTCAACAAATTGATGAGGTAATTCTTTTGCAAATTCGTCCAGCATAACAGAGCCGCGTGCATCAGTTGTAACCGCAATAATATTCTTATCCTTTTTTGCCAGTTCCAGCAGGGTGTTGGAAAACATTTTCCTGCATGGAATTGAATTTGTCTCTTTTACGCTCATATTGAAGATCATTCAAATTATTTATTCTTTCATTAATTTCTGCAATTGCCTCAGTAAATTGTTCTGTGTTTGGTATTCCATGGTGCCATTTTGCAATTTTCTCCATAAAAGAGATACCGCAGCCCTTGGTAGTATGAGCTATGATCAATTTGGGTATGGAATTGGAGTGGTTGAGGTTTCTGAAGGACTTAACAACGGCCTCCATATTATTTCCATCCACTTCCGATATTTCCCATCCGAAAGATTCCCACCGCTCCTTTAGCGGCTCAAGGGACATAATATCTTCTGTTTTCCCGCTGATCTGGAGCATATTTCTGTCAATAATAGCCACAAGGTTATCAAGTTTATAATGGCTGCCTGCCATTGCTGCTTCATAAACTGAACCTTCACCCAGTTCGCCGTCTCCCATTAATATAAAAGTGCGGTATTGTTTTTGGTCCATTTTAGCTGCAATTGCCATACCAACTCCGACTGAAAGCCCGTGTCCCAAAGCACCACTGTTAAGTTCAATACCAGGTACTTTTTTTGTTGGATGACCAGCCAGTATTGAATTAAAGAGAGAATAGGTGCTAAGAATTTCGTCACTAAAAAACCCTGCCGCCACCAAAACAGAATATAATGTTTCCACACTGTGCCCTTTGCTCAGGATAAATCTGTCGCGATCATCTTTCTGTGGGTTTTTTGGATCGATATTCATAATCTCAAAATATAAAGCTGTTTCTATTTCAACAGAAGAGAGTCCGCCACCAATATGTCCGCATTTTGAAGCATATATAAGCTCCACAACCCTCTTTCTTACATACTCTGCTTTTAGTTGCAATTCCCTCATCCTGTTATCCTTTGAATAATACATATCCGATGGTTTCCTTAAATGTTAATTACGAATATAAATATAATAGCTCAAAACTTATGGTCTGATAAAAAATAAAAGAAACCCTGAGATACAATATCCACAATTCAGCCACCCTAATCCGGCAGATATTTATCTCAGGGTAAAGAAAACTACTAACCTAACCTGAAAATGAACGATAATAATAAAGTAATATCTCTTGCATTAAGTCTGAACTAATAACCTTGAATATAGTTTTTATTCTCATAGAACTTAGTTTTAACGGATTAAAAAAATAATCTAAAACGTATCTAATTGCTTTTTTACTATTTGTTTTACTTTCTGATACAAATATATAATAAAGTATTCGCAAATAATCACAAATATTACTAAATTTTTTAATAAATGGAGGCCGGGTCCAAAACATAATTGGTTTTGCTTTCTTTTCGCTCTATTATCTTAAAAGATCTGGGAAACTGTGCCATATATCTGTATCAATAACACTCCTTAATTATTTTTGAGGCCACTCACTTTTTAAAAGAAAGTGAAAGGTGCTATTGATGGAATTAGGTCTGGCAACCTGAATATTGAGTTTATCATTTTGCAACAGGCGAATCATTTCTGCGCCGGCATAGAGTACCGGGCCGTAGCCATGGGTAGCATAAATGCTTTGACCACGGTAGTAGTAATATGTATTATCATGTGCAAAGGTGGTACCTTCGCAGGTACCATCCACAGCGCCATTTTCAAGAACGCGTGTTTTAATAGCGTTCCAGCCTGTAATTGCCACCGGACCGTATACGTGGCTGATCCATCCTTCATTGATACCTTTGGCAACGGCATAAGTAAACATGGCTGTGCAGGATGTTTCCAGATAAGTATCGTTTTTATCCAGCATATTGTGCCAGAAACCGGTGCCGTCTTGAAGCTCGGCAATACTACGGATCATCGAACGATATAAGTGCAGAATCTTATCCCGGCCCGGATAATCTTCAGGCAATACGCCTAGCAATTCTGCCATCGACATCAGCGTCCAACCATTGGCTCTGCCCCAGTAAAATCGTGGATCATAGTCACCCGATGTCACATTCCAGCCATGATCAAATAGCTCTTTCTGTGGAATATAGAGCCGGGCGGCCATTTGTAAGATCTGTTTAACTGCATCATCGAAATATTTATTATCTCTGGTGAGTACACCCATGTTGGTAAGAAACGGCACGCTCATGTATAAATCGTCTGCCCATAAGGATTGGTATTGTGGGCGATGGCGGGCGAGAGTGCCGTCTTCCAGACGGAATTGTTTATTGGAAATATAATCTGCAATGATGTTGATCAGTTCGAGATAGTCCTCATTTTTGTCTTTTAAATAGGTTTTAATCATCGCTGCCCCAATGGAGCCACAATAATCAAGGGCGCCCATATAGATAATTTCTCGCCAGCCGCTGGCCTGGTTGCCAAATTTCTCAGCATTTTTGCGAAAATACGGCAAGTGCCCAATAACAAAATCATAAAACTTTGTGTTATTGGCAAAAAACGTTGAGTCGCCAGTCACATCATCGATGTAATCGAAGGCTGAGAGCACAACTCCATGGGTGTAGGACCATTCACTCGAGAAGCCATTTGAAACCTGCGCATTCTTGTTCAATTTTGAAAAGTCAGTAATCTCTTTGCCGGTTTCGGCATCGATAATTTTTTGTGGGCTGGTAGATTCATAATAGACGCGCACACGGTTTAAAACGTCTTTAATGCCGTCTACAGACGGGAATTCATAAGGGACAGGATAATCAGGAATTCGTCCCGGAGCATCTTCCTGGGCACTTAGCATTGAGCTAAAGAGGAAAATAAGAAATATTAACACCGATTTGTACCTTTTCATGAGTTTTCCTTTCATTTTAAAAATTAATAATAAAAAGTGATAATGGACGATAGTTGTCCATATTAGTCACTAACCCGAATGACTAATATGGCATCTTCCCAGTTTTCAGGTGGAACCATTTCCCGGACCTCATTTTGCTTAAATTGACCTGCCTGCACCTCCTGACCGTTGCGTGGATCAAACCATAGAGCTACGGCTGCTTTGTTCAGAGTGTTTTTTATTTTCGTTGGTGAGTTATTGGAAAAGTACACAAGAGCCATCGTACCTGATGCGAGAGAAACGGCGGTCTTTAGGCTCTCACCTTCGCCGGCACCCCGCACTAAAAAACTTTTATCAGGGATCCATTGAGACCACTGATGCTCTTGTAAAAACACTTTAGCAACACCTGCAAAATTTGCGCCGGCAGGAAACTCCAGAGCCTGTTTCCAGGTGTAGCCACAATTGTAATCACCGGCATTGCCTCGCATAGCCCAGATAGGCCCTGCACCATAGGTATGCCCGGCTCCGCCGGCAAAGAAAGTATGGTAAATCTGCCTACGCACCCTAAGAGGGGTTACCCAGCCACATTCATGACGATAAGATCCAAATTCATAGGATCCTTCAAGAAAGAGACTAGGTTTAATCGGCTTGTTATGTTGATAATCACTTAACATTGTCGGGTAGACCTGGTCAACCTCTCTCCAAACTTCCACACCATTGGCAGTAAGCCAGGCATCCTCATGAAACCAAAGCGAAGAATTATCAGTAGCATCACCATCCGGGTGATAGGTTATAAAAACCTGTTCCCAGGCCGGGCTGGCTTGATTCCACGAGGCCTTTTGCCCTGTCACGCCCTGTGCAATCCCCTCTGCCATAGCCCTGAAGACAGAACGCTTGTCCCAATCCTGATAATTACCATTCTTGTCATTATCTTTTATCTGTGCCTTGGCATCACCACCCAGTACCCAAAGAATATTCGGTTCCTGCTTATAACGGTTTCCTAGAAAAGCACCATAGATTCTGGCTTCCTCTTCTGTGAACTCTGGTTGAGTTCCACCCATTTGAGGGGTGATATAAGCTCGTCCCCAGCAAGGCAACAAGGCCAGATACATATTCCGTTTCTTTACAGCCTGAATTATATAGTCTGCATGATCCCAATAATCATTGGGTGAGTCAGGGCTCCCTCCCTTAACTATCAATGGTTCGGATGTTTCAGGAGAGTCTTCATTTCCACTAAAGGGTCGATGACCATAGGCATTGGCAGCATTATGAGGACCACTTTCCATTCCTCCACCATGCGGATACCAAAATGCTACTGATTGAATCACAGTAAATCCAAGCTTCTGACGGTTATCGAGGTATTGATCAACCTCTTCACGTGTAAGCTGTTGAAACATTCCCCATCCCGTATCTCCAATCCACAAAAATGGAGTCCCGTCACTATGTTGAATATTATGTCCGTTTTTGGAGACATCCAGTTTACCATGTTGTTGCCAGGAAGGTTGTCCAAACATACCCAGAGGACATATTAAAATTAAGCTCAGCGTGACCAGGGCTATTCTTTTCATAATTATTTCTTATTAACAGGATTAGTTTACTGGCTTTTTAAGTTCTTTGACGAGTTCTTTATAAAATTTTAAAGCCATCTTAGTATTACCTTTATCATTGGGATGGTATTTATCATAAGCCACACCAGGGTATTTTTCACCTAACATATCACCACCTTCATAGGGAGGAATGGCAGTTGGATCAGGAGGATTATCAGTATAGTCTAAACCTGCTCCATTTTCCATATCTACCAAAATAATTTTTATTGTATCACCTGACCTGGCATTTACCATGTCAGCAATATTTTTATTGAATTGAGTTGTGAGTGTATCTCCGCCTCCAAACCGGTTGATAATTAAACAAAAAAACAGGGTCATCGGATGACAATTATCAACGGAATAGTTATTAATCATATCCAGCATATCCTTAACCTGGCCTGGTTTATTCTCCCAGTCATTACCATTGGTTCCAACATGAATCAGAAGGATATCTGGTTTATATATCGTCAACGAATTTTTAAGCTTGCCTGCAATATCAGGGATTTTCCAGCCCGGATAGGCTTCACAGTTCCAGTCAAACCAATCTTTAAAATCTTCAGATCTGATTCCATGATTTTGCGAGCCCACAAAATCGACATCATACCCTGAGTTAATCAGCATTTCATAGAGAACTTTCCTATATCCGGTTCGTTCCTCCAATGCTGGAAACTTATAATGTTCACCGGCTGTGATGGAATTACCCACAGGCATTATTTTAATTGGATCATCTCCTGCTGGCGAAAATGAAACAACAATGATTAAGAAAAAGGTATATAATAAGATCTTTTTCATTCAATAAAAAGCTTAGTTCGCTGATTCATTGTAATAATTGTGCGGTAATATCCCATAAGGATTGTGATCGCAGATGTACAGTTTCAGTTGTACAAGGTTAATATCAGAGAACATTTACAGGGCAGAGGCAGTTGTAGGTAATAATTGTTGATTTAATTGAGCATGGGTTATACTGTCATTTCTTTCAAATGTTTAAGGAAGAAATAGATGCAATGATACATAACATATGCAGAAAATTAAAAAGAGGGAGACACAGCCAAAAAATTCTGCGTCTCCCTCAGTGTTTCATATAAATCCGCAGTTTTTATTGATACCCTTCATTCTGTTTGAATTCATCCGGATTGGTAACGGCATCCAACTGAGATTGTGGGATAGGACGTAAATTATGATACGCCTGTATATTAGGAGCAGCATCAGGATTTAGAGCCTTAATGCGATCAACTAATTTACCAGTTCTCTTCAGATCGAACCATCTCAATTGCTCACCAGCAAACTCCCTGGCCCGTTCATCCAGAATAAAGTCGAGAGTTACCTGAGCCGGGGTAATTTGCATTTCTGCTACTTTACCTGGTTTTGCAGCTCTGGTTCTGATTACATTGATATAAGTAGCGGCAGTTGCATTGTCATTTAATTTCATTGAAGCTTCTGCGGCAATCATGTACAGCTCTGCAAAGCGAATCACAAATGCTTCTCTCTCGCTTTGTGCTTCATTATACGTTAAACGTGTTGGATCTTCATGCTTTGTTAGAGTAGGATATACAAGCATATTATTTACAGAACCATCGGCTTTGTAAATTGTATTAATGTTATAAACCACATATCCTGTAGTTTTCCCAACTTTTGAAGGCATCCCTGCATAAGTAGTTCTTGTAGCGATAACTGCTGTATCGCCAGAAATTGACCAACCACCAGCAGTTGGCTTACCATTTGCACTGGTACAGGCCATCCATACTTCCCTGAATGAAGCCTCATAACGGGCATCATCAGAACTGTACATTTGTAACAGAGCGCGGGTAGGCATATACCGGTTGAATGGCCGGCCATATTCTATGATCCTGGCCATACGTGGCAGATTGTCATATTTCATATCAAACATCATATGACCACTGTTGCTACCTCTACCATGACCTATTGTGTATACACCGCTATGATTCAAATCATTAAATGTTAGGTCATTAGCATAATTTACAGCATAAACAACCTCTTTATTGTGGTTGTTGGCCATGGTCCACAAATCTTTATAATCTGGCTGAAGCTGATAACCAAAACCTCCATCTATTACAGACTTTGCCATTGCAAGGGCCTCAGCATTCATTCCTCTTGTTAAATACATTCTGGCTAAAAACGACATGGCTGCAGGTTTCGTTACCCTTCCGTAGTCGGAAGTGGTAGGTGCCAAATTGGCTACTGCGATCTGAAGATCCTCAAAAATTTGCGTGTAAAAGGTTTCAACAGGAGTTTTATTAGCTGTTGTTACAATACCGTTTGTCTCTTCGGTAGTGAAGTGAACTCCACCCCATGTTTCAACAATATGCCAGTTATAGAAAGCCCTTAAGAAACGAAGCTCGCCTTCCAGTTGTTTTCTTTTAGCATCTGAAAGTCCTGCTTTTCCAATGAGCTTGATCCCGGCATTACACAAATTAACGCCTTGATAGAGTGCTCCCCATTGAAGTTTTATGATTCCACTGGTTCCCTGAAAGTTGATGTATTTTGACATATCAGGGCCAATGTCACCGGCAGCACTTGTCCAAATGTCAGTACCTATCTCACTGATATTATAACCTTCTTCTTTTCCGTACCACATTCTTTGGTAACCGTAGGCGGCAGAAACAAGAGATTCAAATCCCGCAGGAGTCGTATACACCGCATCGGCGGTAACACCACCAGGATTATACTCATCAAGCATTTTACTACATGAGGTCGTCATGAATAAAATGGATATAACTATACTTAATATTTTTTTCATTTTTACAAAATTTTATACGAATTAAAAACTAACATTAAGTCCAAAGACATAACTTTTGGTCATAGGTGAACTTTCGCCTCCACCCCTTTCCGGATCATATTCATCCAATCTGGAATCTTTTGTCTTTGTGAAAAGGTTTGTTCCGGTCGCGTAAATCCTAAGGCTGCTAATTCCCAGTGTGCTCAACTTAGGCAGGGTGTATCCAATCGATAAGTTTCTTATTCTTAAATAAGATCCTTCAACAAGTCCCAAAGTACTCCAGTAAAGTGTAGAAGAACCTGAAATATTTGCATTTGGACGAGGATAATCCTGTGACGGATTTTCTGGTGTCCAGTAATCAATGGCTTTTGAACTGTTGCTCAGATTTGACTGACGATCATACCTTCCTAAGAAACTTGGAGTAATCATCTGTCCCCAACGTGCAAAAAGATAGACACTCATATCGAAGCCTTTGTAGCTTACTTTGTTATCCAAACCTCCGTACCATTTAGGTCTGTTTTGGCCACCAAGTACAACCCGGTCGTTTACAGCGTCGATCATACCATCGCCATTCTGATCTTTTACCTTGATATCGCCGGGCACTTGACCAAAAGTGGCAGCTTCCGCTGCTTCATCAGTCTGCCAAATTCCTATTTTCTCATAGTTATAAAAAACACTAATTGGTTGTCCGATAAACCATCCATTTCCAATATCATCAGCACCTTCAGTAACCAAAGAAACGATCTCTTCTTTGTTAGTTGACCAGGTTAAAGAACTTGTCCACGAAAAATCTTTCTTAGTCATGTTCACCGAAGTAATAGCAACTTCAAGTCCCCTGTTTCTGGTTGATCCGATATTTTGGTTAACCTTTTCTACACCTGTTGTAGGAGGTAATCCACGTGGCAGTAACAGATCGGTAGTCTTGGTGTCATAAGCATCAATGTTCACAATGATTCTGTTTTTGAACAAACCGAGATCAAGACCGAGGTTAAAAGTTCCTGATAACTCCCATCTGGTATCCACATTTCCTACGAGAGTAGAATAAGTATAACCCTGGAAGTAAGAATCGCCAAATGACATAGGCACCGTGGTAAGCAAACTTTGAGTTCCATATGGGCTAATTCCGGAGTTACCGGCAACACCATAACTTAAGCGCAATTTAAGTTCACTCAGCTGAGAGAAATTTTTCATGAAGTTTTCATCAACAATACGCCAGGCCAAAGCTGCTGAAGGGAAAGCTGTCCATTTGTTTCCTTCAGATAATCTTGATGCACCATCGTACCTGTTTGTTAATGTAAGCAAGTACCGGCCTTTGTAGCTATAATTTAAACGAGCTGCATAAGAAAGAACGTCCCATTTTGTAAATCCACTGCTCAGCGTTTTGTTAGTAGGTGCATTCCCGAGTGCATAAAATAACTGGGATGATAATAATTGTCCATCGGCTTGTGCTAAAACATCATCTGACAAACTTTCTACAATACTGCTCAGGACTGTAACGGTAAATGAATGGTCATTTATTTCTTTATGGTAAGTAAGGATGTTATCCCAATTTATAAAGCGACTGTTCGAAGCACTATACCTTGCCTGACTACCTGTTGAAGTGGCGCGATCAATAGAATTTTGTCCTGCATAATACCCGTTCCGTGAATTACCAATATTCATCCCTAAGTTGGTGCGGAAAGTAAGTCCTTTTATGGGGGCAAGCTCAAGGTACATGTTCGCATTTACATTATTGATCCTTGCTTCATTTTTGAATACATCAGGTTGTTCATCTGCAAGCGGACTAACTGTATTTCCACCTCCCGGAGTGAGAATGAAAATGCCATCTGCGTCATAGATAGTACCGAAAGGAATAATTTTATTGGCCATATTCAGAGGGTCTCTCCGATAGCTTTCGTCTCTGGTGGTTAACTGACTTTGTATTCCTCCTTTGATCCATTTATTGAAATTCTGATCAATATTCATTCTAAGAGAATAACGTTTTGTGTCATCCATTCTTAAAATTCCACTTTCTGAAAGATAATCAAGCGAGAAGTAAACTTTAGTTTTATCACCACCACCGCTTACACCGATGTTGTAGTCTTGCTGACTTCCGTTTCTGAACAATTCCTTCTGATAATCGATCCATTCATCCTTCTGGATGGATTCCAATTCATTCGCTTGAAAAATCAGGGGATCATCTGCAATAGAATTCCATGCGCCAACAGTGCGTTTTGCTTCTCTTCTGATTTGGGCATATTCTTGTCCAGTAAAAGTAGCCGGATAGCGAGAAACCTGGGATATACCATAATAGGTATTGAAGTCAACTTTCAGTTTATCTCCGGAACCTTTTTTAGTTGTAACGAGCACAATTCCGTTCGCTCCCTGCCAACCATAAATAGCTGTTGAAGAAGCATCTTTCAGAAATTCAATTGATTCAATACTATTTGGATTTAAATCGTCGATACTGCTTGTTTGAATTCCGTCGACAATAAACAAAGGACTATTACCGGCTCCGATTGAGCGGTTACCACGTATTCTGATAGTAATACCGGATGAAGAAGAACCATCGTTCTTAGTAATATCAGCACCGGCAACTCTTCCCTGAATAGCTTCCAGTGGACTCTGAGAAGGAACCTTTTTTATTTCAGCACTTTTTACCGAAGTTACAGAACCTGTTAAATCCCTTCTTTGTACAGTGCCATAGCCAATGACCACAACTTCATCCAAGAAAGTAGCTTCTGATTCTAAAGTGACATTTATTACAGTCCTATTACCGACAACGATTTCCTGGGAAATATACCCGATGAAAGAGACGGTAATAGTACTGGATGAAGATGGTACGCTAATGGAAAAATTGCCATCAATACCGGTCACCGCCCCTATTGTTGTCCCTTTGACAACTACGTTTGCTCCAACAACAGGTTGGTTCTCAGTGTCGATCACTTTACCTGTAACAACTATCTGTGCCCAGATATTGCTACTTAGGAAAAACAGTAAAGCTATAGACAATAATAGCTTCTGTTTTAAGAAATTGTTTTTAATTCTCATAGAAGTTAGTTTTTAGGGTTAAAAAATTAATCTAAATATCTAATTGCTTTTTTTTGTTTGTTTTACTTTACTGATACAAATGTATAATAAAGTATTCGTAAATAAACACAAATTTTAATAAATATTTAACTATTATCCAAATAATAATTTGATTCGTAATTGACTTTTCTAATCATTAGATTATCAGTAATCATTATTTATATGGAATCGTATTGGCCTAAGATCTCTAGCGACATTGCAAATAAATGAGTCCTTGTCTTGAATGACTTGCAATAATAATCACTCTCATGCTTTCTGATCACTACTTGTATGTCAACGTTATTTATTAAATACCTTATCTGTTTGAAAATCAGCTGTCCGACAAATTTTATTTCTGTAATTTTACCCATGTTGGGGAATACCCCTACTTTTATTATTTTAGTCGGACACAAGTGCATGAATATTATTAATAAGTTTTAGTGCAACTTAATTATTTAAAGGTAGGGTATTTAAAGTGACTGAAATGTTTAAATCTTCCCAGAAACTAGAGTGTATCTTCCCGATGCGGGGAAATGCTTCCCAAAATGCGAGGGTTTTTCAATACCAGTGTGTCCTGATCAAATGTAATACTGGTATTTGAGATCAAGCAGACTAAAATCAGTATATTCGTTTACATTGTTTTATATTTGTTTAATTTCTTCTTTTGTACATTTACGGAAAAATTAACAAATATCCTGAATGGCAAAAGAAATGGGCTCCGGGGAAAAATAAAAACTATGATGACAAAAATATTAAGATATAATCCTCTTATTTTCACAACCATTATCTTGGTTATGAATTTACAAAACTGCCAGCCAGTTCCAACGTCGGTAAAAATTGACAGGCATGCCCTGGTTGTAAGAAACAATATATTGGTTGAGGGATTTGATTCTTTGGCATCACTTTCGGTTGGCAATGGCAATTTTGCATTTACGACCGATCTTACCGGCTTACAAACATTTTATACGGAATACGAAAATGGTGTGCCACTCGGAACCCAATCGAACTGGGGTTGGCATACATTCCCAAATGCCGAAAACTTCAGGGAGTCGGAAACATTAAAATACTGGAATGTCCGGGGGCGAAAAGTTCCATACCGTCATCAGGTTAATGATAATCCACGCACAAAAGCCGCTGGCAATTATTTCCGTGAAAATCCACAACGTTTGCACATGGGCATTATTGGTTTGATGCTCACCAAATCCAATGGTGGGAAGGCTAAAATAGAGGATATCAAAAATGCCAAACATCACCTCGATCTTTGGACCGGACAAATTACCAGTGAATTCAAATTTGAAGGGAAAAAGGTGAAGGTAGAATTGTATTGCCATCAGGACAAAGATCTGATTTCGGTAAAGATAGTTTCACCGCTTATCGGTGAAGGCAGGCTTGGAGTACAATGGAAATTTCCATACGCTGTAGCTAAAAGTATGGATTCAGGCTACGATTTCAACGCTCCGGAAAAACATCAGTCGGTATTGGAAAATATCACTGATCATGAAATACTGATCAACAGAACACTGGATAATGATTACTATCAGGTGGCTATTGAATGGCACGGCGATGCAGTGGTTGAAAAAACAACGGATCATCAGTTTTCACTTCAGGCAAAAAATGGGGACAGCCTTGAATTTAGCTGCGAATATGCTCCTGTAATTAAAGACAAAAATCTACCTGATTTCGAAGCTACCAAAGTGAATAACAGTCAGGCTTGGAAAAACTTCTGGGAAAGTGGTGGTGTTGTGGATTTTTCTGAATGTACCGACCCGAGAGCTAAAGAGTTTGAACGACGCACTGTTTTGTCGCAATACCTTACCAAAATTCAAAGTTCGGGTTCATTACCTCCCGCAGAAACGGGACTGACCTACAACAGTTGGTACGGTAAATATCACATGGAAATGCATTGGTGGCATATAGCTCATTTTGCACAATGGAGACGTCCGCAGTACATGGGAAAACAACTGGATTATTACAATGTGATGTTCGAAAATGCCCGACAAACTGCAAATGATCAGGGGTACAAAGGTGTTCGATGGCAAAAAATGCAGGGTCCTGATCAGGAAAATAGCCCGTCGTCGGTTGGTTCATACCTCGTTTGGCAGCAACCTCATATCATCTGGTTTGCCGAACAAATGTACCGGCAAAATCCTACTCAGGAAACGTTGGAGAAATACAAAGATCTGGTTTTTGCAACTGCTGATTTTATGGGAGACTTTCCAGTTTGGAATGAACAACAACAACAATATAATCTGGAACCTCCTTTGATTCCGGCACAGGAACTTTGGCCACGCGAGACCACTACAAATCCGCCTTTTGAATTGGCCTACTGGTATTGGGGACTTTCAATTGCACAGGAGTGGAAGGATCGTCTGCACCAACCAAGAGATGAAAAGTGGGAAGATGTTCGCCTGAAAATGGCTACACCTGAACAGGTTGATGGAGTTTATCTGGGCATTGCCGGAGCAACCGATTCTTATTCAAATCCGGCACTGATGAAGGATCATCCGGTTGTGCTGGGCGCCTATGGGATTTTACCTGATTGGAATAAAATTGATTCGGAAGTGATGCGTAAAACCATGCATGTGATTGCTGATCGTTGGGACTGGTCTTCAACCTGGGGCTGGGATTATCCAATGGCTGCCATGTGTGCTACCCGTCTGGAAGAACCGGAAATAGCACTTGGTTTTTTGTTGAAAGACACTCAAAAAAATACCTATCTGAAAAACGGGCACAATTTCCAAAGTAAAAGATTGACGATTTACCTGCCGGGAAACGGTGGTTTTTTATCAGCTATTGCGATGATGTGTGCAGGCTGGGAAGGCTGCAAAACCGAAAATCCGGGTTTCCCGAAAGATGGCAAGTGGAATGTAAAATGGGAAAATCTGGAGAAAAGTTTTTAACTCATATATAGAATATGAATTAACCATTATAAAGAATCAGGAAATTGTAGTGAAATATAATAATATGGAGAAATGAAGAAAAAAATACAAATTCCAGCATTACTATTAATCCTGGTTTTTGCTTTTGGTGCTTGTACATCGAAGGTTAAAGAGGACAAAAAAGGTCTTCCCGCTTTAAAAGTGTCTGAAAATCAACGTTTTCTGGTCGATGAAAATGGAAATCCTTTTTTCTGGCTGGGCGATACCGGCTGGTTACTGTTTACCAAGTTAAACCGCGAAGATGCTGATAAATATTTAACCGACCGTGCTAAAAAAGGATTCAATGTAATACAGATAATGGTTTTACATTCATTAAATGCAAAAAATGTGTATGGCGATTCAGCCTTATTCAGACAGAATGTGGCCAGTCCTATGGTAACTGAAGGCAATTCATTTGAAGACACAATTCAATACGATTATTGGGATAACATGGATTATGTGATTGACAAAGCGGTTGAAAAAAGGCTTTATGTCGGTCTGGTTCCTGTTTGGGGAACGAATGTGAAAAATGGCAGGGTGAGTAAAGCCGATGCTGTAAAATATGCTTCATGGCTAGCCAACCGATACAAAGACCGGTCGAATATCATTTGGATGAATGGTGGCGATATCAAGGGAAACGATTCTCTGGATATCTGGAACGCTATTGGCACCACAATCAAACATACTGATACAAAACATTTAATTACCTTTCATCCATTTGGAAGAAAAACCTCTTCGATTTGGTTCCATAACGAAGACTGGCTTGATTTCAACATGTTTCAATCGGGTCATCGCCGCTACGATCAGGACGACAGTGAATGGGGATTTGGTGAAGACAATTGGAAGTATGTTGACAATGATTATTCAAAAACTCCAGCGAAACCTACTATTGATGGAGAACCTTCATACGAAGGAATTCCACAGGGTTTGCATGATGTCTTGCAGCCTTTCTGGAAAGCTGAAGATGTACGAAGATATGCCTATTGGTCGGTATTTGCCGGAGGGTTTGGTTTTACTTATGGAAACAGTGCCGTGATGCAATTTTATAAACCGGGAGACAAAAGTGCTGGTTACGGAGCTAAAGAATATTGGACTGAAGCCATCAATGATCCGGGAGCCTTGCAAATGCAATATCTGAAAAAACTGATGTTGTCGCGTCCTTTTTTGGAACGGATTCCGGATCAGTCGTTGATTGCCGGAGAAAACGGTTCGAAATATGACCATTTGATGGCAACCCGTGGAAATGATTATGCCATGATCTATACCTACACCGGAAGAAACATTTTGGTACAAATGGGCAAAATTTCAGGAGAAAAAGTAAAAGCTTCATGGTACAAGCCAGCTGACGGAACAAGCACCGAAATTGGAGAATTTGAAAATAGCGGAATACAAGAATTCGATCCTCCGGGAGAACCGGCTAACGGAAACGATTGGGTTTTAGTTCTGGATTCTGCTCTGCCTGATCTCTAATGGCTGTAATAAATTTGACCAGAACACAAGGGTATTAAAAAACACTCGCATTTTGGGAAGCATTTCCCCGCATCGGGAAGATACACTCTAGTTTCTGAGAAGATTTAACCAATTCAAGCACTTTAAATACCCTAACTTTAAAAAATTATTAACTTAAACTTTTTAATAATATTTGTGGATAAAACCCGGAAGAAACAGAGAAAGAAATCAATTATGCGTAAATGGAACCCGAGCCGTATATATGGTAATGTTTACAAATTTTGTTCTCTATGGCATTTTATGAGATCCGGAATAGACTTAGGGTAGTTGGCTGTAAGCCAACAGTTTAGTTAGGTGTAGATTAAGGAATCTCTGGCGGGTTCACATCTTTATAATGTGAACTCCCAGATTTTCTTTCATTGAAACATGCTCTTAAAAAACTTTATCAGAATGGTTTACTTGAAGTGCGAAAAGAGTTCATTCATTTACCCTAATGATTTGGATAATTTTTTGAAGGTTGAAAATGGGGAAAAAACGGACTTGTTCGAATACAAGAATTCAAATACAGGAGGCAGAAAAGACAAAAATTAGTACAATCTCGACTTATTTTAAAAACCTAATGAAAACTATTAACCTTTGCATTCATCTGGTAGCATTCCTTTTTGCTTTTACCAATCCATTATTAGCACAAAAAACGAATGAAATTTCAAGAGTATGGGTAGCCGATAATGGTAACAATACTTACACAAATCCAATTCTTCATGCCGACTATTCCGACCTTGATGTGGTGTGTGTTGGCGACGATTTTTATATGACCTCTTCTTCGTTTAATTGTGTCCCAGGACTTCCGGTTTTACATTCAAAAGACTTGGTGAATTGGGAATTGATTGGTTATGCATTGAGAAAACAACCGCCTTTCGATATATTCGACAAACCGCAGCACGGTAATGGCGTTTGGGCGCCTTGTATCAGCTTTCATAACAATGAATTTTATATTTATTACCCTGACCCCGATTTTGGTATTTACATGATAAAAGCTGAAAATCCTTCAGGTACATGGTCGGAGCCAATTTTGTTAAAAGAGGGAAAGGGCTTAATTGATCCGTCACCACTTTGGGATGAAGATGGAAAAGTGTATCTAATACACGCATTCGCAGGGAGCCGGGCAGGGGTAAAAAGCATTCTGGTTGTAGCCGAAATGAATAGCGAGGGAACAGAAGTTATAAGTGAAGATGTGATGGTTTTCGACGGACATATGGAACACCCGACAGTGGAAGGTCCTAAGTTTTACAAGAGAAATGGATACTACTACATTTTTGCACCTGCCGGTGGTGTAGCTAATGGCTGGCAACTGGTTTTACGTTCGAATAATATTTACGGACCGTACGAAGAGAAAATTGTATTTGCACAGGGAAATACCGAAATAAATGGTCCACACCAGGGAGCATGGGTTACTACTGGCACTGGCGAAGACTGGTTTATTCATTTTCAGGATAAGGAAGCTTACGGACGCATTGTTCATTTGCAACCCATGATTTGGAAAAACGACTGGCCGGTCATTGGTACGGATGCTGACGGAGACGGGGTAGGAGAGCCAGTACTTTCCTATAAGAAACCGGATGTTGGGAAAAACTATCCCGTAGTTACGCCTCCGGAGTGCGATGAATTTAATAGTTATCAGATTGGATTGCAGTGGCAATGGCATGCCAATCCTCAAAATACCTGGGGATTTCCTTCAGGAAACCTGGGGTATTACCGGTTAAATTGTATTCCACGTCCGGTTGATTCGGAAGGACTCTGGAGTGTTCCGAATTTATTACTCCAGAAATTTCCGGCTGAAGAATTTACTGCAACAACCAAGCTTTTATTTAATGCCCGAACCGATAACGAAGAAATTGGTTTTTTGGTGATGGGCGAAGATTACCAGTTTATTTCATTAAAGAGAACAAACGGAAAATTGTTGGTTAGGGTAGTAAAATGTGTTGATGCCCGTACCGGGGGAAAAGAACAGGAACTTTTTGAAGAAGAATACCCGGGAAATGAAATTTATTTTGGGATAACCGTTGAAAAAGGCGCCTTTTGCACATTTAGTTTCAGTGCCGACGGAAAAGATTTAAAGAAAGCAGGTTCGACCTTTGAAGCCAAACCTGGCCGCTGGATTGGCGCCAAAGTTGGATTTTTTGCCTTGCGAGAAGGTCTTACAAATGATGCAGGAAGTGCAGATATCGACTGGTTCAGAATTGACAAACCGTAAATGAAGGAATTTTTTATAAAGGAATATTAATAATAAAATACAAATTCAAAATCAAATGAACATAAAACTTTTAGCAACTTTAATTGCTGTTTTTTCATTTTTAACAGTAAGTTGTTCACAGTCGCAAAAAACTGAATTGCACGGATCAACAGAAAAGTATAAAGGAATCGAATTTGAAATGGCAAAGATTGAGGAGCCAAAGATTCCGGATTATTCAGTAACCATTACAGACTTCGGGGCAGTTAGCGGAGGACAGTTTCTAAACACGCAGGCGTTTGCCGATGCCATTGAAGCAGTCTCAAAAAAAGGTGGTGGTAAAGTTGTAATTCCTGCCGGAATCTGGTTAACAGGCCCAATTATATTAAAAAGCAATCTTGAATTATATGCTGAGACAGGTGCTTTGATTATATTTTCCACCAACAAAGATTTATATCCTCTTATTGAAACAGGTTTTGAAGGATTGAATACATGGCGTTGTTTGTCACCTATTTTCGGGAAAAATATTGAAAATGTGGCCTTTACCGGAAATGGTGTTTGGGATGGCTCGGGTGAAGCCTGGCGCCAGGTAAAAAGGGGTAAATTAACCGAAAGTCAATGGAAAAAACTGGTTGCCTCAGGTGGCGTTCTCGATGGGGAAAAGGAAAATTGGTATCCATCCGAGCAGTTTAAATTAGCTTCTAGAAATGCCGACCAAAATGTGCGTTTGGATTTAAAAACAAAGGAAGATTTTGAAGCCATACGAGATTTTCTTCGTCCGGTAATGGTAAGTATTCAAAATAGTAAAAGAATAATGTTCGATGGTCCGGTTTTTCAGAATTCACCAGCATGGTGCCTGCATCCGCTTATGGTTGAAGATCTGATTGTTCGGAACATAACAGTTCGCAATCCATGGTTCTCGCAAAATGGCGATGGAATTGATGTGGAGTCGTGCAAAAATGCAATCGTTGAAAATTCAAATTTTGATGTGGGCGACGATGCCATTTGTATTAAATCTGGAAAAGATAAAGATGGCAGAGAACGTAATGTTCCATGCGAAAATCTGATTATCAGAAACAATATTGTTTATCATGGTCATGGCGGGGTAACCGTTGGCAGCGAAATGTCGGGCGGGGTAAAAAACATACACGTTTCCAATTGCACTTTTCTGGGAACAGATGTTGGGTTGCGTTTTAAAAGCAACCGCGGACGAGGTGGTATTGTTGAAAATATCTTTATTTCCGGTATCCGTATGACCAATATTCCTACAAATGCCATTTCATTTAACTTATATTATGGTGGGCAATCGATTTCAGAAATGATTGAAGAAGGAGAAACAAGACTTACTTCACAGGCAGAACCTGTTACAGAAGAGACTCCACAATTCAAAAATATTTCAATAAAAAATGTAATTATAAAAGGGGCACATAAGGCGGTATTCCTGCAAGGTTTGCCTGAAATGAACCTTGAAAATGTTGAAATTAGTAATTTGATTGTTGAAGCCGATAATGGATTTTCAGTTGTTGATGCAAACGGAGTTCAAATCAAAAATATTAAAATGGTAATAAAAAATATAGCTGTATTTGACATCATTAATTGCAAAAATGTGCAACTGGAAGATATTGAATTCAATTCAACTTCGTCGGCTGCCGTTTCTATTAATGGCGAATTCAGCGAAAAAATAGAATTGATTTCTTCCTCTAAAATGAATTTTACTAAAAATACGGTTATTGGCGAAAATGTTCCTGCAGGAGAAGTACAACTAAAAACAAAATGAAACGAGCCATCACAATATGCACCTTAAGAAAAGTAGCATGATTATGGTGACTATCCAATAGCCACCAGAAAAGTAGCTGCCGAAATGAAAGTACCAGTCATCGATTTGCAAAAACTTACCGAAGATTGGGTTACTGGTTTGGGCGATGAACCCTCAAAAGCAATGTACCTTTGGTTAGAACCTGACGGAAAATTTCCTGAAGGTCGAAAAGATGATACTCACCTATCTGAAAAAGGGGCAAGGGAAGTAGTCCTGCTGGCCATGGAAGAATGTAAAAAACTAAATCTGCCGTTTGTAAAAGAATTAAAATAAGAATTGTTAGTATTGTATTTGCAATTGTAAAAATGAAAGGAATCGCTGTTCAATTTTTGTTGATATTTCTGTTTTCAACGTCATCTGCACAAACCCATATTCAATATAAAATGATAGTTGCACAAGACGGTTCAGGTGCTTATACAACAATCCAGGATGCCATTGATGCCACTAAAGCATTTCCCGATAAACGGATTACCATATTCATTAAAAATGGCATTTACCATGAAAAAGTTAGAGTCCCTTCTTGGAATAGCATGTTATCGCTGATAGGAGAAGATGTTGATAAAACAATTATTACTTTCGATGACTATTTTGATAAAATTAACCGCGGACGCAACAGCACCTTTTTTACTTCAACCTTTTTGGTTGAGGCGAACGATTTTTATGCTGAAAACCTGACGATTGAAAATTCAGCAGGGAAAGTTGGACAGGCAGTGGCACTGCATGTTGGAGGCGACCGTTGCGTTTTTAAAAACTGCCGGATACTTGGTAACCAGGACACTGTTTACTTATATGGAGAAAAAAGCAATCACTATTTTAGTGGCTGCACTATTGAAGGAACAACCGATTTTATTTTTGGCTCAGCAACCGCCGTTTTCAGTAATTGTGATATTATTAGCAAAACCAATTCATTCATTACAGCAGCAAGTACCCCGCAAGGAAAGGTTTTCGGATTGGTTTTTCTCGAATGTAACTTATTGGCAAAAGAGGAAGCAAAAAAAGTTTATCTGGGCCGACCATGGCGTTTGTATGCCAAAACAGTTTTTATAAACTGCTTCATGGGTGAACATATAAGACCTGAGGGTTGGCAGAATTGGGGTAAATCAGAAGCCGAATCAAATACATATTATGCTGAATACAACAATTCCGGAGCTGGTGCTAAAACTGAAAAACGTGTTATTTGGTCACACCTGTTAACCGGAGATGAGGCCCAAAAATATACTGTCGAAAATATTTTAGGAGATTGGTTTTTAACTTTTACAAAAAAATAGTTTTTTCATCGTATTGTTATTTATTTAATTCAATAGCTGCAAGAATAAACGGGGCAATACCTTTTTGGTCGTTGTCTATCTGTTTTTCATTTACATAGTAATTGTAATCTGCCTCGCGGTAAGGATTCCCGCCCAGACCACATGCACCACAGGTGTTAGTTAACACAGGCAATCCGTCATCTCCGGTTTTGACCATGTTTTTAACCATGCTCTCAAATACTTTACCGGCAATATCGAGGTATTTTTTATCGAGATACCCCTTTTTTGCACCTTTTGCAAAAGTGTAAATAAACATAGCGGTTCCCGAAGCTTCAAGATAATTGCCTTCTATTCCACCCCTATTAAGCACCTGGTACCATAAGCCGGTTTTTTCATCCTGAACTTTCATTAATGCATCACTGAGATTGTTTAAAATTTTAATCAGGGCAGGGCGTTTCGGATGATTTTCAGGTAAGTAATCCAGTACATCAACAACTGCCATCATATACCAGCCTGTTCCGCGGCTCCAAAAATGTTTGCTTTGCCCTGTTTCAGGGTTACACCAACGCTGCTCGCGGCTTTCGTCCCAGGCATGATAAACCAGTCCGGTTTTTGCATCAAGGGTTTCTTTGTAAACTTCCTGAATCTGAAACGTCACTTCATCGAACCATTTTGGCTGATTAAAATCGTGCGCATACCTCGCCAAAAAAGGAGAAGCCATATAAAGTCCGTCGAGCCACATTTGATACTGGTATATTTTTTTATGCCAAAATCCCCCGGCATTTGTGCGGGGCTGGGCTTCCATCTGGCTTACCAGTATTTCAATTGCTTTTTTATATTTTTCATTACCGGTGCGCGCGTACAATTCGAGCATATTTAATCCGGGACGAATACGGTCGATGTTGTAATCTGAAAGATTATATCCGTTAATAGTACCATCTTCCTGCACAAAATAATCGATGTATGCTTTCATGTATGCAGAATACTTTTTATCTGTACTTCCCAATCGGTCAATTGCTGTTCCAAGAAAGGCATAATCGTATTCGTACTTAGGCATATCTCTTAAATAGTAAATCATACTGTCGGATCGGTGCATCACACCATCCGCTAACTTAATTGCCCAGGGGGAATTAGTTACTCCTTTTCTGTCATTTTTGGTTTTAGTAGAGCAACTTAAAATCAAACAGAGGATTAGGGAGATAGTTGATATTTTCATGTTTAGTTTTATAGTTTGAATGTAAAATTAGCTATTTCAGAGTTATAATTACGGGCTGAAAATCTCATTTTGCGGGTAATTTTTATCAGGAACCCATGCAAGCCCTTATGCTGATTTGGATCTTTGAGGATCAGATATTAGATTTCCTTTATTAAGGACTGTAATTTTGCCATCATCACGAAGTGTGTATGTAGCTGATGTACACTTTAGTTTTCTTTCAAAAGAATTGGGCAGTCGTGCTATCTCATACCAGGTGCCTGTATAATAGAATTAAAATATAGACCAGTAAAAGAAAAGTATTTCGTTTTGAAAAATCAATTCTTCCTGATTAATGATCTCATGATGAAAAGGAATAGCTTATAGATTGCAAATATAATCACTGTAATGAGTGAAAGTATAATAACAGTTAACAGGAACGGATAGTTCAAGATAAATAGAATAAAATGGATTGTTCCATTCATTTTTCTCTGTTTTTCGATTTCTAAACTAATATCCGGAGATTCCTGAGTGAAATCAAGACTTCTGATAGAATCCAAATATCCTTTTTGTACTGATGTCTCCAGGCAAAATATATGAATTTCATCAGTAAGTTTTGAAGCTATAAGGATGTCCCTTTCCAGTTCTTCCCAGGTTAGCGATGCAAGTTCAATCCCCTCAATTTTTACTCCGCCGCCTGTGCTGCCCAGGGCAACAGGTTGCCCATCATGGCAATTTAAAGGGATAATCCCCGGATTACCCATGGCACTTGTATAGAGCATAGGAATTTCTATGTCTGTATCAATATCAACAATCCCGAGGAGCTTTTGGAAAGAGGAAGTTTTCATTGCTCTTTCTTCGTAGATCAATGAAATAAGATAAGATTCAACTGTGTATCCATCAACTTTCATCCGGTAGACAAGCTTCTGGTAAATGTCTTTTCCTTCTCTGAGTGATTTATTATCATAGAGTCTTTTATATACTTTCCAACCAAATTTCCAGGGATGTGAAAGGGCTAATTTGGCATCATTCATATCAGGTTCAATATCTATCCCAATAGCTTTCCAGTTCAACTGATATTCTGCTGTCCATTTTTTAAAATCATCATAGCGTTTTTCAGCTTCTCCGAAACTTCCCAAAGCTGTTTTGCAATATCTTCATTATGGGAAAGAGCTGTCGATTCTGCTTTCCCTGGTTTTCCAGTCATTTCTGATCGCCCCTGAGGACCAAAATAGTCCCCGCCACGAACATCAGTCCTTGGTGCAGCGTACAAAACTGGTAATGCTCCTTTTTCTTGTGAGTGTGAAAATAAAGGGAATAATGGACTTGAAACAAACATTAGCCACTTTGGGTAATGTCTTACCAGTTCCGTAATGCTTACTCCCGGATGTGCAGCAACTGAAATTGTTTTCATTAGTGTGCTTTCAAATCGTCTTTGCAATTCATAAGCAAACATCAGGCAGGCCAGGGGAGAAGGTTGTTTTTAGGGTCTGAAAGATGCTTGTTGCTGGTTGCTTGTTGCTGGTTGTTTCTTAACCACGGAGTTACACGGAGAACACGGAGGGTTCACGGAGTCTATATTTTCCCACTCTCCCCATCACCCAATAACCCTTTCCTCCGGATTGAGCTCGTACGTAAATCCCTTTTCTGAGGAATTCATTATCAGGACTTTAAAAATAATGAGGTTGGCAAGTATCGATTCGGCTCTGTAAGCCTTAATGCGGGCAATTTTTCTGAATTTTGAAAGGGTGATTGATCCGTTCTCTTTCAGATAATCCATAAGGGAATTTTCAGCCTCTCCAAATTTTACCATCACGCCCAAGGGCTTCTCCTTTTTTCGCCAGACCTGGAGCAATACCCTGTTTGCTACAAGGTTCTGATCATGGTTTCTGAAGTATGTCAGCCACTTTCCGTTTTCATCTTTTGACTGGTATGGCCTTTTGTCTCCTCTCTTGACCTCAACCTCAAGAATGGTCTTTCCACCAGTAGTATGTTGCTTTATGGTATAAGAAATTTCAGGCCTGCAAAAGAGGTGCGCAGCAGTATCTACCATATATAACTCTTCATCCGATTTAATTCCTGCTATACTGCCATTATCCCTTACCCCTATAAGTAACCTGCCTCCATCTCTATTTGCAAATGCTGTTAATGTTCTGGCTATCTTTCTGCTATCCGAAACGCAGTACTTAAAATCAAGCTTTTGATTTTCACCCTCTGCGATTAAATTTTTCAGATAGTTATCCATGATTATGGTCTTAAAAATAAGGAATCACTCAAACACAGAGGTAGCAAATATTTTATAAATCTCCAATATTTACGGCGACAGGCGTGCCACCTTTGCTAAAGCTACGGTGGCCAAAGCAGGCGACAGGTGGTTAGAAGATTAAATTCATTATTAAAATGTTCTTCGTCTGGTTGTTTTAACCACGGAGTTACACTGAGTCAACACGGAGTAACAAGAAGTATTATACTCATCCAATCTTGCCTGCAGTAAGTCGCCTTTTTACGGCTTGCGGTCTTGCACTTCTTAAGACTTCTGATTTCATGCTTCGTTTGATTTGTCATCCGGATCCGCCAATTGGCTGAGAAGGCTGGCGGTCATGCGCCAGGTTTATTATATTAATTTTTCTTTCGCAAGTAATGCCTTTAGATGGTTATGACTATTCCAGAATTTGGCTTCTATATCATTAAAAATCTTCTTGAATTCAGGAAGATCTTTAATATTATCGATTAATGGATCAATTTTAAGAAAAACCACAGTCCAGTAATGATAATTGTTCTGCTCCGAAAACAACCTGATATTTTCCATAGCCCGATCAGTTTCACCCTTAAAGGAATAATAGCAGGCCAAACTCAGATGCTTATAAATAGATTTATCGTTATCAGCATATTCTTTATATTCACTGAAGATCCTTTCAGATTCCTCCTTGAGTCCCATTTTTAAAAATACAACCATCGCACCGGATAAACAAAAAACCTGTCAGGAATCTTTCTCATTTATCATTCCGGGGCACATGCGTCATAGTTTATACTCCTGCGTCATAATTACAACTGCATCACCAAACTTGATAAAGTTAGAAGCATTGATGATATGTTCTGCATCACGGTTTGCCGGACCTTTACATTGTCAAATAGATGTCAAATTTTAAATAAATTAATTATGAAAACTCGAATCAATCTTTTAATTAAAACAGGTATTGCAGCAATCCTGATCAGTACCAGTCTCATGTTTGTCTCTTGTAGCGACAAGCAGGGGAAAGTAAGTAGCGAGAATGGGTCATCTGTCACACAAACAAGACCTCAGCCTCCGGCTATGGGCATCCATACCGCTACTGTAACAGGGGATCTTAAGGTTATCCGGCAACTTACGAGACCTATTCAATGACACTGCATGGGTTTTTGCTTGGGTTGCTTGCATTTCTGTTTGGATTCTTAATGGTTTACAGTGGTGATGATTTCTGGCAGACAGTACTCAAATGGAGATGGCTTTATTTATCTGTAGCTATCATACTATTTGTATTTCGTTACTATGAATTCCAGCTGCAGGCGCCCAACATTCTCAAATCTATTGAATCTAACTTCTGGATATTTTCACTGTTTGGTTTTGCATACAAATACCTTAATCGTCCAAGTAGAACTTTAACCTATTTAAGCCAGGCTGCATACCCGGTCTATATTATACATATGATCTTTCTGTACCTTGCTTCCCTGCTGATAATGCCATTGAATATTCCGGCTGGAGTGAGATTTATCTCAGTTGTAATTTTTACAATTGCAGGATGTTTTGTAACTTATGAATTCTTTATCAAAAGAGTAAGTTTTTTAAGGCCATTATTTGGATTAAGGAAAAATGAGACTTAATAATCAACCAAAAATCAGGAAAATGAATAACTGCAAATTTTTTGAATTGAAAAAATCAATCCTGCTGTTTTTTGTCCTCTCATTAATATTTTTCGGTTGTGCAAAAAATATCTCATGTCAATGGACCTATTACTCTCCGGCGAATATTAATGATGGAATTCAGGTTGGCTCTTTAAAGGAGGTAAATATGGATTCAAATCTGATCGCAAAAGCTGTAGGGAGAATATGTCGTGGTAAATATAAAGAGCTACATTCCATGCTTATTTACAAAAACGACAAACTTGTACTGGAAGAGTACTTCTCGGGGCATAAATACCAGTGGGATGCACAGGGCTACAGAGGCGAACTGGTTAACTGGAACAGGGATATGTTCCATTCTACTATGTCATGTACCAAAAGTTTTACATCGGCTTGCATTGGGATTGCTGTTTATCAAGGCTTTATAGCTGATGTCCATCAATCAATATTTGACTACTTGCCTGATCATCAGTACCTGAAAACAGACAACAGAGAGTATATTACCATCGAACATCTGCTTACAATGACCTCTGGTTTAGCCTGGGATGAGTGGGGAGCTGCACATGGTACCTCAGCAAATGATATTGACAGACTATATTTTGAATGTGAAGATCCGGTAAAATGTGTTCTGGAAAGACCATGGTGGAAAGAACCGGGTCAACTATTCACCTATAATGGAGGAGGCATGGTTATTCTGGCTGAGATCCTGAGAAATGCCACCAATATGAATATTGATGAATTTTCAATGAAGTATTTGTTTCAACCACTTGGTATTGACAGCACGCAATGGACGCAATATGAAAATGGAATGTATGACGCTGCAGGATCCCTGAAGCTTACCCCAAGAGATATGTTAAAATTAGGTGTAACCTATCTAAATGACGGAGTCTGGAATGGGACAAGAATTATTTCTTCAGAATGGGTTGAAAAGAGTTCAAAATCTTATAACAATAATGTCGGAATTAAACCCCCCCTTGAGGATTCAGGGGAAAGTGGTTACGCCTATTCATGGTGGACAAGTGTACTTTCCCATGCAGGTGACGAAATACAAATTTTTAGAGCTGATGGCTGGGGCGGTCAGGCAATTATGGTTTTTCCTGAGCTTGATATGGTGGTAGTCTTTACCGGTGGAAATTATTCAGCTAAATCATCTCTTTTTGAGATAATTGAAAAATATGTTTTACCGGCAGTTCAATAAAAAAGGTATAAATTGTTAATCCGAAAAATCTAACAGGGATGAAATCACAACTACTGCAAGGAAGAATTTTGGTGTATTTCTGGGTCTGCCAATGCTTCTTAATGAGCTTGTTTTAGGAATATGGCTAATAGCTAAAGTGTTCAATGTATCTATAATGGATTCAGCCTCTGCTAAACAGATTTAAATGATATAAACTGAGTTGATAAATGAATAAACCAATGAAAGCTATACCCCAGGAATGGAGTTTTCGGGGAAGTTGAATATGCACGGGGGGAAAGTAATCTTTAAATATACTTAACTTAATTAAAAGGAGGATGATATGGAAAATGCGTTATTGGCAACTAAATTGTTGTTTTATCTCATGGGTGGTTTAGGAATATTCTTTATTGGAATTGGAGTACTATGGTTTGTGTCAGTTTATAAGGATAACCATAAGTAGTATCGGGAGCCCGGCGCCTATTACTGTGTTATGCTGTTATGTTGTTATGTTGTTATGTCGTTATATTGTACCATCATTGCGCCCAGCCTCCGCTGTCCTTTGGTCAGCTATGACTGGCAAAGCATTGTCTTCTTCCTGACGCCTGACGCCCTCTTTTTCCTTTGTGCCATTCCTTCGGGTTAGCGTTGCACGTTTATTTTTAAAATACCATAAATTTTGTAAATTTACTATCTGAACAGAGAGATTAAGAATTGAAATTTATTATGAAGAATTTAACAGGAAGTCCGAAGTCCGAAGTCAGAAAACGCTATTAATATTAGTTCTTTTACTCCTTGTCCTGCCAGGATGTAAGAAACATAGTGAAATCCCTGATTATTTGTATAATACTCCACAAAGTTATGATGACGGAATAGAAACTGCGTCATTGAACAGCGTAGGGATGGATTCACTCCCGGTTATAGAAATGATGAACTACCTGAATTCAAAGGATGGACATAAAATCCATAACATCTTAATTATTAAAGATAACAAACTGGTATTCGAAGAGTATTTTGAAGGCTATGCATTGGATATGAATGCACCCGGACGTAATGGTGCTGTAATGGAATATAATAAAGATACAGATCATTTTATGGCATCTGTATCAAAGAGTGTTACCTCAGTTATATTCGGGATAGCAGTTAAAGAGGGATATATAGATGATTTAAACAAAAAGGTCATTGATTACTTTCCTGAGTATACCGCAATCCTTACCGGCGGGAAGGCAGATATTACTATTGCCCATTTGCTCACAATGACCTGCGGACTGACATTTGATGAGAATTCCTATCCTTATGGTGATTCAAGAAATGATGTAACACGGCTATTTTCGGAAGATGATCCCATAAAGTTTATTCTTTCAAAAGAACTGACTTCCACACCCGGCACACAATTCTTTTATAACAGCGGCGCTGTAAATGTTCTTGCCGCTATCGTTGAGAAGGCGACAGGGATGAAATTTCTGGATTATGCCAATGCTAAACTATTTGATCCTTTAAGATCTGTGGGAGGGGTGTGGAGCGCTTTAAACAGTGGTCTTGTATTTGCTTCCGGTGGTCTCAGTTTTAAAGCCCGGGAACTCTCCAAGATAGGGCTGCTGTTTTTAAATGAGGGAATGTGGGAAGGCAATCAGATAATCACACCAGAGTGGATCGCTGCATCCCAGGAAGAGTATATAGTTACACATGCGATTTTTCCGGATACATCATATGGATACTATTGGTGGATCATGAATTATATTGTGAATGGGGTATCTTATAAATGTTTTTTTGCTGCAGGATGGGGAGACCAGTATATGTTTATTATCCCCGGACTCGAAATGATCGTTGTAATTAATAGTGGTAATTATGATGGCAGTGGAAGTGTATCGGCATATAACCTGATGAAAGACCACATATTAAAAGCTCTTTAGTATTTTAACCATATTGGACTGACTCACGACGCTCGACGCTCGGTATGCGGCGTGTGGCCTTGAAGTGCTTAGCTAATATTGATTTCAGCTGCCTGGCAGCGAACTATTTTTAGAACCGCTGTGGATGAGGCAAACACAACATTCCCCCCTTTTAAAAAATCCGTATGATTTACATCTCTCTTGCTTATTTCTCTAAAAAGTATAGCTTTATAACCCTGGATTTTACACATTTTGTTATGAAAGTTGCTGTTACCGGAGCCAGTGGACATATCGGAAATTGCCTTGTACGGGAACTGAAAAAACAGGGAGCCATGATAAAAGCAGCTAATTACGCAGGGGCAAAAAAATTCATTCACTTTAGCAGTATTCATGCTTTTCAGACTGAACCCTCAGATATGATACTGGACGAAAGCAGATCACTGGTTGAATCAGACAAAACTATATATGAGTTTACCAAAGCTGAAGGAGAAAGGGAGGTGATGAAAGCGGTGAAGGAAGGGCTGAATGCTGTAATTATAAATCCTACTGCTGTAATTGGTCCGTTTGATAGCAGAGGCTCTCTGCTGGGCCAGGCACTTCTTAAAATTTATCAGAATAAATTACCCTTTCTGGTATCCGGCGGATACAACTGGGTTGATGTACGTGATGTGGTGTCAGCTTCAATACAGGCAATTGAATCGGGAAACAAAGGGGAGAGATATATCCTTTCCGGGGAGTTCTGCACTCTCCAGGAGTTATCTGCCATGATTAGTAAAATATCGGGGAATAAAATTCCCGTTATTGTTCCGGTTTCCCTGGCACGTCTGGCATGTCCGTTTTTTCAGATTTACTCGTCAGTTACAAAAAAGGAGCCTTTATATACATATCAGTCTCTTGACATTCTGGTCAATTCCCCGGTAAATATTTCAAATGCAAAAGCCAGAAAAGATATGGGGTATGAACCTCGTCCACTGGAACAAACACTAATAGACACATTTAACTGGTACAGGGGAAACAATTTTATAAACTGATATGATATCGCACGAAATATTTAATATGATTTGCTGGATCTGGATCGCTGTTGCGGCTATATTATTTCCAATATTATTAAAAGCCACTCAACCCTATGGAAGACATTCGAATAAAAACTGGGGGCCAATGATTAACAACAGGCTGGGATGGTTTTTAATGGAGTTGCCTGCTTTGGTCATTTTTGGATATTTCCTGGGTTTTAAAGCAAATCTGTTCAACATGCTTATTCTGCTACCTGCCTTGCTCTGGGGATTACATTATACTCACCGTGTCCTTATTTACCCGCTGCAGATAAGGACAGTCAGAAAGAAAATACCGGTTATAATTGCACTGTTTGCTTTCATATTTAATATCATGAATGGGTTTTTGAATGGCTACTGGTTTGTACATTTTGCAATAGAATACAGATCGGGTTTATTAATTGATTTTCGCTTGACTATAGGTGTAATTTTATTTTTAACGGGCTTTGTAATTAACAAATATCATGATTCTATACTTATTAAACTCAGGTCAGTATCAGGTAATGGTTACAAAATCCCTTATAGCGGACTTTTTAAATATGTTTCCTGCCCTAATTTTCTTGGTGAAATTATTTCGTGGACAGGGTTTGCACTTGTAGCTTTTAATCTTCCTGCTCTCTCTTTTTTAATCTGGACTTTAATAAATCTTACAACACGAACTCTTGATCATCACCGATGGTACATCAAGGAATTTCCCGAATACAGCAAGGAGAGGAAAGCCATAATTCCTTATTTATTATAAATTGAGTATCGGTTATCAATAATAATCTCAAATTCATTTAGCAGGATAGTTAATAAAAATTGATTTTCTCATTTTACACATTATTTATGATAACCGATACTCAATAAACATTTTAAATCCACCAATACAATTGTAAGTCTATAACTGGCGGATTCCATACCATATTTTTTTTAGTCTATTCTTTTCACTATAACATTATATTTTGAGAAATTTATTTAATTTGGTGGTAAATACCGGACTTAACCAAAATAACAAAGACCATGAAACAAAAAATGCTGTTTTTGATCCTGATATTAGTGTGATCATTGATTTTAGCTCTTGCTTTACCGAGTGTCCTCAAGTCTGTCAAACTTAAGAAACATGGAGTTTCAACTGAGAGTACAGTCCTTACTTCAAAGAGAAGAAGCAGTTCCAAAGGCTCTACTACATATGAAGTTACGGTTTCTTTTAATACTCCTGACGGGAGTGAAGCGACTGCAAAAGCACAAAAACGCAGCAGTATATCGGAGGGAGAGAAAGTAATGATCTGGTATGACCCTGCAAAACCGCAAAAAATAGATTTTGGAGACAGTATTGGTTATAATATGAGAGGTGTTTTTATTGGCAGCTTCCTTATTCTTTTGGGTTTTTATCTTTTATTTCGCCTTATTATCAGGGATTCATCCGGTATGAAGAAGATCATATTAAATATCCTGAACGTGTAATGGTTGGGACTGAAACGAATCCTCCCTTAGCATTGGAAAACTATGAAATGGTTAAGAAGCATCCATACGTTATAGGGTATTTTGTCTGGACTGCGACAGATAACATTGGTGAGGCAGGGGTTGGGGCGCCTTTGCTAAAGGACATTACAGGTCCAGCAGTCCGAAACCAGCAGGGACCTCCGGCAACTAATGCACCCGGGCCTCCACCAGATATGCCGGAAATGGGATTCTTCAGACGGGATACCTGGCCTTTATTTAACAATTACCAGGGTGATATTGACCTTATTGGAAACAGAAAAGTACCTTCATATTATCAGCATGTTGTTTGGGGTAAAAGCAAAATTGAAATGTTCGTGCACCGTCCGATACCGGAAGGGAAAAAAGAGGTTACAAGCCCGTGGGGATTTCCCGATGAGCTTAAAAGCTGGAACTGGCCGGGACAGGAAGGTAAAAAACTCCAGATACATGTTTACACCCGCTCTCAGCAGGTTAAAATTGAGCTGAATGGTAAGATTATTGGTAATCAGAATGTGGATCAGGGAAAGTCCATTACAGCTACTTTCGAGGTCCTATTTGAGGCGGGAACACTTGTTGCACGTTGTTATGATAATGGCAGGGAGACTGCATCACAGACTCTGGAAACAACAGGTAAACCTTTGGCAATAAGGCTGGTTGCTGACAGAACAAGTATCAGAGCAGACAGGAATGATCTATCATATGTGAGGGCTGAGATAATCGATTCCAAAGGTAATATTGTACCTGATGCAGATGATATAATGGTAAACTTTGAGGTAACTGGCAATGGAAAGGTAGCAGGGGTAGGAAGTGGTAATCCCAGAGATATGTCAAGCTTTCAACTGCCAAAGAAAAAAGCATATCAGGGAATATGTCTGGCTATAATTCGTCCTGAAATAACTCCGGGAAAAATCAGCGTCAGGGCTACTGCTGAAGGATTGAAGGAAGCTTCTCTGGCTATTTCAACTAAATGAATCAGGTCATTATGCCTACTGCGTTGTTATCTCGACTACAGCAGCAGGAATGCCTTCTGACTCAGCAGTCACGATTATTGAACCTGCTTTTGTAAACGGTCTGATAATAGCAAGGCACTTCCCGTTATATGTCTTACATTCAGGTTTGCGAAAGCTTTTCATATCATCGGGTGCAGCGTTTCCTGAGGCCAGTAATTCTCCATCACCTGTGACAGTGAATTTAACATGGATGTCTGAATCAGGTACAAGGTTCCCGTCTTTGTCCCTTACTTCAACTGTAACATAAGCCAGATCATTTCGATCAGCATTTATCTTGATCCTGTCAGATATTAATCCCAGGGAAGCTGGTTTTCCTGCAGTTTTGAGTAGCTTAGTCGCAACCTCTTTCCCGTCAATCAACCCAACAGCTTTTAATTCGCCTGCAGAGTATGGTACATCAAATTTGGCAGTCAGACGGGTATTGTCAGATGTTTTCTTTTGTCCTATCACCTTACCATTTAGCTCCAGACGGACTTCCTGACAACTCGAATATAAAGAAACCTGCAAACTATTTTCTTCCTCTCCGGGCCAGGTCCATCTCTGGTATTCCTGAGGCCATCCCCAGAGAGATGTACCCTCTGTTTTACCATTGGGAAGGGGAGCATGGACAGCCATCTCCAGCTTACTCCTGTTCCATACTACATCCCTGAAAAAGGATTGAGCTTTTTTCTGCCCGATGATATCAATATCCCCGCACCATGCGTTATATCATGGCCAGGGCATAATGAATCCGGGATTTTTTTTGTCATAATATGCATGTCCAATACCCGACTCTCCAAGATAATCCATTCCGGTCCATACAAAATCACCTATTACCCATGGATATTTTTCCACCTGCTGCCAGTTTTCAAATGCTTCAATCGGGAAAGACTCCGTACCTGCCATTATTCTATCGGGGTATTTTTTATGATCGTTTTCATACTCTCTCCATACGTAATTATATCCTCCCACGTCAAGGCTGGCAAAAGCCGCTTCAGAAGCGGACCATTCCATTCCCGGATGTTCCCAGAAGAAGCAAACTGCTGCAGTTACGGGCCGGGTATTATCAAGGGACTTAACCACGTTTATCAACTGGTGGGCAATACGCTGTCCGGAGGTGTCTGCGCGTTCATAAATTTCATTTCCGATACTCCATGCAATAACGCCTGGGTGGTTGCGATCGCGAAGGATTATCGACTGACCAGAGAGATGGTTGAGAAATTGTCAGCGTCTGGTCAATCGAAAGTGTACCATCTGACCCTATCTTTACAGGTTTCTCAGTCTTATCAATTACACTGGCATCTGAATCACTGATAAAAGTAACCAGACTGGCCTCTATGTTTTCAGAGCCACTGTTTTTCAGCTGTACTGAAATATGAATCTTTGCTGAATCCTTTGAAGTTAAATCTGTAGTAACAAAAAGACCGTTTTCGGCCACTCTCAAAGGATTTGTAACTGTAAGCCAGACATGACGGTAGATACCTGATCCGCTGTACCAGCGACTGTTTCTTCCCGGGTTCTTTACCTCAACAGCAATTACATTATCCTTTCCCGGGGAAAGATAATCAGTAATATCATATGAAAATGGAGTATAACCGTAATAATGATCCCCTGCCTTTTTCCCGTTAACCCACACGCTTGAAATCATATAAACACCGTCGAAGCAAAGGGAAACCTGTTTCTTACTATAAGTCTTATCTGCTATGAAATGTTTTCTGTACCATGCAGTACCTCCTTTAACCTGACCTGTGGAACTGCCTCCTTCGCTGGTTTTGGTAAAAGGACCGATATGATCTTCATTATCGTTATCAGCAAAATTCTCAATACTCCAATCATGAGGCAGATCGATGTTTCGCCAGCCGGAGTCGTCAAAAGATGGGTTTTCTGCTCCGGCCACACTGTCGCGCAGAAATTTCCAATCGCTATCTAAAGGTAGATTGCGGTTCAATACGGATCCATCTTTTATATTATCAGATGAACAAGAAAAAAGTAATATGCTTAAAAATAAGGAGAGTTGAAGTACAAATTTCTTCATCATTTTTGGTTTTAGGAATAATTATTAAACAAAATAAGTTTTTAAGATACAATATTTTGTAAAGAGTTAAAACTTTAGAAAGGTAATTTGTCTTAAAAACATGAATAGAATTATAAATATAGGAGAGGTTTTATAAACAATTAGTCTATTCAATCAATCTTATCATATTAGATGGCATATTACGATTCAGAATTGATATTTGCGGATGACCGTTTAGAATAATACCCCTCTCCAGGAAGTTCTGCTGCAGGGTCTGAAGAACAATTTCGGGGGTATTATTATTTTTACTCAGATGGGCAAGACAAATATTGCTGAGATTGTCACTAATAATATCTGCCAGGAAAGCCGAGGTTTGATGATTCCCTAAATGTCCATGGTCTGATTGTATCCTTGCTTTTAAGAAATGAGGATATTTGCCATTCACCAGCATCTGTTCATCGTAATTTGACTCTATAACAAGCAAGTTAGCTGCCTGAATATAAGGTGCAGCCGTTTGGCATATATGTCCAAGGTCGGTGGCAATTGTTATTTTTTTACCTCCGGCACAAATGTGGAACCCTATGGTTTCAGGAGCATCATGACAAACCGGGAATGCTTCTATATCAAAACCTGCCAGATGGAATTTTTGCTGTAATGGAATTTCGCGGATACAGTCTTGAGTTATTTTCTTTTGCGAAGTGAGAATACTTTTCCAAATTTTAAAGGTAGTGAATGCAGGAAGATTGTCTTTTCTTGTAAGAACTTCCAATCCTCTGACATGATCTATATGATTGTGTGTTACCAGTACACCCATAATAGTCTGCATGGATATATCCATATCCTTCAGGAATTTACGAATCGCAGTGGCTGAAATTCCGGCATCGATCAATATACCATGAAACTCATTACCTATGTAATAACAATTTCCACTACTTCCACTGCTAAGACTGCAAAAATTCAATTTCATCAATACTTTATTCATTGGAGTCAAAGGTATATATAAGTAAAATGGAAAAGGCAAGTCGTCCGGCTTTTGCAGTCAAGGGCTGAATACATCAAGGAAACCCTGGCCAGGCTGGACAGGTATCTGGGGCCGGTGAGAAGATCTGGTAATAAAGTATTCACTGAGGGCATGATCCTCATTGGGAAACAGCCCAAAGAAAAAGCCACGCAACGCTATCTTTTGGACTATTTAGTCATGACATTAAGTAATTATATATGATAGATTTAAGCCCCCTTTAGGGGGTTTGGGGGCAAAAAATAGAGGATTACAGCCCAAAGAAAAAGCCCTGCATCCGCCTTCGGCATCTGCGGCATTTTTTATTGTTCAATCCTTACAAAAGCAAGCTTTTGACGGATTTCCAATAAAAAACCCCGGTGCTTTCGCACCAGAGCTTTTTCTTTGTAGCGGAGGGAGCGCTAAAAATACCTTGATTGTTCTATATTCATACTTTACAGAAAATTACTTAAAATATTGAAATATCAGTATGTTATGAATATTGAGTGTAAACAAAAGTAAAGAATTGTTAATAAATAAGCGGTAAATGTTTCCAATATGTTTCCAATTGCTTATATTTGCATTGTGAAAACACCGGGAAAAAATATTAATGCTTCGGATTCCGGGATCAGTAATGACCTGGGAGGTCCCTGTGACCTTCACAAATCCGAGGCATTTATTTATTAAATCTAATTGAAATGGCGACAACAAAATTACTATTGCAGGCACCGTATAAGCCAGTCCCCAAAAAGGACAAGGCAGAACACGACCCCCAGGGACAAAATGGCTTAAACGGCACGAAAACAGGCAAAAAACTTAATCCGTATGAAACCCGCTTATATTGTTTCTTAATCATCGATCGGATACGTATTATTAAAATTAAGACCGAACATGTTATTTATCCGAACCAATGGGATTTTAGTAAACAACTGAAAAAAGATAAGCTTGCAGGAGCCCCGGAGTTTAACAAGAAACTTCTGGAACTAAAAGATGAAATTTTATTGAAGTATCAGAATATTATTAAGGATTTTCCGGATCTGCCATTCTCTAAAGTTGCTGAGTTATTGAAACAATATGGCAAAGGAAAAGAAATCCCTTTTTTGAATAATGATAAAGATTTTATTCAGGTATTGGATGAGTTCATTTTATCAATGGAGGGAGAAGTTGCACCCGGTACAATCAAAAAATTTATTACTCTAAAAAAGAGTTTGCAGGAACTCGGAAAGGTTAACAAGAAATATGAAACTTTATCATTCAGCACTATTGACCACGCCTTTAAAGATGCTTTCACTAAGTATTTAAGGAACCAGGCACCAAGAGGACGGCAGAAAACACGGCCTGAGGGCTTTCAGTATGGATTATTGAATGATACCATAGGGAAGTATATTGAATGCCTTAAAACATTTTGTAAGTGGTCTGAGGAGCGAAATTACAACCTTAATGATACCTATAAAGAATTTTCCAATTTTACAAAAGCAAACAGAAAGCGGAAAAAACAAGGCCATGATATTGTTACCCTGACATTGCAGGAACTAAAGCATTTTTACACTTTTGATTTTTCAGACAGGCCGACTTTAGACCGTGTTCGGGATCTGTTTTGTTTTGGTGCATATACCGGACAACGCTGGAGCGATATTGAACGGCTCGACAAACTGGAAATACATGACGACATTTGGAGTTTCAATGCTTATAAAACAAAAAAAGAAACTGAGATTGACCTGATAGGATATGCAGCCCCAGCGCTGGATATACTGAAAAAATACGATTATCAGTTGCCAAAGATAAGCCTTCAAAAATTTAACTTATACCTGAAGGATGCTGCAAGGATTGCCGGGATTGATACTCAGGTAAAAATACGGCGCTATGTAGGCGATAAAGAAATAGAAATATCAAAGCCAAAGCATGAATATTTGGGAAGCCATACGGCTCGAAAAACGTGTGTTTCAATTTTGCTGAATAACTACAATATGAACGTTACCCATGTACTTGAAATTACCGGACATTCAGATTTAAAAACGCTGCAAAAATACATTAACAAAGATCGGAAAGCCCGGAGGGATGCAATAAGCAAAACGAAAAGTATTACAGAAGCATTGACCATCGTAAAGGAGAAAGCAGGATGAAAACAGAAGATAAATATAAAGACTTTCGGGATTTGCCGGATAATTATGACGAACAGACATTAATCGAATTATTTATAAAAAGGAATTATGTTCGCCAAGGTTTTGATAACCGTGATGCAAATGATATAATTATTTCAAAGGATATTACGGAGGGGAAAATAGACGGAAAATTTATTTATAATCCAGACAAAAAAATTTCGTTCAGGGCTTCAACTCATAAGGAACGTATGATATACTGGAAAGAACTACTTACCGGGGGTTTGCAGTTCCCCGAAAACTTTGAAATTGAACAGGCAAATTTTGAATTATCATTTCTGAATCTTTCTGAAGTTCCAAATCGTTATTTAAGAAAGAAAGTTGAAGCATATCTGGAATTATGTAAGAAGATTATTAAAGAAAACAGGCCGGGGAAAGATGAAAAGTTTATACAAATTGAAGGATTTAATATTTCGGGATTAATTAGCGAGTTACAAAGTTGGAAATTTTTTGATGAAAGTTACTATTATGGTTATCGTAAAGATATTCATAATTGGTTTGTTGGTGTGCCTCCTAAAAAACCGATTATTATAAACGTCCATGCTAATATTTTTATTAGTGTCATTGCAGATCTCATAGACCAGGGATTTATAAAAAATTCTAAGAAATTCTATTGCTCCTATATAGAAAAATCCTTTTTATTTAAAGGAGGAAAGCGAAAATTTAAATATATTGATAAGGTCATGAGACCAAATGGTAAAAATCGTGTTTCAGCTCGCAATAAACAGATACCTAATATTCAAATACATAACACGTCCGCATAGTCCGAAACGTACCTTTGCGTACCCTATTTTACTGAAATTCAAGTAATTATATCAAATTTATTTCTGAATCTTTGTGAATACAATGCACGAAGGTATGGAACTAATTGTAACAACACCCGACGAGATCAGAGCGATTTTTAATGATTGCCTGAGAAATGCAAATCTTATTTCGAAACCGGACCCTCCAAAGAAACAGGAGCTGGAGCGACCTATTTCTCAGCCGGAAGCTATTGAATTTCTCGGTAAAAGCCGTCAAACCCTGATCGCATGGCGAAAGAAAGGAATCATAAGGGGACACAAATTGTCAGGCCGAATTTATTATTTAAAGAGTGAATTGCTGGCAGCAATAAAAAGTAACATATAGCTGTTTGTCCGCTATAAAATTTGATGTAACAAACAGTAAATGAAACAGATGAAATTAAAAAGTGAAAATATTGGAAACCGACTGGAAACAACAGGGAGGTAATCATGAGCAACTTAAACAGCAAAGGTGAATTTTTTGAGGGGAAGACATTTGACTATACAACGCATTATCGAATGCCAAAGATTCGAATTAATAAGAAGCGGCGGCGGGTTGCTTATAAAGGAATCGTGAATCAGGAGCCTGAAAAGATTGTGAAAACTGTTTTACCCTTTGATGTTTTATAGATATGAGCGAATTAGACACCATAACAGCAACAAAGATTAACACCTTGCCAGAATTAAGGAGTCTGATACCTTCATTGACAATAGATGAATATGATATACTTGAAAATAGCATCAAATCAGAAGGATGCCGGGATGCTTTAATGCTATGGGGCGAAATTCTTGTTGACGGCCACAATAGGTATGAAATATGCCAGAGGTACGGGATAGGGTTTAAAACGGCTCAAAAGTGCTTTAATAACGTCCAGGAGGCAAAAGAATGGATCATATTTAACCAGTTCGGTAGAAGGAACTTAAATAACTATCAGCGGGCAGAACTGGCCTTGAAACTTGAGGATATTTACAGTCAGAAGGCAAAAGATAGAATGTTATCCGGTAAGGAAATAGACCCTATGCAGATTTCTGCACAGGGTACAACAAGAGATGTATTATCAAAGATAGCTGGAGTTTCGCATGATACTATTGACAAGGTAAAAAAGATCGAAGCAAAAGCAACTGATGAAATTAAGCAATATTTACGAATCGGGGATCTTAGTATAAACGAGGTTCATCAACAAATTAATGGGAAGATAATCATGTCCAAATGCTTTACTGGGGACAATGAATGGTTTACGCCTGCTGAATATGTAGAGAAGTCCCGTAATGTAATGGGTAGCATAGACATTGATCCTGCAAGCAGTGATGCAGCACAACAAATTGTTAAGGCAAAACAATACTATACTGTTAATGACAATGGCCTCGATAAGAATTGGATCGGGAATATATTTTTGAACCCCCCTTATTCCTGTACAAAAATCAAAGCATTTACAGATAAAATAATCGAAGAATATAAAGCAGGCCATATAAAACAGGCCATTGTCTTAACAAACAACAACACCGATACAACTTGGTTCCATAAATTGGCTCAAATATCAACTGTCATGTGTTTTACAAAAGGCAGAATCAAATTTTATAATGGCGAAGAAATAAGTGATCCAATGTACGGCCAGGTATTTTTTTACATAGGAAATGACTCTGCAAAATTCAAAGAGTATTTTTCAGAAGTTGGACTAATAATGCAAGATGCCTCATAATGTTTTGAAATGATAAATTAAATTCTGCTACAAGTGGAAACAAAAAACGGATATAAATATACAAAACAATGGTTCGACTTTATACATGAAACAACAGAAATAGTAACGCCGATGCATACTTCATTATATACATGGATTGTGGAATTGAATAATCAATTACAATGGAAGGCAGTTTTTGGATTGCCTACAAATAGCGCAATGGAAAGCAGTTGTATCAAATCATATAAATACTATAAAAAAACATTGGATGACCTAATAAGATGGGGTTTTGTAATTTTAATTGCAAAGGCATATAATCAATACACTTGCAACCAAATTGCTTTAGTAGTGAGTACCAAAGCAGTTGCGAAGCAAGTACCAAAGCAGTTGCATCATAGTAAAACAGTAAAAACAGTAAAAACAATATATAATGTTTTTTATGATTCAGAGATTGAAAAAAACAATGATGAGAATTATAAAGACTTTGTGAAATTCCTGTTTGGTAAGGTTGATTTAGGCCGGCCATTCAATAAGCTTTTAAAAATGGATGACCAGATAGACTATGAAAAATTTCTAAAGCTTAAGGCAGTATCAGAACAAAACGGAACATTGATTTATGATAAATGCCGCGCTCTGGAAAACAGCACTAAAAAATATGTTTCATTGTATTTAACACTTAATAATTGGCTAAAAAATGTACGTTGAACATTCAAAAGGAGTTGATACCGGTCGCGGACAGATAACAGAGTATTCCACAGTAACTACTGAGGCCAGAGGACATGAATATTATATTTCTCATTTTCCTTTTGACAAGTCAATTATAGAGTACGTAAATATTCATAAATCTGTAAAGGATCATAAAGGGAAGCACTTTTGCTCTTTTATTCTTGTGGACATTGATTCAGATGATTTGTCAGAAGCAAAGTCACGCGTTTTGGATCTTATAACATACTGGCAATCGGAATACTCATTAAGTCCTGAGGACCTTTCTATTTACTTCTCCGGATCAAAAGGTTTTCACCTGGTTATTAATCTGAATACGTTTGGTTCACCTGATCCGCATGAAGAAATGGGATCACTGATAAAAATAGCAGTTAAAGAGCTCTGCGGCGACATTAAACATGATCCGGTAATTTATGAGAATCATAGGTTAATGAGGGTTGAAAATTCACTTAATGCAAAGTCAGTGCTTTATAAAATTCAACTTTCTTATTCTGAATTATTCTCTTTATCGGTTGACGAAATAAAAGAACTGGCAAAACGTCCGCGGACATTCACGCGTAAACGTCCTATTTCAGAGATCCGTTTGAATGAAAAAATCAATCGTATTGTAAGGAGTGTATTCCTAAAGTCAGATGAACCGGAAAAGAAACAAATAGATGAAGGATTCTTTTTACCGGGCCCGCGAGGCGAAAGGAATAATAAACTTTATAAGCAGGCTTTTTATCTTTTCGTAAATACGGACCTACATGAAAAGAGTATTAAAGAGATCATCTCTTGTGTAAACAATGCCGCGCCTGATCCATTACCATTATCTGAAATCAATACTTTGGTTAATTCCGCACGGTCCAATCGTAAGAACAAACAGAAAGAGCCATTAAAGATTAGTATGTTCTCAGATATGTGGCAATCCTTTAAAGACTCCATGAATGAGGAGAATAATAAGATAAAATTAGTTTTTAAAAGTCTGGATGAATTATTCAAAGGGAAACAACGTGGTAAGCTCGGAATTATCCTGGGTTACGGTGGTTCAAAGAAATCTTTATACGGTCAAAATGCCTGCTATGAAAATATTGTCAGAGGTAATCGCTGCATCTATTCAAATATGGAAATGGGGACTTCTGAGCTTGCTACAAGGTTTATTAATATAGGATTGTCAGGACGCACCGGATTAGCCTCACAGGACCTTGAAACGATATACAAAGAGGGTCGGGACATTACCGGATCATTAGAAACAATGAAAGAACTATTATCAGATAAACTAATTGTATCTGAAAATTCAAATATGACTTCAGAGAGGTATGATGAATTAATAGAAAAAATCACTAATGATATTGGTCGCGTGGATCTGCTTATCGTGGACGGAATGTCAATGATGGGAGGTACCGGAACCGAAGTTGAACGTGCTAATGAACATTCAAAAAGTCTAAAGGAACTATCTAAAAAATGGAATATTCTTGTACTTGCTATCTGTCACGTGTCAAAGGGTGATGATCTATTGACTAAGGATCTGACACGAAAAGCACGTGGATCTGAAAAGATAGTGGATAATGCAGACTGGATAATGACACTATCACAGATAAAGCAGGGCAAAGATTATATTTCAAATGTAGGTTATTATCATCTATGGGATAAACGCGGCACAGGTCTGCGAAAGGAACATCTTTGGGAATTTCAGGAAAGGACTTTGAGAATGTTTGAAAGTGATAAGGATGAATCTTATTTCGGAATTAATCAGAAGGAACAATGAATAAAGCAATTTCACTGATGCGAGTAGCAGCGCTAAAGTGGAGGAGTTTTAGCTCCTGGGTGCGACTCAACCCGCACCTTCGGAGCTTTTAAACGAATTAATAAATAAAAACATGAAACATTTTGGCATGATTGAATTTCAATTTGTAGAGGGTAGTAAGGCGCCTACAATAAGCGATCAGTTTAATAGCTGGTCAGATGATAATGAAGATGTAACAGTTTTACAAATAAATTCGCACGTTATACAGAACCATGAAGGTTTGGTGGTGGAAACAATGTTTGTATTATTTAGTTTCAAATAACGATTAAAACTGATGATATGGAAAACACAGTAATAGTAAAAGAGCTTCTCGACCAGTTATATATCTGTGAGAAGCAACTAACATCGGGTCAAATGAATTTTATCCATAGTTGCAAAAAGGAATTCACCAGGGAAAAGACTTTGAGTGAAAAACAAATTGCAGTACTGAAAGAAATACGGAAGTTTTTGCCGGATCAGGAACCTCGGTTTTCTGGATCAACAGCAGATAAAAAAACTTACGTCCACGATACGCATTTCAAAATGCCAAAGATCAGGTATAACAATAAGAGATCCCGGAGGGTGAAATACCAAGGAATTATAGGGCAGCAACCGGAGTTACCCACTGATGAAGACCAATTATCAATTAAACTTAATAGCTAAAGGCAATGATCGAAGAAAGTAAAAATATTGCACGTCGCCGGAGTCGTCGCCGGTTTGTGCTTTGCTCCGGGAGGGTTGGTTACTCTCCCCTTTCGGGGCTTTTTATTAAAGTATAGCGTATATGCAGCTACAAAATGCTGATGTAACATACAGGAATTAAAGTTGATAGGATTAAGAAATAATGAATTTGGAAACATATTGGAAATAAAAGGTAAAACCGATGAGAAAAATATCAATATCGGAAGCGGAGAATATGAGAATTCGGGATCTTCTGGAGTATTTTGAAATGCATGAAACAGAACTCCCCGATGCGCAACTGGCATTTATTTCTTCATTGAAAAAGGAATTTCGCTGGAAGGGAGGGTTGACTGAAACCCAGTCAAAACGATTATTTGGCATCCGGAAATTTCTGGCTCCTGATGAAGAATTGATAATAAGAAATTTTTAATTAATAATTTTGTATAATGAAAAAAGAAACATCTTTAGAACAAAGAACCCGACTCCTGGCAGGAATTCGCGGTCAAAGGCACAATATTATGGGTTTGGAACTGGAAGAGGAAGTGAAAGTACCGAGCTTGTTCTTTTTCACGGTTTACACACTTGTCGAGCATGATGCTTTTTCGACATTAGATGAAGACTCAGCAATAAGCAAGCTGGCGGACCTTACTTCTGATGAGATGGAAGTTTATTTCTGTAAAAGTCCCGGCAATATTGAAGGTCCTCCGCCTTCTATGAAAGGTAGAAAGAAGCTACATATTGAAACAATTAACGATCATCGGGCCTTATCTGACCTTATTTTTCAAATGACAGGGATAAGGATTATTGAGGCTGATCTAATGAAATCCCAGAACCAGGCTTTTAAAGCAATGGGCGGAGAATCCGGAGCTCATAAGAAAATTCGCATCCTGGCGGAAATAAGACTTGGTGAGCTTACAAGGAAAATGGATATTTCAATTGCCGGGCCCAGAATCGACCTTGCAAAAGTCCGTAAAAGCCAGGAAGAAAAATATAAATCCAAATAATTGACAAAATGAAAAATGAATCAAAACTCGTTTGTGTTTATGAAGATGCAAATTATCATCAAAAGGTAAAGAGAGACCTGGAAATTGCCAGGGTCGCTTGTCAAAGGCTCCTGAATGAATGGCTCCGGCTCGATCTTGGAAAAATTACGGATATGGATGAGCTTCAGATTTATCCGGAAAAGTGTTTTAAACGGGCAATAGATTTAATTCCAATGCCTGAAAGCGACCAAAAGTATAAAGTGAAAAGAGAAGCATTTTTAGCTACTCTTGACCTTCCTGATCCGACTGATTTATATTACCTGGCAAAAGAAACTATGAAAGTTCTTTATTGTAGTGTGCCTGGTTTGTTTATAACGGATGGGCAAACAGTCACTTTAGACGAAGGAATAGCCAATTTTTATATGACCATGAATGATATTGTTATTCCGGAATCTGAGTCGGTTAAAATTGCTCTCGCATCTGATTTGAAGACATGGGTAGATTTAACAAATAGCCTGAACATCCGATTAAATCAGGAACTGTTTGATAGTAGTTCACCGGTTACTAACAAATTTATGATGCAGAAATTCGGATGGGAAGGCGGAGATGGTAGAGGCTGTAATGCGACATTAACGCTTCTCCCCGAAAAGCTCCGGGCATGGCTGGCATAAAAATTGAATACTTTTGTATTTGTAAACAACAAAGATTCCCTCTATTTTCCACTATTATAGAGGAATAAAAAACGTTTCAATTATGGCACGATTTAAAAAAGGAACACTAAAAACAGGAGGCCGGGAAGCCGGAACGCCAAATAAAACTACCAGTGAGGTACAGAATGCCTTATTGAAGATATTATATGACAATCTGGATCAGCTGAAGATAGATATAAAAAGCATGAAAGACAAAGATAGGGCTTTGTTACTAATCAGTTTGGCAAAGCACTGTACCCCTCCAGCTTTGAACCCGGAGAAACTTACAGAAGAGCAATTAATTCAAATCATTGATTATTTAGAAAAAAGAGAACATGAGAACAAATCTTAAAATGAGAGTAAAAATCCTTATTGCCGGTAAAGGCAGGCCAGTACGCTTTGCATCGCAAAAGTTCGGGGTCTTGTATGGAAAGCCGGGGCAAGAGTTTTTTGAAACTGTTGATAAAAAGGTGGTTAGTAAAGATGATCAAGCAAAATATTTGCCTGAATCACTTGTTATCATTAATGTTTCCAAACAATTTCCCGATGAGTTATAAAAATTATTTAGAAAAGAGAACATCATGAAGCAGAAATTAAAAAATGAAATCCGAAATTTGTTAAATGGATCTGAATTGAAAAAAGGAATTCTAGTTGTCGCTGAAACTGACAAACCCGGATTTTACAAATTCAGAGATAAAATTATTAGTAAAAGGGAATTGGACGTTTTGAAATTAGGTTACAAAGATCTTCTGATATTTGAGAAGATTTCTAATGATTTAAAATTTGGAAGATAATGAGAACGAATCTTAAAAACAGAGTAAAAACCTTAATTTCAGGTAAAACCGAACAAAACACAATGAAAATATATTATGTAAATCCCATAACAGGAGAAAAGACGTTATACGGTCAATATCCTAATGATAAAGATCTAAATGTAACTGTTGATTCTCCTGAAACGGCTGCAACGATGATAAAATTAAGATCCCATGAATAAGACGATTTTAAAAAAACAAGTGCGGAAATTGATTAATAGCGGAGCTGAAAAGCATTTTATTAATTTTTTTGTTAAAGATGAATTTTATAAAAAAATACCATCAGATAATTTGAAGCCTGGTATGTTTATAAACCATTGCGAAAAGGAAAACGGCGAAACTCCGATATTGATATTTTTTGATATGGACCAGGAAGATAACTTTTGTGTTCAGGATACAAAAAAAAGATGCGATGAAGTTATTGCTTTCCTTTACGATCCTGATCGGTAGTTTTTGTTTGTTGGTGTCCTGGGGGGGGTGTTGTCATTTGCACCTCCTTTTTTTATCCATTTGGTTTGGATCGGGAGCTTATCCGGAAGGAAGGCTCCCTTCTTTTGATTTTCAGAATAAAATATATTTTGGAATAATGGTAAAAAGTTATAAATTGCCTTTCATTTTAAAAGTAATATATGATAAAATAGAAAACTAAAGACATATAAAAATTAGCGTTAAGCAAATTCTCGCATCAGAAAACTGAAAATTTCAATGTGTACGAGGAAAAAGCAAGACGCTCACTTAAAGGCGTGGGCTTTTGTTTATTTCGTACACGGGTATTTCAGTACCTCTGATGCGGATATTCAGAATGTCCACGCTGATTTTTTTGTGCCAGTCACAAAGAAGCGTATGAAAGATTATTACATCATTAAAAAAGAATTTCAACACGACGAATTAAATGAAATGCTAATTTCTTTAATGTATGAAGGCTGGCAGCTATGCATAGTTAATGAAATTCAGGTAAGTTACCAGGTTGTTTTCAAAAAGCGTCTATAAAAAAGGAAGTTATGAAAAAACAGTTATTTATATTTTTGGTAGTGGTACTTTCTTCATGTGCTACTGTCAGAGAATCTTCATTACCTGAAGATGAACTATTTCTGACACGTAAATATGTAGGCAATTTTATTGAATATCGACATACAGAACCTGAAAGACTTGGAGATCCACACCTTATTTGGATTAAAACTACACAAGATACCATATACAATAAAATTTCAGCTTATAGCAAGGATTGTCAGTTTAATGTTAATGATCGCTTATATATCAGGAGAATCTATTACAGCCCTGGCATTACTAATCATTATTGGATGTACCAAATAGAATCTGATAAACTTTTATATCGGTTAAGTAAATTTCAATTTGATAATAAAATATTGGTTCAGACTTGGTTTTAATACGAACAATTATGAAAACACTGTGTTCTTTTATTCGCAAATTAAAATATCCTGCCACAACTGAAGGCCGGCGAAAGTTTATTCTGGATTCACTAAAACTTAATGATATGAAAAAAAAAGTAATGAAACTCATTAATCCATCAACCGGATTAGCAGAATGCAAAGTATGTGGTGCAACAAAGTATATAAGCTTTGTTAACAAACCCTTTTCGAGTAAAAGCAGGTATCCACGTGGCTCCTGGCAGTGTGTCAACGGATGTAACCTCGATCCTGAAACAGTACCAACCATCATGCCTGATGGTAGTGTCGGAGAACGTTTAATTTGATATATAGGGAAGTGATTAGCCCTGTATGCTGTTTTCATTTGACCCCGGAACTAAAAAGCCGGGGCTTTTTTTATAAAAGAGGTGGCAAATGTTAAATTCATAAATAATTGGCATGGATATTGAATATTTGTGAAAAAGAGTAATATTTGCAAACTTTAATAAACATTTTTTATAATAAAACCGTTTGTATTTAAGAAATACTTCTTAACTTAACAAGGTCTAAGCAATAAATTATGATACTGGGTATATTAACATCAGGCGATTGGATAGCAATTTGTTCAATAGGTACAGTTGTTATTCTTGCATTTTTAGGTTTGCTCGGGAAAATAATTTTTAAATGGGGAGCTCTGGATAAAGGTATTACAAGTCTTGAGGGGGTTCTGGATAAAGGTATTACAAGTCTTGATAGAAAATTTGATAAACTCGATGAGAAATTTGATAAATTTATTCTCCAACCCCTTGCCACTAATAAAAGTCCTTTAAATCTTACCGAACCTGGTCGGAAAATATTTATTCGTTTAAAAATTCAAGAGTTCGTCAAAGATAATACTGAGGAGATTTTCTTGAAAATGAAGGAAACAAAATATGAATCTGCTTATCAGGCCCAAGAAAAGCTTTTTGAGGTAGTCGACAGTTACAAAACAGGAAGATATCAAATTAACCTTGAGAACGAGGCTTTTGAAACAGGTCAGCATATTGACATATTAATGAAAGTTATTGCCATTGGAATCAGAAATGAAATATTTGCAAAACTTGGGTTAAAGGTGGAAGATATTGATAATAGCAAACCTACAGAGACTAAGACCCCATAAAAGGGTATAACAATGATATAAAACAGGTTGAAGATGCTCTGATTAATTCAGGGCCTTTTTTATGTAAAACAGGTCAATATTTCCAATATGCTTCCAATTCAACAATAAAAAAACCCGTAAACGATTAGTTTACAGGTTTTTAGTTGTTGTTCTTTGTAGCGGAGGGAGGATTCGAACCTCCGACCTTTGGGTTATGAGCCCAACGAGCTACCACTGCTCCACCCCGCAATATCGAGGGGCAAAGGTAGTACATTGAAAACAATTAACAAAACTATTTTAGAAAAAATTAAAAAGAGTCGGAAGTCCGGAGTCAGAAGTCCGAAGTATATTCTTCCAATTCTAGCAGCGTCCGTCTTCCGACTTCCGTCTTCAATGCGAATTTGGATAATAATTACTAAGTTTGTCTGAACATTTGCTCTTTTAATGTTGTTCAAATTAATCAGATATCACCTTAAATCATACAACTATGCCAAGGGTATTTAAAGCTACAGAAATTGAGAGAGAAGAAAAAGAGGTGAAACGCGACTATCTGGACAGGCATATGCCACATGTTTTTTGTCAGGATACAGTACAAAGTGGTGAGAAATTTGAAGTTAAGGTGAAGCTTGGAGAGGATTATCCTCACCCCGATGAACATGACCATTTCATAAGCGTCATTCAACTCTGGAACAGGGAAACTCTTCTAGCTGAAGCAAGATATACTGCAGGAGTATATGGTAATTTACCTTCCCATTTTGAAATTGATTTTTATATTGTTGCTCCCGAGGTATCAATGAATCTTTCAGCTATGGCCGTTTGTACTAAACACGGACTCTGGCAGAGTGAAGATAAACAGGTTAAAGTGGTATAGCAGGGTAATATTCCTGTTTTTACTTCCGTTAGCTTAATAGATGATGCAGGATTATTATCTTTGCAGGCCTGTTATTTTATAAAGTATGGCAAAAAACGATAAGAAAAAACGCAATTGGCGCGATAAATACAGATTTGCTGTATCAAACGATACCACTTTTGAGGAGGTCTGGAGGGTAAGATTAACACAATATAATGCTTTCCTCCTGATAACATTTCTGGTTATTTTTATTATTGGTGCTACAACTTCACTTATTGCTTTAACAAATCTGAGGGAGTTTATCCCCGGATATCCTGATGTTACAATGCGACGTAATATTCTTATGAGCGCTATCCTTCTTGATTCTCTCGATCAGGAGCTTGCTAAACGTGATAGATATTTCGCTAACCTTAATGCAATAATATCTGGTAATAAGCCTGTTGAAATAACTGTTCGTCAGGATGCGTCAAAAAATTATAAAGAGATAGAATTTAATTCTTCACCTGAAGATTCTGAGCTGCGGGCAAGGGTCGAAAATGAAGAACGGTATAACCTGACTCTCGGCCCATCATCTCCGGGATCAGTTACAAGTCTTGCAGGTCTGCATTTTTTTCCTCCTGTAAAAGGAATTATTTCAGGAAGGTTTGATGTCACAACAAAACATTTTGGAACTGACATTGTTACACAGCCTAAGGCTGTTGTATCTTCTGCTCTTGATGGGACTGTTATCTTCACAGGTTGGACTATGGAGACAGGATTTGTTATTGAAGTTCAACATCCGAATAATATTGTATCTGTCTATAAACATAATGCAAGTCTTCTAAAGGAGACAGGTGATCTTGTTCGCGCCGGCGAAGCCATTTCAGTTGTTGGTGACTCAGGTGAAATGTATACTTCTGGTCCTCATCTCCATTTTGAAATTTGGTACAAAGGAAGTCCTCTTGACCCTGAAAAACATATATTCTTCTAATGGTAAGGATACCGGATATGCCAGAAAGAATTGCATTGTTAGGATCAACAGGATCAATCGGCTCACAGTCGTTGGATGTTATCTCCAGATTTCCCGGAGAGTTTATTGTTGAGGTCCTTATCGCTGGAAATAATGTTGATCTTCTGACTAAACAGGCAAAGCAGTTCCATCCTGACACAGTGGTTATTGGGAATGTTGACCATTATCATCAACTGAAAGAAAATCTTAAGGATACAAATGTCAAAGTATATGCTGGCAACAAAGCAATTGAACAGGTTGTGACCTCAACAAATGTTGATGTTGTTATAGCTTCTATAGTGGGCTATTCAGGATTGAGACCCACCATAGCGGCAATTGAAGCAGGGAAGAAAATTGCATTGGCGAATAAAGAGACTCTTGTTGTAGCAGGAGAAATTATTGGCAGGCTGGTTAAGGAATCGGGAAGTCGGATTATTCCTGTCGATTCAGAACATTCAGCAATTTTTCAGTGCCTGGTTGGTGAAGCAGGTAATCCCATAGAGAAAATTACTCTGACAGCTTCCGGTGGTCCATTCCTCAGCTGGACTGGGGAGATGTTGAAAAATATAAAGCCTGTGGATGCTCTGAAACACCCAAACTGGGATATGGGTAGTAAGATCACAATCGATTCAGCCTCACTCATGAATAAAGGCCTTGAGGTGATTGAAGCAAAATGGCTTTTCGACCTTTCACCAGAACAAATTTCTGTTATAATACATCCGCAATCGGTAATTCATTCATTTGTTCATTTTGCTGATGGATCAGTAAAAGCTCAATTGGGAGTGCCCGATATGAGAGTACCTATTCTTTATGCTCTGACCTATCCCGACCGACTGAAATCTGACCTGCCACGACTCAAATTGAATGAATATAAAACTCTTACTTTCAATGAGCCGGACATAAAAAATTTTCGTAATCTTTCACTTGCCTATGATGCTTTAAAGGAGGGAGGGAATATGCCCTGCATCTTAAATGCAGCTAATGAAATGGCTGTTGAAGCATTCCTTTCTGAGGAAATTGATTTCATGCAGATGCCTGATGTTGTAGAATATACAATGGAATCCGCCTTGTATTCAAATAAACCTGATCTTGATTTTCTTGAAGTTACTGATGGTAACGCAAGGAAGATAGCAAAAACTTATATTAATAAACTTCATAAATAAAGATGACTATACTAATAAAAATACTACAGTTTATTTTGAGCCTCTCTATTCTGGTAATAATCCATGAATTAGGACATTTTGCACTGGCCAAGCTATTTAAAACGAGGGTTGAAAAATTTTACCTGTTCTTCGATCCATGGTTTTCACTATTTAAATATAAAAAGGGTGAAACTGAATATGGTATTGGATGGCTCCCTCTTGGCGGTTATGTAAAGATTTCAGGGATGATCGATGAATCGATGGACAAGGAACAGATGAAACTACCTCCCCAGCCTTATGAGTTCAGGTCGAAGACATCATGGCAGCGACTTCTGATAATGACAGGAGGAGTGGTCTTCAATTTTATTTCCGCGATGTTGATATATGTTTTTGTGCTTTTTGCATGGGGCGAGACATACCTTCCAACAGCAAATGTTAAATATGGTATTGTAACTGACTCAGTCGGATATGAAATAGGACTCAGAAACGGTGACAAAATAATTACTATCGACAATCAGCATGTTGAGGATTTTCTTCAGATAACCGGCGATATTGTATTGAATAACCGCAAAACAATACAGGTTGAACGCGATGGGAACCTCTTAAATATTGAAATTCCAAAACAATATATCCCACAAATGATTAAGGGGAAAGGCCATATTAGCTACCGGACACCGTTCAGTCCGATGCTAATAAAAACTTTTGGAAAGGAATCTCTGGCCAAAAATGCTGGTGTACTTCCAGGTGATGAAATTACTGGTATCGACAGTCTGCAATTTAAGTATTCCGATGAGTTTCAGAGTTACTTACTTCAAAACAGATCCAGACAGATAGTGTTGAATGTATTACGTAATGGTAATATGGAGAATATTGCTGTGACTCCGAATAGTGCAGGATTGCTTGGAATAAGCTATGCCGGACGAGCGCTGGATCAGGTATTTGATCTAAAAACTATAAAATATGGGTTTTTGGAATCATTCCCCGCAGGTATTAATATGGGATTCAAGACAATTGGCGATTACCTTAAACAATTTAAACTCCTCTTTTCAAAAGATTCAAAAGCCTACGAATCATTAGGTGGTTTTATCACTATCGGCAATATATTCCCCGGGGTTTGGGATTGGCAAAAGTTCTGGATACTGACAGCATTCCTCTCTATAATTCTTGCAGTCATGAATATTCTTCCTATACCAGCTCTCGATGGTGGGCATGTTATGTTTTTACTATTTGAGGTAATAACCGATCGAAAGCCAAGTGATAAATTTCTAGAATATGCACAGATAGCAGGTATGATAATACTATTTTCACTTCTTCTTTTTGCCAACGGAAATGATATTCTGAGGCTTATTAGGAAGTAGAATTTATTTTTATCATGGCTTGTAAATATTTAAAGTATTTATACCTTTGCATAAATTCTAATACTAAAGAAGATGGGAAAGTTAGGTTTAACAGAGATAATTCTGATATTACTTGTAGTAGTTCTGCTTTTTGGTGGCCGTAAGATTCCTGAACTTATGAAAGGAATTGGTCAGGGAATGAAAGAATTTAAGAAAGCTTCAAAATTTGATACTGCAGAGGAGAATAAAGATCTGACGGGTAAGGACTAATTTTTTTATTAAGATATAAGGGGAGATCTGCATGAAGATGCAGGTCTCTTGCTTTATTCCATAAGCTCATATTTCTGATTTCTTCTGACTGGAATAAATCCGGATTCTTTTATTATCGCTTGCATCTCACTGGCATTAAACCTGTTGGTCGATCCGGCTGCGCTTACTACATTCTCCTCAATCATTATAGAACCCAGATCGTTAGCCCCGGCATGGAGCGACAACATTCCGACCTCTTTCCCTACTGTAAGTATTGAGGCTTGTATATTCCTTATGTTATTCAGTAATATACGACTTATGGCGATTATGCGGAGATAGTCGGGTCCGTTGTAGCTGCTACTGATGCCATGTTTCTGTAAAAGAACTGTTCCTTCATCCTGAAATGGCCATGGGATAAAGGTTATAAATCCATAATGGCTGTGAGGTTTCCCATCCTGGAGATCCCTCAACCGGATAAGATGTTCAATCCTTTCATCGATTGTTTCTATATGGCCATACATCATAGTGGCAGAAGTAGGCAGGTTTAATATGTGGGCTTCTCTCATCACCTCAAGCCATTCTGCCGAGGTTGCTTTTGCAGGAGATACTATTTTTCTGACACGGTCGGAGAGAATCTCTGAACCTGCACCCGGCAGACTGTCAAGACCCGCTTCTATCAGTTGTGAAAGCACATCATTGAATGATAACTGCTCTTTATTTGCCAGGAATACAATTTCAGGGGGGCCTAGTGCATGCAGCTTTATTGAAGGGTATAGCCTTTTCAGATTTTTAAAAAGATCAATATAGAATCCGATGCCTAGGTCCGGATTCATCCCTCCCTGTAAAAGAAGCTGATCACCACCTAAAGAGTATAGTTCATCAATTTTGCTTATATAGTCATTTATCGAGGTGATGTATGTATCAACAGATCCTTTTTTCCTGCAAAAATTACAAAATGAGCATTGGGAAATACAAACATTGGTAATATTAACATTTCTGTCGATCATCCAACCTACATTATTACCAGGATTATGTAAATGTCTGAGGTTATTGGCAACATACATCAGCTCCTCAAGAGGAGCGTTTTTATAAAGAGCAACTCCCTCCTTCGCATTCAATGGAATGAGTCCGAGAGCTTTCTCATATAATCGTTGTAAAACCATAGATCTTAACAAATTATTATAATTCTTGCATACATTAAAGTAGCTATCTAACTTTTGGATTATTAAGACAAAGGTAAGGCTTTGAAAATGAAACATTCAATATTTTAATTAACTTTACGTCTTCAAAAATCTCATGAATATAATATGAAGCCAGAAATTTTTAAAATATCACAAATAGCACCTGGTCAGTCAGTTATATGTATAATTGGAAGTGATCATGTTCCTGAAAGATTGGCACTCAGTAAATCAGAAAAGGAATTTGCTCAAAAACAGCTTCAGGCGAAGGGAAAATATGTTTATCTTAATTCTTATAATAAGTTCACTTATCTGATAAGGCTGAAAGAGGAGGCAAGTCATTATAAAACCAGGGAAAAACTTCGCAAAACTTCTTATAGTTTGAGGGACCAGATAAAAGCTAATAACCTTTCAGATCTGGTAATTACTTCTGAAGATGTTTATAATGGAGCTATTGAAGATTTTGTTGAAGGATTTCTTTTAAGCATCTATTCGTTCGAAAAGTACAAGACAATAAGAGAAGAGGATGCCAGGCAAAAATATCCATCAAAACTTCTTCTATATGGTGATATAGATGATTCAGCTGTTAAGTGGCTTCATGATCTTACTGATGCAGTATATTTTACGCGCGATCTGATTAATGAACCTGTTAACCATTTAAATGCTACAGCTCTGGCCAGGGAGATAAAAAAAATCGGAGATTTGGCCGGATTTAATGTTGAAGTGTTAACTAAGGGTAAAATTGAGGCGCTTAAAATGGGAGGACTTCTTGCCGTAAACAAAGGAAGTGTTGACCCTCCGGTTTTCTGTATCCTTGAGTGGCACCCCGATAACTGCCTTAATAAGAAGCCTATTATACTGGTTGGTAAAGGAGTAGTGTACGATACAGGAGGGTTAAATCTTAAAACAGGCGATTATATGGCCGGTATGAATGGAGATATGGCTGGTGCTGCTGTTGTTACAGGTGTCTTATATACAATGGCCATGGCAGGTATCCCTCTTCATATAATTGGATTGGTTCCTTCAACGGATAACCGGCCGGGCGGAAATGCATATTTACAGGGCGACATTATAACAATGCATAATAAATTGACAGTTGAAGTTGGTAATACCGATGCTGAAGGAAGACTTATTTTGGCCGATGCTATTAGTTATTCATCAAAATATTCCCCTGAACTTATAATTGATATTGCTACTCTGACTGGATCAGCAGCAATGACCTTTGGAAATCAGGCAATTGCTGTGATGACCAATGCAAATAGAAAATATATCAAACTCCTGGATGAATCTGGCAATGAGGTATATGAAAGAATTGCAGAATTACCACTCTGGGACGAATATGGTGATTTGCTGAAATCTGATATCGCTGATCTGAAAAATATTGGTGGCCGTGAAGCAGGAGCTATTACGGCCGGGAAGTTCCTTGAACGATTTGCAGAATTCCCATTAATACATTTGGATATTGCCGGAACGGAGATGTTGAAAAAGGATGATTCTTATAGGTTAAAGAATGGAGCCGGATCAGGTCTCAGGCTCCTTTCAACCTTTTTGAGAAAGGTTGCAGCCAACTATAAAGAAAAGAAATAATTATTTATGGAAAAGAAAACAATAATTGCCGGCATCTCTCATGGAGATATTAATGGTATTGGATATGAGGTTATTATTAAGGCTCTCTCGGATCCTGTTATAAATGATATTTGCATACCAGTTGTATATGGCTCTCCAAAAGTAGCAGCATATCACCGTAAAGCATTGAATGTTAATAATTTCAGCTTTAATAATATCCGAACGGCTGATGAAGCTCATGCAAAGAAGATTAATATGATCAATTGTCTTGATGATAATGTCAGGGTTGAACTTGGTAAGTCAACACCACAGGGGGGAGAGGCCGCACTTATCTCTCTTGAAAGAGCTGTTGAAGATCTGAAAGGCGGTAAAATAGATGTTCTTATTACTGCACCTATTGATAAACAAAATGTTCAATCTGAAAATTTTAATTTCAAAGGGCATACAGAGTATCTTAAATCGGAAGCAGGTGTTGATGAGGTTCTCATGTTCATGATCGGGGAGAGTATGAGAATTGGTATTGCAACGGGGCATGTACCTCTCAGGGAAGTTTCAGATCTTATAACTATTGAATCACTTTTAAGTAAAATGAGATTGATGAATCAATCTCTTATCCTTGATTTTGGAATCCGTAAACCAAAAATAGCAATACTTGGACTTAACCCACATGCGGGTGATAATTCTCTGCTGGGAACAGAAGAAGTTGAAATTATTATTCCGGCAATTCAACAGGCTCAGAAAGAAGGGATTCTGGCCTTTGGTACTTTCGCGGCTGACGGCTTTTTCGGGGCTGGATCATTTACTAAATTCGATGGGATACTCGCAATGTACCATGATCAGGGTCTCACTCCATTTAAAGCATTATCGTTCGATTCAGGAGTTAATTTCACTGCAGGATTACCTTTTGTCAGAACTTCCCCCGTTCATGGAACAGCATTTGCAATTGCAGGACGAGGAGAAGCATCTGAAAATTCATTCCGTCAGGCCATTTATCTTGCATGCGACATTTTCAGAAACAGGCAGATTTACTCAGAAATATCGCAAAATCCTTTGAAGCATCAGGATATCGAGTTTCATAGTGACAGGGTTGATGAACTGCCTCCGGATATTAATAATGTCGAACAGTAATTATGATTGATTATATTAAAGGTGACATAATACAGATCACTCCAATGTTTCTGATTATTGAAACAGCGGGTGTCGGCTATTTTATAAATATTTCACTTACCACATTTTCCAGCCTTGAAGGCAAGAAAGATTATAAAGTTCTTGTTCATGAGGTTATAAGGGAGGACAGTCACCTGCTTTTCGGATTTGCCGATAGTGTGGAACGTGATATTTTTAAGCTACTGATTTCTGTTAGTGGTGTCGGCGCAAACACTGCAAGGATGATGCTTTCTTCCCTGAGCCCGGGTGAACTTGAGAAAGCAATTGTTGTTTCAGATGTTGATATTCTTAAGAGTATAAAAGGAATTGGACTAAAAACCGCTCAGAGGATAATTGTTGACCTGAAAGATAAACTGGGGAAACAGGCTGGAAGTGATGAAATATTTGCCTTTTCAGACAATACAATCCGGGATGAGGCGTTATCTGCTTTAGTAATGCTTGGGTTTGCCAAAAGCACTGTCTTTAAAGTCCTTGATAAAATAGTCAGAGAAGAAAAAAATCTGACAGTTGAGGATTTAATTAAGAGAGCGCTTAAAAACTTGTAATTCTGAATTTAAGCCGGATTGAGATTAGGAATATCATATAAGAATATTCTGGTATTTTCATATCTTGTACTATTCGTTTCTTTCCTATTAAGGTCTACAGAAGCAAGTGGGCAGACTGCATTGGAGACTATCGGAGCCGCAGATACATCGAGAAAATCATTTCTGAAATTGCAGGATGAATCAGGAATCCCATGGGAATCAAAACAGAAATCACCACTTTTTCTCGATAATCCATCAAACATTAAATCATCAGCAAATTATGATCCTGAAAAGAATGAATATATCCTTTATCAGAAAGTTGGTGCATTAGATTATCGAACACCAGTCTATATGAGTCCGGCAGAGTTCCGGAAATATGAGTATAGCAGAGCAATGAGCGATTATTGGCAATCTCGTATCTCCGGCAATGAATCAGGTTTCAGGTCAACACTTATCCCACAGATTGAAGTTGGGGGAGCAGCTTTTGATAAAATATTTGGAAGCAACACAATAAATATTATTCCTCAGGGGTCGGCAGAACTTATTTTTGGGATAAATATTTCCAAAACTCAAAACCCGACTCTTCCGGTAAAACTCCAGACAATACCAACCTTTGATTTCAAGGAAAAAATACAAATGAATGTTACCGGTACAATCGGTGATAAAATGCAGCTGGGTATAAATTACAACACCGATGCCATGTTCGAATTTGAGAACAGGGCTAAACTGCAATACGCTGGTAAAGAAGATGAAATTCTCAAAAAAATTGAAGCGGGAGATGTAACACTTCCTCTTTCAGGGACTCTGATCACAGGAAGCTATAGCCTGTTTGGACTTAAAACAGAGATGCAATTTGGCAAGCTGACAGTGACAACAGTGCTCTCCCAGCAAAAGGGTGAATCATCAGTAATTGATGTTAAGGGTGGTGCTCAACTATCAGAATTTGAGTTGTATGCCGACGAATATGAGGCGAACAGGCATTTCTTCCTTTCGCAATATTTCAGGGATACTTATGATGATGCATTGAAAAACCTTCCGGTTGTTAGTTCAGGTATTAATATTGAACGGATTGAAGTATGGGTTACAAATAAGTCGAGCCGCTTTGAGGAAGCCAGTAATAGAAATATAGTTGCTTTTATGGACCTTGCTGAAAACGGAAGCCATATTTTTAATAATGTCCCGGCATTTCAGCAATCCCCGGGTGCCATGATATATCCCGATAATAATGCCAATAGATTATATGAGCAGCTTACTACCGCTTATGGATTAATAAGAGATGTTGATCAGGTCACAAATACGTTTGACCCATTATATCCGGATTTCCAGATTGGCAGAGATTTTGAGAAAATTGAGAACGCCAGGAAACTTAATGAAAGAGAATATTATTTCAACAGACAGTTAGGGTATATATCGTTGAACACTTCTCTGAATACTGATGAAGTACTGGCAGTTGCTTATGAATATACCTTTGGTGGTCAGGTGTTTAAGGTAGGAGAGTTTTCAACTGATGGTATCAGTGCACCACAAACACTGATACTTAAACTTCTTAAAGGTACAACCTTAAGCCCCAAATTGCCAACATGGAGTCTGATGATGAAAAACGTATATTCCCTTGGCTCCGGTAAGCTTGAAAGAAAAGACTTTGAGTTGAACGTTCTTTACCAGGATGATAAGACAGGAAACTCTATCAACTACCTCCCTGAAGGAAAGCTCGAAAATCAGATTCTCCTGCAGGTCATGAGGCTCGATAACCTGAATTCGCAGCTTGACAGAGAACCAGACGGTTATTTCGATTTTATTGAAGGTGTTACTGTTATGATTGACAGGGGGAAAATAATCTTTCCTGTTATTGAACCTTTTGGGAGCCATCTTAAAAGGATGATCGCCGATCCCGGACTGGCCAGCAAATATGTCTTTCAGGAGCTCTATGATTCAACACAGACAGTTGCCCGTCAGATGGCTGAAAAAAATAAATTCTTACTGACCGGTCAATATTCATCAGAGTCAGGATCAGAGATAAGGCTTAATGCAGCCAGTATCCCTCAGGGAGCGGTGAAGGTAACAGCAGGTGGAGTGCCTCTGACTGAAAATACTGATTATACTGTTGATTATAATATGGGTACTGTAAGAATAATCAACAGTGCCCTTATTGAATCGCAAACACCGATTCAGGTATCATTAGAGAGTAATCAGTTTTTTGGATTTCAGACAAAAACTCTTGTTGGCACGCATCTTGACTATAGGGTATCAGATAATTTTGATATTGGCGGAACAATCCTTCATCTTACTGAGAGGCCTTATACTCAGAAAGTTAATTTTGGCGAGGAGCCTATATCAAATACTATCTGGGGTTTAAATACCTCGTATAAAACCCAATCACAGTTACTTACAAATATTATTGACAAAATACCCCTTCTTGATACTAAAACTCCATCAACATTCTCTTTTTTCGGGGAGTTCGCCAATCTGATACCGGGTCATTCAAGGGCGATTTCAAGTGCAGGTAATTCGTATATCGATGACTTTGAAGCCAGTGAAATACCCCTTGATCTGAAATCGTTTAATGCATGGACCATAGCCAGTATACCACAAGGCCAGGATTTACTTTTCCCCGAAGCAAGGTTGAATAATGACCTGGCTAGTGGGTTCAACAGGGCTAAATTAGCCTGGTATGTTATTGACCCTCTTTTTTTAAGAAACGGATCTTCAACCCCCGATTATATTAAGCAACATGCTGATGAACAATCGAGCCATTTTGTAAGAGAGGTTTACGAAAATGAAATTTTCCCTTACAGAGAAAGCCCAAGTGGAATACCAACAAATATTACAGTTCTGAACCTTGCCTATTACCCCGATGAAAAAGGACCCTATAATTACGATACCAGTCCTGGAGCATATTCCGGAGGGATGAATGCAAGCGGGAATCTTAATGATCCTAAATCAAGATGGGGAGGTATAATGAGGGAGGTGCTCACCAGCGATTTTGAAACTGCTAATATACAGTATGTTAAGTTTTGGGTGATGGATCCATTTGTTGAGAATCCTGATCAAGAGGGAGGAGACCTCTATATTAACCTTGGTAATATTTCTGAAGATATATTGCGCGACTCAAGGAAAAGCTTTGAAAATGGACTCCCCGGATCATCTGTTCCAAAAAATATTGATACTACTGCATGGGGAAGAGTACCCACCATTCAAGCTGTAGTTCATGCTTTTGACAATGCTCCTGAGTCGAGGTTATATCAGGATGTCGGGCTGGATGGTCTCAGGGATTTAGATGAACAGGAATTTTTCAATGACTATCTTCAGAGATCGTTGCTTATTACAAATCCGGATGTATACCAGGAGATTTTTGATGACCCATCTAATGATAATTTTCACTACTTCAGAGGATCAGGTTATGATTTTCAGCAACTTGGGATCCTCGAAAGGTATAAAAAGTATAATGGACAGGATGGGAACTCTCCAACTTCGGAAATGTCGAATGAATCATATCCAACTTCCGGATCGACCTTACCTGATATGGAAGACATCAACCGCGATAATACATTGAGCGAAACGGAAAGCTACTATCAGTACAAGGTTAGTATTCGTCCGGGAGATATAAAAGTGGGATCGAATTACGTTGTCGATGAGATTGAATATGAAGCGACACTTGCAAATGGTACAAAATCAAAAGTAAAATGGTACCAATTCAAAATTCCTATAACTGAATATCAAAAGATTATTGGTCCGATTAAAGACTTCAAATCAATCCGTTTTATGAGGATATTTCTTCGTGATTTCGATGAACCAGTTATAATGCGTTTTGCCAAACTCGATCTTGTGAGAGCTGAATGGAGAAAATATAATATCTCATTTATGGAAGGTGGTGAAAGAGTTACAATCCCAGAGTCCACCGACGGTACATTCGAAATAAGTTCGGTCAGCATTGAGGAGAATTCAGGTAAAGAACCGGTTAATTACGTTCTCCCTCCGGGTTTCGACAGAATTACTGATCCGCAAAACCCTCAACTGAGACAATTGAACGAACAGTCAATGGTTCTTAAAGTTCTGAATCTTGAAGATGGAGATGCCAGGGCAGCTTTCAGGAATGTAAATCTCGATATACGGCAATACAGAAGGTTAAGAATGGAGGTTCATGCTGAAGCTATGATAGGCCAGCCCTTGCAAAATGATGAACTGACAGCTTTCATAAGAATCGGATCGGATTATAAAGGGAACTTTTATGAATATGAAATACCCTTGAAACTTACTCCACCTTCTCCGTCAGGCAAGTATGATAATAAATCGGAAGCACATAGAGAAATTGTTTGGCCAATCGAAAACAGCATCAATATTGATCTCTCACTTTTACAGGAAGCTAAACAGGAACGCAACCGCCAGATGCAGGAGCCCGGATCATCATTAAGTGTCTCCGATGTATTTGTGTATGCACGCGATGGTGCTCGTGTTTCTATTTCAGGTAATCCTAATCTGAGTAATGTGAGAGTTATTATGATAGGCGTTAGGAATCCTATCAGAACAAGAAATATGTTAGTTGATGACGGAAATCCTAAATATGGTGAAGTATGGATTAATGAATTACGCCTAAGCGATTTTATTGAAAACGGGGGATGGGCTGCAAATGCTCATTTACAAGCGCGCCTGGCCGACCTGGGTACTGTCGATATGGTGGGACAGACAAGTACCCCCGGATGGGGAAGCATCGAGAAAAAGGTGAATGAACGAAGCAAGGAGCAGATCATGAAATATGATATTTCATCTAGTATCGAATTAGGGAAATTTTTTCCTGAAGAACTAGGTGTGAGGTTACCTGTTTATGTTGGCTATTCAGAAACCAGGATCAAACCTCAATATAACCCGCTCGATCCGGATATCCCTTTGCAGGATGCATTAGATGGGGCGATAAATAAGAATGTTAGAGATTCTATTAAGGCAATTTCTGAGGATTTCTCGAGGCGGAAAACAATTACAGTAAGTAATGCAGGTATAACAAAACGGGGAGAGAAACCCCATATATGGGACGTGGCGAACTTAAGTGTGAACTATACATATAATGAAATTTATAGGAGTAATACCAAAACTGAAATTAATCTTGAAAAAAACTACAGAGGAGGTATTAACTATGATTACCAGGCACAACCAGCCAATATAATGCCTTTTAAGAGTTTTAGATTCTTAAGTTCCCCGGTCTTTAGGATAATAAAAGACTTTAATTTCTACGCTTTCCCAAAGAGCTTGTCATTCAGAACAGACCTGAGCCGGTTTTATAATGAAGTTAAAACAAGAAATATTAACAATCCTTATCTGAAGGTTAATCCTTCATTTAGAAAGGATTTTGAATGGAGCCGAATTTATGATTTTAAATATGATATAACACGGCAGCTGAAATTTGATTTTACAGCGACTAACCTTGCACGAATTGATGAACCTTTTGGTGGTGTTGATAAAAAAAGGTATAGTAACAGTTATGATAACTGGCGTGATTCGGTGATGATTAATTTAAGAAATTTTGGAAGGACAACCACCTATAATCACTTTATAAATGTAACATACACAGTACCAATAAATAAACTGCCTCTGCTCTCGTGGGTAAATGCTAATGCAAGATATGGAGCCGACTACACATGGCTTGCCGGCCCTGTTTTTCCTGATAGCATGAACATTAATCTGGGGAACTCGATTAAAAATCATAACGAAATGACCCTGACTGGTATGGCGAACTTGTCAACGCTCTATAATAAGTCGAAATTTCTAAAGAAAATTGAGAATAATACTCGTCCCGATGCAGCACAAAGGATGAAAGCTGAATATAAAAAAGTTACATATTCAAAGAATAATGTGAATTTCAAGGCAGAAGCTGTAAGGGCCATCTATCATAATTTAAAAACGAAGGATGTTAAAGTAAGGGTTGTTGGAAAGGATGGAACAGAGGTGAAAGGCAAAATGGATATTGTAAATGAGAATAGGGTTAATTTCACTGCGGCGGAAAAGATAGATGGGGCACAGGTGTTTGTCGAGGGGAATGTGAAGAAAAACAGGGATCCGTTTACTGTTGCAGGCGAATATTTGATCAGAGCAATGATGGGTGTAAGGTCAGTTAGTCTGACTTATACATCTTCCCAAGGACAATTTCTTCCCGGGTATATGCCTGAAACAAAATACATGGGAATGTCGGATAATAATGATCTCCTTGCACCAGGATGGCCTTTTATTCTTGGATACAGTGACAAAAGTTTTTTTGATAAAGCTGTTTCAAACGGTTGGCTTTCAACAGATACTTTACTTAATACTCCTGCATTATACAATAATAAACTCGATATTTCAGCGCGAAGCCTGATCGAACCCTTTCCTGGCTTGAGAATCGATCTTAATGCTGATAGAAGATTTCTTGAAGCTGTAAGCTCTTATTATATTGCTGATTATAATGGAAATTTCCCCGACAGCACACGAAACCGTATTGTGTCTGGAAATTTCTCAATATCAGTTATTTCATGGGGAACAGCTTTTGAAAAGATATCGAAGGATAATGACTATGTATCCCCCACATTTGAAGCTTTTAAGGATAATGCCATTATTATATCGGAAAGGAGAGCTGCAGAACGGCAAAAAATAGACCCGGGTTATGACCCGAATAGCGATCCAATAACAGGTGATCCGGTTGAAGGACCATATAAAAGTGGATATGGAAGTACATCAAGGGAGGTGTTAATACCTGCGTTTATTGCTGCTTACACAAAATCAAATCCTGAAAGGGTAGGTCTTGAAACATTCCCGTCGGCATTAAAAATGATGCCTAACTGGAGAATTAATTTTGATGGGTTATCAAAATTTGAGTTTGTTCAACGAACATTCAGATCTATAAACTTAACGCATCAGTATAGAAGCACTTATCAGATTGGATCATATACAACAAATATGACTTATGAAGTGGATGGGAGTGGCATAAACCGGATTCGGGACCTGCAGAACAATTATATACAGCAATATGAAATTAATGTTGTGACAATCAACGAGCAATTCAGTCCGCTGATAAATGTTGATATGAACTGGAAAAACAGTCTGACAACAAGGTTTGAATGGAGAAAGTCGCGAACAGTTTCTCTTAATCTGACCAGTAACCAAATAGCTGATGCACGGATTAATGAACTTATTTTCGGAGCAGGATACCGGTTTGACAATGTTCAGATAATTCTTAAAACAGGTGGCAGGCAAAGAGCACTTAAAAGCGATTTGAATGTACGGTTCGATCTTTCAATACGCGATAATAAAACTCTTGCACGTAAGTTGGTTGAAAACGTTAACCAGCCGGTTGTAGGACAAAAAGTGTTTACTATAGGCACAAGTGCTGATTATGTATTGAGCGATAGGTTCAATCTTCAGATATTTGCTGATCATAGCATGAATAATCCATTTGTTGCATCTACTTTTCCCACTTCAAATACTAACTTCGGGTTCAGCCTTAAGTTTACACTCGTTCAATAGCAATAATTGATCAGGTGAATTATTCTTTTATTGACTTATCGCAATCAGGTACAAAAACTCATTGATTTTATTCGTTTACCCCGACCCCATAGGGAGCGAATAAAATCAATGACTCTACCTTAAAATAAATGACCTATGAGTTGAATTAATCAAACCATTTTCTCTATTTTTGAATAGAATCCATTGAGATTTTTTTTGTTTTTCAAATGAAATAGATATATATGAAAAGATCAAAACCACGTTTAACCTTCTGGCAGATCTGGAACATGAGTTTTGGATTTCTTGGAATACAGTTTGGATTTGCACTTCAAAATGCAAATGTCAGCAGGATCTTTGAAACACTTGGAGCTAAAGTAGAAAATATTCCGATTTTGTGGATCGCGGCACCAGTCACAGGGCTTATAATTCAACCGATAATAGGACATATGAGTGATAACACCTGGAACAAGCTCGGACGGCGGCGTCCTTATTTTCTTTTTGGTGCTATCCTTGCATCTCTTGCGTTACTTATTATGCCAAATTCACCTGCACTATGGATAGCGGCAGGAATGCTCTGGATAATGGATGCTTCGATTAACATATCAATGGAACCATTCAGAGCTTTTGTTGGTGATATGCTGCCTTCAGAACAACGGACAGCAGGTTTTGCAACCCAGAGCTTTTTTATTGGTACAGGAGCTGTTATTGCATCATTATTGCCTTACGTGCTTACAAACTGGTTTCATGTTGAAAATACTGCTCCCGCCGGACAAATACCATTATCGGTAAAACTGTCTTTTTACATTGGGGGAGCTGTTTTTATTTCCGCAGTGCTATGGACTATTATCAGAACTAAAGAGTACTCTCCGGAGGAACTACGTGAATTTTCGACAGAAAATAAACTGATAGAGAATGATGAGGTGGATTCTGTAAAATCACTTGGCACCGCAGCATTTTTAAAGAGAGGAGTTTATTGGATCGCAGCGGGATTGGTAATAAGTCTTATAATATTCTTCTATTCGCTTGAAAAAGAATTATATATTTTGTCTGTTGGGATAGGAATTTTTGGAATGATTCAGATCATTACCGGCCTGCTAATCTCGAGTGGAAATGTAAATAACGGGTTAGTAATTGTATTGAGAGATCTCTTCGTAATGCCAAAGACCATGGGGCAACTGGCTGTCGTACAGTTTTTTTCGTGGTTTGCCCTTTTCTCTATGTGGATATATACAACCTCAGCAGTAACAAGTCACATATATGGCACAAACGATCCAACGAGTGAACTGTATAACCAGGGTGCAAACTGGGTTGGTGTTCTCTTTGCTGTTTATAATGGCTTTGCGGCATTGGTTGCATTTCTGCTCCCTGTCATTGCAAAACTGACAAACAGACGTATTACTCATTCTATATGTCTTGTTGCAGGAGGACTTGGGTTGCTATCCATTATCCTGTTCCACAGTCCGGGAATGTTAATAATATCCATGCTTGGTATTGGCCTTGCCTGGGCAAGTATTCTTGCAATGCCTTATGCAATACTTACAGGATCACTCCCTGTAAATAAGATGGGGACCTATATGGGTATTTTTAACTTTTTTATAGTCATACCTCAGATACTGGCAGCAAGCATCCTTGGCTTTCTGGTCAGAGATCTTTTTGGAGGAGAGAGCATTTACGCCCTGGTAGCAGGAGGAATTTCTTTATTCATTGCTGCTCTCCTAATTCTGTTTGTGAATGATGTGGATGAAGAAAAATCAAAAAAAATGTGATGTTGAATAGTGCATGTATTTTCGATCTTGACGGTGTAATTGTTGATACTGCCAAGTACCATTTTATGGCTTGGAAAAGACTGGCCGATCAACTTGGGATTCACTTTACAGAAAATGATAATGAACAGCTTAAGGGGGTAAGCCGGATAGATTCTCTGGAGATAATACTCGATATTGGAAACAGGAAACTGAACCAGCAACAAAAAAATGAATATGCAACACTCAAGAATAATTGGTATGTAGAATATATAAGTAAGATGACTCCGGATGAAATTCTTCCTGGGTGCCTCGAGTTTATTAACGAACTCAGAAATGCAGGTATCCCTGTTGCAATCGGATCGGCAAGTAAAAACACTCCGATGATACTTAACAAGGTTGGTATTAAGAATCTGTTTGATGCTGTGGTAGACGGTAATGTAGTAAGTAAAGCTAAGCCAGACCCGGAGGTTTTTATAAAAGCTGCAAATATGGTTGGCGTTGAACCTGTAAACTGTTTCGTTTTTGAGGATGCACTTGCTGGTGTGCAGGCTGCCATTAATGCAGGAATGATGTGTGTTGGAATAGGCTCTGCACAGGTCTTGACAAAGGCACATCTTGTCGTGTCAGGATTAAATGAGATGAGCCTGGAAAAATTAAAAACTATAGAAAGAGATATTCGGTTATGAATAGTTATTATAAAAAGGATGCATGGCTCATTATAGAAGAGGGTTTCCACCCTGAAATAAACAGGGAATCGGAAAGTATCTTTTCCTTAGGGAACGGTTACATGGGTCAGAGAGCCAACTTTGAAGAACATTATTCAGGTGATAGTATGCAAGGAAATTATATTGCAGGGGTATATTATCCTGACAAAACACGTGTGGGGTGGTGGAAAAATGGTTATCCTGAATATTTTGCTAAAGTCCTGAATGCTCCAAGTTGGATCGGTATTGATATCTCAGTGAATGAAGAGGTAATTGATCTGGCAACAACAAAGATTATATCATTCTCCAGAATCCTGAATATGAAAGAAGGTTATCTTGAAAGATCTTTCAAAGTATCCGTTTCAGGAGATAAAACAATTGAAATTAATACCAGGAGATTTCTAAGCATGGCAGAACCTGACCTGGGAATAATCCGGTATGCCGTGAAATCTATTGATTTTGAAGGCACGGTTGGCTTTAAGGGTTATATTGATGCCGATATCAGGAATGAAGACACCAATTATGGGAAAAAATTCTGGAAAGAGATTAGCAGGGAGATAACTGACGAATCGGGAGCTCTTACAGCCAGTACATTGAAAACAGATTTTCATGTAGCAACCGGAATGTGTTATGAACTGCACAGAGATAGGAAAACTTTTTCTGTAAAGTCTGATATAATAAATCGTAAAAAATATATTGCCAATGTCTTTTCTGTCAGCATAAAGGCTGGAGAGGAGTGGTCTCTCCATAAGTATGTTTCAGTACTTTCCTCTCTTAATAATCCAAAAGAACAGTTAAAGTATGATATTAATCTTCGTCTGAAAGAAGCAAAAGCAAAAGGATATGACAAATTATTCACTGATCATATAAAAGAATGGAGGAAAATTTGGGCTGCTTCGGATGTGGTTATTGAAGGTGATCTGGCAGCTCAACAGGCTATACGTTTTAATATTTTTCACCTTAACCAGACTTATACCGGGAAGGATGAACGTCTTAATATTGGTCCAAAAGGTTTTACAGGTGAGAAATACGGTGGTAGCACATATTGGGACACAGAAGCATTTTGCCTGCCATTTTTCTTAAAAACAGCAGATCAGAATGTTGGAAGAAATCTATTGTTATACCGGTACAAACATCTTGAAAAAAGTATTGCCAACGCTGCAAAACTTGGTTTTAAAAACGGCGCAGCACTTTATCCGATGGTGACAATGAACGGAGAAGAATGTCATAATGAATGGGAAATTACATTTGAAGAAATACACCGTAATGGTGCAGTAGCCTATGCTATATTCAATTATATAAGGCATACCGGTGACGAAAAATATATGGCAGAATACGGATTAGAGGTGTTAATTGGTATTTCGCGATTCTGGAGCCAGAGAGCAACTTTTTCTGAAAGCCTTCAAAAGCATGTGATATTGGGAGTGACCGGACCAAACGAATATGAAAACAATGTAAATAATAACTGGTATACCAATTCATTAGCTGAATGGACTTTAACTTATACTCTATCAAACATAGAGATTCTTGAGAAGGTAAATCCGGATAAACTTGAAGAAGTCTTCCGTAAAACAGGATTCAACTCTCCGGGAGAAACAGAGAGGTGGAGAGATCTGGTTAGCAATATGCACTTTTCAATAGATAACAAACGTAAAGTCTTTCTTCAGCAGGATGGATTCCTTGATAAGGAGTTAGTTCCGGCAAATAGTATCCCCTCTGCTGAAAGACCCATTAATCAGAATTGGTCGTGGGACAGGATATTAAGATCATGCTTTTTAAAACAGGCAGATGTGGTGCAGGGTTTATACCTCTTTGAAGATAAATTTGACACTGAGACTATTAAACGTAATTTTGATTTTTACGAACCAATGACTCTGCATGAATCATCATTGTCGGCATGTATTCATTCAATAGTAGCTTCAAGGATAGGAAATATCGGGAAAGCTTATGAGCTTTATCTTCGTACTGCCAGGCTGGATCTTGATGATTATAATAATGAAGTCTCTGACGGTTTGCATATTACAAGTATGGCAGGAACATGGCTAGCAATAGTAGAGGGATTCGGTGGGATGAGGATTCTGGATGGGAAGATACAATTGAATCCACTTATTCCGGTGAATTGGAAATCATATTCATTTCATGCCCGTTTCCGTGGAGCACTTTTCGAGGTCAAGGTAACAAAGGATTATGTTAATGTCAATAATATTTCAGATAAACCAATTCAACTGGTTATTTACGCCAATGATTACCAGATTAAAGGATCAGGAAAAATTGTCCTTAAATCGAAAGCAAGTTAATTTGCTTAAACAAATGTGATTCAGAAGAACAATAAATTAAAAGTAGAACTAAATTATTCAGATTATGGAAAGATTTCCCGTTGGTTTGCTGGTATTGTTACTGGCAATAGTATTAACAATAGCAGGATGTTCGATTTTTAAAGGTAAAAAAGAAGTTAAACCTTTCGTTTCAGAAGTAGTACATCCCGAATGGTCAAAAAACTCTGTCATTTACGAAGTTAATATACGGCAGTTTACACCAGAAGGTACATTCGATGCATTTGCAGGACATCTGCCTCGCTTGAAGGAACTTGGCGTTGATGTATTATGGCTTATGCCTATAAATCCTATTGGGATTAAAAACCGTAAGGAACCACTTGGTAGCTATTATTCCGTCAGGGATTATAAAGATGTTAATCCGGAATTTGGAAATATTGATGATTTCAAAGATTTGGTTTCAAAGGCTCATGAGCTCGGTTTTCATCTGATTATCGATTGGGTTCCCAATCATTCATCCTGGGATAACAATCTCACAGTTGAACATCCTGAGTGGTATGTGAAAGATTCAAAAGGGAGCTTCATTCCTCCTATCGAGTTCGACTGGACGGACGTTATTCAGTTTGACTGGTTAAATATGGCATTGCAGGATTATATGATTGAGGCATTGAAATTCTGGGTTAACATTGGTGTTGATGGCTTCAGGGTTGATCATCCGCATCAAACGCCCTATGAATTCTGGGAAAGAGCCAGGGTCGAATTAAACAAGATCAAACCGGTTTTTATGATTGCAGAAAATGAGGAACAGACTGATTTCATGAAAAATGGCTTCGACATGAGTTACGCCTGGGAATTGCATCATCTCATAAACAGGATAGCACAGGGGAAAGACAGCGTAAAAAGTCTTAATAGATACTATACAAAAGAGTGGTCTCTGTTTCCTCTGAATGTTTACAGGATGGTATTTCTGGATAATCATGATGAGAACTCATGGAACGGAACCATCAACTCCAGGATGGGTGCGGCTCAGGTTGCTTTTGCTGTATTTACTTTTACAACGCAGGGAGTTCCATTGTTGTATAACGGACAGGAAGTGTGCCTCGATAAAAGCCTGAAATTTTTTGAAAGAGATACTATAAAATGGGATACCTGCCGGTTGACAGGTTTTTATAAAGATCTTATTGACCTGAAAAAATCAAATATTGCTCTCTGGAATGGAGAATCAGGAGGGAAGATGGAAATGATTAAAACAAATAAGGATAGTAAAGTATTCTGTTTTTACAGGGAAAAAGAAGAAAACAGGGTGATTGTCTTTCTAAACCTGAGTAAAAAGAATCTTGCTGTAAAACCTGAAATGACAAACCTTGAAGGAGAATATAAAGATTATTTTAGCAGCCAGGAAACAGTTTTCCCTTTAACGGATTCGCTGAGGCTTGAACCATGGGGGTACAAGGTTTTTGTTAAATGAGCCTCACGACCAATGATGGATTACAAACGTGAATTATGAGACCATCTTATCCTGATAAGATACCGAATGACTGGAAGATAGCATGGTTTCAATATTATAGCAAAGAGTCGTGACCTATTTTCCCAGGCAATAGTCATTAAGACTGAGATGGTAGTCAAGGAATCTTCAGACATCTTCAAAAAAAGATATATATCACTATGGATAAACAAAAAATTATTTATTTTTAGCTGGCGTTAACGAAGGCTAAATTGATTTATTATAATGATCTAAAACCATCTAAATTATGAATGTTCCTGAAAATTTATTATACACCAAAGACCATGAGTGGCTTCGGGTAGAAGGAGAAATGGGTTATGTCGGAGTAACTGATTTTGCACAGGGTGAATTAGGTGATATCGTTTTCATTGAAATTGAAACAGTGGGTGAGACTCTTGAGATAGAGGAAATCTTTGGCACCATTGAGGCAGTAAAAACTGTTTCAGATATGTTTATGCCTGTAAGTGGAGAGATTCTTGAGGTGAATCCTGCAATTGAAGATTCGCCTGATCTTGTTAATAAGGATCCTTATGGCAAAGGTTGGATGGTTAAGATAAAGATCAATGATCCCTCAGAGGTTAATGACCTCCTTTCAGCAGAGAAGTATAAAGCTCTGTTATAGCGTCTTTTTGACCTCTGTTTCCGTGTAGCCTTCAACTACATCGCCAACTTTTATGTCGTTAAAATTATGGATGTTAAGGCCACATTCATAACCTCCAACGACCTCTTTAACATCATCCTTAAAACGTTTAAGTGATCCAAGCTCTCCGGAGTAAATTACTATTCCATCGCGTATTATCCTGACCCTGGTGTTCCTTGTAATTTTACCTTCTTTAACATAACAACCGGCTATTGTTCCAACTTTAGTAACCTTGAACACTTCACGTATTTCAAGTGTTGCTACAATTTCCTCTTTAACTTCCGGCATAAGCATTCCTTCCATTGCTGACCTAATCTCCTCTATCGCATTATAGATGATGGAATAAAGTCGAACGTCAATCTCTTCTTTTTCAGCAAGTTTGCGTGCGCTTAATGAGGGTCGGACCTGGAATCCAACTATAATAGCATTTGATGCTGCTGCAAGCAGAATATCCGATTCGGAAATCTGTCCAACAGCTTGATGAATGACGTTAAGCTGTATTTCCTGGGTTGAAAGTTTAATAAGCGAGTCGCTCAAAGCTTCTACTGAACCGTCAACATCTCCTTTAACAATAATGTTAAGCTCCTGGAAGTTGCCAATTGCAATTCGACGGCCTATCTCATCAAGGGTGATATGTTTCTGAGTACGGAGACCCTGTTCTCTCTGTAGTTGGGATCTCTTGGTAGCAATATCTTTTGCATCATGGTCGCTCGCCATTACATTAAAATTATCTCCGGCTTGTGGAGCCCCGTTTAATCCCAATATGAGTGTGGGAGTAGCCGGGCCAACTTTTTCTACTTTATGGCCTCTTTCATTGTACATGGCTTTTATATGTCCAAAGCAGCTGCCAGCAAGCATAATATCTCCAATTTCTAGTGTTCCGGCTTTGACTAGTACTGTTGCAGTAAACCCTTTTCCTTTATCGAGAGATGATTCAATAACTGTTCCGGTAGCTGCTTTGTTAGGATTTGCTTTTAATTCGAGCATTTCAGCTTCAAGAAGGACCTTTTCAAGGAGAACATCAATATTGAGTCCGTTCTTTGCCGATATTTCCTGTGATTGATACTTGCCTCCCCAATCTTCAACCAGATAATTCATATTTGCCAGAGCCTCTTTGATTTTCTCAGGATTGGCACTTTGTTTATCTATTTTGTTAATTGCAAATATCATTGGGACACCTGCTGCGGAGGCATGATTGATAGCTTCAATTGTTTGAGGCATAATGCCGTCGTCGGCTGCAACAACAATGATAGCAATATCTGTTATCTGTGCCCCACGGGCACGCATTGCTGTAAAGGCCTCATGCCCAGGCGTATCCAGAAATGTAATCTGACGTCCGTCAGAAAGGATAACTCCATATGCACCTATATGCTGGGTTATACCACCTGCTTCCCCGGCAATAACGTTGGCGCTCCTTATATAGTCAAGTAACTTTGTCTTCCCATGGTCAACATGTCCCATTACAGTAACAATGGGAGGTCGTGGCATTAAATCCTTCTCGTCATCTTCCTCTTCCCTTACTGCTTCCAGTAATTCAGCACTGACAAATTCCACTTTAAAACCAAATTCATCAGCAAGAAGTGACATTGTTTCAGCATCAAGACGCTGGTTTATAGAGACAAAAAGCCCAAGATTCATACATGTAGAAATGATATCAGTAACAGGTGTATTCATCATCGATGAAAGTTCATTAACTGACACAAATTCTGTTACCTTAAGGATATTCTTATCCTGTTCTATCTTATCTACTGACTCTTTATGTTTCTGGCTAATAGCCTCTCTTTTGTCCCTTCTATACCTCGAGCCTTTTGATTTACCTTTGGTAGTGAGCCGGGCAAGAGTCTCTTTAATCTGCTTCTGAACTTCTTCTTCATTCACCTCAGCTCTTATGGGTTTTTTCTTAATAACCTTTTTGGTGCCGGGCTTATCTTTCTTATCAGTAGGGATAGGTTTAACGACAGATGTTCCCTCATTTTCTTTTAATATTCTTTTTCTTCTCTTCTTCCTCCTGAAGTCAGAATCGCTGCTAACTCTTACTGGCTGGAATGAATTTGATTTCTTTTTTTCCTCAACAGGCAAATCTATTTTTCCTACAACTCTGGGGCCTGCCAGTTTTTTAAAATCTGTCTTATAGAGTGCTACAACATCTTCTTCTGGATCAGGAATGAGAATGTCATCAATTATTTCATCATCAGAGAGATCTTCATTCAAAGGATCGGGTAAAATTTCTTCAATTATATCCGGTTTTTTCTTATTGTCTGCCTTCGTCTCTTTCTTTTCAGGAGTATCTTTTTCTTTACTTTTCTCTGCCTCAGGCTCTTTCTCTTCAGATATATTTTCAGGTTTATTTTTCTTTACCTCTTTTATTACCGGTTTAGGCTTTTTCTTAATTGTATCGAGGTCAACCTTTCCAACAATATGAAGATCAATATTTGTTTTTATATTTTTTTCTTCAGTAGCAGGAGTGGCAGCAGGCTCTTTCTTCTCAGGTGGTTGTATTTCCTTTTCATCTTTTTCAGCTTCAACCGGGATTACAGAAGTCTTATTAGTGGGCTCCTCTTTTGGTGTAACAATTTTTTCGAGAGTTGGTTTTAATGTCTTTTCGAGGTCGATTTTACCAACAAGTTTAATATCAGGTTTTTTAATTTCAGTTTTTATATCAACAGTCGTTTTAACGCCTGAGGAATCTTTAACGAGAACATCTGCATCGCCTTCAGAATCTTCAATTTCAGTCTTTTCTGAGAAATCATCGATTGTAACAGTTTCCTTATTTCTGTGAAGATCTTTAAGAATGAGTTTTTCAGATTCCTTTTTTACGCTGATATCAATACTGTATTCTTTTACAAGCAAAATATAAGCTTCATGCGGAAGTTTAGTATTTGGGCTTGGATCAAGATCGAACCCTTTTTTATGCAGAAATTCCACAATAGTGGATATTCCCACATTGAATTCGCGGGCTGCTTTGCTTAATCTTGTAACCTTAATATCCTCTGTCATAAATATGGCTTGCCTTTATTAAAACCTCAAAAAAACAACTTGATTTTGAATGGTTAATATTTATATCTTATTCAAATTCGGCCTTTAGTATGTTAACAACCTCTTTGACGGTTTCCTCTTCAAGATCAGTTCTTTTAACAAGATCACTTATAGATAGATTCAGAACGCTTCTTGCAGTATCACAACCAATAGCTTTGAACTCTTCAATTATCCAATCTTCGATTTCATCTCCAAATTCCTCAAGATCAACATCTTCTTCATCTGCCCCGCCTGGTTCTCTGTAAACATCAATCTCATAGCCTGTAAGCTGGCTGGCAAGTTTAATATTAAGGCCGCCTTTACCAATAGCAAGAGATACTTCATTTGGTTTCAGATATATTTCTGCCCTCATTGTCTCTTCAACAAGTTTGATTGAAGTAATTTTCGCCGGACTGAGTGCTCTTTGGATGAAAAGCTGATTATTGGAGGTATAGTTTATTACATCAATATTCTCATTACGTAATTCTCTTACAATACCATGAATTCTGGATCCTTTCATTCCGACACATGCTCCCACCGGATCAATTCTCTCATCATATGACTCAACAGCTACTTTGGCACGTTCTCCGGGAACCCTTACTATATTCTTAATGGTAATAAGACCATCAAAAATTTCAGGAACTTCCAGTTCAAATAACCTTTCAAGGAATACAGGTGATGTACGACTGAGAATAATGAATGGTGTATTATTTCTCATTTCAACTTTGATCACCACTGCACGTATTGAATCGCCTTTTCGGAAATGATCAGAAGGGATCTGTTCGCTCTTGGGCAAAATGAGTTCATTCCCATCATCATCCAGGACAAGAATCTCTCTCTTCCATACCTGATAAACTTCTCCGGTAACTATTTCTCCGATCCTGTCTTTGTACTTTAAATAGACATTATTCTTCTCAAGATCAAGGATCCGTGCTGTAAGGTTTTGCCTTAATGAAAGAATGGCTCTTCTCCCGAAGTCAAGAAATTTGACCTCATCTGATACCTCTTCGCCAACTTCATAATCTTCATCAATCTCTTTGGCCGTTGAAAGTGGTATCTGAATTATGGGGTCAGTCAACTCGGAATCCTCAACAACAACCCTGTTTCTCCATATTTCAAAGTCACCTTTATCAATATTGACAATTATGTCAAAATTATCAGCTGAACCGTACTTCTTTGCGAGCATGCTTCTGAATACATCTTCAAGAACGCTCATCATAGTAGGGCGATCAATATTTTTCAGCTCCTTAAATTCCGAAAAGGTGTCGATCAAATTAACATTTTCCATCTGTTGTAAACCTCTTATTAGTACTTAATTGTTAAAATAACTCTTGTTGATATTATCTGGTCAAAATTGAAAGACAGATCCTTCAACTCTTTTGTTTTTCCTTTAACTTTAACTTCTGTCACAATTTCAAATCCACCTTCTGTAACATTTTTGAGCGTGCCTGTGAATTTTGATCCATCCTTGTCAACAACTTCTACTTTTCTGCTTTCATTCTTATAGAATTGTTCTATAACTATGAACGGCATATCAAGACCTGGGGAAGATACCTGTAATTCAAAATCCTCTTTTTTGCGGTCAATGCTGTTTTCAATATGTTTGTGCATTGCAGCACATTCATCAATAGTGATACCTTCATTTTTGTCTATCAGCACAGTAATCCTGTTTGCGCTGCTTACTTTTACAGCAACAAGAAATTGTCCGGTTCCTTTTATGAACTCTTCAACTATTTCTTTTATGTACTGTTTTTCCACCATTTTCAAAAACTGATAATAAAACAGGGGACTCTGGTCCCCTGGATCTCACAACTCCCCTCAATTCGGTTGCAAAGGTACATATTAATATTAAATCACCAAAATTATTAACAATATTGTGAGTTATTATGCTTGTTACTCAAAGAACTAGCTTGATAATCAGCAAACATTTTGATATTTGGGATTACGGAAATACTTCCTTTTATTTGAGAAAAGATTATCTGTGATCATTATGACACAAAAAAGTTTATATGACGATAATGACCGTCTAATTCTTGAAAAATGTACTTTATGTCCAAAAGAGTGCCGCATTAACAGATTTAAAGGGGGAACGGGTTATTGTGGGATTGATGCAGGTTTTAACATTGCATCAATCTGTGTACATAGAGGAGAAGAACCTTACATAAGCGGTATGAATGGGATCTGTAATATTTTTTTCGCCGGGTGTAATCTTCGTTGTCTTTATTGTCAGAATCACGAAATAAGTCGATCCGGCTCAGTTGGAAGAAATGGGAAAATGCTTCTTGATAATGTATTAGATCAAATCGAGGAGATATTGTCGAAAGGAATTACATCTGTTGGCTTTGTTTCCCCTTCTCATGTAGTACCCCAGGTCAGGGTAATCATAAGAGGGTTGAATTTGCGTGGCCTTAAACCAATAACGGTATATAATACAAATAGTTATGATAAACCTGAGGTTCTCCGGAGTCTCTCTGGTTTAATTGATGTGTATTTGCCAGATTATAAGTATTGTACTCCGGAAATAGCGTCAGAGTATTCCGATGGCTATGATTATCCGCTGGTAGCATTAAAAGCTCTTAAAGAGATGTATTATCAAAAAGGATCAGCGCTCAGGGTTAATGAAAATGGTATTGCAGAAAATGGATTACTGATAAGGCATCTTGTTTTGCCGGGCCATGTCAATGAGAGTAAAAGTGTTTTAAGGTCAATAGCAGAGGAGTTATCTCCGGATGTCCATCTTTCACTTATGTCCCAATATCATCCAACATCTGTTGTAAAAGATAATCCTCTACTTTGCCGGTCACTTTATAATGAAGAATACGATGCAGTTGTTGAGATGATGGAAAGTCTGGGTTTCAGAAATGGCTGGATTCAGGATATGGGTAGTAATAAGAATTACCGGCCTGACTTTAGCAAGGAGAATCCGTTTGAATAAATATATTTTACCCCCCAACCCCCCTAAACGGGGGCATTAGTTACATAAATTTCTCCCTCTTCTGGAGATTATAAAGTGCAGCAAGCAGAAATAGTATTGAGCCTGTTATCAGGATTATACGATTCTTTAATGTGATAATCGCCCAGGTTGCTTCATTTACATCGTATGGCAGGTCATAAGGATTCAGGAATACATTCCACTGGCTTTTACGAAGAAAATCGGAGAGGATCATGAAGAATAACCCAAATATGATCATCAGTACTGCTGTTCCATTTCCGTTCCTGACTACTGTTGATAACATGAAGGCCATAATTCCCAGAAACAGGACCGGAACCATTACCTGTGCTGTCATGTTTACAAAACGGAATTTTACGATTAATACAGAGGAGAGAAAGGTAAAAACAAGCATTATCAGGAAAGCAATTACAAAGATAAGGGCTATCCTTACAAGCCAGACTTTATACCTGTAATTTGGTATACCGAACAGTATCTCGATGGTTCGTGCATCCTGATCATTCTGGATACCGAAAGCGGAAGGATAAAATACCAGTAATAGTCCTGAAAAAAGAAAGACACCGTAAAGATCATCCATTCGGGATACATTATTTGAAAAGACATAAATAACTGACAGACCCAGGTAAAACAATACAGATCCGGCAAGAAACCAGATGAATCTGTTTGCAAAGATTATCCTAAGGTTATAAATAATCATTTTATAAATGAGACTGGAGATGTTATGTAAGTTATTTGATTTCATTTATTTACTGTTTCAATATTTGCAGAGTCTGAATTATTCTTCCTTCTTAACAGCCAAAGGTAAGCATCTTCGAGATTTGGGACTGCATTTACAGCCCCTTCCCATGGTGAGAATTCCGAAATTACCCTAACTCTTACTTTGTCACCTTCCGACATATGGTGTACAACAAGGTGTTTTTCAACAAAAATCCCAAAATCTTTTGCTGGAATATTGAATTGCCATACATGCCCTTCTGCCTCTTTTGTCATGTCAATAGGTTTACCAAAGTATCTCAATTTACCTTTGTTAAGTACTGCAACCTGATTGCAAGAGCTTGAAATATCCTCAATAATATGTGTTGAAAATATTACTACCCTTTCACGACTGAGTTCAACAAGGAGATTTCTGAACCTTATACGCTCTCTTGGATCAAGTCCCGCAGTAGGTTCATCCACAACAAGTATGCGCGGAAGGTGTAGGAGAATCAGTGCAATACCCATTCTCTGTTTCATGCCACCGGAATAAGATCCTATTTTCTCATGCCTTCGTTCTTCCATATGGACTGCATTTAGAACATAAGTTACTCTCTTTTCCCTGGTCTTTACATCTAAAATATTTTTCAGCATTGCCTGATAGTGAAGATACTCATGAGCTGTCATATTCTCATAGCTTCCAAATTCCTGAGGCAGGTAACCGATTAATCCCTGAAGCTCTTCTCTCATTTTTTGGGTGTCGAGCCCATTGATCCAAACCTTTCCATAGCTCTGCTCGAGTATTCCGCAGATTATTCTCATGAGGGTGGTTTTTCCTGCTCCGTTTGGTCCAAGCAATCCAAACATACCATTACCTATGTTAAGAGAAACACAACTTAATGCTTTAAATGGCTTCTTCTTTTTGCCAATTAAAGGTACTGCTGCCACAATTTTATAAATGTTTTTTCGCAAACCTTTAAACCTGCCTTCAAGCCGGTAGATATCAATATTATCCCTGGTAAGTTTTTGCCCTGTTTTGAAAATAAACAACCCGGTGAGCCAGAGCAATCCAAGAATAATAACAACCACAAGGTTCTCCCATTTAAGCTGGAACCATACCAGGTTAAGCAGAGGAATTATCCAGAAAACAGCAAAATCGGTAACTCCGGAGACTCTTTTCAGCCATCGTCGCTGGCCATTTGTTGTAAGGTTGGCAAAGAGTTCACTGAAAGTCATCCATACTCCTGACAAGATGAACCATGTACCAATGCTGAAAATGAAAATCCAGAATCCCTTATCAAGGAAGAAATAGGTGAAATAAATTATGAAACCCAGTAATGGTACCTGCCAGGTTATCTGGTTCATATCCTTCCATGAAGTATATTGTTTTTCCAATCCCAGCCTTTTTCTGCTTCTGGCACCTGCCCTCCATTCTCTTGTCCACTTGTTTTCTCTTTCATATATTTTTACCAGGCTCTGAATATAAATGTTAATATTTTCATCCGGTGAGATAACTGTTTCCCGTGCTTTTCGCAAACTATTCATTACGAACCATGAACCTGCAGGTATTAATATTAATACTAAGATTGTTGTAATAAGTTGCCAGATGAATTTGTCTATATAGTTGTAAATAAGAAATATCATGACAGCAAATACAAGAAACTGAGTAACCTTATTTTTCCAGTTCAGTGAATAGAACCAATTCAATGATGTCTCAAGCCCGGTATAAAATGTTGGAATAAAAATTAACGTAAGAAGAGTACTAAGAGCTAAACCACCAATAACTGTAATAGCAAAAGCAGCTCCTATTAACGATACATACTCTCCCTGCCCCATGGCAAGGGGAAACATTGCAATTATTGTTGTAGAAGCTGTAATAATTACAGGACGTAACCTGGCAACGCCGGCTGTCATTAGCGCTCTATGAACCCTGTTGCCTCTTTTTCGCAAAATGTTGGTATAATCAATTAAAATAATGCCATTATTAACAACTACTCCAAGCAGGATCAGAAAACCTGTCAATGTATTTGCATTTATGAGGGAATTTCCTGTAAGTATCAATGCAATAAGAGATCCCAGGGCAGCAAGAGGGATACTGAACATCAGAACAACGGGAGTTACAAGTGATTCAAATACTGAAGCAAGAATCATGTATATGAGACTAAACGCAACAGCTATCAGGTAGTAGTAATCTTTATACTGGTTTTCCTCATGGACGACCTCAACGGCAATTCCTGGGGGAATATTCAATCCGGCTACTACTGATTCAATTTCCTGTCTGGCACCTTCAAGAAGATCTTTGGAGTTTCTGATCTCTTCATTGAAATTATATGTGACTGTAACTCTTTTTTCCTGGTTTTCCCGGTGAATGTTTCCCATCCCCGATGAGAAAACAATATTGGAAAGTTCTTCCAGCTCCATTACCGAACCATTGTTTCCGGTAACTTCCAGCTGTTTAAGATCATCTATGGTTTTATCTTTGTTTTCTGCTATTACACCTGCCTCATCAGCATATTTAATGATAATATCATAGTTTTCTGTACCTTGTTTAAAAGTTGCACCGGAAGAATATTCCCTGCCGAATGTAGATAGGGATGATGCCAGATTATTTAATGTGAAATTATTTCTGCCAATAAAGTCCATATCAAAAAGAAGATGAACTTCCGGTTTATTATCCTGAACATTTACATTGGAGCTGTTGATTGTTGAAAGATCTTCGACATATGTTTTTATATCATCAGCCAGGTTCTTCATCTGCTTAAAATTCTGTCCCTTGATGATTATACTTTCTCTGGTCGAACCTATTCCTAACAGGTTCATGAAATCCGAACCAGGGTTAGATGTCTCACCTCCACCACCACCTGAGAAACCGCCACTTGTTGACAGCTCATCCATACTTATCTCTGCCGAAGAGATGTTTTTGGTCTTTTCAGAGATATCATTTTTAATTTCAGGGAGGCTCCTTTTACTTGTTTTATCCCATTCTTTTGAAAGATTGATAGTAACTGTTGCTTTTTCTTCTTCAATACGGCTTATGATGTCTTCTTTTTCTGTAATCGATGACAGCCTCGATTCAATCTCAGCAACAACTGCATCTGTTTTTTCCAATGTTGACCCTCCTGGCATTGTAACGGTAAGTCTGAAGTTAGGGGTTTCAACCTCCTGTGTTGTATTAATACTTAAAGTAAGACTGATAAGCAAGGCGGCAAAGAAAACAACAAGTGTACCTATTATCGTTGATGCCGGATTTCTCATACTTGCCTTTAATACAAGATGATATGCCTGAATTAGCCTGTTGTGGATGGAAAGTTTTTTAAATATTTCAGAGTTACTATTAGAAGATCTGGTAAGAAGAAAGCAGGTTGCCATTGGGATAAGCAGCAACGCAACTGAGAGAGAAATAAAAAGCGTAGAGATGATGGAAACGCCGATATTTTTCCCTATCATTTTTACCATGAAATTATTCGAAAAAATAAACGGCAGGAAAACAATTATGGTTGTAAGTGTTGCTGCAGATATTGATCTCCACACTTCGCTGGTCCCCTGCTTGACAGCTATATCGGGGCTCTTTCCCTGGCCTGCAAGCCGGTAAATATTCTCAAGAACCACTACGGAATTATCGACGAGCATCCCTATTGCCAGAGCCATACCCACAAGGGTGAGGCTGTTAATAGACACATCGAAAGCGTAGAAAAAATTGAAAGCAGCATATACTGAAACCGGAATTGAAAACGCAATGATAGTCACAAGTCGTATATTTCTAAGAAAGAACCAGAGTATCATTACCGCCAGCAAACCACCAATAATAGCAAGGTTAATGATCTGATTGATATTCTTTTCCATTATTTCAGCATTGTTGTTCTGGACAACAATTTCGACTCCGGATGATTCCAATCTCTTGTTCAGTTCATTTACCTGGTCAAGAGCGTCGTGAGAGAGATTAATCAGGTTAGCCTGGTTGTCATTGACAAGAGTGACAGTTACCGCATCCAGGCCGTTAACCCTGCTATAGGAGTTCTGTTCTTTTACTCCGAAAAATATCTCAGCAACATCACGTAATAAAACAGGGCCATCGTTCTTAACAATAATATTTCCGATTTCCTTTACATCGGTATATTCAGAAGTGACATTAACAAATAACTCATTGCTGCCCTCAACTACCTTCCCTACAAATGTTTTATCTATTCCGTTATTATTGAGCAAACTACTAATTTGTCCCATCGAGATACCATTGGCTTTGCAGGCATTTTTATTTAAACGGATCTCAATTGAGTTCTCCTGGCCTCCATATACCTGGACTCCGGCAATCCCATCGATGTTTTCAAGGTCAGGTTTAATTTCCCTGTCGGCAATATTTCTGATTCTGTCAATTCCACCTTCACCTCTTACCTGCAGCTCCATGAACTGGTTGGTCAGATCTTCCAGATCGATCTTAATAACATTTATTATAAACTCTGAGGGGATAGAGCTCTTAACAATATTAATCTTCTCCTGTAGCTTCAGGTTTGCATATTTTAGATTTGCATTCTGATTATAATATATAAATATGGTCCCGGTTCTGGAAGTAATATTTGATTCGATCTTTTCAATACCTTCCAGGGTCCCGATTGCTCCTTCAATTGGAATGACTGCCTGAGTTTCAATATATGAAGGGTCCATTTCAAGGGGGGTTCCTACATATACTATCAGTGTAGGGAGTTGCGCATTTGGAAATAGCTCAACAGATAGCTTTTTGTAAGAGATATAGCCTAGCATTGTAAGCCCCAGAAAGAGCATGCTGATAAGAGTTCTTCTTTTTAAAATAAAGTCCATTTCTGTGTTGTAAGAAAATTATCGGGGTTGTACAGCTACTTTGCCGATACCCGTCAACCATTTGCTTAGACTATCGAATACCCAATATACACATGGAATTACAACGAGCGTCAGAAGTGTGGAAGAGACCAGTCCTCCAATAACAGCAAGAGCCATCGGAGCTCTCAGTGAGGCGCTCTCTCCAATTCCGATTGTCAGAGGAAGAAGGGCAAGGATGGTAGTCAGGCTGGTCATAAGTATTGGTCTGATTCTCTGTGTGCCGGCAAGAACTATTGCCTCTTTTTTCTCCATCCCATTTTCTCTCAACTGATTAATTCGGTCGATGAGTATAATTGCATTGTTTACAGCAATTCCTCCAAGCATTATTATTCCGATATAGGCCATCATATTCATAGTCCTGCCTAACAAAAAGAAAGTAAGTACTGTACCAACCCCTGCCAAAGGAATAGTCAGCATTATTACAAACGGTTGAATGACTGATTCAAACTGAGCTGCCATCACCATAAAAACAAGAACCAGTGAAAGCATAAGGGCAAAAGATAGATTCGACATAGAATCTTTTCGCTTTAGTTCTTCTCCGGTAAAATCTAATTTATAATCTGCCGGCAATATTATTGGTCTCAGTGATGTCTCTGCCTCTTTAATAACCTTATCGAAGGCTGAATTGCCGTTTACCATTGCATATATATAACATGTCCTTGCCTGGTTTCTTCTTGTGATCTCCTTTGGACTGACAATAGTTTTAATAGTAGCAAGTTCGCTCAGAGGTACTCGTATTGCACCGGCAGAAATCATGAGGTCGCGAAGCTGTCGCAGAGACATATCTCCAAGCCTGATGGTAATGTCTTTCATTTCGCCGTCTTTTTCAAAACTTCCGGCTGAAGCACCAACCAGATAGCTCTTTATCTGGTTAATTACGTTCTCAACGGTAACATTATAATAGCTTGTTTTAAATCGGTCGATAGCCACTTCTACTTCAGGAGTACCTTCATCAAGTGATGTTGTAATATTGAAGAGGCCCTGATTATTCATAAGTATGGCTTTGGATTCATTTACTATTCTTTCCAGTTCATTATAATCTTTTCCGGAAACTTCCAGGGTAAACGGAGCTTCAGTTGTGCCGAGAGATGATTGAAGAGCAGTCTCTTCTCTGGTAAAACTGATTTCTATATCAGGGATAGTTTTCAGGTAATTGCCAATAAGCGATATTGCCTCTTCAGTCCGGGAAGCAAAATCGTCGTTAAGAATTACCTTGAGTGAGGCAGTGTTCTCGCCTTTTGTTGCAGTTGTCAGATTCAATGATGATGCATTATCGGAACCTGCCTGTGTATAGATCATTTTAATTTTATCTCCAAGTAATTCCCTTATTATCCCTTCAGTTTTAGAGGCAGTACTCTCAGTACGCAAAAGACTTGTACCTTCAGGTAGTTTAAGATTTATAGTAAATTCTGCAGATTCCGTTTTTGGCATGAATTCGCTGCCAAGTTTTGGAATAAGCAACCCTGTTATACCCATTAGCATAACTGATAAAATAATTACGAACGTTCTCTTTTCAATAGTATTCTCAAGGAATCTTTTATACCATTTGAAATGAACAGAAGGTGTTTTTTCAATTTTTTCCTTTTTATCGGAAAACAATGTTGAAACCAGCATAGGTATAACCAACATTGCAACAATCAGGGATGAAATCAGGGAGAATGCTACAGTCCAGGCCTGATCCTTGAACATTTCGCCTGAAGCTCCGTGCAGGTATACTATTGGGAGGAAAACAACAATTGTAGTTATCGTTGAAGCAGTTATTGCTCCACCAACTTCTCCAGTCCCTCTGATGACAGCCTCCTTTAGAGGCAATCCTTCTTCACGGTTACGGGTAATATTTTCAAGTACAACAATAGCATTATCGATCAGCATACCGGCTCCAAGCGCCAATCCGCCAAGGGTCATGATATTGATAGTGAGGTGATTAAAATACATCAAGTTGAAAGTGGCAATAATTGAAACTGGGATTGCCACACTAATAACAAGCGTTGTTCCAATTCTTCTGAGAAAAATATAAAGTACAAACACAGCCAGAAGTATCCCCAGAATGGCAGTATTTTGAACTTCCCCGATTGCATTACGGATATAGCTACCCTGATCCTGTACTCTGATAAATTCATATCCCGGCAAAGCTTTTTCGAGGTCGGCAATTGCTTCCTGAAGGCTTTTCACAGCATCAACTGTATTGAATTTGGGTTCTTTATAGATTGATAAACCGATACAACGGACTCCATCAATTGTTACAATATTTTCAGGATCCTTATTTGCAAATTTTATTGTGGCGACATCCCGGAGATATACAGGTACCCTTTCTGAAATTGATGCTGATGCTGAGCTCTGACTAGCCTCTGACCCGCTGGAAGCCGATTGTTTAAACCCCACAACAATATTTTCCAAATCATCAAGATTTTCAAGAACACTTACTCCCTTTACAGTATATTTAAGACCCATATCCACTATTGACCCGCCGGAGACATTTCTGTTATAATTATTTATCTGGGCAGCAATAGCATCCGATGTAATATTGAACGACTCAAGTACATATTTATTAGTTTCAATTACTACTTCGCTTTCCTCAACTCCTGTAAGTTTGACATCGGCAATTCCTTCAATCCTGACTAACTCATTTCTTATATAATTTTCGGCTACTTTCCTGAGTTCATCCATGTTTGTTATGCTCTCATTTTTTAAGCCGACGATCATTACCGGTGCAGCGTTTGGATCATATTGAGAAATTGTAAACTCATCGAGGTCAGAGTTCTGGCTGAAAGAGTTCAATTCTTTCTGAAGATCAAGAAATGCTTCATCCATATCCTTATTCCAGTCGTACTCAACTGTAATAATGGCAGATCCTGCCTGTGAGACAGATGATACCTGTACAACATCATTCTGCCTCATTGAAAGTGATTCGATCTGATCTACATAGTTCTTTTCAATCTCTTCGGGTGGTTTCTCCCCTGCATTAAGCTCGATATAGATCTTTGGATTGTTCAAATCCGGAAACAGATCTGTTCCCAGTTTTCCGAATGAGATAAACCCCAGAAGAACTATCCCCAGCACAAGCATTAAAACTGTAACGGGGTGTTTTACAGCAAATTGAGCAATCCTGTTCATGTCAGTTATTTAATAATTTTTACCTTCGACCTGTTACTAAGAGTTTCAAAGCCGCTTGTAACTACACGCTCATTTTTAGCCAAACCTCTTGTTACTTCTACATCGGTAATATTCTCAAGGCCTGTTTCAATAATTCTTTCAGCAGCAACACCGCGATCGACAATAAAAACAGTTTTTCCCCTCTGGCGTGAGAGAATAATGCTTTTTGAAATGACAATTACAGAATCTTTGTGGTTTGTAATGATATCAGCTTTTACAAACATCCCGGGGCGAAGAAGAAAATCCGGATTATTTATGGAGATATTACCTTTAAATGTTCGTGTATCTGGGTTGATGGCAGGTGATATCTGTGTTATGTTCCCAATTATAGTATCCTCTGGAATAGTGTAGTTTGTCAGTTTAACAACTTGCCCTGGTTTTATATCTGAAATATATTTCTCAGGTAGCTGAACATTCATATACATCACATGGTAATCCATGATTTTAGCTATGGTTGATCCTGTCTCAACCTGTGTGCTCTGCGTATAATATGGCAGATCCACTATTACGCCATCGATAGGAGCCACTATCCTGGTTTTGGCAAGTTGCAGTTTTGAATTTTCAACAGTTGTTTTGGCATTTTCATAATTAATACCTGCAGTCTTAAGGTCTTTAAGTGTTACTCCTCCTTTTTCATAGAGCGACTCCTGTTTCCTAAGTTCGCTTTCAGTAAGTTCGAGATTCAGTTCATTTATCTCAAGCTTTACGGAATTTACATATTCTTTATCCTCGAGGCGTGCAATCAAGGCTCCTTCCTTCACTTTATCACCTAATTGCCAGAATTTACCGGTATTGGGATTTTTTTCAAGGTAATATGAAGCAGTAATTTTCGATTTCAGCTCAATCTCTCCTTTTGGGAAAGCAGTACCGGTTGTATTAATGAATTCCTCAATCGATTTGAGCTTAATGTCATCCACCGACACTGGTATTTCAACATCAGCGCTGAGGTTCTGATCCTGATTTTTGCAGGCAGTAATTAATGTTAAAGCAACTGTAATAATGAAAATACTTTTTTGCATGATATTTTAGGTTATTATATTATTATTCAATAGTCATAACAGGTGATACAGCCTCTTTTTTCTCAAAGTCGTACAGAGTCTGAATTTTTAGATTTAGCAGCTCAAGCTTATATGAAATAAGAGAATTTGTATAACTGAGCTGTTGTTCAGATAGCTGGTTCTGGTAAATGTTCAGATCCATACCGGTCAGGTCACCATTTTTATATTTTTCGAGATTCAGATCGTAAGTAAGCTGGGCATTAATTACTGATTGCCGTGCTATTTCAATTTGGTTCTGGAGATTGAGCAGATTTCTATAGACTTTCCTGATGTCGAGAATTATATTATTATGTTCTTCTTCCAGTGTTATGTTAGCTGTTTCAATAGATGCTTCAGCTGCCTTAATCCTTGCTTTTCTTTCTCCCCAATCCCAAAGCGGAACAGTAAGAGAAAGCGAAACACTCTCATTATCAGCTGGGTTAGCATAGACATCCTTGAGTTTTTCGTTATCTCCAAAAAGCCCGAGGGAAAGTCCAAGACTTCCCCGGAATTCATTTAATGCTTTAGTTTGGATCAGATCGAACTGAGATGTTTCAATATTTATTTCGCGTTGCCTCAGTTCCATCCTGTTTGCCAGTCCCTGGTCGATAGCAAATGAGATATCAACGGTTACAGTATCTACAGCAATGTTAGGTATTACGATCAGATCATCATACAGACTCATTCCAATAAGAAGCTTGAAATCATCTTTTGCATTTTCAAGAGAAACCTGTTTATTCTCAAAATCAGATTTTGTTGTAGCCAGGTTTAGCTCTGCCTGAAACATCTCTTCGCGGGCAGAAATACCTGCATCTACTTTATTTTTAGATACTTCATAGCTTTTCTGCATATTCTGATAAGCCTGGCCGGCAATATCAAGGCTCTGTTGTTGTTGATAGACATAGTAAAAGGCCTGTGTTACCATTTTTTCAAGTGAGAGCAGCTGAATTGCATAATTAAGCTGTGCATTTTCCAGAGCAAGCTGCAGTTCCTTAAGTTGAAGTTTAGTTCTGTTATAGGTGAATAGGGGCTGATCAATGTTAAGAGAGAGATTATTACTAAAGCCTTTTGTTGTGGTGCTTGTATATTCGCTATATGAATCTGTATATCCAAATCTGTTTGTTAGTGAGATTCTTGCATCTGTCATAACAATGGGTTGAGAAACAGTGAAAAGGCCATAACTTTCGGTTGTTGTTCTCGAGTACCATGTGGAAATCAGGTCATTGAATTCCCTGCTCTGTGTATAACCTATTGGATTAAGGGTCAAAGAGAAGTTTGATTTTAGTGAGGCATTTTGTGCATTCAGATTCTCCTTGCTTCTAATGAGGCTCAGTCTGGTCCTTTTCATTGAAGGGCTGTTGGATTCCGCAACTCCAAGAGACTGTTCAAGTGTTAGTCCCTGCTGCGAAAAGCCGGAAAAGGTGCAGCTAAACAGCAAAAACAAAATTAGAAGCTGTTTTTTAATTGGTTTATAAATTTGGATCATATTCGTGTTATTTAAACTTAATTCTAAAATTGTAATTCAATCTTTTATCTTCAACCCCTTCAACCCCGGGCACTCCAAACTTCTACCTCTGTTTCACCCATTTTACAGCATCTCCGATCACAATTTTTCCCTGTGACTGGTTAGTCAAAACAACTTTAGCGGTATCCGGGGAAAGATAATAGCGTCCAAGAATATTCCATCCACCATCAGCATTTTCATAATCGAGGGTTATATCCTCAACTCCTTCATCATGATAAATTTTATAATGCATATCCTTGTAGGGACTGTCACCCTGTTGATCCCCGCCTGGTCTTCCCGGAGCTCCGGGACCTCCAGGTCCACCGCCACCTGCTCTTCCCATGACCATCATCCTGTTGGCAACCTTCCCTATATAACAATAGATATCATAATAACCAGGCTCATTAATAATTGTTGCCCATGTGATTTTTTTATCGCCGGTTCCACCTCTGGTATATATTGAAGAACGAATATATTTTCCGTAATATGATGATTGAACAACAGGCTGCCAGAATTCCGGAATATACATCAGGCTTAATTGAGTATATGATGAACCGTCTTTATTTTTAATTTTAAGTAACTTTTTAAGAGGGCTTTCAGTATTTTCTTTACTGGAAACAAATCCAGTATCTTCATTATCCACAATTATCTCAGAAGGATCAGAGAATTTTTGAAGTGAAGAAAGGGTCTCCTCACCTGAAAATTCTTTTGTGGAGCCTTTTGTTTTTATTATATCATTGACAGGCATTGTTATTTCACCGGGTATGTTTTTAGCAAACAGAGTGTTAATCATCATTGCTCTGGGCTGAGCGTCAAGTACAATTCCTATTTTCTTTGATTCCTCTGGCCCTATAAAAACAATTTTAGATATATCCTCCGCTTCCATTCCACGGCCTTGCATTGATACACTAAAATTTCCACCACCACCACCTCCGGCTCGTTGCTGGAAAGCCATCCTGGTCTGTTGGCCTCCTGGTCCACCGGTACGGAATGAAATATTAAAAAGTCCTGCAACAGGTTCAGGGTTTGAGGCAATGAATGTCACCTGGTATCTTGATCTGTCTCCTACAATTATCTCACTTACCTTAAGATCCTTGAAAAGAAAACCAGGCTGGTCTTTCCCGTTAAACCAGTTTTGCAAATATGGATAGAAATCAAATCCGAATTTATCTCTGATATCCTCATTAAACTTGATAATGTCGACCTTTTGGAAGTTGTGATCTTCAATATACTTTGAGAACCATGTTTTAAATTCCTCAATACCTGCCTTTGATCTTAGAAGATTAAAGAGCCAGTCTCCCTTAACAGAAAGAACTGTTCTGACAGTATCACCCAGAGGATTCTTTAAAAGAAGATCTTTAAAGCTGTTTTCTTTCAGGATAAGGTTAGCCTTGTCATTATCGGACAGGCTGCCAAAGAAAGCACGAAAGCCTCCCGGAGGTCCTACCTGAGGCAGTTGCTGGAGATGGGCTTCAAAGACAGCATTGATGACCGGATACTCTGAAGAATAAAAATTATTTTTAAAAAAGTAGAAACTTGGTCCTAAACGGTACCTGGTTGGCTCATTAGAGGGGACTCCGTTAACGAACCTGAAGTTTTCTCCGCTTATGAAGGTATTTCTGATGAAAGTATTAAATAACCTGACCTGTAACTCTTTATCTGTAATAACCTGGTTATTCCTGGCCATTCTTTTCTTCTGTCTTGTAAATTGCTTTCCAAACCCTGCATTCCGGAGGGTTGATAATTTTTCAGGAAGGAGTACTATTGAAGGTTGAACCTCGGCTCTGGTCTGGGTACTTTTTTTCGGAAAGGAATAAAATTGAACAGGAACCTCTACCAGGCTAAGAGTTTTAAAAGGGTACTTTACTGAGAAATTTGTTTCGAGTTCTCTCATTATTCCGGAAACCAGATTTGACAGAGTATCTTTGAGTTCACTAAGATCTTTTTTATAATAGTCGTGGCCGGCAAAATAGTGGGTTATGTAATTGACCGAATCAACTTTAAGCGTATCTGATAAATAGTTGCCAATGGCCAGAGTGAGACCTGTCAATGGGCTCTCAGGAGTAAAATTGTAATATTCGTTATTGAGGATTTTTTTGCCCTGAGAGACAGGAGTAAGATTATCTTCTTTTTTGACACGAAGTTTATATCTCGTGAAATCAATTTTAATGCGTGCCGGATTTGAGGGATAATAGTTAAGAGCTGATACAGGATACCAATGAGTCTCAGGGGTCAGAAGAACATAGTTGTCTTCCAGAAATGCCTGACGCTTATTAACATTTAGCATTGCAATTCTGTAAGGGTTCTCTTTAATATTGTCACTATAATTAGGATAACAAAATGATTCATTGATAGTTCCTTCATAAGAAAAATATATACTGTCACTCTGTCCGGGATTTAAAACCCTTCCGGGGTCTATCTCAATAATATGATTAGTTTTTGTGTAATTTAATTCTCTGCCTGCTGAAGTGATCTTAAGGACGTTTAATGAAGGATTAAGAGAGAACAAGTAGCGATCCAAAGGCTCCTTATTATCATTTATTATTTTGATATCTGCTGAGGCTTCGAAAGATTCCCCTTCATGAATAAAATCTATTGAAGCATCAGTTATGCTTGCAAAGTTTCTATTTTCAAATTTTTTATTCGTCTCAATTACCAGGTTTTTATCATTTACTCCGGTACTATAAACAGAATATGTTTTGTAACCACAAAAACCTGCACCTGCAAGAAAAAGTATCAGGAATGCAATAGTCAGATTTCTGTGCAACAAGGATTGCGGCAATCGTTTGAATAACAAAACGGTAGCTAGAACAAGCGCCAGCCCGAGAAAAAAGTAAAGAAGTCTTTGGTTAATGATGAAACTTAGATTGTCAAATCCAATAACTCCCGATTTGAAGACTGGAACTCCAAAAGCCATATAGTCGAAAATGGAGCCCATTCGGAACCAGAGATAGAACATATTTAGTGCTGCTATACCAAGAAGAATAAGGAATGTTATTGCCTGATTCCTGATAACAGACATCATTACAAAAGCAAGCCCCAGGCTAAACACTATGGTAGGAACACTTATGATAAGCAGAAAAGAGATATATGACATGATATCAATTAACATACTTTTTGATATGATGTTCATGAGGAGACCGATAGCAAGGATAACAATATTAAGCCCAAGGAAAAGCCGCAGGATTCCCCAGGTCTTTCCTATTACATACTCAAAATTAGACATTGACCTGGTGTAAAGCACTTCGTTAGTATCCAGCTTCTTGTCTCTTTTCAGAAAATCCGCTGCCAGAAAAATGACAACAATGGCCTGTGCTATATTGAGCAGATAAAGATTGATCAGGGGTACCGAGGAGGGTATGGATACCAGTTCCCACGACTCATCACCTATCGGTGAAAACAGTCCAAGATTCATAAATGTGAAAATTAACAGAGCACCAAGAGAGAAAAGCCTGAAAAACCAACTCCTTCTTAATGTTTTTGCCTCATATTGAGCAACCGTTCTTATGTTGTGAATAAATGCCATGGTTGTAATATATTGTTAATCAATGATGTCGGCGTGTAATTTATGCTCCATGTAGTATACATAAGCATGTTCAATATTGGGGATAATATTAGTTGAACTAAATTCAGGAGCACTATCAGAGACGATCTGTACCTCCCATCCTGTTTCAACCGGAATGGTTGAGATCACATTATAATGTTCTTTAACCTTTTCATATTCATACGGTGTGAGATTCAGTTTAAACACATGACCTTCAGCATGTTTTACCAGGTTCTCAGGTGAGCCCGAGAAGACAAGTTCTCCTTTGTTCAGCAGGGCCATACCCTGGCATGTGGAGGATATGTCTCCAACAATATGAGTTGAAAGTATAATTGTAACATCATGCTGACTCAATTGTGAAAGGATATTTCTGAATCTTATTCTTTCATCAGGATCCAGGCCAGTAGTTGGTTCGTCAACAACAATAATTTTGGGATTTCCGATAAGTGCCTGTGCAATACCCAATCGTCTTTTCATGCCTCCCGATAATCTGTTGGCTTGTCTGTCGCGCACCTCAAGCAGACCAACCTGATCGAGTAACCTGTCAACTTCTGTCAATCTCTCTTTTCGGTTCTTCAGCCCTGCAAGCGCTCCTGAATAATCAAGGAATTCCCATGTTTTGAGTGAAGTGAAGAATCTGAAGTCCTGTGGCAGGTACCCTAATATGGTACGAAGATCTTTTCTATTCTTCTGAATATCCTTTCCATCAACAAGTACTGTCCCGGAAGATGGTTTCATGAGTGTAACAATTATCTTCATGAGACTTGATTTTCCGGCACCATTTGGTCCAAGAAGTCCGAACATTCCTGTTCCAAATTCAAGGTTAATATCTTTTAATGCATGATTACCGTTAGGATATATTTTGTTAAGTCCCTGAATCTCAATTTTCATAAAAATTCAATTTAATTTCGAAGTATAATCTGATTTTCTACATTTGACGCTTTAAAGACGGTATTTATTTCAATTGTAACAATAATAATTGATGTTGTACAACATAAAAATAGATTTCATGATAGGTTATAGGCCAATTCTTATTAGTGCAGAACTTTGATGTACTTTAGTGTTAGTTGATTAACACAAAGTAATATGAAAATTAGATAAATTTGGTAATGTGCTATGTAAATTTTAACATAAAAGCTCAATAAAGCAGTAAAGATGGCTGATTATTGCATTCTAAAACAAATTCCTATTTTTGTAGATTAATATTATTCAGGTGGTTTATCTGACAAATAAAAGAAAAATAATAAACGATCCGGTTTATGGGTTTATAAGCATCCCGGGTGACTTTATTTTTGATATTCTTGAACATCCGTGGTTTCAGAGGTTGAGGAATATTAAGCAACTGGGATTAACTAGTTTTGTATACCCGGGAGCAAACCATAGCCGGTTTCAACATGGACTGGGTGCTATGCATCTGATGGATATGGCTATCAGTACACTCAGGAGCAAGGGGATTAGTATCTCAATTATGGAGGAAGAGGCCACTTTTATAGCAATTCTGCTACATGATGCCGGCCATGGACCATTTTCGCATGCTCTTGAAAACTCTATAATTACCGGCATTACTCATGAAGATCTTTCTCTTCTTCTTATGAGAAAGCTAAATGAGACATATGATGGGAAGCTTGATCTTGCGATTGAAATATTCAGAGGGACTTACCATAGAAAATTTCTCCATGAACTAATTTCCGGTCAGATGGATATGGACAGGCTGGATTATCTTCGCAGAGATAGCTTTTTTACAGGTGTAATAGAAGGATCTGTTGGATCTGACAGGATTATCAGGATGCTTAATGTTGTTGATGATAGTCTCGTTATTGATGAAAAAGGGATCTATTCACTTGAAAAATTTCTTATTGCACGGCGATTGATGTACTGGCAGGTATATATGCATAAAACTGTCCTTTCCGCTGAAAGTCTGCTGGTTAAAATACTTAAGCGCGCTAAGGAGATTGCAGTTGAAGGAATTGATCTGTACGCCACTCCTGCTCTCAGATTCTTTCTTAATAATCAGATAGTTCATGGTGACCTTATCAATGACAGGAACTTTACACCCGGCATTATTACGGCAAATTTTACAAGACTGGATGATACTGATATCCTGGTATCTGCTAAATACTGGGCCGATCATTCCGATAAAGTTCTTTCAGATTTGTCTGGCAGGCTGCTAAGACGGGATCTCTTTGCCATTGAACTACAGGATGGCCCTTTTTCTGAAATAAGGGTAAATGAACTCAAGACTTTGGCAGGAGATTTGATGGGAGTGAGTACGGAGTTGGAAGATTATTATGTTTATACCAATAGTATTTCAAATCTGGCTTATGCACCTGATGCTCCTGAAGTGAAAATTTTACTAAAGAGTGGTGAAACAGCTGATATCTCATCTGTATCAGATATGTTTGATCACAGATTCCTGTCAGAGAGAGTAACAAAATACTTCCTTTGCTATCCAAAAGAATGTCGATAATTAATTTAAATATATCATGGAATTTACTGCCACAACGATAGCTGGGTTTTTAAAAGGCGAAATAGAAGGCAACCCGGATATTAAAGTTAATACTGTTGCCAAAATTGAAGAGGGTTATGAAGGTGCCCTTTCATTCCTTGCAAATCCTAAGTACGAACATTACATATATACAACAGGTTCATCGATTGTATTGGTGAATAAGGATTTTGTTCCGTCAGAAAAAATTATTGCTACTCTGATAAGGGTAGACAACGCATATGAGGCCTTTGCTTCCCTTCTTCGTCTTGTTGATGAGTCGCGACCAAGAAAGAAAGGGATTCATGCCACAGCCATTATTGAAGCTAGTGCAATAATCGGTTCTGACGTGTACATTGGGCCATATGCATATATAGGTGAGAATTGTATTATAGGCGATGGATGCTCTGTTTATCCGTATGTTTTCATTGGAGACAACACAAAAGTTGGGAAAAATTGCATTTTCAACCCCGGTGTAAAGATTTATCATGATTGTCATGTCGGAGAGGGTTGTATAATTCATGCAGGAACAGTTATAGGGAGCGATGGATTCGGTTTTGCTCCTCAATCAGAAAACGAATATCTTAAGATACCACAACTGGGGAATGTTGTCATTGACGATCATGTTGAGATTGGGGCGAATGTGACAATTGACAGGGCAACAATGGGGTCGACAATAATTCACAAAGGTGTTAAACTGGATAATCTCATCCAAATAGGGCATAATGTTGAGGTGGGAGAGAATACTGTTATGGCAGCACAGACTGGTATAGCTGGATCAACAAAAATCGGAAAGAACTGTATGTTTGGCGGGCAGGTTGGAATTTCCGGGCATATTAAAATTGCCAATGGGACTAAAATCGGGGCGCAGGCAGGTATTTTAAGTGAAATTAAAGAAGAAAACACTATCATTCTCGGTTCTCCGGCAATCGATTATAAACAGTTTCTTAAGTCTTCAGTTATCTTTAGAAGATTGCCAGAAATGAAAATACAAATTGATTCACTGGAAAAGACTATAGAGTCGCTTAAAAAAATGTAGTTTTGAATGCTGGTCGGAACTGAATATGTTGTATTAAATTTAGTTATGCCATAATTTATTGGATTGTTCGAAATATTTTTATTTTTTTTGTACCCTGAACTTAAAATAATAATTGACACTGATGAGTGAAAAACAAAGGACACTTGCGAAGGAGATAAGTATGACGGGGAATGGGTTACATACTGGCATTAAGGTAACAATGACATTTAAACCGGCTCCGGTTAATCATGGGTATAAATTTTGCAGAGTGGACCTTCCCGGTAAGCCAATAATTGATGCACTTGCTGAGCATGTAACAGAAACATCAAGGGGTACAACGCTGGTTCACAATAATGTTTCTGTATCTACTATCGAACATGTTTTGGCTTCTTTTCATGGTTTACGTGTTGATAATGCCATGATTGAGTTAGATGGAACTGAAGCCCCTATTATGGGTGGAGCTGCATCGATGTTCGTTGAAGCAATAAAAAATGCAGGTATAATTGAACAGACAGAAGATAGAAATTATTTTGTTGTTAAACAAAAGATCACTTTTTCCGATGAAGAGCATGGTGTGGATCTGATAGTTTATCCTGATGACCATTTCAGCATTAATGTTCTTATAGATTATAATTCAAAGATTCTTGGAAACCAGTATGCTATACTTGATTCTATTGAAGATTTTGAAGCGGAGATTTCAAGAAGCCGGACTTTTGTGTTTTTTCATGAGCTTGAACCTCTTTTTAATATGGGACTTATTAAGGGAGGCGATCTTGATAATGCCATTGTCATACTTGAAAAAGAGGTAGAACAGTCGGAAATAGATCGTATTGCAAAGCTTTTTAAACGACCAGGTATTAGTACACATACTGCAGGGATTCTTAATAATACTGAATTACGGTATCCCAATGAACCGGCACGACATAAATTGCTTGATATTATGGGAGATCTGGCACTGGTAGGGCACCCTATAATAGGTAAGGTAGTCGCAACGCGTCCCGGACATTATGCTAATACGAGATTGGCGAAATTAATGAGACAGGAGATGAAAAAAGCTCTCTCAAAACGTGATATTCCTGTTTATGATTCTTCACAACCCCCTGTCTATACAGTTGATGAAATTAAAAAACGTCTTCCTCACAGGTTTCCTTTCCTTCTTGTCGACAAAATAATTTCACTCGATGATACATCAATTGTGGGTATCAAAAATGTCACATTTAATGAATCATTTTTTCAGGGTCATTTCCCTGATGAACCTATTATGCCAGGAGTTTTGCTTGTGGAAGCACTTGCTCAAACAGGAGGGTTGCTTGTTCTCAGTTCAGTTGATGAACCTGAAAAATATTCAACATATTTTTTAAAAATTGATAAAATTAAATTCAAACATAAAGTTGTTCCAGGAGATACAGTAATTCTTAAAATGGAGTTAGCTGATGTTATGCGTAGAGGAATTGTAACAATGTTCGGACAAGCCTATGTGGGAAACAAACTTGTTTTAGAAGGCGAATTGACTGCTCAGATAGTAAAAAATAAATGAAAGACTAATGATCTCAAACCTAGCCTTTATCCATTCCGATGTCAAATTAGGGAAAGATGTAACAGTTGAACCATTTGCCTATATCGCAGGAAATGTTATTATAGGTGACGGGACATGGATTGGCCCCAACTCAACAATCATGGATGGGGCACGAATCGGAAGTCATTGCAGAATATTTCCTTCAGCTGTCGTGTCAGGAATTCCCCAGGATCTTAAGTACCGGGGGGAGGAGTCAACGGTTGAGATTGGCGACAATACAACTGTCAGAGAAGGAGTTACGGTAAACAGAGGCACTGCTGCTGTTGGTAAGACAGTTATAGGAAAAAATTGTCTTTTAATGGCTTATTCGCATATTGGTCACGATTGTACAATTGGGAACAACTGTATAATTGGAAATTTCACCGGTCTGGCCGGAGAAGTGGAAGTTGATGATTGGGCTATTTTGAGTGGAGGAACACTTGTTCATCAGTTTACACACATCGGAGCCCATGTTATGATTGGTGGAGGTGCAAAAGTGAGAATAGATGTTCCCCCGTTTATTAAGGCAGACCGCGATCCATTATCATATCTGGGATTAAATTCTGTAGGGCTTACAAGGCGGGGCTTTGAGAAAGCGCGGATTGATGAGATTCATAATATTTACAGGGTTATTTATCAAAATGGCATGAATTTTTCACAAGCTTTAGACCATGTGGAAAAGGAATTCAATTCGTCCCCTGACAGAAATTATATTCTTGATTTCATCAGAAAATCAGAAAGAGGAATTATTAGAGCCAGGTAAGTTCATTTTTTAAAATTTAATTGCAGATATCCGTTTAATAAATAATACATCATACATTTACAATGTCTCTTCCAAACGGATTTAGTGCAATTGCTGAAAGTTTAAAATGTTGTAAACCAAAGGGAATCCCAATGATTGTTATACAGAGAATAATTCCAAATATAGCGTGGGTGGCAGCAATCCATAATCCCCCGGTTAAAAGCCATATAACATTCATCAGTATGTACAGGCAACCGGAAGCTCTGGAATGAACACGGGTATCTCTGCCAAAAGGCCAGAGGGCAAGAGAAGCCATTTTAAGCGTCTGAATGCCGAAAGGAATACCAACAATTGTTATCATAAGGAAAATACTTCCAATTAAATACTCAATCGCAATAATGATACCTCCAAATATTAGCCAGATAAGATTTCCCAATAGATTCATAGATGTATTATATATAATGAAATTTATAGAGCCTGGAGTTTGGAGTGCATAAAGTACTTATTATATTATTTATTCGAGGATAACGGTTTTATCTTTAGGATATTTGACGGAATATGTCAATATTATCTGCTTTGTTTCCTGTGGTTGAATTTCAAGATCCCACTCTATTTCACCTGTCTCTCTGTTGTGTCTGCCTCCCGACAATTCAATGGCTTCGACAGTTATACCGCTATTTGAAGAAACCGGGATCTGATCGTTCAGTGTGATTTTAACAGGGCTTAGCTTATTATTTCTGATTGTCAAGAGGAAGGAGAATGTCTCAGTCTTGTTTGCTCCGATAACTCTTTTACTGGTGAAATCTTTTCTTTTCTCCCTTTTTACCAGGATGCTGTTATCTGTTCCCAGTGAAATTGTAAGAGTATCCGTTAACTGATTAACATTAAGGTATGATTTACCGACGAATGAATTCTCAAAATAGAGGGTTGCCTCTCCGCTCTGAAGACTTAATTTTTCCCAGTCGGTGATATTTGCAGTCAGATAAGTTAGAGGCGACAACTTTGGTAACGTAACATACTTGTAGTCGGCTAAAGCCGTAAGGCGCTGGATCTCAATAGTCTGGACTTTTCCATCAGAAGGAATAGAATAGGGAACAGTAATGTCGAATGTGATAGTTGTTTCTCCAACTTGCTTGGTTACCGAAATTGGAGCTGATTCTTTCGTCATTACTTCCATTTTGATATCATTGGTGCTCAATTCCATCATTACAGGAGCTTCACTGCGGCTTGCTCCCGCAAGTTTACCTCTTTGGATTATTGGAGCAGGAAAATAATAATCTACAAACCATGGATATAATACCGGTATATCACCTGCCACCCATGGCGTTGCATTTGAAAAACTTAGCATAACATCCTTCCATGCAATACCCGAGTTTTGGAAAACATTGGCCTTATAAAAAATTGTGACAGGTTTATTAATATCATCAACCCTGATATCATATGAAGGATACCAGCCTGCGTTTGTAGTAACATAGCTAAAGAAAAGTTTGCCGGATACCTGTTTTTCAGAAGTGACAGAGACTGAGATCTCCCCGGATGGAAGATGTTTTTTCCCAAGTTTATTGGAAATCTGCTGTTGAAGGGCAGAAATCTGTTTTTCATAATCTTTTATCAACCTGCTTTTTTTCAGGTTATTCACAGTGATCTGATCCATATTGTTGGTATATAGTTCCATTACACTTTTAAATTGTTCGATAGTGAAGGTAGTTTCCTTAACAAGAATGGACCTGTTGGCAATAAGAAAAGCCTCCTTCTCCTTCAGAACGCTGATGGCAGCCTTCTCATCTTCAACTTTAATTTGAAGAGTCTCAATCTGACTCCTGATACTTTTTACTTCCGGCGTATCTTCCAGATTTTGCAGATAATTATTCTGATGATTAACTGAAAGAATAGTAAACTCTCCATACCCTTTAATCTGGATACTCTGCACGTCAATATATGGTGAGAGGCCGGAAAGTTTCATGATCGTTTTCCCTGGTGATATCGAAATGGAGGTCTCCTGGTCTATTTGAGCCCTGTCGGGAAATACAGTAACATGCTTTATTTCAGCTTTAATATCCTTTTCAGTCTGAGCCGTTAAATTAATCGCTACCAAAAGAAGGAATGTTGAAACGATGATCAGTTTTTTCATAGTTAATGATATATTTAGTATGTTAAAGTTAAGATTTTTATTCATTGACAAGATATCAGGGGTTGAGTCTATTCAGAAAAAATCTATTATCCGCAAGCACAAAAAGTTTAAAGACAAGAATATTAGCTTGTTAAAGTCCTTTGCACCGTTGTACCGTTGTACCGTTATTCCCTTAATACCTTAATATATGTTAAATATAGCTTTTATCATATTGTATCGGTTTTTAGTCTACATTTGCAAAATATAAAAACTCAAAATGAACGGACTACGAATGGGGAATCTTGCAATAGCAGTTCCCATCATACAAGGTGGAATGGGAGTAGGAATATCCCTTTCGGGGCTTGCAGCTGCTGTTGCAAATGAAGGTGGGATTGGGGTTATCGCAAGTGCCGGACTTGGCCTTTTATATAAAAAGTTCTCGACTGATTTTCTTGAAGCCAGCATTTACGGACTCAAAGAAGAGATACGCAAAGCAAGGGAGAAAACGATCGGTGTCATTGGCGTTAACGTTATGGTTGCCATGACAGATTTTGCGGATATAATAAAGACTTCCATCTCCGAAAAGGTAGATATCATTATAGCAGGTGCAGGACTTCCACTTAATTTGCCATCTTTTTTAAAGAAAGATAGTATTACAAAACTCGTACCTATTGTCTCATCTGCCAGAGCGACTAAGATAATCTGTGAAAAGTGGAAGGCAAACTACGATTATCTGCCCGATGCCGTTATTGTTGAAGGTCCAAGAGCTGGTGGCCATCTTGGCTTTAAAGAAGAGCAGATTAATGATTTGAATTTTTCTCTGGAAAAGCTTGTCCCGGAAATCGTTAGCGAGCTGAAAATATTTGAGGATAAGTATGATAAAAAAATTCCGCTATTTGCTGCCGGAGGTATTTATACAGGTGATGACATTCATAAGATTCTGGATTTGGGAGCATCGGGAGTCCAGATGGGGACCCGTTTTGTAACAACTGATGAATGTGATGCCTCTCCTGCATTCAAGCAGGCTTATATCAATGCGCTCAGCACGGATATAGAGATTATCCGAAGTCCTGTGGGTATGCCGGGTCGCGCTATACATAGCAATTTTCTTACCAAAGTAAAAGAAGGCAGAAAGCAACCGAAGAAATGCCCCTTTAAGTGTATAAAGACATGTGATATATCAAAAAGCCCTTACTGCATAATTTTTGCACTTATAAATGCACTTAAAGGAAATTTTGAAAATGGTTATGCCTTTGCCGGTGCGAATGCTTTCAGGGCAACAAAGATATCTTCTGTAAAAGAGATCTTTCAATCACTTCTTCAGGAATATAAAGAGAGCAAATAGGATTTTAGTTTTTAATATAATGTCCTGTCAGCGCTCCCTTCAGGTAAAATGCTATTTCCCTTTTTATACCAATAGTTGCTTTGGTAATCTGGATTTGTGTTTTCAATACAAATATATCCAATGTCAAACGGATCCCATAATGATTTGAATGTTTCACCTGCTATAGATACCTTATCTGTAAGGCAAATTACGAGCAAACCATATTGATCAGCTCGCGGAAAACGGACGGTTAGTTATTCTTGCCGGGATTTGATCGGGCTTTCAGAACATGATCACTCAGAATCATTTGGTGATGCTGATTCCGGACTTTAAATTAAAAGACGGAATGATGCCCCGGTAGATTGTTATTCCATCGGGGTATTTGAAATATTAGTGCAAATCTGCATAGGTAATCTCATTTTTTGTTTAACTTTAATATGAATTGTGGAGATTGAGAGTCAGTTATAAGCATTGTTTATTTTTGTATTTAGTGTATTGTTGGTATTATGCTTATGTGACTGACGGGGCCGTGCTGTCTTATGTCCGGGCGGGTATTACAAAGCCTTTCACACTGCATAGGTTGCGTCATTCTTATGCAACTCATTTACTAGAGCCAGGGACAGATTTAAGGTATATTCAGGAGCTTTTGGGACACAGAGAAGTTATAAGACAACGGAATTATATACGCATGTAAGTATCAAGAGCATTCAGAAGATAAGGAGTCCTTTTGATGATCTGTAGAAAACAAGTTAGATATATAGAACAACAAATGGTAGACAATAACTACCTTAGAGATCAATTATGCTTACCTTTAGATGACATATAACGAGTTATATGTAAGGTGTGCGACCAGACAACTAGACTGACATGACAACTACCCTACATATAACTGCAAAAACTAAAAATTTTAAACATATACCAGGACTGCCAATGCGCAAGCAAGAGTTTGGCAGCCCGCCACTGCGATAGCCACTGCCGCTGCCAAACACATGCTTTTTGCCTACACAAGACTTCAATCTAAGAATGATCTTGAATTTAAAATTAAGAACTTATACTAAGTGACCATTTTAATCCGTTTTGACTGTTAAATACTGCCTTACCTTATCGTGCATGAAAAAGACTCTTTCATTAACCTTCTGTTTACTTTTTACAAATTTTCTATTGTTAGCACAAAAACACACAATTTTTGGAACTATCCTTGATATTGAAAATGGGGAACATCTTATTGGAGCCACAGTTTTAGCTAAAGGTAAAAACTTAGGAACTTCTTCAAATAACTACGGATTTTATTCACTTACACTTCCTGAAGGAGAGTACAATATTTCCTTCTCATTTATCGGATATTCAACAATTTCCTACCATGTGCAACTTATCAGGGATACAACGATAGATGTAGGACTAAAATCTGAAATTACTGCTCTTAATGAAGTAATTGTTGAAGCAAAAGATAATAGTAATGTTTTTGTTAACCAGATGGGAAGTCACTCCTTAAATCTACAGACAATTAAATTGGCACCTGCAGCCGTTGGAGAAATTGATTTGATAAAAAACCTGCAATTGCTTCCAGGAATTCAAACTACAAATGAAGGTACTACAAATTTATCTGTGAGAGGAGGGTCGTTCGATCAAAACTTATTTTTACTTGATGATGCACCTATCTATAATCCATCCCATGCCCTAGCGTGAGTTTATCATAAATCCTGTATAAAATATTTTTTCAAGGGTGGAATAGGTTGAATATCAATCAAATTCACCCTTTTTTGTCATAATATTTAAGTATACACTGAATAATATTAGTAATAAAACTTGCAATAAACT
>DATKUO010000043.1:0-3720 GCA_035530515.1 Bacteroidales bacterium
TGTGGCATCCATATTGTCATCAAACTCTAAAATTCCACTCAGATACATATAAAGAGTTGTCATGTCATAGATATTTAGCTGTAAAATTAAATCTATTACGTCAGTAATTATATGTCATTAAAATGGTATATAAAAAAAGCCTCTGGTTTTCAGAGGCTAATTAAGAACGGTAACTTATTCACATTTCGATTACCTCGTCCAGTTTACAGGTCATTGATGTCTCTATCTGTATTCTGGCTACCGCTTGTTCTTAATATTTACAAATATATTAAATATTTTTCAAAATTCCTTCACCGTGAACGATAAACTGACATCCATTTTCTCTCAGTGCTTTTGCCAGTAAGGTAAAATGATGCTTTATCCTGCCACACATACGTTGATCCAGATGCGGATGACTTACCAGATCAACCCCGAACAGATGAATATAGGAAGCTTTATAATAACGAAAAGCAACCTGACAAGCTACAAAAGGACTACAATATGATTTATGAAACTTCTGTAAATTCAAATCGATTACCGTCTCTGAATACTGAGGCAGGAGATCAATCTTAACAAATCCGGGTATGAAATCCCAGTTTACGATCTGTGAATAGAACGCATCAGGACGGCATGTCTCAATAGTTAAATATCTCGATGCAGTGAAGGCACTTCTGCGATCCAGACAGACAACAGCCTCCGAGTGATGATAGTTCCATATATCATTAACACCGACTGACATTTCATATTCCTGTGGATCAAACAACTTCATTGAAGCCCCCAGGCCAAGTACGGCTATCGCTCCCATCCTGATTCTATTTCTGGCAGTCCTTTTGCCCGTCTTATTGATCGGGTGCCTGCCGGGTGATGTTCTATATACTCACGTGGCTCGCCAGTCCACACCCATCCCTGACCTGACGAATGACCAAGCCCCGGAAATTCTTTTATGATCTTCAGCCCCCTTCGATGTATATCCAGTGCTGCCTTAAAACATGGTGCGCCATGATGAACATAAGGATGGTACTTAAAATAATTAGCCACATTAAGAAGATGGAAATAAGGATGAAGCATATACATAAAACCTTCTTTTGCATGATGCGGCTTTGATCCGTATTCAAAACCATCGAAGCCTGTCTTTTCAAGATAACCGCAACCGTAAGTATCATCATCCATAAGATTTAACATTGCCTCCACAGGGCTTTTATGAAACACCACATCAGAATCAAATATCAAAGCAAACTTAGTCTTTACCATCCTGATAGCCACATCCATGCCACGTCCATGCCCGATGTTATAACCATATACACCAACAGTCGTTATGTCTGATGCTAATGAACATACATATGAATAGCAGGGATCGGAAGGTTTTGATCCGTCAATTATTATCAGCTTCATCGCAGGATGAAAACGCCTGAAAGAATCGACTGCTCTTTCAATTAATTCTTTGGTTTCACTACAGATACTGACCGCCGTAATATGGTTCATAGAGTTTTGCATCTTCTCCAATTAATGATGTTAAATATCTCATATCCAGATCAGGTCGCATATTCATCTGGCGTCTATGGCCAGCCCCTATTCCCGGCCTCCCGGCAATACCTTTGATCCCAATGGCCAGGTTATTTGCTGTAAACAGATTAACGCCATTACCGTTCAGGAGTCTGAAAAACATTGAATCGATGAATTTATCCATATAACATTTTCTGAAAACAGGTACGAGATCAGGCGTAAAGGCAACCTGAAATAAACTTGCATGTTTATGATTACCATTTGCAACATACCTCCGGAAATAAACATTATAATATATTGTATTTACTTCACCTATTACTTGAAATCCTGTAAGTCGTTTCATCATCTGATCCAGGTATTCCGGCCTGTAATAATCATCATCTTCGATTATAAATATAGCTTCTATGTCATAATTCTCCGAGGCATTAATCCCTATTGATAGGTTACGTCCCTGAGTGTTCAGTCCGGGCCGCCATAGTGCCTCCGGAAATATTTTCAGAATAATCCATCCCTCACGAAAGTCATCCGGTATCACAGCGGCAGTTCGAGGGCTGCAATCATCGACAATGATCCATAACACTTGACCCTGATAGGTTTGTCTTTTCATTAATCCTGCACAAATATTAATTTGTGTCTGTCTTGCGCCGGTAGGTGTAATCAATACAATCATAATTTTTGATATGACATCCATCCTGCCTGTATCATCAGGTCATGATGAAAGGGTTTAAAGTCTGCAAGTGCTTTTTCTACATTTTCAAATACTATTTCGCATGTACGCCAATAATTATTTTTTATAAATGAATCTCTATCATCGGCATAATCATGAGCCATAATAACATCTCCTGTTTTCAGGTATTTGGCAAAAGTACAGACTTCTCTTATCTTATCGCCATTGTCACAAAGAAGCAATATATTACCTGTCTTGAATAAATCCGAGATTGATTGTTCATTTTCGAAAATGTCAATCTTGTCATAAATTATCCCTTCGACGATAATATAATCAAAGTATAAATCATAAGAATAAATATCGAATGTTCCAAGCTTCCTTATAATAGCAATGAAGTCACCTGCTCCGGTGCCGAACTCAATTATTCTATCCGGTATGTAAAAGCCAAAGAAATCCTTAAAATATCTTTCAATGTCTGCTATCTGTTGCATTTTATTTTCTGTAAATTAAAAGTACGTCATCCCAACGACCCGATTCAGGACGAAAATCAATCAGCTCGTAAGGTATCCCGATGCGGTCAAACTCAATTTTTGAACTGTCAATATTTTGAATGTCCTCAACAATCAGCAGCCCTCCCGGACGAATAACAGGGTAAGCAGTCCTGATGAAATGAACCTGATCAGCGACATAATGTGATCCGTCATCAATAGCAATATCCGGCAGGAAATCATTAAAGTAATCTCGTGTTAAATCCCTCGAATCTTTATACTCAAATAACACACGTGGATCAGTAAAGGTAAATTGCATATTCAACGATTGTGATCTGTCACTGTCGATATATTTGATTACAGCCTTTGGAAAATATAACTCCATCAGCTTACAGCTTGCGCCACGCCAAAAGCCGATCTCAAAAAAGTTAATTTCCTTTAACCTGTAAGGATAAAATAACTTATCGTATAAAGGTAAGTAACCATGCAGCGTTCCTTTCTCAGAGATTATACCTCCGTCAATTTTATTCAGTTCGACTAAGCTTTTCATTTTCTTCCTAATATTACATAATCCGATGGTGTGCGATCGGTTCTGATTATTTCAATTTTAAAATACTCATAAATCTCAGTAAGTAATTCGAGGCTGAATACATGCTGATGCAGGCAACGGTTCTCAAAGTTTTTCAATGACCGTTCCATGAAGAAGTTCCTATCGCCACATTCAGGGGTCATAGGCAGGTCATGCAGAAGTAACTCTTCACCAAGATGAGAGAGGTCATCTTCGCCTGTATCGCTTACAAGATCATACAGCAGATGTTTGAATTTTGTAAACTCCCGCTTATGATCAAAGTTACTATCCTTTGCCGGGAGTACCAACAATAATAGACCATCAGGTTTAAGCACCCGGAGAAATTCAGTTATCGCCTTCATCGGGTTAGCGATATGTTCAAGGGCATTACAACAAAGGACAAAATCATACTTCCCTGATTCTATCTTATTCATATCCGTTGCCTCGTTGATATACTGATGACCTCGCTTACCGCAGACAACGAAAGTATCACCTTCAATCAATTCGCCTTCCCA
>DATKUO010000044.1:0-2384 GCA_035530515.1 Bacteroidales bacterium
AAAAGATAAAAAAGCAGATAAGCCTGAGATTATTAAAGGCAGATGCTGGATAATAGACAGGGATAATATTGATACTGATATGATATTTCATAACAGGTACCTGGCAATCACGGATATTAAAGAGATGGGAACATATACATTTGATAATCTCGAAGGATATGAAGATTTCGCCAGGAAAGCAGGAAAAGGAGATATTGTTATATCAGGTAAAAACTTTGGATCCGGTAGCTCAAGACAACAGGCTGTTGATTGTTTTGTTTCACTGGGAGTCCAGGCTATCCTGGCTGGGTCATTCGGGGCTATCTATGAAAGAAATGCAATAAATGCTGCATTCCCGGTACTTACATATAGTAACCTGACGGATTTATACCTGGAAAACGGAGATGAAATTGAAATTAATCTCAGAGAAGGTAATATGATTAACCTGAAAACAGGTGACAGAATAAAAATAAATCCCTTCAGCCAGGTGCAGATGGAAATATATAAAAACGGAGGCCTCCTGTAAATTCACTGATCAATTCTAAACCACTTAACCACTTAAACAATTAAACACTTGAGTCCACTCTAAAAAGTAGTTTTTTAAAAAGTATATAGTTTTTTGTTATTTACATAAGATTAAGTCAAAATGCCTTTTTTGCAAGCACAGAGTTTGATAGATTTCATTTTTGATGGAAGAAAAAACTTCTCTGATTAGCGCAAGAGAGTCATTATACGTTCTTTGATGTATTGTTTCGATGTAATTCTTTATTCTGACCAGATTTATTGCCAAAGCCCGACAGCAAGCCCATGCCTTATGGTTTGGAAGTCCTCTGTACCTGGTTTTATTATTACGGGTAAAGAAGCATAACTGGAAGATAGTCGCTTCAACATTATTACGTCGCTGGAGTTCTTGTACAGTTCTGTTTTTTAGCTTATTACGTATCAAGGAGTTGGCGATATCTTTTTGTGTAAAGTATCTGTAACCAGTCTCTGTTCTTATCCTCCACTTTTCATTTTTAGAGTGCCTGGATTTATGAGCTTCGATAAGTTCACCGGTAAGCGTATCAATAACCTGTAGTCCATCGGGAGTAGGATTAAGATCATATCTCCCAGGAATGCCTTGTATACCGGTCAATACCATGTCGATATTGTTGCGGGAACAAAAACCACTGTTTGCAGGACTGTGATAAGCTCCATCACTGTGTATCTTATCAACAGTTTGCCCTGTTACAGAGTCAGTTGCTTCTACGGCGTCTATCAAAAAAGATGTGTCAGGAGTATTGACTTTCACTGTCTTAATATCAGTAATGAGGTTAAGCTGGTTGTCTGAGCATGTTTCTGTGACATTAACACTATATCCTTTGACCTCTTGACCGTCCTTGTCCCGATAAGTACAGTCCAGATCATTGGGTGACTGAACACTGTCAGCAGAGATTTCTTCCTTGTCACGTATCTGTATCAGACCATCTCCTGCCTTGTATTGCTCCTTAAAAACTCTGGATAAAGCTTCATAATGAGGGTTTTGCTTAAAGGTCTTTAATAATCTATGAATCAGAGGCCCAAAGTTCTGCATTCGCTGATTCAGTTCAGATTTGGGGCAACGGTAAACCACCCTGGAACCCTCTTCCTTAAGCAGTTCTTGTAAGGCAGCACGGTCTTTGTTTTTTATTTTCTTACCCAATGCCTCCGAAGGTATATCATGATAAAACTGTCTGATGCTTTGATGAATAAGTTCATACCTGGTATACCAGGCTATATTACTGCCGATCAGTTTGCTGTCCATCCGGATACGGCTGCCATTAACTTCAAATTCTTTAACTTGTTGAGAGGTAATCCCCTGAAAAACCTTATTGAATAAGTCTTCTCCTGTTTGACGATTAAATGTGTAGATGCGCTTTCGCAATAAGTAATAGGTAGACTCAGCTGGTAGCGGATCATCAATATTCATTAATCCCAGGGCACTTCGAACGAGTAAATTAAATTCACATTGCTCAAAAAGCTGTTTATCACTGCATTGCAAGCTCTCTTTGATAATCATCATCCCTATAAGTAACTTGATGGATGAATTTGGAGCCCCGATTTCCTCTGTGAATAAGGGTCGAAAATGATCTTCATTGATTCCTGAAAGTACATGATTACGAAATAGATTATGCCATGCTCCGGGATCACAAAACTTCTTTCTGGATTTTCCATTCAGAAGATCTTTCGGGTCACTGAATATATTGAACTGAACCGAATCGTCTGTTTTCTTAAACATCTTCCATAAAAATTATTTACAGATAACAAGATAATAAAAATCATCGAAACGATACATATATGATTGATTATTAATTAAATATAACAATAAAGTTATTAACAAGACAATTTAAACATGCCCATTCCGACTTTTCGGAGTGGACTCAACA
>DATKUO010000045.1:0-15363 GCA_035530515.1 Bacteroidales bacterium
ATCTACTAGAGCCTGATTCTTGCTAGTATCAGGTTTTTGTGTGCAGGCTGTGATGAATAACATCGCAGTGAACAGAAGAAAAATGCTTTTTGTTTTCATAATCAATAAATTAGGTTTAATAAATAAGAAATAAAATTCTATAATATCAATTTCTGTGATAGTTGATCAGTCAAATTGTTAAGCAAAGTTAAACCCTTTTAAAGCCAAAGTCAATTTTATTTTAACAAGCAGTTTTCAGTAATCTTGTTCTGGTTAATTGATATCTACAAATGAGTGGTTGTTTAAGATTGGTGTTATCTTCCACCGATCCTTATATAATTATTAACAGATAAGCGCAGAATCGCTCCAAAACCTGGCAAGAAACCTGGCAAGTTCCATACAAGGATTAACTATCAAAAGAGAAGTCGGTATTATTTACGCAAGTATGGGGAAATCTTTATAGAACTTCAACAAACCGATAGTTTCGGTTCTTAGGTTTTTCCGAACAAATCTTTTCATTTCGTCATTCATTAATTCACCCATGCCGTGCAACAAAAACCTGTCATTTACTGATTCAATCAGACTAATACATTTCTGGATATAATCAGCAAATGGAATATTCATTCTCGTTTCAACAATATCCCTGTTTACAGGAGTATGGTTTTTCATAAAGAACCAGCAATCAAATATATCACGGCTTGTTATTGAACTCCTGTCAAGAAGGGCACAGAGTTTATGTGCAAACATATCAGGCCCAATCATCACTTTCATGTTGATTCCCAATAAATTTCTTATTTCGTATTTGTCTTCAAACTTTCGATTTGAGATCTCTACCTTCAATTTACGCTCGCCAATTCCATAGTCAAGCACAACAAGAGGACCAAAAAACTTAGGGGCTTCATCATGAATTGTCCTGTACTTTAAAAGTATTTCACGCATTTTATCATAAACAAGTTTCTCTTTACTTTCATTAATCAGGGTGAAATCCAAATCTACTGAAAAACGAGGCAGGTCATAAAAAAACATCAGGGCAGTGCCCCCTTTAAAACCGAGACAATTTGCAAGCTCAATATCTGAATAAATGTCTTTCAGAATCTGAACCATAATAAATTTATGTTTATTAAGATCAATCATTTTTTATCAGTTTTATGACAGCCTGGGATAATGCTTTTGATTGATAAATAGGGAGCAGTTTAAGAATGAGGTCTTTGTTCAACGGATTCAGATTATCAAGATAGTAATCTTTCTCAAGATAAAGAAGATCCAAAAATGCCCTTTCCGGGGATGCAATATTTATATGATTTGCCTGCCTTATGATTCCCAAGGTATTGATAAGCGCACTTCCTTTGATTTTACGGAACACGAATTGTTGATTTTCTACTTCAATGTTTCTGCTTAGGTAGCTGACAGATGTAAGGCGGGAATCATATTGAAAAACCATACCGGCTTTCTGTAGCACGTACTCAAGAGAAATATAGGAAGGGGTAAATATCGTGCATGCCAATTCTTCGCTATTATAATCCGGTTTTGCATAGATCCCTTTACGGGGATTTTCCAGTTTCCCGGTTTGTACATAATAGTTCAATTTTTTGTTGAGTGATTGAAAGCTTTCTTCGCCAGCTAGAATTGCAATATCCTTCAATCTGAAAACTGTCCGGCTCTCTTTATATATTGCCAAAACAATATCGATTTTTATTTTAGGTAAACTGAACATAACAAATATTCGTATATATAGTTCACAAATATAAATATATTAATTCTATAAAACAAGATGCAAAATTTCCACTTTCGCTCTTTGAGTTCACTGACTTTCCCACATAAATAGAATGGTGTTAACTACCACCGACCCTTAAATAATTCTGTATCAATTATCATAAAATCCATCAAAACCTGGCAAGAACCTGGCAAAAAACAAAAAATCACCTACAAAATTAATTGTAAGTGATTGATTATCAGCTGTCTCGTTCCCGCTTCGTTTCACTTTGCGGGACTTCGATCCCTTCATTTCATTCAGGAATCTCAGCAGGCAGACCTTCCGGAACAAAAAAAACCGCTGGTGCGGTTTTTTGTTGTCCCGTCAGGTTTCGAACCTGAACTCTTCTGATCCAGAATCAGACGTGTTGCCAATTACACCACGGGACAATTTTGCGGTTGCAAAGATAAAGTAAATACTGAAAAATCAAAAATGAGTTTGAAGTCTTGCAGGTCATACAAGTCATGCAAGTCGTGCAAGACCTGCATGACCTGCATGACAATTATTTGTTAATTTTCCCCCAGGTATCTCTTAGCGGTACAGTACGGTTAAAAACCAGCTTTGATTCAGTCGAATCATAATCAACACAGAAATATCCTAATCTCTGAAACTGGAATTTTTCAAGAGGTTTAGCTGCACTTAACGAAGGTTCAACCTTACAACCTGTAAGTATTTTTAGTGAATCTGGATTCAGGAATTTACGATAGTCATCTTCTTTCTGACCTGACGGATCTTCATGACTGAACAACCTGTCGTAAAGCCTTACTTCTGCATCAACAGCATGTTGTGACGATACCCAGTGAAGAGTTCCCTTAACCTTTTTATCCGATGCTTTTCCACCACTCTTTGTGTCAGGGTCATATGTGCAGTAGATCTCTTCGATAGCTCCTGAGAGCTCACTCTTTTTGAAGCCTTCACATTTGATAATATAGGCACCTTTGAGCCTAACCTCTTTGCCCGGGGCAAGCCGGAAAAATTTATTGGGGGGATCCTCTATAAAATCATCCTGCTCGATATATACCTCACGACTGAATGGAACAAACCTTGATCCCATAGTTTCATCCTCAGGATTATTTATCAGTTCAACATCCTCCACTTTGCCTTCAGGGTAATTAGTAATAATGACCTTAAGCGGATTCAATACACCAAATACCCTGGGAGCTCTCATGTTAAGATCCTCACGGATGGCATGTTCCAGAAGAGAGACGTCATTGATAGCCTCTACCTTTGTATAACCAATGAGATCCACAAACCTCTTAATAGCTTCAGGTGTGTAACCTCTCCTTCGCAGGCCACACAGGGTGGGCATTCTCGGGTCATCCCATCCTCTGACTTTCCCTTCCCTGACCAATTCGAGCAGCTTTCTTTTGCTCATCATTGTATAGGTAAGATTAAGCCTGTTAAACTCGATCTGCCTGGGTCTGTAATCATCTTCTTTGAGCTGATCAATGAACCAGTCATAAAGAGGACGATGTACTTCAAATTCGAGAGTACAGAGAGAATGAGTTACACCTTCAAAATAGTCGCTCTGGCCATGCGCAAAATCGTACATCGGGTAAACCTTCCATTTTCCTGCAGTGCGATGATGCGGCGACTTTATTATCCTGTAAATAATAGGATCACGCATATGCATATTTGGAGATGTCATATCTACTTTTGCCTTGAGCACACGACTCCCTTCATCGAAATCCCCTTTATTCATTCTTTCGAAGAGGTCAATATTTTCGTTAACAGGACGATTACGGTAAGGACTTTCTGTTCCGGGCTGGGAGGGAGTCCCTTTCTGAGCTGAAATAAGGTCGGCTGGCTGATCATCAACATAAGCAAGACCTCTTGTTATAAGACCTGTGGCAAAGTCGTACAATTTGCCAAAATAGTCAGATGCATAGTATTCTCTATCGTCCCAGTCAAATCCAAGCCAGTGTATATCCTCTTTTATGGAGTCGATATATTCAACCTCCTCTTTAACAGGATTGGTATCATCGAACCGAAGGTTACATTTTCCTCCATATTTTTTTGCCATACCAAAATCGAGGCATATAGCCTTTGCATGTCCAATATGGAGATAACCATTGGGTTCCGGTGGGAAGCGGGTAACAACCTTCCCCTCATTTTTACCATCCTTCAGATCATCGGTAATAAACTGTTCAATAAAGCTTATTGAGGTTTTTAGTTCCTCGTTATCTCTCATATTCACGTTATTCATCCCATTTAGGTTTAAGTTTACAAAAATAGGATGAATTTGAGTCTGTTTATCATAAACAGTTGATAATTTATTGACCTACTTTACTATTCTGCTTTTTCCGGACTAAGATAATCCTTCAGAGCATTAATGTACCCGCTGAATTTCTCTCTGCCAAGCAGGGTTATTTTGCATAAGGTTTGAGGATAATTGTTCCTGAATTTTTTTGTAACTTCAATATATCCGGCCTCCTTCAGTTTTGTTATCTGAATACTGAGATTCCCGGCAGTTGCCCCTGTCTGTTCCCTGATATAGGTGAACTCAGCAACCTCTGTACTTACCAACAGGGAAATAACAGCAAGACGCAGCTGCGAATGTAATAAGGGATCGAGATCTTTAAACCGTATCATTTTTAACTTTGTTTTTTAACATGTAGCCTGGAATAAGGTAACCAGAGAGCATTGCAACCGGTACCCTGGGCTTTCTTCACCTGTCATCACTTTTTCTGTGTTTTCCATAATAATGCTTATTTTTATATTTCCGGTAATTTTGAATGTAAATATATTACAAATATAAAGTAGCTTATAATATAAACCAAATAAATATTAAAAAATTTAAGAGTGAGCTAAAGTTTGCCTTGTCAGCCAAAACCTTGGTGAAGGCGGGGAGTGACTAAAGTTAAAGAAGTTGAAAAGTTGAAAGGGTTGAATAATATAAATTTTTATATATCAATATTAACTCTAAGTACTTTAGGCACTCTAGTCACTTGTTAATGAATTATAAGAATTTTTTATTAATTTCTTAGTTATGGGACTTATTCAGATCGAGAGCATGGAGTTTTATTCTTTCCATGGCCATTTTAAAGAAGAGCAGATAGTAGGGAATAAATTCATTGTAGATCTTACAATTGAAACAGACATGAAGTTGCCGGCGGAGAGTGACAACCTGAAAGATGCTGTTAATTATCAGAGAATATATGAGATAGTCAAGCAACAGATGGAACTAAAGTCTCATCTTCTGGAACACATTGCGGGCCGGATACTTGATGCTATCTACTCAGAGATGGAGGGGATTAATAAAGCGACAGTAAAAGTATCGAAAATGAATCCTTCAATGGGAGGAAAGATAGGCTCAGTTAGTGTTGTGTTGAGTAGGTGAGAAGTACAGATTTGCCTTTACCTGATTAATCCATTTTTGGTTTCCATATCAAATACTGATGATATAGATGAAATCTTTAAGCCTGTTATAATTATTTATCATTTTATATATGCTGTTAGTCAAAAATATTTTTTCAGAAATTTTCTTAAGGAATGATTTTATTAAAATACATATATGCCAGATTATAAGTGATTTAAATCTGATGTGGTTTGTATTATAATTCGATTATTTTCTATTTAGCCATAAAACACACTCTATTTTTGACGAAATGCCAATTTTCTGGCGTTAACGGTTTATTCTCGTAATTATTCGTATAAATTTCAATGCCCAGGTGTATTCAAACTAATCCCATTTCTTCATTAATTGGGCTTTAGCTGCTTGACTTGAATGTAATTATGCCCTATTTTTACTGAAAGATTAATCTCATAAAATTATGGAGGACATTTCAGTTTTGCAGAGAGCCGACATCAACATTGACAGAAAAGTCAGGACTGGAATTAATGGGTCAAAACCAACTCCTGAAAGAACCCTGCCTAATCCGATTATCGATAACATGATTGCTGAAGGTGGTGAAAGCTTTATCAATTACCTCGATTGGCATGGTCTGGCAAATGAACAAAATATGCTGGTATTGTCTTCAAGGCTCCATTATTACTATGATCATGAAGATTTAAAAGGTGTAACAACCTTAATAAATATGAAAAAGTTGAATCTGATAAAACATTTGGATGTATTTTTCAAGAGTATTTACAATGTATTGCCTCCGAAAACCAATTTTATCGGATGCTTTTCTGATAGTAAAACTCAAACCGGAGTTAGCATTACTTCAAGAATATATAAAAAATTCATTAATTTTCTGGACTCAAAGATCGATGTTGAAATTGATAAAAGGGATATTTCAAGACTTCTTAGATCACAAGGTTTCAAAATTGTTGATATGACAGAGATTAACGGATTGACATATTTCAGAACTCAGAATATATCAAGATCAGTTGAATAGTCAAATTTCAGCTTCTGTCTCTCTAAATCCAATTACCATCATAGGGCTAATCAAAAAATATCTTAATAATTTTTCCTGTTAAAGAATGAGAAACACTGATGCGACCAGGGTTGAAATTATAACGAAATACCTGTATACTTTCTTCGGGAAGAGTTTCACAATATGAATGCCAATAAAGATACCGAAGGCAATTACAGGTATTGAGATGAGATTAAGAATCAGAGAATTAGTAGTTATAGTTTTCCAAACGAGTATTTGAAGCGGGAACTTTCCGCAATTCATTATGAGGTAAAGCCATGCTCCGGTTCCTATAAATTCCTTCTTGGGAAGTCTCATTGCAAGAAAATAGAGGTTGAAAACAGGGCCCGCCGAATTACCAATCATTGTTGCGAATCCTCCTGTAAGACCCATTAGAGATGCAAAAAAATGGTTCTCCGGGATTTCCTTTCCTTTTTTTTTCTGAGGTCGTTCAGTATCATAAGGATAAGCATAGACCAGACAACAGTAACCATAACTACCCTGAACTGTTTATCGTTTATAAGGTTACCTGTTATCAACGCTATTAATATTCCCACTGCCACCCATGGCAGAATCCTGAAAATATGCTTCCAGACTGCAGTAAGGCGATAGTATATCACTGCCATGATATCGGCAATAATCAGCATTGGAAGGAGGATCCCGGTAGACTCTTTTGCTCCGAATATCAGTGCCATAACAGGTATAATAGATAAGCTTATACCACTCAGACCGGCTTTAGCCATTCCTACAACCAGAGCAACTACCAGGAACATCACCCGATTTGTAATCTACAGCTCTCCCAAAGTCGTTAATAACCAGATTATTATAGATATATGCATTTTTCATATTCGGTATGTTGGGTTGACCTGACCAAATATGTATGCCACAACTATCGTTTTCGATTCCATCGTTAATACTAATATTGTATCTCACAGTATTGTTTTCCCAGGGAGCAGCACTCCAATATTGATAAAGCCCGTAACCGGGACCAACATTATTGTATGAGTAGTTATATTGCATTATAGAGTTAGTCACACCTCCATCAAAATCAAATCCGCCGCCGTCCCATCCTAAAGGATTCGATTTATTGCTATGCGAAATACAATGTTGAATAACTACATTATTTGCATGAAATGCCCATATTCCAATTGGTCCGTTCCCTTCCCAGGGCTGATCCCATCCGTTATCTTTTGCTAAACAATATTCCACAACTGCACCATCAGTTCCACTTATTATTATTCCACTTCCACTGTGATTATCTAATACAGTAGGATCACCAGGATTATTTTCTGTAATACAATAACCGACATAAATATTTTTTGATATTAATTTATAGGGTTTGTAATATACTGATCCTGTATGAATCCCAGCGCCTCCATTTTCAAAGGCGTGTACATGAGTCAGACTAACTCAGACATTGTGGTTAGGTCGCATCCTGATGAGCAGATGATTCCGGACTAAAGAGAATGCTTTTTAAGTGAATGTCCGTAAATATTAATATATTGGACACACATTGCATTGACTTAAGTAATACTCTTTTAAATAATAAAATCATGGTTGGGAAGTTTAAAATTATTACGCTATGTGGTAGTACAAAATTCAAAGATGAGTTTATTGCAGCACAGAAGCGATTGACATTGGAAGGTAACATTGTTATTAGCGTTGGTCTGTTTGGCCATTCGGGCGACAATGAAGTATGGTCGAAAAGTACAAAACCGATGCTTGATGATATGCACAAAAGGAAAATTGATCTGGCTGATGAAATATTTGTAATAAATGTAGGAGGATACATAGGATCATCAACCAATAGTGAAATTGAATATGCATTGAAGACAAATAAATCTGTCAAATATTTAGAGCCACTGAGTAAGGTATGATTCTTTGAGATCGATTTAGTGTAGTTTATTGTCGGGACAGTCGGGGGTAGGGTTAAGAAATTAAAGGGATGAATGGCTTTATGAAAATTATATAACAAAATTTTATTATTTTTGCAGTGCAAACTCATGGTACGCCTTCGCTAAAGCTTAGGTGCACATGGTCGGTTAACCGAGTGGTTAGGTAGCGGTCTGCAAAACCGTTTACGGCGGTTCGACTCCGCCACCGACCTCAGATTAAACAATAAACCCATTGATATTCAGCGGGTTTTGTTTTTATTGGTGGCTTATTTGGTGGCTATATAATTTTATTTCTAACGGCTGGCGGTATGTTTAGTGCCGCTGGCCAGGTATTCTAAATTAGGTTATTTGGTTTTTCTTTTCAAATATTAAATCTCTTACTCGCAATAACTAGCGGCATTAAATATACCGCATGTTATATCGCGTTTTTAATTTTATCTTCATCAAGATGTGCAATGAATGCGTCAATTAGTGAAATTGTTTTAGTGCCAAAGTATAAAATTTCTTCAGTATCTAAATTTTCATAGTCTTTAACTTCTGTTGATAAGGAAGAATATAATTTGACCCATTTATCTCCAAGCTCTTTAAAGCTTCTTTTCATGACTGAACTTTTTGGTTTAGTAATAATTTCAATACCAATTTTTGGCCATGACAATTCTTTATCATAGGAGGGAATTTCATCACGTTCAATTTGGGCTGTCATTTTCATAATCCCTTTAATATGCTGCAATAAGTTTCTAGCCTTAGTTGTATATGCTGTATGGTCTACAATTCCTGAAGTATATTTTTCTTTCAATTCAATGAACTCCTCTAATTCCTTTAACCCTTTACTAAATCCAATACTTATATAAAAGCTTTTAATTCTATTCAAAGTGGAATTATTGTCTATATTTTTTGTATATATTTTCATTGCTTCTGTCTTCCATATTGCTTCATTATCGTTGCTAGGGGAAAACCCTGAAACAGCATAGAATGATCCAGTCATTCCAGAAGCAACTGAAGCATAAATAGATGGATCAAAATAGTTAGATATAGGCGTAATTGGACCAGATTTGTCAAACATAAGCTGTAATCCTTGATTGGTCAATCCTTTATTCGGATCATAAAATGAATGTGACCCTGGGAATTTGGAAAAAACATCAATTTCAAGTTTAGATGATTCTAGCATTCGTTTTAGACTTGGGAGTTTTTTAGATTGTTGTTCAATATTTGAAACAAGTGTTTCAAGATCTTTAATGTTTATTATTAACTCTCTCATGATATAATGCGATATAACGTATGTGTATACTCAAATTGTTTATATATTTATTATCAAGAATGTTTTACAAATATCTCTATATCCATTGTTTACCTTTCAAAATTATGACCAATGGACTTTCCTTTTTTGCAAGAGACTTTTTACTAAAATGATTAAAACTTTTCTGTATTCTTGCTGATTCCTTTCCTGACTTATAACATCTTAACCTTTAACCAAATTTAATTCTTATTTTTCGCAGAAGCAAAAAATAGCTCTTTTGGCCAATGAGGGGCTAAAATTTATTGGAAAAAGGATTTTCTATAATAATAAATATCATATAACTATTTATATGTAAAATAGAAATATAATTAGCTTATTATCAAATTATTGCAAGATTAGTTTAAGTTTAAAATGCACAAATAAGGAAAATATTGCTCTTATTATGTCAAATAGAAAGTAGATTAATTCAAAGGAGGACTGTTAGAAATAGTAACTTTTTTTATGCTCAGGAGTAAAAATAATCTCAACTACCAGACATTTTGAATTGCAAATCAAAGTATCAGATTTGGGATGCATTAAACATTAATCCCTGTAACGAACTGCCTGGAGAAATCTAAGTATTTTAATATTGCTTAAAAATAGAGGTGCTTATCAATTGAAAGAAAAGGAGAGAGTCTGTTGAATATGTTATACTCTCCATCTTCATAATGATTAAATATGCAACTACATATCCAATCAACAAAAATCAAATTTTTACATTTTGAACTATCAGTAGGATAATCTCTCAACTTACAGGCAGATGCGAATGGAAAGTATATTTGAGTTTGAAGATAATCAGCTAATGAATTTCCACTTTTAACTTTTACGGATCGTTCATCTCGGATCAGATTAACAGTTGTCTCACCAACAATTAAAGGAAGCAGTCCAAGATTAAGCATATAATTGTAAAGCTTATTGCTGTCGTTGATAATATGTGGTTGTACTCTTTGTTTATATACAGTAATACATCCCAACTTAATCTCTGGATGAGCTGCTAGGAGTGTACCTGCTTGTGAAATAAAAAATAATTTCTGATTTTGAGTTAGAAGAGATCCTTTGACTTCGTCGGAAGGATTTAAATTAAACTTATTATAAGTTTTAACGACACATCTTCTAAGTTTTGATTTTATTGGTTCTGGAGCTATTGTGAAGCCTAAAGTCATAAATCTGCTTGATCCGCCTCTGCGAAAAGGGGCAGTAAAGTTAAAGCCCAAGTCTCCAGATTCGTCTAAGTAAACATTCATGAAAGATGCATAGCACAGCCTATTAAAAATAACAGACCCAGGGAGTGGTGTATTTACAATACACTTATGAGGAACTCACACATGACCCTGGATTTACCTGTCAAGGCAAATATACAATAACAAATCAATATAAGTCAAGTTTTTAGCATATTATTAACATAAAATGTTAATAAGTGCCATGTTTTTAACAAATATCAACTTGGTTTAAGGCTTGTCTATACTTTAGATTCCAGCTTAAATAAAGGTAACTAATTGTTAAACAGGGGATAAATAGATTTGCTTTAAATAGTTGTGTTTATTAACTTTGATTGCAATCTAATCCTAACAATGTTTAAATTATGATAAGCGCAAGAAATGTATCGGATTTCTTCCTGTCTTTAAGTGAACCAGAGGCAGGTGATACAATTTCAAATCTGAAAATGCAAAAATTATTATATTATGCTCAGGGCTACTATTTCGCATTATATAATAAACCACTTTTCCAAGAGAAGATTATTGCTTGGCAATATGGACCTGTTGTAAAGGAAGTATATGAGGCTTATAGCGAATATAGCCATGGATCTATTCCCAAACCAAGGAGAATTAATCTGAAGGTATTTGATGAGGAAATAATGAATTTCTTAAAGGAAATTTACCAAGTTTATGGTCAATATTCTGCGTTACGCTTGATGCAGTTGACACATGGTGAACCACCATGGAAAAATACAAATATTGGAGAAGAAATTACTTTAGGAAAAATGGGAAGGTTTTTTAAATCATTGATTAAAAATGAGTAAGCTTCACCATCCTAAACCAAATCAAAGCCAACTTATTCCAACACCTATTATCGAAGCGGACAATAGACTTATCCGTAACCATCCTATATTTTGTCTTAGATATTTACATAAAAATTATAATGTTGAATCATGTAGTCAAGCCGATAGGGCTTCTTTAATTCGACAAATGGCAAATTTAAGCCAATTATCTTGGGATGAAATTAAATTATCTGGAAGACATGGAATGGGTTCAGAGAAAATTAAACGGAAGTCTATAAAAGCTTCAATCCCACAAGAAATTACTCCAGATGTCGAAGATTTTTTGGCATTAAGATACTCTGGGAAGAAAGCTTTTATAGGATTCAGAAACAATTATATCTTTCATATAATTTATATTGACTCAGATTATTCGGTTTATAAACATTAATACATATGATAAAATATATTCCAATATTGAGAGGGAAACCGGGAGAGTTTACCGCTTTACAAAACTTGGAAGGGAAATCATTAGATGAAATTTGTCCTTTAATTCAGTTTCTCCCTGATAGTAATCCAAACCGTGTTGGAAATTATTTGGACAAGATAAGCTTGGAATTAGCTAATGCTTGGAACTTCGAGGGAAACCTTATTTATTTTGATACCTCATATCTTCAAGATGTTCACTTTATTTCTGAACTAATTAGTCTGATTAATTCATAAACATCAAAAAAGACAAAAGACAAAAGGCTAAAGACAAAAGGTTTAAAACATTATTAAAAACAATCATAAAAATCATTTATACAAAAAAATAGTTAAAATTTTTTACAAATGCCTAACTTTTATCCCCACCGAGGCGGGATCTTCGCTGCGCTTCGACTTTTTACTTGTGTCTTTTATCTTCTGCATGAATAATGCAGGTTAGAAAGATGGAGGAAAATGAAATAAACTTCATCCCTGTTATACATCCGAACTCAGCTGAAGGTTATTTAGACTTACTTCAAGATGGAAACAACAATAACGGTTTATGTATCAGAATAAAAACACCTGTTAATCGACCTGAAGATTTAATAACGACAATTAACACAACCCTTGAAAAGTTTGATATTGAAGAATCAGAAATTGATTTATTAATCGACCTGCAATATATTGATAATGGAGATAGTCTAGCTCACCACAAAAGTACTTTCTTTCGTTTTTATAACTCTCTCCCCCGCTTTAAAAGCTTCAGGCGAATAATCCTTAGTGCCGGTTCATTCCCAATAGATGTAAATAGGTTTAAAGTGAATAGGATAAGTCGTATACCTCGAATCGAGGAGAGTTTGTGGAACATAATAAAACGTGATTTAGCAGACGCTCCATTAAACTACGGTGATTATGGGAATATTCATCCCATCTATAATCCATTGAGTCAGGCATATGAGGGAAGTTGCACTATAAAATACACTAGCGATACAGAGTTTTATATTTTTCGTGGGAAGAAGGCAAGTAACTGTGAAGAAGGGAGCGGTCAATATCATAAGAAAAGTAAAGAGCTAATTAGTTGCCCTGTTTATGATGGAAGGGATTTTAGTTGGGGTGATGAGCATATTTATAAATGCGTAAATCGAGAGATTACATCCGGAAATGCTGGTACGTGGGTAAAGTACACTTTAAATCATCATTTTATGAAAATCCTTAGTTTATTGGGATGACTGTAAATTAGGAAGATTTCCAATTAATCCTTGATTTAAGATAAGATCTTACTTCACATTTAAGGTCTTGTAATTCAAGTGAATCAGCAAGGTATTGCCATTGTATCCACTTACGCTTATTCTTCATTTTAGAGTCAAGTCCTCTTTTATCAATTAGATCTTGTATCTCAGTTTTCCATAAAAATTGTGCGATTGAAAATGCTTCAGTGTAGCAATTAAGAGACGGTGGTCTCATTTGTATTTTACTTATCTCTAAACCACCATTTTCCACAACCCAAACACCCCACCAAAGTGGAACCTCTTTCAAAACACTTGAAAGGTGCTTATTGCAGGTAACAATTGTTATATAATCGAATACTTTATTATAAGAAGTCATTTGATTACTAAGCCTTGATAGGTTGTCATTTGAACTTTTTATTTCAAAGCCTAATAAACTGCCATTGATAACAGCTACATCCATAATCGCTCTCCCATTACAAACCTTTAGTTCGTCCACGACCAGAGACTCAGTAGAACTAGTGTAATCTGACAAAAAACTTCGATGTAAGCTTCTCCTAATTTCGAAATCTTTCATTTAGCGGCAGATACGGTTTTGGACTATTAAAGTTAATTAAAAAAATTGAGATGCAGATAAAAGACTTTAAAAAAAGTTTATGTTTCCAATATGCTTCCAGTCAGGCGATAAAAAAACCAGTAAGTTATTAATTTACTGGCTTTTAGTTGTTGTTCTTTGTAGCGGAGGGAGTATTCGAACTTCTGATCTTTAGTCCCAAAAATGTAGCTTGAGGTATATCTCCGAATAACATTCCTGGGATTTTTGTTTATCAACGTTAATAAAGTATGAATTGAAAAAGTTAAGTTACAAATCAAAGTAGTAATGTAGGTGAAAAACTATTTTGATACATTTGAGGGGGGTAGGCCAGGGTGACCTAGGTTCGGGTGAGGGGGGAGATCTTTCTCCCCAGTATTATCCTGTTTAATATAGGTGTTAATTTTTCGCAAAAAAGGTTCATATCATTCCATTATCAGCAAAAGAATAATAATCTGAATCATGAATATCCACGGTTGAATAAAAAGTTGCAGCTTAAAGGGAGCAATACGAACAGCTAAAACCTAGATAAGCGAAGTAAAAAGTATTTACAGAACACTAATTGTGTCAGAATCCAAATCCAATTGACAGACCTCCTATAAGAACAGCCCCTGAGGTGCTAAAGATTGGTGCAACACTAATCCGAAAAATAAAGCCTCCTTCGTCTCGCTGGTATCTGTATCCCAAGGTTGCAGTACCCAATAGTTCACTGATATATCCTCGGGAATCAGATTTCAGAAAGTAAAGAAAACTAACATCTCCAGAGTAAAATGTTGGCATTAAACCTAATCCAAGTTCAAGGTGGTTTGATTTTGTCCCGGTAAGATAGTTACCCATGACAAAAAAAGACTTATATTTTAAATCAGTTATTTGGATTAAAAGGAAATCAATAGAATTGATAGACCATATGGTAAAACCTGCCCTTAGACTAATTTTTCGTGAAAGGCGATAATCGTAATTAACTGAATAAAAGATGCCTTGTCCAAGCATTTCGATATAAATTGCATTTCGGCGGAATGGGATTTGCTGCTCCCCAATTGCATAAGAAAACTCCTTTGTAACAGTTAGGCTATCATACGTGTGAAACGTTGTTTCTATTAATTTTTTACTTAAACTATCAGATAAGAGAGCCTGATAATTAAATCCCTGTGGTTCTTGTGCTTTAATAATTATGCAGCAAGCTGCTAAAGCCAGAAATAAGGCAACTCTTTTCATATTGTTGGATTTAAATCTTTCATATTGATTAAGTTATTGTTAAAGTCATGAAAGACAATAATGTAAACCAAATTAAATCCATCCACCAAGAATTTTGTAAGCAGCAACTTACAATGTATGGAAAATGGCAAATAAGGATGTACAGTTTTCAGCAATTAAGGATGTCTGTTTTTCCTGATTAAACGTACAAAAAATCAAAGAACGTCGGTTTATTTTTATTGTTTTTGTTTTTCAAAGATGGTTTTCCGGTTTTCCAGCCGGTAACTTTTGCCTGAAAGCCTGATATGCTTACATACTTCATAAATTTCATTTACTAAGTACTTCACTGGTTCTAACACCCTCCTTATAAATCACCGCTGTTTTTAATAGAAAATGTTACATATAGTTCAGTTAATTTAGTTGACCTGCTAAAATAAAGTTGACTTTGGCTTGAATAGAGTTTACCTTTGCTTAACAAATTGATTGATCAACTATCAGAGAAATTGATAATAGAATTTTATTTCTTATTTATTAAACCTAATTTATTGATTATGAAAACAAAAAGCATTTTTCTTCTGTTCACTGCGATGTTATTCATCACAGCCTGCACACAAAAACCTGATACTAGCAAGAATCAGGCTCTAGTAGAT
>DATKUO010000046.1:0-3140 GCA_035530515.1 Bacteroidales bacterium
GCACCCTTGATTTTGCCTTGGCCATTAACACCAAAACATTTAGTTGTTCTATAAACACTTTTCATTTTATCTTCCAGTTCCTTGATTTTATCAGTCATGATTTCCCTGCCTTCTTTTCGAGTTTATCGATTATCAAATCAAGGAAAACGGCATAAGCTCCCTTATGTTTATTATTAACGAATTGTAATTGTTCATAACCTTCTTTCCTAACATCAGCAAGGGCTTTTTGATAGCCTTCTTTGTAAGCTAAACTTTTAGTTAATTTATTTACAGCTTTTGCTCGTTCCAATATCAAACGTTTATGTTCCTTCTCGCATTTCTCCCTTTCGGATTTTCTGGCGATCTTAACTCCCTGAATAAACGCATCCTGAATTGCAAATAATAATTTGTTAGTGTATATGCTTTGTGATGTTTCTTCTGTATCAATTACTGTTATCCCGTTATCGTTTTCTATCATTTTAAAATCTATTTTCCCAATTAACTTCAATTCTTCCGCTGAATATTCCTTAACACTCATGATTTCCCTGCCTCCTTCTTTTCGAGTTTTACGAGTACAATTAAAACATCTTGTCTGTCAATGGTATCAATTTCATGCTCATCATCATACCAATGAGTTGTAATTGCTTCTGTATCTTTCTTAACGTCTTCGAGGGCTTTTTGGTAGCCGAGTTCATGTAAATTGTAACATTCTTCCCTAATTGTATACCAATCACGCCCATGATAAGCTTTGTTTATCTTTAATATTATTTCATGAATGAATTTAGTCATGATTTCCCTGCCTTCTTTTTGAGCGTTCTTTTAATATAACCCTCAACTACACACACATCCAGCCAAAAGTCAACCCCTCCACTTTTCTTATCCATCCAGTTGCAATGAACTTTATTGCCTTTCCAAATCTTGGATTTTCTTGCTCTTTCATCCACTTCCAATAATGTCTTATCGTTGCGTTTTATTTTCAATAAATCTGATATTTTATCCTTATTTGCACCAACGAAAATGCTCGCTATCAGAATGGTTGCTCTTTTGAATGTATCGCTTGTTTTGTCAAGGTGTGGGTCTAACTCTCTTATTATTTTCTCAATTTCAATTTTACCCGTCATGATTTCCCTGCCTTCTTTTTGAGTTTTTCAAATGTACAATCTTCGCCAAAAACAAAATCACACATTTTTTGTAATTCTTCTCCATCTTCTGGTAATCTTTCATATAACACGTATGCTAATAATCTTGATTTTAAATCCCATCTAATTTTTATATTTATTTTATTTGGAGATAACATACCTCAACCACTACTCCTATTCCGTTTATGTTTCTTTTCGGTCATATTCAATATCCTCAAACTGAAAACCTATTTTTACACAATCTATTTTCTTTCGGATTTTCTTACATCATTTACAATCCTGTTCATGTCACGTATTGTGTAAACCTTTTGTAATTTGTCATTAATCATGATTTCCCTGCCTCCTTTTTGAGTTCTGCAATCATTTGCTTGAGCTTTTTGAAGTGCCTATCAACCCAATAGTGCATCCATATAAATTGACACATTTCATGTATAACCAAAACAACTGCCAATAATGATATCAATTCCACTAAGCAACTAAAAGCCAATTCGATCGTCATCCAAACCATCTCCTTAAAGTGTTATTGCCCGCACCCATCCTAACGGACACCTGATCTATCCTTGAGTCGAGCCTCATGATCAATTTCCGCAGTTCCGGCATTGTCTTTAGAATCTCCTTAAGGACCGGTATGTGGGTGTTCATGTTCTCGGCAAGGAAGGCGGTCCCCTCGGACAGCCTCGCAAGGCTCTTTTCCACCCTGTCGAGATCGTTGTCTATGAAAAGCTTCCTGATCGTCCTCGTCGCGTTCCTCGAATCGTCGTCGCAGTGCCTGTGATCGACCATCTCAAGCTCTTCAAGGTTTACCATCTTCCCGTCTATTTCGACGCAGGAATTGTCAACTATGAGCCTCAGGCGATCATTCTCATCATAGACCTTTATGTCGAGCCTTTTATCGAGGCAGAACCTGGCGATCGGGTTGAATATGAACCCGTTGTGCTGTGCCGTTATCCTCCCGACGCTGTCCTTGTTCGGTGCCGTCAGCATTATGTTAAGGCGGTCCTCGGCAAACCTCCTGGCATTTAGAAACATTTCCCAAAGCGACCTCATGGCAAGATCGGTGTTGTCGTGGTAGAAGTCCGGCAGCTGGAACATAACAGATCTGGGAGTCGTGAAGATCTTGACATCGTCCCAGACGAAAAGGTACTTGTCCCAGTTGTTCATCCCTATGGTCTCGTGGACGATCTGCTTTTTCTCGAGGATCTTCGGGACATTTTTGTACCAGTCTTTCGGTGGGTCTATGACATCGCAGAGGATAGTTAATCCGTGTTTTCTCTGGGATCCTGAAAATCCCATTGTCACCCTTTTGGGGTTGTGGCAGACCCCATTGTCACCCCCCCTGAAAAATGCCAATGATTTCTGGCTAAGGTAGTAGTTGAACGACCGATAACCGATCTTTTTCCTTATGAGATATCCGCTTGATATCATGGCGTTTATGTGCCTGTATATGCTCTTTCTTGAAATTTTTGAAGACCTGGATATGGTGCTTATGGAGTCGCCGTCCGCAAGGTGCCTTAGGATGAGCGACTTGGTCTTTGAGGGGGGTCTGCTGCCTGCCATTGTCACCCCCCCTGGAGTTTTCATTGTCACCCTATTGTCACCCCCCACGGAATTTAATTTCATTATGATTTCTCCTCTTCCTTTTCATTCTTATCCGAAATGTCAATGACTCCGTAAAGTCCCAATAAGACAAATATTATAAACGGAATCACCCCTGCCGTCAAAATGAAAGCATACCCAGGAAAATAGAGTAATGTAATTGGATTCATTGAAGCAATGCAAGATACCAATGCTACCGCTCCCAGTATCATCCCTATTTTATTCGTTGTCTTCTTCTTAATCATTTCGCATCCTCCTTTGTTGCAAGTAAATCAATCATTAACTCAAAAATTGCTTTTGCCGCTGTTTCTCTGTCGTTCAGTATAAGGATACCTATTGCTATCCCACCTAAAAAGGCAATCCCTTCTTCGTGGCTCTCAAACTCAAAACATTTTTTCATACCTAATCACCTCCCTCATAGTGCAT
>DATKUO010000047.1:0-48159 GCA_035530515.1 Bacteroidales bacterium
TCTCTTTTGCAAAATTATCGCATGAAACTTCTAACATGCTGTATTAAAGCGTATTATAAAAAAACATTTCAGACAGAGTTATTTTAGAAGGAAATTTTATTCGATTGAGTCAAAGGAGAAACAGCGAAAACAACAGCAGTACCGATAAATTTTCATGGTGCAACCGGCTTCTAATAAATTTCAGAGCTTCAGACATATAATTATCAATGGTCCCGGGTGAGAGACCAACTTCTTCGGCTATCTCTTTGGTTGATTTACCTTCCTTCCGGCTTCTCAGGAAGATGTTTTTTTTGCCTTTCAGGAAGTTTATTAACTATTTGTTCCACCTGATCCAAAACTGACTTGTAGTCGATACCTTCCTCTGTTTCGGATGAAGATTGAGAATTTAAGTATAGAGTATCGCTAATGAATTTTTCCCAATAATACCTTTTCCGGAAGAGTTTACAGATATCGTTGTATGCTATTGTAAAAAGATATGATTTGAATGATGAATCCTTTTTCAGGTTTTTATAGTTCTCCCAAAACTTTATAAAAACCCACTGAACTAGTTCCTCGGCTTCAGCCGTTGATCTGAGATATTTCAAACCAAAGGCGTAGAGTTTCCCTGAATACTTTTCGTAAATCAGATCGAAAGCTTCTATGTCGCCTTTTTGCAGTCTCTCGACCAGATCAATATCGTTAGGAAACAATTTCAATGATGTTCTTTTTTAATTAGGTTAATGTAAAGATATCCTTTAAAAGATTAGTTTTCAAAATCTCAATCTCAAATTATTTTATTATTGTTAAAGTGATTCGCTGGCACTCGCCCAAAATCATTATTACTTTCTTTGTCTTGAAACAAAGAAAGTAACCAAAGAACCGATGCCCCTTAGGGGCGAGCTCGCGAACACCTTTAAAAATAATAAATTGTGAGCAAAATTCAAGGCTGCAGATAATTTTGGGTCTCCTGTTTTTAAGCCTGCCCACGCAATACAACTCGCTCGCTTTTCTCGCTCAGACAGTATTGCTTGCAGCAAACCCTCACAGCATGCTTCAAAACAGTCGCTTTTCCCCAAAATTCTCTGAGGCCGGTTGAAATCCAAAAAAGATTCATATTCATAATAACATTTACCAAAGTTTCAGGATTTGTGGCAACTCCTCATTAAACGACTAAGCCTAAGACATCCCTTGCCAACTGGAAAGACGGAGCGGAGCTCGACGAAGTCAAAATAAATTAAAAAGTGTATATATTGTATATATAATATATATGATGTATATTTGTAAGTATTAATTTTAAAAATGGAATAGGTATGAACCGGGCCCCGATGCATCAGGACGAGCTCCATCATACCATTAAAAACAAATATATTATGATGAAAACAATTGTAACTGCAAGCAGAAAGAAAAAGATAATTGAATTAAGCACAGAAACAGAAAAACGTTTGAGAATCATTGCTGTTAATGCAGGGTATAACCTTAAAGCATACATTGAAAATGTATTGGAAGAAATAGCTGACGAAGATGAGCTTTTAATAGCCCTTTCAACCGCACAAGGGACGAATGAGCTTCTGACAGAATCGGAGAAAACCAGGTTTATTAAATCTCTTTCTGAATGAACATTGAAATCTCAAGAGCCTTTGTTAAGGACGTTAAACCATTACCAAAGCATTCAAAAAAGATAATCCTGGCGGTTATCAATGAAATTCAATCTGCTGAAAAAACTTATGAAATAAAGGAATGCTCAAAACTTAAAGGTGTGGACGACCTTTATAGGATAAGAAGGGGTAATTACAGAATAACTTTTGAATATGATGGATCCTCTGCAGTATTGAAAAGAGTTTTACCCAGGGGACAGATCTATAAAAAGCATAACATCAAATAGACATAGATTGGTCGTTCAGACAGAAACAATTTGTTATCTTATTTTAGTAACTCCTTCGGACATCAGTTCTTTTTCTGGCTGAAAATTCCTGCAAACAGTGCCAGAGCATTTTCTATTACCTTTTCATTCTCAACCGGTATTTTAAGGTAAGTTTTACCATCCTTTTCAAGTATAAATAAGTTTTGAATAAGTTGTGAACAATGATAATTAACAGGTACCTGTTAACAAGTAACTGATAAAAAACAGAGCTTTCTGGTGATCGGCAAATTTTTTACTGTTTATTTTTGCTCTATATATATTACCTGACACCAGATTATTTATATAAGATAATATTGCAATTAAAAATGTTCGAGACTTTTATTTACAACGACATAGACCATGGTAAAGTCCGTAAACAGTTTGATAAAACAATTGAACAGCTTTCAAGGGGTGATTTTGCATCGGCAGAGGTAAAAAAAATGGTGGGAACCGTTTATTATCGGGCTAAACTCGATTACGAAAATCGTTTGTTGTTTAAATTTGCCCGTTATAATGATCAAACTTGCTTACTGGTACTTGAAGTTATCTTTAATCACGAGTACAACAAATCGCGATTTCTCCGTGGAAGGGAAATTAACGAATCGAAACTGATTCCGATAAAAAACCATCAGGAGGTTCCAGCCGATGATTTTTCACCCCTCCTGTATGTAAACAGGCGTTCCCGCCATTTCCATCTGTTGGATAAAGTATTGTCATTCGATGATGATCAGGACGAAATACTTGCATTATCTTTGCCCCAAATTATTATCGGTTCAGCCGGAAGCGGGAAAACAGCCATTACACTCGAAAAAATAAAATCACTTACCGGCAAAATATTGTATATAACCCTCTCTCCATATCTCGCCGAAAACTCAGCACGATTGTTTTATTCAAACAATTACGAAAATGAAAACCTGGAAATAGATTTCCTTTCGTATAGGGAATATATTGAAACCCTCCGGATACCTGAAGGAAAAGAACTGGATTTTAAGACATTCGAGATATGGTTTTCAAGGTATAGACAATCTACTAAATTAAAAGACGCCCATAAGACCTTCGAAGAATTCAGGGGTGTAATCACCGGTCTTGACATTACAAAAGAACACCTTTCACGAGAAGACTATTTGGCACTGGGTGTAAAACAATCTATTTTCCCTGCTTCCGAACGCGAAATTGTATATAACTTGTTTGAAAAATATTTGAATTGGCTCGAAGAAAACAAATATTACGACATAAACATACTCTCGCACCAATGGTTGACTCATTGTACCCCGGTTTATGATTTTATTGTTGTTGATGAAGTGCAGGATTTCGCCAACATCCAGTTGCATATTATCCTTACAGCTCTGAAAAAACCTACAAATTTCATGATTTGTGGCGATTCGAACCAGGTGGTGTATCCCAACTTCTTTTCCTGGTCGCATCTTAAAAGTATGTTTTATCAGGGCGATATTAAAAGTAATGAAATAAAAATATTACATGTCAATTACCGTAACAACCAATCCATATCCGAATTGGCCAATCTGTTGCTGAAAATTAAGAATGCACGTTTCGGTTCCATTGATAAAGAGAGTAATTATCTTGTAAATACGGTTTCTGAAACAAAAGGGGATGTAGTTTTTATAGAAGATAAAGGTAATGCCATTGCCGAACTGGGTCAAAAAACGCGTCTTTCGGTTAAATATGCAGTTTTAGTATTAAGAAACGAGGATAAGGCAAAGGCAAAAACTTTATTCCAATCGCCGTTGCTATTTTCGGTACCGGAATCAAAAGGGCTTGAATACGAAAATATTATCATATACAACTTCATCTCCGAAAACGCTGCCGAATACAATGCCATATGTGAGGGTGTTACTCATAACGATTTGCTGGTTGACGAACTGGCATATGCACGCGGCAAAGATAAAACAGATAAATCACTTGATGTATACAAGTTTTATATCAACTCGTTGTACGTAGCTGTGACGCGTGCTGTTAATAACGTCTATATTGTAGAGCGGTCAAAGGGGCACAAGCTTATCAGGTTGTCAGGAATTACTGAAGACGCAGACGTCCGAAGCATTAAAGAAGAAATATCATCGGACGATGACTGGAAAAGGGAAGCCCGGCGACTTGAAATGCAGGGTAAAACCGAGCAGGCAGATGCTATTCGTAAAAATATCCTTACCGTGGAGAAACCTGGCTGGGAACCGATGACTTTCGAAATTTACCAATCTGTTAAAAAAGATGCGCTGGATCCGGAACTTTTTAATAAAAAGGCTAAGGACAGGCTCTTTAATTTTGCCCTTGTACATAACCAGGTGCTTGTTATGGAACAGCTTGCTGACTTAAAGTACAAGCGTGCCGGGAATTACGAAGCTGAGCGCGGTTCGCTCTTCCGGAAACACTATCAGTATTACAGGCAAGATAATGTAAAAATGTTGATCCCCTTTATTAATAAATATGGTATCGATTACCGCGATGTGCATAATTTTACCCCTTTGCATGCAGCCGCTTTTTCAGGCGCAATTAACATCACCAAAACACTTCTAGACAATGGCGCCAATCCTGCCTTATTCGATACTTTCAGTAAAACACCCATACAAATTGCACTTGAACAGGCGTTTGTGTTGCCCGACTACGCGAGAAACAAGTTGGGTAATATCTATCCTCTTCTGCTTTCCGACTCCCTGAAAATACAGGTAGACGGGCATTTAATAAAGATTGACTCCCATAAAATAGAATACCTGCTGATAAACCTGTTTGTTGCTGTTCAGTCGGTGATTCTCCAGAAAAAACGGCACTACCAATCGATGGGAATTAAGATAGATGATATTATTGGTAACATTCAACACTTTTCAGAAGCGATAATCCCACGATACCGCAAGAAACGTGAGTATTTACTGTCATTGCTTGCCCGGCACGAGGTCGATAGTAAAAATCCGTACAACAAAAAAATATTCAAAAGAATTGACCGGGGGAATTACCTGCTAAATCCCGGGTTACAAATCCTGTGCAACGAACAATGGATGTCTGTAAGCGGTATTTTTGGAAATCAGGATGTATCGGAAAATGAGATTGTAAAACACTCAGTGGAAAAACAGAAAAAAGAGTTTGAAGAATATCGTAAAAAGATGGAAAAGGAAAGGAAGAAAAGAGAGAAATGGGGATGGTAAGTTAACTTTGAAATCCATGGTTTTTTATCATATATATTCTGTAACCATTTATTAACTATTGGAAGAGGAAATGAGCTTTGGAAAAGTTTTGAACAAGGACTGTTATGAAGGTATTTGCTTTGAGCCAGATATGAGTAGACAGGGACTTCAATCAATGAATTTTCTTAGAGAAGTTTATCACTAAATCATGAATTTTAAAGAAGACTAAAACATTTTCTGAATTCTCTACAATAGATTAATGTTTGGAATTTGACCAAAAAATGTCAATATATACATTGGAAAACAGCCAATTGTTATGTACATTTGCATTGGAAAACAGCCAATAAAAAGAACTTTTAATAATCGATTAGTAATGCAAATGACATGAAACGAGATATTTATGAAACATTATGCAAGTGGAAAGATGAGTCAAATCGTCGTCCTTTATTGATAAGAGGTGCAAGGCAGACTGGGAAAACTTATATTGTGAATGAGTTCGGGCAAAAAGAATTTTCTTCGCTAACTGTAATCAACTTTGAAAGGAATCCTGAATATAAAGATATTTTTTCCTCATATAATCCTGTTGAAATTTTAGAAAAAATAAGCCTTTACACTGGAAAAAAAACGAAACCCGGTAAAACATTGATATTTCTTGATGAAATTCAGGAATGTCCTCAGGCAATCATGTCATTACGCTATTTTTTTGAAGAATTGCCGACAATTCATATTGTTGCGGCTGGCTCTTTGGTTGAATTTACGCTTGCATCTGAAGATTTCAGGATGCCGGTTGGGCGTATTCAGTATTTGTATCTGTTTCCACTTTCTTTTGGAGAGTTTCTAAGTGCAATAGGAGAAGAGAACCTACGTTCATGTCTATCTGATTTTTCTAAACTGGTAAGTTTGCCAGAAACGCTTCACAATAAACTCAACGAATATGTTCGCAAGTATTTTCTAACCGGCGGTATGCCGGCAGTTGTACAAGAATATTGCACCACGCATGATATGCTAAATTGTCAAAAAATCCAGCGTTCAATACTCGATACGTACTTAGATGATTTTGCAAAATATTCAAGAAACTCGAAACATCATTATCTAAGAAAAGTATTTAGTGCAGTTCCTGCTATGGTGGGTCAAAAGTTTGTTTATGCTAAGGTTGATAGCGCATTGAAATCGAGAGACCTGAAAGAAGCACTCGAATTATTGGAAACAGCAGGCATTGTGTTCAGAATAAAACGGACAAGTGGTGCAGGGTTGCCCTTGGCAGCAGGTGTTAATGACACCTATTTCAAAGTGATATTCCTCGACATTGGCTTACTTCATGCCATGAGCGGAATATATGCCGAGACTGCAAAAGAAAAAGATTTTACATCAATATTCAAAGGCGCTGTGGCAGAACAATTTGCAGGACAAGAACTAATTGTTTACCAAAACCCATATACGAAACCAGGTTTGTACTATTGGAGCAGAGATGCAAAAAACAGCAATGCTGAAATTGATTACTTAATTGAAATAAATTCAGAAATAGTTCCGATAGAAATAAAATCGGGTTCATCAGGCCGAATGAAAAGTTTGCTGATTTTCATTAAAACATACAATAGCAAAAAGGGCATCAAAATTTCGCAAGCACCTTACAAAGAAGAAAACCCGATTATGTCGTTGCCCTTTTATGCCATAGAAAGCTTTTTGAAATGAAAACTAAAACCATAAAATTTTGCCCGGGTTCTTGAAATTGGTTTTTGCAATTCACATTAAAAAATGTCTAATTTTGTGCCAATGTTAAATTGAAATAATGGATAATAATTCAGATCCGGTATATTCAAGGAATGTCATTGAATTTGTGGCTGTTGCGAATGAATTCTGTAAGTATGCAGAACATGCATCAGAACTGAAAGGGGATGAGTTGCTGAAGATACTGCAACGAATTCTGCCTTTGATGTACCTCAAGGCCTCTCTATTACCGCTAATGACACCGTTCTTTGAAGAAGGTAATGAGAAGTTTGTAACGGAATCTGACTGGGTCAGAATTCAGGAGATTCTTAAAGAAAAATTTGGTACCGCTGATGATTATCTGGAGGTATTTGATGAAAAGATAGTAGAATCGGAAGGCCCTGTATTATCGAGTATCTCAGAAAATATGGCAGATATATACCAGGATATAAAAGACTTTCTTCTTCTATATCAGACAGGTACCAGCGAGGTGATGAATGATGCTGTGTGGGAATGCAGGATGAACTTTGAAACTTTCTGGGGACAAAAACTGGTAAATTCAATGCAAGCTATTCATAAGTTTATATATTCAGGAGAGGAAATAGGAAAAGTTGAAAATGATATTAATGAAAATGATGAAGGAAGAGATACCTCAGACTGGTTTATCGCAAGAAGACAAAAGGAATTTAGAGGAGATGGTGAATAAAAAGTATAGTGAAAATATTACTTCTAATGAGCTTGCAAAATGTGAGCTCTCATGGTTTAAAGATGAAATAGTTTTAGTTGATGATCTCAAAACTTTTTATGAGGTTTTTCCGAGACTTCTTGTGACAGATGTGCTGGGTTTTGATACAGAGACCAGACCCACATTCAGGAAGGGAAGATCAAATACGGTTTCTCTGATTCAGCTTTCAACAGGTAATCTGGCTTGTCTGTTTAGAATAAATAAGATAGGTCTTCCTGAAGAGTTGATAAGTCTGCTGGCAGATCCTGCTGTAATAAAAGCAGGAGTAGCTGTTCACGATGATATCAAATTTTTAAAAAGGGTAAAGAAATTTATGCCTGCCGGATTTGTCGATCTTCAGAGTTTTGTAAAAGATTATGGTATTCAGAGTTCAGGTCTGAAAAAGCTTGCAGCTATTGTTCTTGGCTTCAGAATATCCAAGCGCCAGCAGGTAACAGATTGGGAGGCGGTGCAATTAACTGATGCTCAGCAGGTATATGCAGCAACTGATGCATGGGTGTGTCATCAGATCTATAAGAAACTTATGAACGGATCACATTCGTGAAGACCCCCAAACCCCCCGGGGGATTTAGGGGTGAAAGGATGGAAGTACAGATAGTTTTAAACCAAAATAAGATAGTGGAACGTATTAAAATAGTACTAAAATCGGGAAAGGATCAATCGCTGCACAGGTATCATCCATGGGTGTTTTCAGGTGCAATAAAGAAAATTTATGGAAACCCCGGAGAAGGTGATCTTGTAGATGTGTATGATAATAAAGATACATTCCTGGCAGTCGGACATTACCAGCCAAGTTCCATAGCAGTGAGAATACTTTCATTTGAACAGGTAACACCTGATATAGCCTTTTTCAGGGACAAGATTGAAAAGGCAATTAATTACAGAAAATCTCTGGGGATTATTGACAATCCAGATATAAATGTATACAGATTGGTACATGCGGAAGGTGATGGGTTACCAGGGCTGATTATTGATTTTTATAATGGCATTGCTGTGATTCAGATGCATTCCATAGGGTTTTACAGGATCCGTACAGAAATTGCTACAATTCTAAAGGATCTGATGAAAGAAAAGATCATTGCAGTCTATGATAAGAGTGAGAATACTATCCCACACATGTCAGGCATAACAGGAACAAACGAATTTCTGTATGGTAGCTCCGACCCTGTAATTGTCACGGAATATGGGTATAAGTTTAAAATTGACTGGACTACAGGTCAGAAAACCGGATTTTTCATCGATCAGAGAGAAAACAGGAAGTTGCTCGAAAGATTCACTGAAGAAAAGAGTGTATTAAACATGTTTGGATATACTGGTGCATTTTCGGTATATGCGATGAAAAACGCTGCTTTGGTTCATACAGTTGACAGTTCTTTCCCGGCTATTGAGATGGCTAATGAAAACATTAAGCTCAATTATGGAGTTGATCCCAGGCATGAATCATTTCAGGTTGATGCATTTGATTATTTAAATCATATTAAGGATCAATATGATCTGATAATTCTTGACCCGCCTGCATTTGCCAAGCACCATAATGTTCTTTCAAATGCTCTTCAGGGATATAAGCGACTTAATATGAGGGCCATTGAGCAAATCAAACCAGGAGGCATTATATTTACATTCTCTTGTTCACAAGTGGTTACAAAAGAGAATTTCCGAAAATCAGTATTTGCTGCTGCGGCCAACACCGGGCGAAGCGTCAGAATATTACACCAGATGAGTCAGCCTCCTGACCATCCGGTAAATATTTATCACCCCGAAAGCGAATATCTTAAAGGATTGGTAATATATGTTGAATAGTTGAATAGTTGAAGAAGTTGAAAAGTTGAAAGGTTTAATGATGAACACAAATAGAAACATTATACTGGTTGCAAAGAAGCTCGGTCTTCACGACTGGCAGGTTGAAAACACTATCAGGCTTATGGATGGAGGAGCTACCATTCCGTTTATCAGCAGGTATAGGAAAGAGATGACTGGCAGTCTTGATGAAGTTCAGTTAATGCATATAATAGAAGAGTATGACAGGTTGAAAGGTCTGGATGCCCGCAAAGATGTTATTATTAAGTCAATTGATGAACAAGAAAAAATGACTCCTGAACTGAGAAGGAGAATTGATGACTCAATGACAATGGCAGAGCTGGAGGATATCTATCTGCCTTACAGGCCTAAGAGACGTACACGTGCTACGATTGCCTGGGAAAAAGGTCTGGAGCCACTTGCTGTAATAATTTTGGATCAGCTGGAAATTGATCCGGCACATAAAGCTGAAGGGTTTCTCAATGATGATGTTACTACTATTGAAGATGCTATTGCCGGTGCATCTGATATTATTGCCGAATGGATAAATGAAGATGAAAAAGCAAGAAAACAACTAAGGTATCTTTTTGAAAAAGAGGCTGTTATTTATTCTAAAGTTATAAAAGGGAAAGAAGCTGAAGGCATTAAATACAGCGATTATTATGACTGGTCAGAGTCTCTTAAGAAGTGTCCGTCACACAGACTTCTTGCGATGAGGCGTGGTGAGGAAGAGGGTTTCCTCAGGGTATCGGTGGAACCTGATGAAGAGAATGCTATCGAAATATTGAATTCAATTTTCATAAAGGGAAGGAATGCATCATCCGATATTATTGCTGGGGCTGTTAAGGATGGTTGGAAGAGGCTGCTTTCTTCATCAATGGAGACAGAATTCAGAAATGTTTCTAAGGAAAGAGCAGACATTGAGGCCATTACAGTCTTTGCTGAGAACCTGCGGCAGCTCCTTCTTGGTTCACCTCTGGGCGAGAAGAGAGTCTTGGCTATTGATCCTGGATTCAGATCAGGGTGTAAGATAGTCTGTCTCGACCAGCAGGGTAACCTGACTCATAACGAAACAATATATCCTCATCCTCCTCAGAATGAGACTGCAATGTCTATTAAAAAGATTCTTTCTTTAGTGAATGCTTACAAGGTAGAGGCTATCGCTATTGGTAATGGGACAGCCAGTCGCGAGACAGAAGATTTTATTAAATGGGTTAAGTTTGAGAAGGATATTCAAGTGTTTGTTGTTAGCGAGTCGGGGGCTTCGATATATTCTGCCTCAAAAATTGCAAGAGATGAGTTTCCCGATTATGATGTCACTGTACGAGGTGCGGTATCAATCGGACGAAGACTTATGGATCCACTGGCGGAGTTGGTTAAGATCGATCCAAAATCAATAGGAGTGGGGCAGTATCAACACGATGTTGACCAGCAAAAACTGCAGAAATCTCTTGATGATGTTGTAATGAGTTGCGTTAACGCTGTAGGTGTTGAAGTGAATACTGCAAGCAAACATTTGTTGACTTATGTTTCGGGTCTGGGTCCTCAGCTCGCTCAGAATATTGTTGATTATCGTTCCGAAAATGGACCATTCAAAGCTCGCAAAGAACTACTAAAGGTAAAAAGAATGGGAGCAATGGCATTTGAGCAAAGCGCCGGGTTCCTCAGGATACGAAATGCTGAGAATCCACTGGACTCCAGTGCTGTTCATCCCGAGAGTTATCATGTTGTTGAAAAAATGTCCAAAGATATTGGCTGTGATGTAAAGGAGCTTATAATCGACGAAATCAAACGCAAAGAGATTAAGCTTGAGAGTTACATTACTCCGGTTACAGGATTACCTACTCTAAAAGATATTATGGATGAACTGGCTAAACCCGGACGTGATCCACGGTCAAAGATCAAGGAGTTCAGTTTTGCAGATGTACATTCTATGGAAGATCTGAGTCAGGGAATGATTGTTCCGGGAATTGTAACAAATATTACAAAATTCGGGGCTTTTGTCGATATAGGTATCAAGCAGGATGGCCTGGTGCATATCTCAAATATGAGTAGATCATATATATCTGATCCATCAACAGTTGTCAAACTACACCAGCATATTATGGTTAAAGTTTTGGCAGTTGATATTGAAAGAAAACGTATACAGCTGTCGATGAAGGATGTGGATATGAAAAAATAATTGCGATTAATGTGTTTTGTAGGGTACAATTGCAACTGTTCCCTACAATATTATGGAATCCGTTGATATTGATTTGTATTTGCTCTTGGTTTCATAGCAGGTTTTCCGGGCAGCTTGGAATTCCGCATGGCTGCATTGTAAACAAACGATGCAGTGATAATTGCATTCTGTTTAAGATCATTCATTATCAGCCTTTCATAAGTATCCATAACGGTATGGTAACCACGGTCATACTCTATCCCATCCTGAATAAACTGAAAACCTGGTAATCCTACTGCATCAAATGAAAGATGATCTGTGCCACCCGTATTTCTGATTGAAATTGTTGATGCACCCATATCTGCGAATGGTTAGTACTTCCGGTCCATGCAACCGGGTTGCATGCAAAGTTGGCATAGTATGGAGCTGTCATGGCAGCGTAAGTCTTCAGATTATCCCAGCCACCCCGACTAAAATCCCTTGCAGCTTCTATTTTTACATTCTGAAATCCAAGTTCTTCCATCTTCTTCTTCGCCCACTCATTACCTCGGTTATTGCCAGTTGAGCCGGTAAGCCGTGGACCTACAAAATCTGTTAATCCGAAAGCGAGTTCTTCAATATTAGAATTCCTTAAACCCTCCTGCTTGATCTTATAGATCATGCTTAGGTCAACATTTTCACTCTGCGACATTAACCATAATGGCAGGAAAAACAGAATCATTAAAGAGGCTGAGATTTTCTTGATTTTCATTTTATAAGTATTAAATGATTATCTATGATGTTCAAATGTAAATAATAATGAATCCTATTAGCCTACTTGGGTAGAAGGATTTAACAATAATTAACTTAATGGTTATGCAGAAGACAATTCCGGAGAGGATCTATTTATTTTTACTTTTGTCTTTTTACTTTTGTCTTTTATCTTCTTACTTTTACCTTTTGTCTTTTATCTTTGATCATGATTTATCCGGATAATTTCGAAAATAAGATAGGCTTCGACAGGATACGTAACCTGCTGATTGAGAATTGTCTGAGTCCTATGGGGCTGGAGAAAACGGATGCTATTGAATTCATTGATGACTTTGATAGTTTATCTCATAAACTCTCTGCTACATATGAGTTTCAGCAGATATTGCAGTTTGAAGATTTTTTTCCTTCGGAACACTATTATAAGATCTCAGATTGTCTCGACAATATCAGAGTTGAAGGTACATTTCCAGAGGTTCAGGATGTTTTCGACCTTAAAAGGACTCTTGAAACTGTAAAAGCAATACTTAATTTTTTTCGGAATAAAGACGTAGTCAAATATCCTGTGCTGAGAGAGATGTGCAGCTCAGTAAAAACATATCCCTACGTTCTGGAGGCAATTGACAGGATAATAGACAAGCGCGGTGTTATTAAAGATAATGCTTCTAAAAGATTAAAAGAGATAAGAGCTGAGCTGGTTGGGAAAAGCATACAGGTATCAAAAAGGTTGAATGCTATTCTTAAAAAGGCACAGTCTGACGGTATTGTTGATACGGATACTTCGGTTTCAATAAGGAATGGGCGAGGAGTAATCCCAGTAGGCGTATACGACAAGAGAAAAATAATGGGGCTTATTCACGACCAGTCGGCATCGGGAAAAACAGTTTATATCGAACCGGAAGAGATTGTGGAAATCAATAATGATATTGTGGAGCTTGAATATGAGGAGAAAAGAGAGATTGTCAGGATACTGACAGCCTTTGCTAATGATATAAGACCATATATTGATGATCTTCTGGAGTCAAATTTTTTCCTTGGTGAGATCGATTTTATCAGAGCTAAAGCGCTTTTGGGCAACCGCCTTAATTCAATAAAACCGGTAATTACTGACAAGCCCTATATAAATTGGAAAAGAGCAATTCATCCTCTGTTATTCCTTGCTTTTGAGAAACTACCCGGCAGAAAGGTGGTTCCTCTGGAGATCGTACTTGATGATAAGGATAGAATTTTATTGATCTCAGGTCCTAACGCAGGAGGCAAATCTGTATGCCTTAAAACTGTCGGATTGCTTCAGTATATGCTTCAGTGTGGACTTACAATCCCTGTTGCCGAAGGGTCAGAAACAGGTATCTATAAAAACATATTGATTGACATAGGTGATGAGCAAAGCATTGATAATGATTTAAGTACTTATAGCTCGCATCTCATTAATATGAAGTTTTTCGTAAAGAATGGTAATGAGAAGACCTTGATTCTTATTGATGAATTTGGAACAGGCACTGAACCGATGCTTGGGGGGTCTATTGCTGAGGCTATCTTACGTGAGTTGAATCTACAAAAAGTATTTGGTGTTTTAACTACCCATTACACTAATCTTAAGCATTTTGCATCTCTTACCGAGGGAGTAATAAATGGAGCTATGGCTTTCGATAACCATCTTATGCAGCCTCTCTTTCAGCTTACAATAGGTAAGCCGGGAAGTTCATTTGCATTTGAGATAGCCAGAAAAATAGGTCTGCCTGAAAATATTCTTTCAGAAGCTTCAGAAAAAGTTGGTGTAAAAAACATCAATTACGACAAACATCTTAAAGATATTGCCCGCGATAAACGGTATTGGGAAACTAAAAGGCAGAGTATCAGGCAGCAGGAAAAACGGATTGAGGAGTTGATGGCTGAATATGAACAAGAGCTTTCAGGTGCTAAGACACTTAGAAAAGAGATCATAAGTAAGGCTAAAGATGAGGCTCAACAACTTCTTAAGGAATCAAACAGGATGATTGAAGGCACAATAAGACAGATAAAAGAGTCGCAAGCCGAAAAGGAGAGGACCAGGGGTGTACGTATGCAGCTTGAAAAGTTTAAAAGTGCTGTAGTAGAAGAGACTAAACCATTGGAGACAAAAGCTGAGGAGAAAATTGCCATACTAAGCTCAAAAGCAAAAAAAATAAAAATGGAACTGGAGCCGGTTAAAGAAGAGATTGTAACTACCGTCACTCCTGATAAACCACTTAAACCTGGTGATGCTGTAAGGATGATAGATACTATGGCAGCAGGTGAGGTACTCGCAATAAAGGGTAAAAAAGCAGAGGTTGAGACCGGTAGTCTGAGATTCTTTGTTGCAGTTGATAAAATTGAAAGAATAACCAGATCTGATCTCAGGAAAAGCCTCAGGGCAAATCAACCACAAAGGGAAAATGATCCTGCTATAGTTCATCGTAATATTAATTTTAAACCTGAGATTGATATCCGTGGAGTTAGAGGTGAGGAGGCAATAAACCAGGTTCAATATCTGATAGATAATGCCCTTATTGTTCAGCACCGGAATCTCAGGATACTTCATGGTAAAGGGAATGGAATATTGCGACAATTAGTAAGGCAATATCTTGATACAGTTGATGTAGTGAAGTCGTTTCGAGATGAGCATGTTGAGTTTGGCGGATCGGGAATTACTGTTGTGGAGATGGATGTGTAATGGCACAATGGCACAATGGCTCAACGGCGTAATGGCTCAAAGGTGCACTTTGTACTCCATCTTCTTCTACATTTTCGTCATATTCCCAATCAAACTCGGAGACTCCTTTCTCCCATACAGGCCATAATTTCACATTCAGCTTATTGAGCATCTCTTCCGTGGGTCTTTCTATTGTTATCATATCGGATCTTATTAGTTATTCAGTACTAATTTATCAAATAACATGCAAACATATAAAGATTTACTATAAATTTAATTACTAATATTGTACATATGTTAAACCGATTTAAAAATACCGAGGGCCGGTTGTCGCACAACAGACACATCGTACCGCGTACCGCACGCCGCATCCCACTCATTAAAAAATAGTAAAACCATGAAATCAAGATTCATTTTATTAGCAGTGCTACTTTTTAGCGTAACTAGTTTAATTTCCTGTAAAAATGGGAAGGCCCCAGATGTACAACAGTCAGCAAATGAGCTATTAATAAAGCAGAAATGGGCAATTGTGATTCATGGTGGAGCAGGAGCTATTACAAGGGAAAAGATGACTCCGGAGATGGATAAGAAATACAGAGCAGCAATGACAGAGGCGATGAATACGGGCAGAAAAATCCTCTCGGATGGGGGGACAGCAATAGAGGCTGTCGAAAAGACAATAAATGTAATGGAAGACAATCCTCTTTTCAACTCCGGCAAAGGAGCTGTTTTTACTCATGAAGGTAAGAATGAGCTGGATGCTTCCATTATGGACGGATCAAATCTTAACGCAGGATCAGTCGCTGTGGTTACTGATATTAAAAATCCGATTACGGCAGCCAGGTACGTTATGACAAAATCGGAGCATGTTATGCTGACCGGAGCCGGGGCATCTCAGTTTGCAAAAGAGCAGGGACTTGAGATCGTTCCTCCATCATATTTTTATACTGAAAAGCGGTATAATGAATTACAGGAAATAATGAAGAGAGAAAAAATGGGAACAGTTGGTTGCTGTGCCCTTGATAAGAACGGAAATCTTGCTGCCGGGACCTCTACAGGTGGGATGTCTGATAAGAGATATAACAGGGTAGGGGATTCCCCTATTATCGGAGCAGGCACTTATGCTAATAATGCTACATGTGCTGTTTCAGCAACCGGACATGGTGAGTTCTTTATACGTTGGACGGTTGCACATGATATATCAGCCTTAATGGAATATAAAGGTCTTTCTCTTAAGGATGCTTCAGAGCTTGTTATTAATGATAAACTTGTGAAAGCCGGCGGAAGTGGAGGAGTGATATGTATTGATAAAGCAGGCAATATCTCGATGCCATTCAATTCGGAAGGTATGTTCAGGGGTTATGCCACTGCTGACGGGAAAGAGGGGGTGTTTATTTATAAGGATGAGGGTAAAAGTAAAAAGTAAAAAGTGATGCAAGGCGCACTTGGTTACAAGGACTTTTAAGTCCCTCTCCCATGGGAGAGGGATATAGGGTGAGGTGGATACTCAGGAGGAGAGAGGGTGAGTCTGTGAAGTTTACTAATATAATTTTACAGACCCATAAGAGGATACAATCTTAACAGTTGCTGTAGGCGACTCTTCATTGCCAACTGTACCTGATACTTCTTTGGAGTTATTTTCAATGATGCGTCTCTGATTTTTAAAGTTATCCTCATTGTAGTTCAGTCCGCCATAAGAAACTTTCGCATCGAGCAAGTAGCTAGCCGATTCGGCAATTCCAAGCCTGACTCCCATATAACGTGTCTTTACATCGAGCGATTCAAAATCTGCCGGGATGCGGTCAATTGAAAATGATCCATAGCTGCCTTCATAACTGAGTTTTTTGGTTAATACCCCAATATCTGTCTCTGTGTATCCATTTTCAAGTACAAGATTATTTATTTTTTCAATCCTGATATTATCATATTTGCTTTCGCCAACAACAGAGCTTGCTACATCAAGGAATAGTTTTGAATATTTGCTATTAAGAAGAAGTGCCTGGCTTTTTTCTATATTCATATTAACGCAGTATCTGATATTAAGATCTAGCCAGCCTGTTTTTTCAATTTTCCCTTTTCCATAAGCAAGGTTAATTTTACTAAGAGGTTTAACATTTCCTCTGGTCAACTGTTCTGCTGTGAGATTTCCATATTTAATATCGAGATTCACTAATCCGGTGAGAACATCAATATCGGTATTGCCATATTTGTTGGCGAGTGTAAGAGCAGTACCTGCAGGCATTTTTATATTATAATCAATACTGAATTTTTTTGATCCCATACCCCATCCTGTGAAGTTAAATTTGTCATCAATGATGGTTTTAGCCGAGATAAGGTTTGTCCCTTCTGAGAACCGGACATCGATATAGTTTAAGAGTTTCTCAGCTTTGTCTCTGCTCGGTAATTCTACAGTTACCTTTACATCGATAACGACCTGATCCTTATCCCAGCTCTGGATTACAACATCACCATACCTGTTGCTGATATCAAGAGTAGTATTTGCCCCAGCAGTATATTCCTTATGAAATTCCTTTGTAACCTCCTGTGCTGATAATGTGAAGGATACAGCAAGAAATGTTATAAAGAGGAGCATTCCTGATTTATAAATTGACTTTTTCATTTTCTGCATTATTTTGGTTATCATTCCTGATTGTATTAAGTTGATTTACTATATAGGTCATAACTTCAAGTTTTGTCTGATAATGTTCTATCATTGCATTTATAATTCGTTCATCATCAGGATTTGCTTTTAGTTCTTTCTGTAGAGATACATAAACTAAATCCATGCTTTTCATCTCCTGTATAAGTACCTCTTTCTGTGCCGGATTATTTTTCATATCAACATTAATAATTTCTCCTTCCACCATATTAACCTGGTGTATGTAGTAGTTTTCCACCTCTTTGTATTTAGGAGAGACATCGCTAAGAGTCATTCTGGTGTTACCCGGACGGATGAAATGGTCCCAGGTCCAGAGCGATGAAAGAGTAACGAGCAGGGTAACAACTGCTGCTTTTAACAGGTATGGTACGATACTCCTCTTAGGTGTATTGACCTGAAACAATATTTCAAGTTTTCTGTTAAATCTTTCAAAGTGACCATCCGAAGGTTCTGCATCTTCGAAAAAATCCTTATTGCTCCTGATTATCTCTTCTATAGTTTTCATTTCTGATAATTTTTCATTTTCCTTGTAATTCTGCGATTAGCTTCTGTTTTGCTCTTGAAAGTTGTGATCGGGATGTGCTACTATTAATAGATAGAATTTCTGCTATCTCATCATGATCGTATCCTTCAAGCAGGTAGAGAGAAAGTATTACTCTGTATCCATCAGGCAGTCTGTCAATTGCCTCCTTAACCTCTTCGACCTTCACATCAATCTCATCGTTTTTGGCCGAATCAAAGTCACTTTCATCGCTTATCCCAATATGTGAATTAATATCTTCAAAGACCGCTTTTCTCTTATTCAGGGCATCAAGTGATCGGTTTACAACAATTTTTTTAAGCCATGCACCGAAACTTACTGTTCCTGAATATATGTCAATTTTTTCAAAGGCTGACAGGAACGATTCCTGCATTATGTCTTCAGCTTCCATTGTGTCATTTACAATCCTAAGACTTGTGTTGTACATGGCTTTGTAGTACAACTTGTAAATCTGAAACTGTGCTTTTTGGTCGCCATCTTTACACCCGTTTAAAAGATCCTGGTGTAGGTTTCTGAATGCCGCTTCTACATTTGCCATCTTTATATAAAGACTAGGTTTTATATGTTTTGCTGCACCCACTGTTTATTAATTTTATAATCAATAGACGTGGGGAAAAATAAAATGCTGCACTTAAATTAAGAAATTTTAAATAAAATCTCAGATAAAGTTAAGAATAATTCCCTGAGTTACCTGCCCGCTGGTATAATCTAGCTCTGAGCCAAATAGGCTGTGAGGTATAGAAAAGATCAGAAGGAGTACCAACGCAGCCAGAGCTGTATAGAAAGGTCTATCTTTCTTTCTGTTCATTACAACTGCCAGAATCCAGAATAATAATGCAATAAGTGTTTTATTATCAGTCAAATCCCATCCAAATGGTACTCCTGTCCATAAATCACCAAAAGCATAGTATTGCACAATCGGACCAAGAACCATGCCACCGGCAATGAATAGGATGAGTGTCCAGATAGAGTACTTTTTATATAAAGGAAATTTGATAACGCTCATAAGACCGGCAAGTGTTGAAAGAAGCATTGCAATGAACATAAAAAGGATATGGGGGATAAGAATAAAGCTGGGGACCCCACCTTTAAATCTGATTACAACTGGTGTATCTTTAAAATATGTATGGATTCCGTTGGTGTCGGTTACTTCAAAGTAATACTGAATTTTACCTGCAGCAGGTTGTTGTGGAACATCAGCAAAGAACCCTTTTTCTACATTTATCTTAAAGATCTTATTCATAATAAAGGAGTTCACAGGATATTCTCTGTAAGAGAACTCTTTTACCTGATATTCTTCATCTGCCTTGAATCTTTTGAAGTATAGTTTTGCTTTAACAGTAGTGTCGGATATTTTAAGTTTAACTTCGGATCTTTCATCAAGGGAGAGGCTTCGTACTAACTTTAATTCATAAGCAGTATCATTAAGGTTTGCGTCTAACCGTTTGGGGTAGGTTGGTCCTGTCTGGCGCTGATAGATTACTGCACCTACTGTAATAACGATTGCCAGAAACCACAATATAAATTTTTTCATTCTGTAAAATATTTACCATCAGTTTTTAAATTAAAAATTTTGGTTTACTGCCTGACGCCTCACGCCTCACGCCTGATGCCCGAAGCCTACAATTGTATCAATAAAACCTCATTTTTATCATTACGTTTAACTTCAACGCTTATTGTCTCACCATGTTTCAGCTGACCCATACGGAACATATAATCCTGAATATTATTGACTGTTTTGCCATTAATTGATGTAATAATATCTCCTTTTTTCATTCCGCCTAAAGCTGCAGGTTTGCCAGGGGTAACAAAATCAGCTCTTAATCCGTTTTTAATATTACCGGCAAAATCAGGCATAATACCAAGAGTAACCCCTTTTCTTCTCATATATCTGCCTGTTTCGGCTTTTGGACCTGACTCTCTGAACTGAAGCTTATCTGTGGCAGAGGCAAGTATGGAAATAATAGAATATATTGGTAAAGAAATATTTACCATTCCTTCGTAATTAATTTTATCATATGTATCAAAAGGTGTGTGATAGTCGAGATGGGCTCCAGTAGTATAAAACAGTACAGGGATATTTTTACCGTAGAAAGATGAGTGGTCTGATGGTCCATAACCCTCATCAGAGAGGGTTAGTTTGATAAGAGTTGTATCGCTTGTTGAATAAACGATATCCTTAAACCCCTCAGCTGTGCCGACACCACTTATTTGAAGAATATTTGTCTCCTGCAGTCTTCCAACCATATCCAGATTAATCATTGCATTAACTTTTGTCAAATCGATACCCGGGTTCTCAGCAAAATATTTTGAACCAAGAAGTCCAAGCTCTTCACCAGAAAAAGCAATACAAATGATACTTCTTTTATGGCTTCCTTTTGTTCTGGCAAATTTTTCAGCAAGTTCAAGCATCATTGCAACTCCGGAAGCATTATCATCAGCTCCATGGTGAACACCAATAGTATCAACAGCCCTGCTGGAAGAACCTGGTCCACCCATTCCAAGATGATCAAAATGCGCTCCAATAATTATATATTCATCTTTAAGTAGTTCGTCTTCTCCCGGAAGTATCATAACCACGTTTCTTGTATTGGCATTTTCCCTGACTATTTCTGCTTTTCCATTTAAAGTAACACTGGTAGAGAAGCTATTTGGTCTTCGTGTCTCATTTAGATTTTTTTCAAGTGTAGCTATTGTTATTTTTGATTTCGAAAGAATGATATCTGCAACCTCGTTTTTTATCCTGAAAACCGGAATGTCAACAGAAAAGTCTCCGGCATTGAGTGATTCAAAAGTATCCAGTGGATCAAATGCTGGTCCCGATACCATCAGAACACCTGCAGCCCCCATGTCTTTTGCAAGAAGAGCTTTATCCCTGTCACCGCTGAAAGGAATAAAAGGGCTCCTGTTATTATCTGTTTCCGGATCAGCACGAAGAATCATAACCCACTTGCCTTTAATATCAAGTCCTTTATAATCATTCCATTTTAAACTGTCATTATTAATATTGAATCCATATCCGGCGAAAATAACTTCTGATTCCAATCCGGTATTTGAGCTGAATGCAAAGGGCACAAAATCTTTGTCAGGAGCATAGTCATTCTCATTTATTGATAGAGTATTGTCTTTTCCTGCTACAACTCTTCTTGCTACCTCAAATCGCTGGAATCCATCACCTGTAAGTGGTGAGAGACTATATGAGACAAGTTCATCTCTAATATATACTGCAGCGAGGCTGTCGCCCGCAGAACCGGTCATTCTGCCACGCAATGAATCAGATGACAGGTATTTAATATGGCTTAGAAGTTCATCGGTTGTGACCTCGGGATTATTCGTCCGGCCACAGGAATAAGCCAACAAACTAAGAACAATAATTGCAGAAAAGATATTCCTGTTGGTTTTAGTAATTTTATTATTTGTCATAGATAAACATATTAGTAAGATGCAACCCTGAGATTATAGTTATTCAAATAATTTAAATGATTCTTTAATTAGCGTTATAGCTTCCATGAGTTGTGTTTCAGTAATCACAAGGGGAGGAGCAAAGCGGATAATATGTCCATGTGTTGGTTTTGCTATAACCCCGTTTTCTTTCATGGCCAGACAGACATCCCATGCTTCTTTCTCATTTTTTGGTTTGATTATCACGGCATTAAGGAGGCCTTTCCCGCGGACAAGCTGAATCATTTCTGACTTTATATTCCGGAATTCTTCCCTGAAAATCTTACCTAAACGATCGGCGTTTTCGGCCAGGTTTTCATTTTTGACAACCTCCAGGGCAGCAATTGCTACTTTGGCTGCCAGTGGATTACCTCCAAATGTTGATCCATGTTCTCCTGGTTTGATCGTAAGCATTATTTCATCATCGGCGAGAACAGCAGAAACAGGAAATACGCCCCCTGATAAAGCTTTCCCAAGTATCAGGATATCAGGACGTACTCCCTCATGATCGCAGGCAAGTAATTTTCCTGTACGAGCAATTCCTGTCTGTACTTCATCTGCAATGAACAGAACATTTTTTGATTTGCAGAGGTCGTAAGCTTTTTTAAGATAACCTTCATCCGGAACAAAAACGCCTGCCTCACCCTGTATTGGTTCAACAAGAAAACCTGCAACATCAGGATCTTTCAACGCATTTTCAAGAGCATTTAAATCATTATATGGTATTATAATAAAACCAGGAGTAAACGGGCCATAGTCTTTTCTTGCATCGGGGTCGGTCGACATTGAAACGATGGTTATAGTCCTCCCATGAAAATTTCCTTCGCATACTACAATCTTTGCATTATTCTCCTTAACCCCTTTTTTCTTATATGCCCATTTACGGCATAATTTCAGGGCAGTTTCATCAGCTTCAGCTCCCGAGTTCATTGGAAGAACTTTGTCGTATCTAAAATATTTTGTTATATACTCTTCATATTCACCAAGAACAGAATTATAAAAGGCCCTTGATGTCAGGGTTAATGTTTGCGCCTGATCGGTAAGTGCCTTAATAATTTTAGGATGGCAGTGGCCCTGATTTACTGCTGAATAGGCTGACAGGAAGTCGAAATATCGCTTTCCCTCAACATCCCATACAAATGGACCTTCTCCTCTCTCCAGAACTACCGGCAGTGGATGGTAGTTATGTGCCCCGAATTTATCTTCGCGTTTGATATAATCCTGTGTATTCATAGTGTTGATTATTAAGTATTTAAAAAACAAATATTTATATTACAATTTTACAAAAGCTTTTTGAATTTTCAAAATGTTGGAAGGTTCTAAAAGCTTTAAAGGCAATAGATGCTTTATATGCGTTACAGTCTTTACAGCCCTTACAGCCTTTACTGCCTTTACTGCTTTACTCCTAAATCCGGCCTGAGTTTTCTGGTTCGATCCTCCGACTGTTCATGTCTCCATTTCTCAATTTCAGCTGCGTGGCCTGAGAGAAGGATATCCGGTACTTTCCATCCTCTGAAATCTGCAGGTCTTGTAAATACCGGTGGTGCGAGTAGATCATCCTGGAATGAATCGGAAAGTGCTGACTGTTCATCAGAGATTGCACCCGGAATAAGCCTGACTATTGCATCAGTAATTGCTGCTGCTGGTAGCTCTCCTCCTGATAATACATAGTCGCCAATTGATATCTCTTTGGTTATGAGATAATCGCGGATTCTCTGGTCTACTCCTTTGTAATGACCAGCAAGAATCAGTATGTTGTTTTTCATCGAAAGCTGATTTGCCATCTTCTGGTTGAACTTCTCTCCATCAGGTGAAGTATAGATTATTTCATCATACACCCTTTCACTCTTAAGTTGTTTGATTGCCTTAAAGACAGGTTCTATCATCATTACCATTCCTGCACCTCCACCAAAAGCATAATCATCCACACTTTTATATTTATCGGTGGTATAATCACGAAGGTTAATAATATTTATCTCTACCAGCCCCTTCTCCTTTGCCCTTTTTACTATTGAATGGTTCAATGGGCTTTCCAGCAATTCTGGAAGAACTGTAATAATATCAATTCTCATATTTTTTATTTTTGACAAAAATACGAAGAAAATATGGAATGGTACATGAGCATAATGGTGCAACGGCACAACGGCATAATGGCACAATGGCACAATGGCACAACAACTCAACTATGAGATATAATTTATAATATTTATTTTTGCATAATGGAATGTCGTGAAAACTGTGGCGCCTGCTGTATTGCTTTATCAATATCATCACCAATACCTGGTATGCCCGGAGGCAAGCCTTCAGGAGTACGGTGTATCCATCTGACGGATGATTATAAGTGTGCTATTTACACTAATCCTGAAAAGCCTCAGGTTTGCACTGATTTTAAAGCGGAACCTGAGTTTTGCGGTACTAACAGGGAAGAGGCAATGAGGATATTGGGGTCGCTATCGAAATAGATTGTCATTAGTAGTAGGCGGAACGCCGAAACAATCTATAGCTACCGTCCTGATTCATACACTACCTTTCCCCCTGTAATCGTATAATCCACCTTCGTTGTCATAATCTCACTTTCCGGAATAGTTAGAAGATCTTTATCTGTTATGACGATATCTGCGAGATATCCTTCTTTGATCATTCCTTTCCTGTTTTCCATGAACTGTGCATATGCTGAGCCAAGAGTATAATACTCAATTGCCTCAGTCATTGTAATTTTTTGTTCCGGATGCCATCCCTTTCCTTCCTCACCTAATCTTTCTTTCCGAGTGACAGAAGCATATAGTCCCTCCATTGGATTGAGTGGTTCTACCTGGTAATCTGTCCCAAATGCCAGTATTGCACCGGCATCAGCAAGGCTTTTCCATGCATATGCACCTTTAGCTCTTTCAGTTCCGATACGTTTTTCACAGAATTTTTTATCGGATATACAATGTGTGGGCTGCATAGATGCGATTACCCCAAGTTGTGCGAATCGTGGAATATCTGAAAGGATAAGTGTCTGAGCATGTTCATCACGATGACGGCTGTCCCGTCTGCCATTTGTATTTATTGCCTTTTCAAAAGCATTAAGTGTCCAGTTGTTCCCTTTATCACCGATTGAGTGGACACCTATCTGGAAACCATATTTGTCGGCAGTAACGACCATCTTTTCAAATTCATCGTATGGCATCATAGCAAGGCCTGATGTTTCCGGATTATCAGAAAATGGTTCAAACATTAATGCTGTTCCTGATCCTATCGTTCCGTCAATAAATGCTTTCAGGTATCCGAATCTGATCCAGTTACCCTCTTTTGGGAATCTCTTATCAATATCAAGGTATTTTTTTAGGAGAAGTGTGTCTCCGGTTAGTGATTTCCCAATATCGATCCTGCTTGTTAGCTCTCCTTCATTTTTAAGTTTTTCATATGCTTCGAAATCAGCTTTGCCTGGAATCTGAACACTGGTTACTCCCAGCTCGCGGGCTTCCTTCAAAGCTAACAGATATCCTTGCCAAATTCTGGAGGTTTCTTCATCAGAGGTTCTCTCTATTTTAGATTCACCGGTTTTAATCAAGCCTTCAGCATTTTCCTTTATTATTCCTGTTGGTTCACCGGTAACCGGATCTTTCTGGATCTCACCACCGAAAGGATTAGAACTGTTTTTTGTTATACCTGAGGCTTTCAGGACGAATGAGTTAACAAGAACAGAATGTCCGTCTGCCCGGCTTAAAATTACCGGATTATCGGGTGATACATTATCTATCAGTTCTTTTGTTGGCCATTTTTTATCTGTAAACATCTCATGGTCCCAATGGCCACCTCTAATAAGTTCCCCTGGTTTTGATTGTGCTACCTGTGCTTTAACTTTCTCGGTAATAACCGAAGGATCGACGGTATAGCGGAGTTCAACATAATCAGGATCCAGAGGACCAAAATGCACATGAGCATCGTTGAATCCTGGAATTACCAGTCTTCCTTTGGCATCGATAACTTTTGTGATACCATCCTGAATCATTTTAGATATTTTTGCATTTGAGCCAACAGCAATAATAGTCTCACCTCTTATTGCTATGGCTTCAGCATTTGGGTTATCTTCATCAATTGTGAGAACCTTTCCGTTGATTATTACCAGATCAGCTTTCTCATGTCTTGTGCATGAACCGATTAATGTCATGGTTATTATTGATAATGTGATGATTAGATTCTTCATTGGTCATGTTTTTTTTATCTGGAAATATAAAAAAAAATATTTGAAATAACAGGAACATATCATGGCATGTCACTATATATTAAATAAACAATAATTATGTATGTTAGAAATTTTAACATCCTTTTAAGAATTTTAATGAATTATTATTATGTCTGCAATTTCAAAACAGGTATTTTCGTAAAAATATTGAGTATGAACATTGCATTAATTGGTTATGGACGGATGGGTCACGAAATTGAGACCATAGCCGTTAAAAGAGGTCATGTTATTAAACTTATTGTTGATCAGGATAATACGACTGACCTAAATAAAAATAAACTGAAGGAAATTGATGTTGCTATTGAGTTTTCCTCACCCCAGGCAGCATATAATAATATAATTAAATGTCTCGAAGAGAAAGTCCCTGTTGTATCTGGTACAACTGGATGGCTTGAGAATTTTGATAATGTTGTTGATGTTTGTAAAAAGAATAACTCCTCTTTTATTCACTCTTCAAATTTCAGTATTGGAGTTAACCTTCTTTTCAAACTAAATTTTGAAATAGCTAAGCATATGGATCGTTACCGGGACTATAATGTTTCAATTGATGAGATTCATCATATAAAGAAACTAGATGCTCCCAGTGGTACTGCAATAACTCTTGCCAATGGTATTATTGAATGTCATTCAGATTATACAGGCTGGTGTTTTGAGAATGGTGAAGCAAACGGGAAGATTCCGATACAATCTGTTCGTAAGGGTGTTGTTCCAGGAACTCATACAGTTACCTGGGATTCGGATATTGACAAAATAACTTTGAGGCATGAAGCCAAAAACAGGGAAGGTTTTGCCCTGGGAGCTGTTGTTGCAGCAGAATTCATATATTCAAAAAAGGGAATATTCACCATGAGCGATGTAATGGGATTCTAATAATTATTTTTACTTTTACCGCTCTAAAATTTTTTACTGTCATGAATGAATTCTTTTCAAAAAAAAATATAAGGTTTGCTATTGCAGCAATTTTATATATCCTGGTTGTTATCTGGATAGGTAATTATTGGTTGCTTCTGGGTTTGGGCATTGTCTTTGATTTATACATTACCGGGAAAGTAAACTGGACATTTTGGAAAAAGCGTAACGGCAAAAACAATGCTTTTATCGAATGGCTTGATGCATTGATTTTTGCAGTGATAGCCGTTTCACTTATTAACATTTTTCTTTTTCAGAATTATCGTATACCAACTCCATCAATGGAGAAATCATTACTGGTAGGTGATCATCTTTTTGTAAGCAAGCTTGCCTATGGTCCAAGGATGCCTAATACACCGATAGCATTTCCATTTACTCAGCATACAATGCCACTTACGAAAGGTAAATCGTGGTCCAATCTTATTTTGTGGCACTACAAGCGTCTTTCAGGAGGTGGTGAAGTAAAAAATAATGATCCTATCGTATTTAATTTTCCTGCCGGCGATACAGTAGTTGTAGAAGAGCAAACTACCAGCTACTATGAAATAGTCAGAAGGAACGCAAGAGATATGAAGATGAGGGATCGTTATAGTGGTAATGCAACAAAGTCGGACGATACTTATTATAATATGGCAAGAAAAGATATCTGGAATAAATTCACAGTAATTTACCGGCCTGTTGACAGAAGAGATAATTATGTTAAAAGGTGTATCGGGCTTCCGGGTGATAGTGTGATGATAAGATCAGGAGTGCTTTATGTAAATGGGAAAATTGTTCCCGACAACGGTACACAACAAACAACATTTGTCGTCAGTACAAACGGAACAACTATCAATCCGAAAGCTTTTGAACGTTTGCATATCTCAAGATCCGATCAGTCGCTATCTGGTTCAGCTTACCTGCTGCCCCTGACCAAGTCAAATGCTGAAGCATTAGCCAGCTTTGTAAATGTTACAGAGGTTTCCCCTATTCTTGAAAGAAAAGGGGTATATGCTCCTCATATTTTCCCATACAGCCCTGCTTATGGTTGGAATGAAGATAACTATGGCCCTATCTGGATGCCGGTAAAAGGAACAACAGTTAAGCTGGATACCTCAAATATCTGTCTTTATGAAAGAATTATTGATGTATACGAGGATAATGATCTGAGAGTTGAAGGAAATACTATTTATATTAATGATATACCAGTAGATAGTTATACGTTTAAAATGGATTACTACTGGATGATGGGAGATAATCGTCATAATTCAGCTGACTCAAGATATTGGGGCTTTGTTCCGGAAGATCATATCGTTGGCAATCCAAAGTTCATCTGGTTATCAATTGATAAAGAGGCTCAGGGTCTAAAGAAAATAAGATTTGGGAGAATGTTTATGAAGGTGAGGTAGCTGGAGTCGGAAGCTTTATGCTTCTGACAATAATGCATAAATAAAAAAAGCTGACTCTTTTCAGGCCAGCTCTCTATTATAGTTATTTTTCCTATTTAACTTTTTCCACAATAGCTTTAAAAGCTTCAGGGTGATTCATCGCCAGATCGGCAAGAGTTTTTCTGTTTAGTGTAATTCCCTTTTGAGCAATCTTCCCAATAAATTCAGAATAGCTCATATCGTATTGGCGTACACCTGCATTAATTCTTTGAATCCATAATGCCCTGAACTGACCTTTTTTCCTTTTTCTGTCGCGGTATGCATATCCTAATCCTTTGTCGAGGGTATTCTTTGCAACTGTTATTACATTTTTTCTTGATCCGAAGTTTCCTTTGGTCTGCTTAAGAACCTTTTTTCGTCTGGCTCTTGAAGCTACTGAATTTACTGATCTTGGCATAACTCATAATTTTTGAATGTCAGCGTTCTGGTTAAAGACTCTTTATTGCTGAACAATCTGTTTATACTATAATTAATTTTATCAATGCGTTTAACAATTATTTACTAGCTAACAATAGCTTAACATTTTTAAGATCTGTTTTGTGAACCTGACCTGAATAAGTAAGATTTCTCTTACGTTTTGTCGATTTTTTTGTCAGGATGTGGCTTTTAAATGCATGTTTACGCTTGATCTTTCCTGTTCCGGTCAGAGAAAATCTTTTCTTTGCACCCGGATTTGTCTTCATTTTTGGCATTTCTATCTATCAAATATATTAAAAAACTATTTTCTCTTTTTTGGCGAAAAAGATACTATCATCCGTTTCCCTTCAAGCCTGGGAAGTTGTTCAACTTTACCATATTCCTCCAAATCGTTTGCAAAACGCAATAATAACACCTCACCTTGTTCCTTGAATAAAATTGATCTTCCTTTAAAGAATACATAAGCTTTAACCTTTGCTCCCTCTTCCAGGAACCTCATTGCATGTTTAAGCTTGAAGTTATAATCATGATAATCGGTATTTGGTCCAAACCTTATCTCTTTTACCACAACCTTTATGGTTTTGGCTTTCATTTCTTTTTGCTTCTTTTTCTGTTGATAAAGAAATTTTTGGTAATCAACAATTCTGCAAACAGGAGGGTCTGCACTGGGAGAAATTTCAACGAGATCAAGTTCCAGGTTATCTGCCAACCTTAGAGCATCCTGGATACTCATTACTTCTGCTTCTACTTCTTCACCGACAACTCTGACCACTTTGGCTGAGATCCTGTTATTGATTTTGTGAGCCGGCTGGGTAACCCTTGCCGGGCTTCGCCTTATTGGTAAAGCTATAGCTCTTTCCTCCTTTATTTTTGTTAATACTAAAACTACTTATCCTGCATTAAGATGCAATTTCCTTTTTAATCTCAGAGTTTATAAAACTGACAAATTCTTCAATCTTCATACTTCCTTTATCGCCTTCTCCCTGCTTACGGACTGCGATTGTTCCGTTTTCAACCTCTTTTTCACCAATAATAAGTAGATAGGGAATCCTCTTTAATTCATTATCCCTGATCTTCTTACCTATTTTTTCACTCCGGTCGTCAATTAGTGTGCAAATATCGGAATTATTTAGTATTTCCAAAACTTTTCCAGCATAATCATTGAATTTTTCACTTATTGGCAGAATGACTGCTTTTTCTGGTGCAAGCCAGAGAGGAAATTTACCGGCTGTATTTTCAATAAGAACTGCGACGAATCTTTCCATTGATCCAAAGATAGTCCTGTGGATCATAACAGGTCTGTGTTTTTGATTATCGCTACCGTTGTATGTAAGATCGAACCGCTCAGGTAGGTTGTAGTCAACCTGGATTGTACCCAACTGCCATTTTCTACCGATAGCATCTTTTACCATAAAATCAAGCTTCGGTCCATAAAAAGCAGCTTCCCCGATAACTACCGTTGTCAGAAGGTTTTTCTCTGCAGCGGCTTCAATAATATCGCGTTCGGCTTTTTCCCAGTTTTCATCTGATCCGATATACTTCTGTTTGTTTTCAGGGTCGCGTAACGATACCTGTGCAGTGAAGTCATTGAAATTAAGAATCTTAAATATATATAGTATCAGGTCAATAATACTTTTAAACTCTTCCCTTAACTGGCCAGGTCTGCAAAAATGATGAGCATCATCCTGAGTGAAACTTCTGACCCTGGTCAATCCATGTAATTCACCGCTCTGTTCATATCTGTACACAGTTCCAAACTCAGCCATTCTCAGTGGCATCTCTTTGTAAGAGTGTGGGGTTGCATTGTAAATCTCGCAGTGATGTGGGCAATTCATAGGTTTTAGCATAAACTGCTCACCTTCCTGAGGTGTTGAAATGGGTTGAAATGAATCGGCTCCGTATTTTTCAAAATGGCCCGATGTTTTATAGAGATTTACATTACCAATGTGGGGAGTTGTAACTATTTTATATCCTCTTTTCTTCAGAACTCCTGTAAGAAAATTAATAAGATTTTGTCTTATATCTGAACCTCTCGGGAGCCAAAGTGGAAGCCCCATACCGACTTTTGGTGAAAAAGCAAATAATTCAAGTTCTTTACCAATTCTGCGATGATCTCTTCTTTTTGCCTCCTCAAGAAATACCATGTATTCATCAAGAAGCTTTTGTTTTGGAAAGGTTATACCATAAATCCTTGTTAACATCTTACGATTCTCATTACCACGCCAGTAAGCACCGGCAACACTCAGCAACTTAATGGCTTTTAAGGGTTCAGTTGATGGAAGATGTGGCCCGCGGCAAAGATCAGTAAAATTACCCTGTGTATATAATGTAATGGTTCCGTCTTCCAGCTCGTTGATAAGTTCAGTCTTGTATTCATCACCTTTTGTCAAGAATACATTAAGAGCTTCATTTTTACTAACATCTCTTCTGCTATAAGTAAGGTTTTTAGCTGCAAGCTCCTTCATCCTGTTCTCAATAGTAAGAAGGTCAGCTTCAGTAATTACTTTGCCCTCCCCCGGGTCAACATCATAATAGAAACCATTCTCGATAGCCGGACCAATACCAAATTTCATCCCCGGATATAAAGATTCGAGAGCTTCTGCCATCAGGTGGGCGGAGGAGTGCCAGAATGCATGCTTTGCCTCTTCATCTTCCCATTTATGCAGCCTTATCGATGCATTCTGATTAATCGGCCTTGTAAGATCCCATATCTCGCCATTAATCGTGGCAGAATAAACCTCTTTTGCAAGTCGTGGACTAATCTGCTCTGCAATTTCAAGACTGCTGATTCCTTTATCATATTCTCTTGCTGATCCGTCGGGAAAAGTTATCTGTATCATTCTTAACACCTTTTTTTATTGGAATGCAAAGATAATTATATTTTTGCAACTAATAAGTGGTTAAAATGTTGAAAGGGTTGAAAGGGTTGAAAGGGTTGAAAGGGTTGAAGGGGTTGAAGGTACTTTAGGCACTTTAGCCACTTTTTTGTACTTTTGTACACCATTAATTAATCTCCATGATGCAACTTTAAGTAGCGAAAAATGACTTTAACTAAATATGGCACGTATTTTGAAATTATAATTTTGAACTTTAAATACTAAAAAAAAATGAAAAGAATAATCTACATCAGCCTATTGATACCAATATTTATTTTATCATGTGAATCTAATCCGGAAGCATCGTTCTTTTTAGATACAAATGAGCCTGTAATTGGGCAGGAGGTCTTTTTTAATAATACATCACAAAACGCGGTTAGCTTTGAATGGGATTTTGGGGATGGGTATATATCAAATGAACCCAATCCAGTCCATATCTATCAGTTAGCTGGATCATATGAAGTTGTATTAACTGCATTTTCAAAAAAAGGAGTGGAGAGTATGGCAAGCATGACCATAAGTCTTTTAGAGCCTGGTCTTCTTGTAATTGAAGTCCTCGAATACTATAGTTTAGACCCGGTACCAGATGCTAGTGTTATTCTTTATCCCTCTGAAGAAGATTGGAACAATCAGCAAAAAATGATCATAGAGGGTTTTACAGCTGAAGATGGGATTGTTGTGTTTGCCGACCTTGACCCGATTGTTCATTATGTTGATGTCTGGGAACAGAATTACGATAATTATCAATTGAAGGTGGAAGATTTAGATTTTATTAAGACACCTAAAATTGTTCCAAACACAGTGCAGTGGTTCATTGCCTATGTCGATTATGTTGAGCATAAAAAAGGAGATACAAAAGGAGAGAGGAGAATGATAATCCGCAAGCTGGAAAGAAAGGCAACAGATAATGTACAACCAGATGCTGATTATAGCCCTGGAAGTTGGCAGGAACTTTATGATAGAAGGTCTGGAAAATAGTTACAATTTCATTTTCAGAATCAGATTAAGAATCAGTATAAATGCAATCTCTTTGGGATTGCATTTTTTTTTCATGCCTGATCAGCAAGAGTTTGTATAAAAAAATAAAACTATTACACCCTGGTCAAACAAAATTTCTTAACTTACGGTGTTCTGCAAAAAAATAATTTCTGAAAATGTTAAACTATATTATGTTATGAGAATTCATTTATCAATCAGTGCACCCAAAAATCCATTACCATTCAATCACCAACATCTGCTTGTCGGGACTATTCACAAATGGCTTGGGTGGAATGAAGAGCACGGGAAAGTATCGTTATATTCATTTTCACGATTTGAAGGAGGTAAGGTGACAAAATCCGGGCTTCTTTTTGAAAACGGGATATCTTTTTTCTTCAGCTCGCATTACCCTGAACTTATACAAAAGTTTATATCGGGTGTACAAACCGACAGGACAATGTTTAACGGTTTGGAAGTCAGCGAGATTGTTATGCAGGAGGATCCCGATCTTTCCGCGAGGGAACTGTTTTTCCCGGGAAGCCCTGTTTTTATCAAGCGGAAGAACGGAGAAAAGATTGATCATATACTTTACAATGATCCCCGGGCAGGTGTATATTTAAAAGAGACACTGCTGACAAAGATGGATCAGGCAGGATTAAAAGATGAAACATTGGAAATAAATTTTGACACAGGCTATCGTAAAGCCGGCAGTAAAATGGTGAATTATAACGGTATTCATAACAGGGCAAGTTGGTGCTCCGTGATAATGAAGGGCAAACCCGAAACAAAACTGTTTGCCTGGAACGTTGGATTAGGAAACTCAACAGGGATTGGATTTGGAGCAATAATTTAAATTATTCGACAATGTATTATGTGGTTAAATATTCAGGTCCGTTTGGGTTTATCAAACCCTGGACTGCAGTGAGGGATACCGAAACTTTCAGCCAGCAGTTTCTGACACCCTCAATAATAGAAGGAATTGAAAAGAAGCTATTTCCGGAAATGCTATCGGAGAATGGAGTAATTAAAAAAATCATTCGTCACCGCTTAAATTATTGCGGAATGGAAGTGCAAAAAGAACGTACTTGGTCAAAAGGTGGATTTATTGCTAAAAATGAAAAAGGAATATACAAGACCAATTTGGGAATAATAGACCGAGGCATATTAATACATCCAAATTTGTACTTGGCTTTTGAGTGTAGCGCTGATTCAGAACGAGCCTTTACCCAGACCATTTGCCTTTGCCGAAATGAGGATTTAATTTTTCCTGAGTCGTTAACAAAAATGGATTTAGAAGAATTTGATCGAATTGATGGGTTTGAATTGATCTTTTCTTCTAATGAAGACGGATTTAAGGTTGGACACAACCGCTTTGACAATGCCAGGGAGATGTTCGGAGAACTCAAAGTTTACGGGAATCCTATTCGCAGTTAATGATGCAAAATTTGAACCTCATTTTAGCAAAGAGTAAAAACTATGGTGGACTGACATTACTTGAGCATACCGGGCAGGTAATCTCTGCTGTTGAATGTTTCGCCAAGAGTCTTGATTATTCTTTTGATCAAGAACTTGCCCGAAAAGGTGCGCTATTGCACGATTTAGGAAAAGCTCATCCACATTTTCAGAAGAAAATACAGAATATCAATATGGATTCACTAGCAGAAGAAAGAGAGCATGGATATGTTCATCGTCATGAACTTTCGTCTCTTGCTTTTTTGCCAGCATTTCCAAAGATAGAATGGGACGTTTTAATTGATATGGTAGTTGCCCATCATAAATCAGTTGTTAATGATCCGAAAGGAAGAGGTATCATTGATTTAGATCAGAATTATCGTAATTGGATAGATAACCACTTAAAGGACTGGGAAGAATGGAGTAAATATGGACTTCAGATTCTTACTCATTTTGGTTACCATTCCCTGGAGATATCACAAGAAAATGCCCACAATGCACTTATATATGCAGTTGAGTATTGTGAAAACAAAAAACGGGGCTGGTCTCCTTGGCGAGGTTTGCTTATGGCTTCAGATCATTTTGCTTCGGCATTCTCATTTGAGACAAGTAAACAACTCGAACATTTATTCGAAACTCCAAATCTGACCTATTATTTTGATTCATCCCGACGAAGTGCAATTTATCCACTTTCGCAAATAAAAACGGAAGATAATAGACCACATACCCTTGTTGTTGCCCCAACCGGAGCAGGGAAAACTGATTTTCTATTAAAAAGATGCAACGGTCGGATTTTTTACACGCTTCCGTTTCAAGCCTCAATTAACGCAATGTGGGAGCGCATGAAAAAAACAATCCCCAATAAGGATATTCGCTTGCAACATGCTACCTCTAAAATTGTGGTTGGTAAAAACCTCGAAGAACAACTGCTGCAACCGCTTATTGGTTCATCAGTAAAAGTCCTTACTCCGCATCAATTAGCTGGTATTATTTTCGGAACTTCTGGTTATGAAAGCGTAATGCTCGATCTAAAAGGTTGTGACATCATTCTTGACGAAATACATACTTATTCTGATTATTCCAAATCAATGGTTCTGGAAATCGTAAAGATGTTGTTACGCCTTAATTGTCACATTCATATTGGAACAGCGACTATGCCTACTGTTTTGTATAATGGATTACTGAATATTTTAGGCGGATCAGATGCTGTTTACCAGATAAAATTACCTGACAACATACTCGATTCATTTAACCGCCACAGAGTATTCAAAATGGAGGATGAATCGAATTTAAAGGAAGTATTATCTGCCGCTTTTAATAACAATGAAAAAGTATTGGTTATTTTCAATACTATCAAAAAAGCACAAGAGGCTTTTCAAAATCTTTCAAATCAGTTCCCTGACGTTCCAAAAATGTTAATCCATAGTCGATTTAAAAGAGGCGACCGTGTTCATCTGGAAACACGTTTAAAATCGGAATTTAATGGCAATGGGAGCGAACAATATGGGAATGGATTAATGCCATGTCTGGTAGTTTCGACCCAGGTAGTCGAAGTTAGTCTTGATATTAGTTTCGATCTGATGATTACTCAATGTGCACCTCTCGATAGTCTTATTCAACGTTTTGGCAGAGTTAACAGGAGGCGTAATTCGGAGACCATTGGCAAATACAAACCCATCCATATTATTGCCCCATCCGGGAATGTTCTTCCTTACAAGATGGAAATCCTTAAATCAAGTTACGAGCAATTACCCGACAATGGTGAAATTCTGGAAGAAAGAAGTTTACAAGAAAAAATTGACAAAGTATATCCGGTTTTAGACATGAAGGGAATCGACATACATCTTATATTCAAAAACGACCGGTTTACACTTCAGGAACTGACCAGCACTAAAAAAGCAGTTTTGGTGGATGCTCTTGAAATTGAAAGTGCTTCCTGCATCCTTTCAGAAGATCGGGAAAAGTACCTGATTACCAACTGGGAAGAACGGCTACAAATGGAAATCCCCATTAATTGGAAAACCATTGTCCGATATAAATCGGAATACGAACAGTTAACAGTAGGCTCTAATCCGTTTGTGGTCCCACAAAATAATGAAGTCTACCAAACATACGGTTTGCAATTAGTTGAACACGATAAATTTCTATAATCATGTACACAAGTTATATCGGGAAAAAGTTTTTAAAACTATACAATGATCGGGAAGGAACAAACCTTTCAGCCAAAGAGTTCTTCGGCGGAAAATTCTTCGAATTGTTTTTCAATGACGAAAAGCATCTCATGCATGTTGGCAATTCTCCATTTTTCCAAAAGCCAAAAGAAGAAAATGTAAAGAAATTTGGAAGTAAAGCACTTGCTCAGTACAATAATTTAAAATCATCCATCGAAAACGATGTTCCAAACATGTCAATTTTTGTCGGCTCTCAGGCCAAAGATGTTGGAGGAACAACTTCAGGACAAGTAACTGAAATGGATACCAAGACCGATAAAGATGAAATGTATGCTTCATGGATGGGAGAAGCTTTAGGGATCGGTGTCAGCGGTGGGTTTGTAATACTGATTGATGAATCGGACGTACTTTGGGCTTTGTTCCAAGGTTGGGAATATTACCGGAAGTACCTGAACCAAACCCCCAATGTAAAGGATAAACAAATTGAAACATGGAACGGGCAATGGCTATGGCATTGGGTCCAACCATGGTTCGACCCTACTTATCCTGACGACAATTTACGTATTGAAACATCCGAAGTACAAGGGAATATTGCGATTCCGACTCAACGATGGTCAAAGATTGTATTTGCATTAGCTAAGAAATTTCCAAATAAGAAAATAACTGCATATGCCTACAATTTATCACAGATGAATACCACGCTTGGTTTTATTAATTTCTATCTGCCCGAAGTTCGAAAAATATTTGAACTACGGGAAAAGCTTTTCATAGACAGAAATAATATGGTGTTAAAGGAAGAGGAGATTGAAACATTATCAACTCATTACAACTTTAAAGATGCCTGTAAACTTGGCACAATTGGTTTGAGAGCCATAGAGCCGGCCAAGCTCAGAGAATATATGCCAAAAGGATCTATCCTTTACGCACAAGGCAAAGAATACAAATTTTCAAATGAAGAATCATATACAAATTATCAACTATTTAAAATCTGGATTATCGCTATGCTAAACAAAACAGAGTTACTCGGTTTTGCCTCTGATGTTGCTAAAGTGTTGATTGAATCAGAATGTCAATCAAAAGATGCAAAAAGAGGCAAGTCAACAACAAATCAGGAAAGTAAAAATCTTCTTGAATCAAAGTCGTTGAAAGAATTTATAGATGAACTTACAGATTTAATGGGAAAATCACCATTGAATTCATTACAACTGAAGAAAGTTGTTGAAGAAGTGATTAAAATGCCGTATGACCTTTTTCCCCTCTTCGTTACCCTTATCCGATTTGAATACAGTTACCAAAACATTAATAAATAAAATAATAGCGAAATGAACAATTCACCATTTATTTATCTGCGCGGTTTGCGTCACGCAGAACATACCGTTTTCGGAGTGAATGACGGTCAAAAGTTTTATAGAGATTCCCAATTTAATCGTCAAATGGCGTATTCAAGTGGACAGCAAGTTAAACGATCAATCATTGAAGCACTGGAAATGCCTTTCGCAGCGATTACTTTTAACTGGGAAATTGACAAGAAGGGTAAAGCAGGAATGAAAGAGCCTCATTCCCCTTGCGATCCGACTTTTGTAGATCAACTTTTAGGCGGTTACATGAAAGCCAAATCTGATTCTTATACGGTAAAGAGAAGAAGTCCTTTATCTATTTCTGCAATGAGGCCATTACATCCTTTACTTGGGGGTTTAGAAAGAGAGACAGAGCCAGTTGTTTTTGATCGGTCGAGCAGACCTAACGATCATAAAGTTATTGTTTCACGTTTGGATGAAAAGGGAAATAGAGAGGAAATCCCAAGTGAAGAATTAGCAGAATGGTTAGTCAGTAACAAACGAAATTTGGGTCCTAAATACTTCAATCTGTCTGGTCAAACTCGTGCTTCTGGCTTATTTGTTTTCGATTTAGCCATCGATCTAAGAACTCTCTTTTGTGTTTCAACAAACAAACTCGAACCTGAACTATTCCCTGAAATTGAAGCGAAATTGCGGGAAGCAGGATGGATTGAAGGCAAAAATATCTTTGGAGGTTGCTTGATCTGTCCTAAAGAAAAAAGAGAAAAAATAATTCCGGCATTAGCCAAAGCTATTGTTAACTGGCGGATTACTTCTAATCAGGCACGAACTTTTAGTTTAATGGAAACCGTGGTTCTTGCTATTAGCGACAATGCAAATCAAATTGCTTATGCCATACGGGGAGATTTGCGCGAAGATACAGAAAGACAACAAGCTGTTCCAAAAATCGATGAAACTGCAAAAGCAGAATTATTTATAACGCCCATAGCTTCGAGTTATGTAGTTGGTTCAGTTGGGAGTGCCGATGCCCTCGAAAAAGCTGAACAAAAGTTAATCGAATTAATGAATGCCTTTAATTATGAGAACCAGTTGGTTGAGGCATAACTTTTTCGCAAGCCTCAAACATTTCAATTATTACCTCAGCAGCCACCGCAAATTATGGCTCTTTGCTGGCGTAAGGATTGTAAACCGGCTGAGGCTGGTTATATCGTGCCTACGGCACTGATAAATTCAGGAATGACAATGTTCTACCAATATATTGTCCCTGACGGGACAAGAATGATTGAAATGAAACGTAACCAATTTTTTGGCTGGCACATTCCTGGACGGCTGGAGATATATGAATGACTGAAAATAAGATGAACTGGTGTGGAAGATGATAAAACGGGGAATGTCGATAGGCTATGAAAGGCTGAACAAAAACAAAAATGGTTATCGACGGCATGACAGAAGGAATATTTTTATCTTGTTGCTCCGCAGAAAAAATTGAAGATCTTTAAAAAAACTTACGAACCATGGTTGAAAAACTATCTCACTTTAATGTAAAAATGCTGTCCCGTCAGGGACAGGATACAGGTAGAAAATTTAATTTGATAATGAACAAAAGTCCCGTTGGGACGAAATAGAATTATGGCAAACACAAGCACCCATTTTAATTATTATCTTGTCTGCCACCTTAAATTGTGGCTCTATGCCGGCGTAAGGATTGTAAACCGGCTGAGGCTGGTTATCTCGTACCTGACGGCACTTAATAAACAGAAAATGACAATGTTCTACCAATATAATATCCCTGACGGGACAACAAAAATGATCAGGTACATGAACAGTGAAATGCAAACAAGGAAAGATATTACAGTTGACGGGACAACAAAAATGATCAGGTACATGAACGGTCAGTTTTTTGATGAAGGGATAATGTTTTCGTCTAATTGCGATGCAGAGATATTTGGAATTGCCTGTCCCGTCAGGGACAGGATACAGGTAGAAAATAGAACATATTATTAATTTAAAGTCCCGTGAGGGACGAAATAAAATAATGGCAAATACCTACACACAAATTCACATTCAGGCTGTTTTTACAGTCCAGAATCGGGATTGCATCATTCTAAACATTTGGAAAGATGAATTGTATAAATATATTACAGGCATTGTCAGTAATAACAATCATAAATTGTTAGCGATCAACGGTATGTCTGACCATGTTCATATTCTATTCGGATTAAGGCCTTCTCAGTCAATTTCCGATTTAATGCAGGATATAAAAGGAAGTTCATCGAAATGGATTAATGATAGAAGGTTTGTTCGGGGAAAGTTTTCCTGGCAGGAGGGTTACGGCGCATTTTCTTACAGCAAACCTGATTTGCCAAGCGTGATCCGTTATATTAACAATCAGGCAATTCATCACAGAAGAAAAACCTTTTCAGAGGAGTATCTTGAAATGCTGAAAGAGTTTGAGATTGATTATGATGACCGGTATGTATTTAAACCGGTTGGTGTTGACTATACTGTATCTGAAGGTACCTTTTAAACTTGCGAATGATAATTTGGAAAACTATTGACCGCTACATTGATCAACTCATCGGTGACATCCGCCAGGCCACGTGGAATATCCGCCCACCTCATGAAATATGGGAAGATGCGGATTCAGACGATGAAATTGAATTGGAAGATATTTCTTATGTGGAAGAGTTTATTTACGGGAAAAGAGAAAAAATTTCAAGCATTACCGGGATTGACAGGAAGCTGTTACCTCCGCCTGAAAAGCTTAACGAAGAACAGGCCGCGCGATTGGCAACCGAACTTGAAAACCTGCTGAATTTCTTTCATTTTATCCCTGAATTCCCTGAAGACTATCCTGCACATCTGCGCTATCCTTTCATTCGTAATATCTGGGATGTTAAAAATGTGCCTTTATCTTTCGGGGAGTCGCATATCGAATTTTGCGACTATGAACCTGAGGAGTGCCCTTTTTCGGGCTACTGCAAAATCTGTGAAGAGATTGACACTCAAATGAAAGAGGATGAATATCCTAAAAGTTGGGATTCAGATAAAGATATAGAACCACCCTTTTAACATGATGATTGCATTGTTATGGTATGCAAGCATGACAAGGTCAATAAATATTCTGCGTACTTTTGGATTTTTAAAGTTTAAATAGCTACTACACATGAAAACTATTAACGAGAAAAAGGCTTTTATCAATTCAGTTGATCAAAACATTAGAAATGAATTTCTTACAAACCTGCTGATCAATGACAAAAAAGTGTTGATAAATTTTATCCAATATATTGAAAAGCATGCTCCCAAGCCGGAGATGATCCGAAAAACCTTTGATGCAAAGGCATTTAATAATGATATGCAAACCGCATACAATGAGTTTAAACAAAGCCTTGAAAAACTTGATTTTGAAGATACCGATTGGGAAAGATGGCACCATGATTCCGGACATTATGTCCCTGATTATGAGATTGCCATGAATCTGGCACAGGAGGAAGCAGAAGATTTTTATGACGAATGGCACATCCGGCTTATGGCTGATGCAGATATGGGTAGCTATTTTGAAGTTATTGCCATGTTGTGCGGGATGTTTGCAGCCGCCGAAGATGCTGACATTAACGACCCATACAGTAATGTTAGTGATTCCGCAAATGATTTTTTCCTTGACTTGCTTCAACAAGACCTTAAAACAATCGTTGAAAAACATATAAGCCGTCAAACTTTTTCAAATGATGAAGCCTCAGGTTTATGTTGCAGCATCATTCATTTTGCCAAAGATCACAACAAGGAATTTATAAAACATTTAACGCCATTGTTTTTCTCTCTTGTTCAAAGTCCTGATATGGCAGTCTGCATGCTTGATTTACTATTGGCGCTTTCAATTTCTTTCACCGATATTCCTGAGCTCTCAGATTACATTATCACCAAAGCCGGCAACGAAAAGTTGTGGCTGGAAATGGCAGAAAAAATATTCCCGGATGATTACGCCCTTGCCGTAAAACTTCTCGATTATTACTATAACAACAAACCGGATGATTTTGAGAAGAAAGCAAATATCGCTTACAGCCGTCACAGACAAAATTTATCATCCTTTTTGAAAGATAAATTAACTGATGGCAGTTCGCTATATTGCCGGTTTTGGTTCGATTATGCCCGTAATAATTCATCACTCAGTGCGTATGATCAGGTTCGAAGATTTATTACCCGCGAGGAGGGCATCAGGTTGGCGAAAGATATTTGGAATACGGGATTTCAAGTAAAAATTCTGGAAAAAGAGCGAGCTTGGGATGAGCTTTTGACATTAACAAAATCAAAGCATTCCGATGATGAGCTTGCAATAATTTTACCTTCGATTAGCACGATCTATCCGGAAGAATGTTATACAATCATCAAAATGAGTGCAAAAAAGATTTTCGATATGCACCGAAACCGCACCGGATATTCCCAAATTGCAGGATTATTCAAGCTTGGATTGAAAATCTCAGAAAAATCAGTAGATATGCGAAAACTGATCAGGCAATATTATGACCACACACCGAGACTACCTGCTTTAAAGGGCGAATTTAAAAAAAACGGGCTGTTCTAAATATCTCAGATGAGAAATATTGCATCTGACTGGGAAAAATGTATCATCTTCGAACCATGTAAAAGAACTTTTAATGTTGCAACTGAAAGTAGAAACAGAACCCGGGTCAGAAGAGATATAAATCAACTATTTTTAATAAAATTTTTAAAATTATATTTTATAAACACTTCAATTAGTTAAATTTGCTCATGATTCCCGAAAACTAAAATCAATAAATATGGAACCCAAAGTCAGTCCAAAAAACACGAAGAACGAAATTTTGACAGCTTACGATGAGCTGTTAAAGAAAGTTCAGGAGAAAAAAACCGAAGAACCCAAAAAAGTACAGGAACATCAAAAACAGGAAACGCTGGTAAAAACAGCCATGGAGCTGAGTGATGATGGAATTGTAAAAAATATCGCCGACCTGAAAGTGAACCTGTCATCGGCGCTCGACAAGCTTGGCGAAAAGTTTATTACAGAGTTCAGGAAATTTGAAGAACTGCAACAAGCCATACAGGTAGAGCAAAAAAACCTCGAAGACCTCTACCAGTTATCGGTCAGCACAGATTCGCTCGCGGTGATGCTATTGGCACAAAAGGAGAAGAAAGAACAGTTTGAACAGGAAATGGCCATACGCGAAAACGAGCTGGAAGAGAAGATGAAGTCGGAAAGGGAACGGTTCGATACCGAAATGTCGGAGAAAAAATCCCAGTGGAAAAAAGAGCAGGAATCATGGCAGCAAAAAACGAAAGAAGAAGCCGAAGAATCGAAAAAGATCAGCACACGCGAAGAAGAAGAGTTTCAGTACAACCTGAAAATTACCCGGAAAAAAGAAGCCGACCTTTACGAGGAGGAAAAGCAAAAACTTGAAAAGGAAATGGTCGAGAAAAAAGCAACATTCGAAAAAGCGTTTGCCGAGCGGACATCTGCCATCAATGAAGCAGAAGCCGAACTGAAAGAACTTCGCACGAAAAGCGCCGCTTTCCCGTCGGAATTGGAAAAAGCTGTGGCAGCATCTGTCAGTGCGGCTACCGAAAAGCTGGAAACCGGCTTCCGTTTCGAAAAAGAACTCAGGGAAAAGGAAACATCAGGCGAACTGAAATTGCAAGACCATGTTGTCGAAACCCTGAAAAGCAAAATCAAAGACATGGAGACCACCATTAAAGAACTCTCGCAGAAAGCCATTACTGCTGAGTCAAGCGTGAAAGACATTGCCATTAAAGCAATTGAAAGTTCGTCGAAGCCTTATTATGTCGAAAAAACAAAAGAAGGCCCGGGCAAAGAATAGTTTAAGACCCCAAATAACGTTCTTTGACATGCCATATTTATTCTCTCATTCAAAATTCAATCATTATGTACCTCACAGGCACCCATTTTAATTATTATCTTGTCTGCCGCCGTAAATTGTGGCTCTATACCAACGGTATTCGCATGGAGCAGACTTCCGATCTTGTTTACGAGGGGAAATTGATCCATGAAAACAGTTATCCGCAAAGAGCTTCAAAATATCGTGAGATTGAAATGGATGGCATAAAAATCGATTTCTATGATCCGGCCGGAAAAATAATTCACGAAACAAAAAAATCGAGGAAAGAACATGACTCACATCTCTGGCAGCTTAAATATTATATCTACCGGTTTGAAAAAGCCGGTGTCGATGGTGTTACCGGCATACTTGAGTACCCGGCAGAACGCCAGACAGAGGAGGTTTTGCTCTCAGTACCCGACCGCGAGTATGTCGAAGAGATTGAAAAAGAGATAAATACCTTAGCTATTTCCGATTCCTGTCCCCCCGTAATTAGTGCTGCAAAATGCAGAAAATGCAGCTATTTCGACTTTTGCTATAGTAATGAAACCGAATGTCAATGAAGAAATCTTACTACCTGTTTAATCCCGGACTATTAAGCCGTAAAGACAACACCCTTAAATTTTTACCTGTTGATGAAAATGGTATTGAAGGAACCCCAAGGTTTCTACCGGTGGAACAGGTAGATGAGCTTTATGCTTTTGGAGCGCTTGATGCAAACTCATCACTCTATAATTTCCTTGGTCAGCAACAAATACCAGTTCATTTTTTCGATTATTACGAGAATTATACCGGGTCGTTCATGCCAAGAGAATCGCTTCTTTCGGGGAAACTTCTTATGGCACAGGCAAGACTGCACGACAAGAAAGGAAAAAGGCTTGAACTTGCCAGGTTAATCCTTGAGGGAGCAGTTTATAATATGATACGTAACCTGAAGTACTACGATAACCGGGGAAAAGATACACAACCATTTATTGACCAGATATCCGGTTATGAAAATTCATTTATTAACACAAAGTCGGTAAATGAACTTATGGGCCTTGAAGGTAATATAAGGAAAACATATTATGATGCTTTTAATCTGATTATTAATGACTTTAAGATGGGAGGGAGATCGAAGCAACCACCTCTTAATGAAGTAAATGCCCTTATATCTTTTGGTAATATGATGTGTTATTCACAGTGTCTTAGGGCCATACATCAAACACAATTAAATCCGGTTATCTCATTTCTTCATTCGCCTGGCGAACGACGGTTTTCGTTGTCACTTGATCTGGCTGAAGTATTCAAACCGGTGCTGGTCGACAAGGTCATTTTTAAAGTGTTGAATAAAAGGATGGTACAGGAAAATGATTTTGAAAGCTCACTTAACAGGGTAGTTTTAAAGCCTGGAGGTAAAAAGACATTTGTACAGGCATTTGAAGAAAGACTTACAGAGACAATCCGGCATCGGCAGTTAAACAGGGCAGTCAGTTACAAACATCTGATAAAGCTGGAATGTTACAAACTGATAAAACATATTTTGGAAATTGAACCATATAAGCCGCTCAAAATGTATTGGTAATTAAAACTATATTTGAAAATGTACGTTATTCTTGTATATGACATCGGGGAGAAAAGAGTAGTGAGGATGTTAAAGTTGTGCAGAAAGTATTTAAGCTGGATTCAAAATTCTGTCTTCGAGGGAGAAATCACGGAAGTTAAATTAAAAGAGCTTAAAATCAAGGCTTCGATGATAATGAAAGAAGAAGATTCTGACAGTTTAATAATCTTTAAGTCGAGAGATAAGAAATGGCTTAGTAAGGAAATAGTGGGGAAGGAGCGGGGTGAGACAGGAAATTTTCTATAATTAAAGTTGTCGTTGTCCGATATAATAAATTAAATTATGGTAAGTTTTACAATATAACATAACGAGAGGGTTCTCTGACAAGTTGAAAATGTGCGAGTTAATATATGTTGTCGAAGTCCGGCATAAATTGTACTTTTGACCATCGACGATTTTCGTAAGCCGGTTTATTATTGACTTGAATCGTCAGAAGCCCGTGGAATGGCATTTTTATTTGCTATTTTTAACGTGTCCCAATCGCACCATAATGGAATTGAAATGAGATGGCCGGGCAGATATGGATCAGATGTGAATTGTCCCAATCGCACCATAATGGAATTGAAATCCAGTCACTGCGTTATTATACCAGAAAGATGTATCAGTCCCAATCGCACCATAATGGAATTGAAATGAAAAAAACAATATTGTAATTATAAATGATGATACCAGTCCCAATCGCACCATAATGGAATTGAAATGCAGCAAAGTCAGGTATAACAGCATTAATAAGAGGTCCCAATCGCACCATAATGGAATTGAAATGCTTTATGGGCTGTCTCCGCTTGTATCGGCTACCGTCCCAATCGCACCATAATGGAATTGAAATTCTTTAACAGCAGCATCCAGCAGGCCGGTAACTTCTGCGTCCCAATCGCACCATAATGGAATTGAAATCCATAAATAAGACTCCCTGGGGCATCGGGATAAACGGTCCCAATCGCACCATAATGGAATTGAAATGAAAAAGAAGGTAGATATTTAATTAAAACGAATAGTAGTCCCAATCGCACCATAATGGAATTGAAATTTGAGGGCGGGATAGCAAGACGTGAGATGCGTTATGTCCCAATCGCACCATAATGGAATTGAAATCTGAATAAACTCAAATACATGAGCAGTGATATCTTTTGTCCCAATCGCACCATAATGGAATTGAAATACAGAAACTAAATTACTACCGTCTTTTGTGATATTTGTCCCAATCGCACCATAATGGAATTGAAATGCCGGAAATCCACTAAAATTCCACGGCCCGCCAACAGTCCCAATCGCACCATAATGGAATTGAAATCCAGAAGGATTAAGGTTAGTGAGATAACCAAGTCCTGTCCCAATCGCACCATAATGGAATTGAAATTTTCAATTTTGATCTTGTATTTTTCACATTTATTAATAGGTCCCAATCGCACCATAATGGAATTGAAATTCTGGTAGAATGTAATACCGTTGCGGGATCTTTTGTCCCAATCGCACCATAATGGAATTGAAATCCGGTATTGCGAGGGGTGGACGTGGGAACTGGTTTTGTCCCAATCGCACCATAATGGAATTGAAATCCGATCCCCGCATAAAGATTCAATACTCTCATCCCGGTCCCAATCGCACCATAATGGAATTGAAATCTGAATAAACTCAAATACATGAATAGCAGTTTTTTGTCCCAATCGCACCATAATGGAATTGAAATTACCATGCGCCTCGATATTCAAATGACCACTTACCTGGTCCCAATCGCACCATAATGGAATTGAAATGCGGCACTTCGCTACAAGCATAATTCGCATAAGTGTCCCAATCGCACCATAATGGAATTGAAATGTAGTCAGCGAGCTTGTATTGCAGTTGAATCAGAAGGTCCCAATCGCACCATAATGGAATTGAAATCTGCTAGAACATCAAGAATAAACTCAAATATATCCGTGGTCCCAATCGCACCATAATGGAATTGAAATCCGATAACCTGGATTCTGTTTCCAATCGCTGCATAGTCCCAATCGCACCATAATGGAATTGAAATATGGGAAAAGCTATCTGTCAGAAAGTGGATTGGCTTGTCCCAATCGCACCATAATGGAATTGAAATCCTACTAATATCTTTGTAGTTGCCCCTGCTGCAAGGTCCCAATCGCACCATAATGGAATTGAAATAGCGTAATCAGGAAGCTCACCGATCTGTATCCTGCCGTCCCAATCGCACCATAATGGAATTGAAATTGCGTAAATCTCTGCTTCTGCTTCTGTTGAAGGCATTGTCCCAATCGCACCATAATGGAATTGAAATAATAAACTGATAGAAGTTAAAGCTACGATAATTATTGTCCCAATCGCACCATAATGGAATTGAAATGTGCTGATGCTGCCGCTATGAAGGAACTGGCAGAAGGTCCCAATCGCACCATAATGGAATTGAAATGTAATGGTTCCTGTGAAGCCAATTAAGGCTAAAAGTCCCAATCGCACCATAATGGAATTGAAATCTTGAGGGAATTTGGCAGTACATTTACGTTGTGTAGTCCCAATCGCACCATAATGGAATTGAAATTATATCAGGGCCTTTTATTGCTACATTAGAAGAATAAGTCCCAATCGCACCATAATGGAATTGAAATTTGCAAATGAAGGAGTTGTAGGACTTAGTAAAACTGTGTCCCAATCGCACCATAATGGAATTGAAATTCAATAGAGGTCATCTCTATCTCCTGAAAAGCAAGGTCCCAATCGCACCATAATGGAATTGAAATGTTGCAGGATGTCCTGTCCAGGATACTATTTGATGAGTCCCAATCGCACCATAATGGAATTGAAATGATGCAGGGACTTATGTTACGTGGGGGGAATATACGTCCCAATCGCACCATAATGGAATTGAAATGCATAAAATGGATAGTCAAGAGGAGCCATACCTGCGTCCCAATCGCACCATAATGGAATTGAAATTCAATAGCAGTGCTTTCTAAATAACCATTTCCTGTGTCCCAATCGCACCATAATGGAATTGAAATTATCTAGCATGGCATTTAAATGAAGCGAATGAATCGTCCCAATCGCACCATAATGGAATTGAAATAAGAATGGGAAAGCAAATACGGTAAGATGTATTCCTGTCCCAATCGCACCATAATGGAATTGAAATAGCGTAATCAGGAAGCTCACCGATCTGTATCCTGCCGTCCCAATCGCACCATAATGGAATTGAAATGTGGCATCGGTTGACATTCAAAATGCAGTATCTAGTCCCAATCGCACCATAATGGAATTGAAATTTGAGACAATAATAGGTATAAGTAACTGATTTATAGGTCCCAATCGCACCATAATGGAATTGAAATATCTATTATCATAAATAAAACGGATAGGTCCTTTTAGTCCCAATCGCACCATAATGGAATTGAAATTGCGTAAATCTCTGCTTCTGCTTCTGTTGAAGGCATTGTCCCAATCG
>DATKUO010000048.1:0-15439 GCA_035530515.1 Bacteroidales bacterium
TACTGCCACAAACCCTTTTTTTGATTCGGCAAGCATGGGCAACATGCCATGGCCGTCTTGTGATATTGAACTGGCCAGCAAAATACTAAACGGAATAGTGCCTGAAGCAAAAAGAGTGACAAATATAAGATGGGGCCCCGACGATATGTTTCCAGATATGATCTTCAGGAAAATGGTTTGGCACACTTATCACCACAAAAAGGGCGAAAGAAAACGACAACATCAGGGTAACTTTAATCCACAGATCGGCTTCCCTCGAAAGTACTCCGGCAGCCACGCCCAGCATAAGCGAGAAGATAATGATTGAACATTTATATATTCAATCATCAGCATCATGATAAATATAAACCCGGTTATCATGATAGATTGTAAAAGCATCTTATAAATTGCTTCCATTATATTTTTTGAGCTTTTATTACAACAAAACTTCCTTGTCCATACCCGGTCAAGACTTCTTGAACTTTATTTATTTCATCTATTTTCCCGAAAACAGTTTGCCATGTATTGCTTATTTTAAAACCTGTTTCCATTAATACCCTGTAAATTTCTTCTGTTCCGTAAAATGTAGCTTCTTGATAAAATATACTTTCTTCTTTGTGTTCCAAATAAATTTTCCCTATCGGACTGTCTTTATCTACAAATCCAATAATAAACAGGCCGTCACGTTTTAAAATACGGTTTACTTCCTGAAAAGATTTATGAAGATCATCAACAAAACAAATTGTTGTAATCATTACTGTCCCATTTTTACTATTATCAGTGTATGGGAGCTTTTCAGCAACGGCATCTATAACTTTAATGCCTCTTTTTTCGGCTTTTTCGCGCATAGCTTTCGAAGGCTCAATGCCCTCTTTAATGCCCAATGGTTCGGCAAAAATGCCACTTCCGACACCAATTTCAACAATTTCTGTATGGCAGGTTAATGCCTTTTTTACTGCATTTAACTCAGACTGAAAAGCATATTTGTTGATTTCAAACCAATTATCATATTCATCTGAATAATTATCAAAAGGTTCTGTTTTAGCCATAATTTGATATCTTTTTTATCATCAAATATTTTTAATCATCGGAATTAAATGAGTTTTCCCTTTTTCGGCTTCATGTTTTATACTGTCGAGTATTTCAGAAGATAAAGGAACTTTTACTTCCTGATCGAAAAACGCTACCTCTTTTGCTTTTTGAACCTGTAGAAATAAGGTCATTGGTTTTCTCATTTCGCTGAACAGCAGGATATCGACTATATTTTCCAATTCTTCCACCAGAGGTTTAAAGGCATCGCTGTTTACACTGAAAAACAGTGTTTTATCGGTATTCTGAATAATGTATTCTTTTATTTTTTTATGAATTAACTGACCGTAAGTTTTTGAAAAAAATAAAAGATTTAAGGCTGCACCCGATACCATCATACCTAACTTATTTTCTTTTTGTGCAAAAAATTGATTTGCCACTGTTAAGGCTTTGTCCCAATTTTCGGGTATTACAAAATTAGCTTTAATATGATTGGCTGATATAATTTGAAGGTCGTTAATTGTTGGATCAAGTTCTATCATATAAACTTGTTCGGGAAAATTATCCGGGTCGACGTCAAGCATTAACATCGATTTTTTAAAATAATCGACCGTTGTGCTTGCAAGTAAAAAAACAACCTGCCCTCCCGCATTCAGCCAGTCTGAAGCAAATATATATCCGATAAGCGGTTTGCCCGACCCCCCGGGGCCACTTATAATTGTAGTTGTTCTTATCGGGAAACCCTGTGGGAATAAGTTATTTGTCCACTGATTGTTAAATTTTACTGTTTCCATAAGATTTTATTTTTAATCTATTTTTAAAATTGTAATGAGTAAATTATCATTTTCATTCGAATTTCCTATCGTAATCCTGTAAAAATCGTTGAAATATATACTTGACAAATCATAAATTAGAATTCCCTTATTTTTGAGTTTCAATGCCAATTCAGGTATTTTACTTTTGATGAGCAGAAAATTGGCTTCACTTGGAAATACTTCGAAGCCCAATTCTTTTAGCTTTATGGAGACCCGCTCTCTTTCATCAACTATTTTAGCAACAACTTGTTTCATCAATTCTATATTTTTAAGCGACTCGATAGCCGCAAATACTGTTGGATTAGACAAAAGTTGAGAATAATCGGTAAAATAATTTTTAAAATAATCGCCTGCCAACAAATATCCCAATCGAAGACCTGCTAATGAAAAGGCTTTATCCATCGTACGGGTTATTGCCAGATTTGGGTGCTTTTTAAGCAGACCTGCAAAGGTTTGGCCCGAGAATTCAAAATAGGCTTCATCAACCAATACGAGCGTTTTTTTATTCTGAAGTATTTTTTCAACTAAATCATAGTTCAATACTATTTTACCTGTCGGGTTATTGGGATTATCGATAAGTAAAAGCGTGGGTTCATTCAGTTCATTTAATAAAAAATCAGTATCGAGTGCAAAATGTGGAGGTGACAGCTGAAATTTCGTGAGTTTGCCGGCTTGCTTAAGGGCGTACTGTGAAACAGAAAAGAAAGAAGGGCTGAGCATCATTATTTTCCTGTTTTTTGAAAAAATGTTGATGATTTCACGCAACAACAAATCGGAACCATGGCTCAAAATAATTTGTTCAGAATGGAAATCGGCATTATATTTACTTAGAAGTTTTTTTAATTCGTTTATATCACTCAATTCCGGATATCTGTTAATATAGTCCAATCCTTTCATAGCTGCCTGATGAATTTTCTCATCCGGCAGATAAGGATTTTCGTTCGTATGCAGATTAATGGTCATCTTACATCAATAATTGTTTCCGTTTTGTAACCTGTAATTACTTTCACGTTCCCTTTTAACTTATTATCTGTTTCGGTATCCCCCGTGTCGACTCTAAGACACTCCAAACGGCTTATTTTATCTTCTGTTGCCACAACAATCACATCTTCTTTATCGATTAATTTTAGCACTTCGGGTGTAAATTGTTTACTTGCACGACCAAAAATAAATCCATTTCCGCCGATTGGGGTTAAAATTATTTTTGCTTTACCGTGTTTTTTAATTATTTCCAATAAACCCTTTTCATTTAAGTCTGAACCAACCAATTGTTCATTAAAAATGGCATCAATACCCAACAAGGTTTTTTGTATATTTAATTTTTCAGCGATTGTTGATAAAGTGGTTCCGGGTCCTAAAATATAGAGTGTGTCCTTTTCACTATTTTCCAAAAGATACTTTGCAATTTCTTCTTTGCTTTGTTCTTCCGGTTTGCTTAAGTTGGACGGTTCTTTTTTCCCTTGCAGCAGCTCAATGTTTTTAGGCACTTTCAGGTAGCCATATAATTTTGCTCCTAATTTTCCGGCTCTAAAAGCATCTTCATCAATATCAAGGACTTCTTTTTCAATGAGTTGATTTGAATTATTATCAATAATTTGTGCAGCAGCTTTTGGCGAAAGTGCAAAAACAGGACTGAACATTTTAACACCGGAAGGGATTCCTACAACAGGCATGGTTAATCCGACAGCATCGTAAATATCTCTGGCGGTGCCGTCGCCACCCACAAACATCAAAAGTTCTATGCCTTTTTCAAGCATTTCAAGAACAATTTTTTTTGTATCGGTAGCATTTGTTTCTGCGCCAATTTTAGATACCACTTCGAACTTAAAATCAAATCTTTTCAGGTAATCTTCGCCCATTTTGCCGGGCGCAACCAGAAAATAAAGATCTTTTCGCTCAATCAGCGAAAGAGTTTCTTCAATTCGACCCGGGGTAGTGGGTTTCGCACCCAATTTTATTGCTTGTTTAACAGTTTCTCCATCAGTACCTTTTAAACCAACACTGCCTCCCATGCCGGCAATTGGATTTACGATTAAACCTATTTTTTTCATTTTAGTTATTTTAAAATTAATTATATCTACATTTTTAAAATGGCCGGCAAAATCTTGCCTCTGCTATGATCGGCCATTCCCTTTATATGGGTTAATATTTCATGGGAAATGGGGACTTGTATTTCATCAGGGTTAAAATACACCCCTTTCAATCTGATAATTTTCATGTATAGCCGGAAAGGGTTTTTCTCGCTACGGGAAAGGATCAGGTTATCAGCCATTTTTTCCAACTGTTCAATTTCATTGATTTTTGCTGATGTACTAACAGAAAACATATAGGTTTTATCAGTATTTGTTATAATTGTCTCTTTTATTTTTTCAAAAATCGTATCCCCATAAGCTGTGGAAAATAGCAAAAGATTTAATGCTGAATATCCAATCCGGTAACACTTTTTATGCTTTCAACAATAAATTCAGAACCAGAATATTGCAGTGACATAAAAATAACACTTCCTCCTTTTTTCAACCATGCGGCAACAAATGTTTCACCAATGAGCGGTTTTCCCGAACCACCCGGACCGGTAATAACAGTTGTTGATTTTAATGGAAGTCCTTCAGGTAGTAACTTGTCCATCCAATCTATTCCGGTTTTTATCGTTTCCATTTCTTCCTCTCGCTTTTGATATTTTTTCACAACAATGATTTTAGTTTTTTATATTTCTCTATTGTTTCCGGTTCAAAAGACGGGTTATATAGAAGTGCTGACGGATGTGTCAGTGGAAATATTTTCATTTCATCTAAAAATAATAATTGGCCATTTACATTTTTAAAACTCATTTCTGCCGTTGAAGGATCAGCGTGATATTTTATTAAAATTGAGCGAGTTGCGTAATAACCTAAAGGTACTATGATTTGAGGTTGAATAATTAAAATTTCGTCATCCAAAAAGGGGCTGCATGACTCAATTTCATTCAATGTTGGCTTACGGTTCTGCGGTAATATACATTTTACCAAATTTGTCATAAAGACCGATTTTCTATCAATTCCGGCTGCTTGTAACAGTTTATCAAAAACCTGACCGGAAGGGCCAATAAACATTCTATTTTCTGAATCTTCTTTAACTCCCGGAGAAAGGGCAACAAATAGGATACTAGCCCCGATGTTTCCTTCACCAATAAGCGCATGTTTTCGGGTAACAGACAAGCGACACCTTTCACAAGCCCTAATCTGGTAATTAAGAACGTCCAGTGATTCTTGTTTTTCTAATAGTGCCTGATTTTTAAGAATCCATGTTTCCATTTTAGTCTTAAATAATGTGAATACTATTATAATGATCTTTTATGATCGAATTAAATTTATCGCGATAAGTTTTCAGTGATGCCGGCAATTGGTCCATAATATCACTGGCGATGAGGCCATCTTCTCCTTTATCGGTTGCTGCAAGGTCACCTGCAAAGCCATGCATAAAAACACCTATTCGCACAGCATCGTTAATCGAAAATCCGAGTCCGTACATGGCAGCAATAGTCCCGGATAAAACATCACCACTTCCGGCAGTTGCCATGCCAGGATTCCCACTAAGGTTGATAAATACCCGCTTGTCAGGATAGCCAATTAACGAATGCGCCCCTTTCAAGACAATTGTGGCATTGAGTTCCTGTGCTGTTTTTTGCAGGATATTGATTTTATCGTTTAAAATATCTTCAATGTCTTGTCCTATAATTCTTGCCATTTCCCCCAAATGCGGTGTTAATATTGTAGGAGCTTTCCGTTTTTTAATGCATTCCAAATCATTTGCAACAGATGTTATTCCATCCCCATCAATAAGTAATGGTTTTTTAATTTCAGCACATAACCCTCTCACCAGGGTTTGTGTTTCTGTATTTAAAGATAATCCTGGTCCAATTACAACCATATCTACATTCTCGGAAAATTGTAAAAGTTGCTGTTTGTTTTCAAGACTGATGCTGCCTGAAGCAGTCTCTTTTTGTGGAACAAATACAATCTCGCTTCCCTTATTCCCAACAACAGAAGCTACATCCAAAGGTGTTGCCAGATAAGAAAGTCCACCGCCTGCCTTTAAAAATGACATGGCTGAAAAATATGGTGCCCCAGTATAATTAGATGATCCTGCTATAAATAATACTTTTCCAAAACTTCCTTTATGCGCATCCTTTCCCCTCAAGGGAATGGGTATATAATCATTGGTGGCTATTTTCAGATTATTGGAATGATACATAACCGGAGGAAAAGAAATATGCGAAACATATAACTTGCCAACATATTCATATCCGGGAAAAAGTAAACTCCCGATTTTAGGCAACCCGAAAGTAGTAGTAAAATTTGCCTTTACAGCCGACCCCATTATTTTCCCGGTATCACCATTAATCCCTGATGGTATATCAATGCTAAAAACAGTTTTGTTACTTTTGTTAATTAAGTTAATTGCTTCTTTATATATACCTGTAACTTCTCTATTGAGACCGGTACCGAAAACAGCATCAATAATGGCATCTGCTTGTTCTATTTTTTTAATTGCCGATGAGATATCATTCAAATAGATTATTTCAATTTGCAATTTTTTGACGATATCGAAATTTTGTTTTGCAGCACCTTGATAATTAGCAGAATCACCGAGAATGAAAACAGTAACCTTTCCTCCATTGGAATAAATTTTCCTGGTTACCACGAACCCATCCCCAGCATTATGTCCAACGCCACAAAAAGCCACAAAAATTTTATCTTTTATTCCAAATTCTTTTAAAATTGTGAAATAAGCAGCTTGGCCAGCATTTTCCATGAGAATTTCTTGAGGAATACCATATTCATCCATGGCTTTCTGATCCATTCCTCTCATTTCTTTCACATTGCTAATTTTCATAGTATTTCCATTATTCAATTACAAAGTATTTTAATCCTATTTAAATTTTATATTTCTATAATTTCCCCAACTCCCCTTCTATATATTTTCCAGGATATAACGATTTAATCCCTGTCATGATTGATTAAAGGAAAGATGGATTTACTTAAGCAATTGTAACTTCTTTTGTCAAATATACATCCTGAATTGTATGCATTAAGTCGATACCTTCTTTCACTGGTCGTTGAAATGTTTTCCTTCCTGTAATTAAACCCATGCCGCCGGCGCGTTTATTAATTACAGCTGTACGTACTGCATCGGCAAAATCATTATCGCCGGAAGCCCCGCCTGAGTTAATTAAGCCAGCACGGCCCATATAACAATTAGCTACCTGGTAACGGGTTAAATCAATGGGATTATCCGATGTAAGCTTGCTATATACTTCTGCATGTGTTTTCCCAAATTTAAGTGCTTTGTAACCTCCATTATTCTCAGGTTGTTTCTGTTTAATAATGTCTGCTTCAATAGTAACGCCAAGATGGTTTGCCTGTCCCGTCAAATCTGCAGCAACATGATAATCCTTGTCTGCTTTAAAAGCCGGATTTCTTAAATAACACCACAATACGGTAACCATACCTAATTCATGTGCCTTTTTAAACGCTTCACTGATTTCCGAAATTTGACGCCGCGATTCATTGGATCCAAAATAAATTGTTGCACCAACAGCTACAGCTCCCATATTAAATGCCTGCTCAACATTAGCAAATAATGTTTGATCGTATATGTTAGGAAACGTCAGTAATTCGTTGTGATTAATTTTTACAATAAAAGGGATTTTATGGGCATATTTCCGGGAAACCGAACCCAAAACACCTAAGGTGGAAGCTACTGCATTACAGCCTCCTTCGATAGCCAGTTTCACTATATTCTCCGGGTCAAAATATAGCGGATTGGGTGCAAACGATGCTCCTGCTGAATGTTCGATACCCTGATCTACCGGTAAAACGGATAAATAGCCAGACCCTGCTAATCGTCCCGTATTAAAAATAAGCTGTAAATTCCTCAAGACTACAGACGACCTGTCTGAGTTAAACATGACACGGTCAACAAAATCCGGACCTGGTAAATGGAGCGACCCTTTTTTTATACCTTCACATTTGTAATCAAGCATATCATTTGCTTCTTCACCAAGAAATTCTCTAATTTTATTAATCATAATATTCCTCCTGATTTTAATTATATAATATATTAATTTGCTTTCATCATAATTCATGAAAATCCCTCGCAAAACTTGAATATTTATTAGATCATGTCTTTCAACTGTTTAACGTATTTAAGCTTCTGCGTTTTCATTGAATATATTTTCGATTTCTTTTACAATGTGATAAATCTCTATGGACATGTCAGCCTCCTTATTTTCAATAATGATAGATTTCCCTTCGTCTGCGAGTTTTCGTGCTTCAAGATTAATTGGGATTGCACCTAAAAAATCTATATTCATTTCTTCAGCTTGTTTTTTGCCACCGCCGGAACCAAATAAATCAATCCGATGACCGCATTTTGGACAAATTAGTCCCGACATGTTTTCTATAAGGGCAATTTTCGGTATATTCATTTTATTTGCCATGTTGATAGCCCGGGAAGAATCTATTAATGATACTTCCTGAGGCGTAGTAACGATAATCGCCATATCGGGTTTCATGTTTTGTACCATTGTAAGAATCTCGTCACCGGTATCAGGAGGCAAATCAGCAATAAGATAATCCAGATTTCCCCAATCAACATTTCCTAAGAATTCATTTATCATTTTGGAACGCATTGGTCCACGCCAAACAACTGCCTGATTGGGCGGAAGTAAATTTGCCATAGAAATAACTTTAACCCCACGACTTATTTGCGGGATAATTTTGCCCTCATTTGTGTGTACATCACCCTTAAGTCCTGTCATTTTTGGAACATTAGGCCCTGTTATGTCCGCATCAAGAATTCCTGTTTCATAACCATGAACCTGTAATCCATAGGCAAGATTTACACTCACGGTTGTTTTGCCTACTCCTCCTTTGCCGCTAAAAACCACAATACAGTGTTTAATATGGCTAATATTATCGGCTATTTTTTTGTTTTCAAGTTCAATTTTTTCTTTTTGTTCTTTTGTAATCATAATAGATTCCTCCGTTTTTTTATGCTAATTCAAAACACCAATTTACATCAAGATTCATCAATTTCTTTCAAAAATCATTCTTTATAAGTGCCTTTAATATTCCCATATTATTTTATTTTTAAACTATTTTCTTAAATCCGCAAGAAATAATCCGGCAAACTAATTTATCAAAATATTCCTGTCATATATTTATCAGCTGTGCCCAAACTTAAATTCTGGCTATATTTATTAAAAAACAAATCCGGGTTGTCATATATACCTAAATCACTGGTTATTGCATCTCTGACAAAATTATAGATTTGCAATATTTTTCCCTTTTTCTTCAAGATCATTCCATCCTTTTGTTCTGATCAAATTTTGTATTCTCTGATCATTAAAGTCAAGCAAAAAAGTTGGTTCCAGATATTTGTCCATTATATCCCCTTTTTCAATATGATAATTCTATTATTCCAATTAATACATAATGCTCCTAATATAAGAAAAATTAGGGGGTATTACCAGGGAAAAACCAATATTAAGACTAATTTTGAAAGACATGGATCTTTAAATAAAAATGATAAAAATTGAAATCCCCGGGCATAAAACAATTAATGCAAAACATCTGGTTCTGGATTATAACGGAACAATTGCAATTGATGGTCTGGTTATGAAGGATGTGCCTGAACTGCTGGTTAAATTAAGTGCACATTTAAACATACATGTACTAACTGCTGATACTTTTGGAACTGTACAGAAAGAACTAAAAGAGCTGCCCGTAACCGTTAAGATACTTGAACCGGCAAAACAGGATAAACAGAAATTAAATTACGTGAAGAATTTAGGCTTGCCCAATGTAATCGCCATAGGAAATGGTAAAAACGATCTCTTAATGTTGAAGAAATCGGCTCTTAGTATTGGAGTAATTCAGGCGGAAGGCGCCTTCTCCCCTATCTTAAATTCAACTAATGTTATATGTACAAACATCATTGATGCCCTTTTTTTACTTATTAATCCAAAAAGACTATCAGCGACTTTACGAAATTAAATCACAAAATATTCCTCATTGATGTGGATATTAGCTGACAAAATCCTCTTTTTCAGGAATAATTCTGGTTAGATAAATTTTTCAACAAAGATTGCATTACTTCAGTAGCTTTACCCTGGAGAAAAATATCTGTAACAGTATTGGTATAATTTGATGGTTCTATATTAATCTCAATTATTCTTTTTTTATTGTTTTTGGCCTTATAAGGAATAAGTGAGGCCGGCATTATTTCACCGGTTGTGCCGATAAGAATAAAAACCTCAGCATCAATAGTCTCCCTGAAGGAATTGGTGTTGGCAGGCTCGGGTATTGGTTCACCAAAAAACACAAAGTCGGGCTTCAATACTGAACCGCATTGTAAACATGTCGGAGGTAAATTTGTGAGATCAATATCTTTAACCTGATAATATTTCGAACATTCCCGGCAAACCAGGTTCCTTGAATTACCGTGAAATTCAAATACCTGCTTACTTCCTGCATCATGGTGGAGATTATCAATATTCTGGGTAATTATTGAATGTAAAACTCCTTTGCTCTCCATCTCTGCAAGCCCATAATGAGCAGCATTGGGTCTTGCCTGTCCGAAAAAATCATAAAATATTTCTTTAATCAATTCCCATGATTTTTTGGGATATTTATTAAAATAATCTATATCAAGAAAGACGGGGTCGAATTTACTCCATAAGCCCTCTTTTCCCCGGAAGGGAGGGATCCCGCTTTCCACGGATATTCCTGCTCCGGTAAATGCAACAGTACGCGATGAATGTCGTATCAATTCTGCTGCCTCGTCCAGCTTATGTGTTAAACTATTCATCGTTGAAAACGCTGTTCAATGCATCACGGATATCACCCTTCCTGAAAGAAAGTTTTATCCCCTTTCCCTGAAGCCTTCCTATTCCTTTTTTACCGATCAATGCAGCTATTACGACCTCACAATCATTAATTACCGTATAAACATCAAGTGTTTTTAAATGTTGCATTGTTGTTTCGAACGGATTGGGCCTTTTTTCAATAAGTGTGAATTGCCTGTCGCCGGTAAGGGTATAAATGTAAAAATATTTTGCCATGCCCAGCATCTTTGGGAAAATAGTTATCCCATCATTGGTGGGGATGGCTATTAACACACCTTTCTCTGAATTATTAACGATTTTATTTGGCATTTAATAAACTGGCTAAATCATGTATGACAGCAATTTGTTCGACGGGTGTTTGTGAAATCATTTTTATTAATTTATTTCAAATGGTATCTTCAAAGATACTGAAACATTTCTGCCCTGATTGTAAAAATTCAAAGGCTTTAGTGTGGAAAGATGGTCATAATATTTGGTATCAAATAGATTATTTGCTGAAATGCCAAAAACAAGTGTTTGTTTAAAAACATTTATATCAGTATTGATACTCAGGTTTATAAGTGTGTATCCGTCCGTTTCTGTCTCATAAGGTGATGGATCATCCTGTTTTAACGCGGTCAGTGCAGATAGTTTTATGGCAGAATGGTTTAAGAATCCTAATTTTTTGTAATCGGCTCTTATTTCATAACGAAACTTATGGGCCGGAATAAAAGGAAGATAATTCCCATTTTCCTGTCTGCCGATAACAGAAGAATATGTCCCTTGTATATGCAACCATGGTAATGATCTGGGATGAAAATGAATACCTGCTTCACCTCCAAAAAGATTTGCATTGGTTTGTGAAAACCTGTAAATATTCACTCCTGCTGATGTTGTATCAGAAGTTGGCGAAATATATATGTAGTTATTAATATGGTTGTAAAACCCTGCTATATCGAATGAAAGATACTCTCCATGATAGTGCACGCTCGCATCAGATTCATATGCATCTTCGGGTTTCAGATTTTCATTACCTGTTTCATACCTGTTCCCGTGCGTTCCATTTGATGTCAACTCTGATAAATTAGGTACACGAAATGCTTTAGCAAGATTTGTCCTGAAAATCCACTTTTCGTTTATGCTGTAAGTTGCGCCTAAAGAACCACTAAGGCTCGAAAAATTCTTTAATACTGGTGCATGATAACTTTCCGTTCCTTCTATCCCAAGTGCATATGTTTCAGTTTTATATACATCATAACGCAAGCCCCCCTGCAATGTTATTTTTTCAGGAAAAGTATATTTAGCCAGAGCTACTCCCCCAATATTATTTACATCTGCATCGGGTAAAAATTGAGATGCACGGTTATTTTTATTGCGGTTAGTCTGATCCATTCCCTGTATGCCTATAATAAACTCCGAATTCTTACCGGAAGGCAAATACAGTTTTGATTCATAGGTAATTGTGCTCAGGTTCATTTCGACAAAGGGAACTTCCAGAAATGTTTGCAGCTTCCTTAAAGCACTTTGATATGCAATATTGGTTTCCCATTTAAATTTGCCGAGGTACAATTTGTTTTGAGAAGAAACCAGATGATGCCCCAGATCCTGGTACCAGAAATCATTGTTTCTGCCTTGTTCCATGATTAAAGGTATTACATCCGGAACAGTCATCCCTAAATCTTGTTTGAAATAGTCGTAGAATATTTTAAATGTCCCTATTTCCCCGGTATATCCTGAATTTGCATTAACGGACCATTCCTTAAACCTTGAATTGGGAACATATTCACTGCCACCCTGTTTATAGTCGGCATGGGTTTTATTACCAATTCTCAGGCCTCCGAACAAATGTTCGGAAGAACCTTTTAATCCAAGACTATTGTTCATGCCGAGTGTATTAGAGTGTAGTTGCATCCGGTAATCGCCAATTATCTTACCTGTTGGCGCAGGATTCTCCTTTATAAAGTTTAAAACCCCGCCAATAGCATCGGAACCGTAAAGTAAGGATGCAGGTCCTTTTATAACTTCAACCCTGTCCACATCATTATCGTCAATCCCCAGCGGGTGGTTTTCACTAAACTGATAATTTTCAATGCGAACACCATTATTTAACACCACGATATCGTTCATTGAAAGTCCTCTGATAACAGGTTTTGAAACGCCCTGTCCTTTTGAAATCATGTCAACACCCGGGACTAAGGTAAGAGATTCCATAAAATTTGGTGTTCCGGAAAGCGAAATATCTTTGCTTCTCAAAATGTCAATTTTTACGGCATTTTCATGTTGAGAACTCACGTATCCGCCTGAAATTACTACCTCCTGAGATTGGATTACAGAAGTGGTTAATTGAACATTCACGATATTGTCGCCCGGTAAAACGTCAATTGTTTTTATCTGGGTATTGTATCCCATAAAGGAAAACTGAATTTTAACTTTACCGATTGGTAAATTGGTAATGAAAAACTCTCCTGCATGGTTGGCTGTTGTTCCCTTATTGAGTTCGGGAAGAAAAATTGTTGTGCCCGGTAATGGTTGTTTATCTGAATCGGTTACAATTCCTTTAATCTGATTTTGAGCATTTACTCTTAAAAAAAGAAACAACACGATGAAAATTAAAACGATTTTCTTCATTTTATTACAATCTTAAGCTTTTTAGTCATTCTATTTACCTGTCAGTTGTCTTTCTTTAAATATGCCCGGGGGTATGTGATTACACTCTGAAATTAACTTAAAATCGCGACTTTACTTTATAAGTTCATTCCTCTTCCTCTTCCTCTTCCTCTTCCTCTTCCTCTTCCAAGTCCACGACCTCTTCCCCGCCCCTTGTTCGGGTTTGAGTTTTGATATCCCGATCGCGTAAGGCGGGATTGTTCATTCCCGATTTTAATGCCGAAATAAATGGTTCTGGGCGATACCGGGCCATAAATATATGCCGGATCACGGTCAATACCTGAATCAAAATCTGACTGGAAAGAATTGAAAATGTTTTTTATTCCGGTAAAGAGCTGTAAAGAAGCTCCATTAAGTTTTATATCGTAGTGAATTTTACTTCCCAGATCGAAAAACGGATCAGATTTTCTTAATTCTCCGATATCCGGATCAGTTAAAGGACCGAAATATGGTACCAGCATCCTACCGGTATAAGTTCCTGTAGCAGAAAGACCTGCATTGTTAACAAAATTCCAGTCAATGCTAAAGTAACCATAATCGGAAGGAGTACGGAAGAATTCTTTCCTGGCAAATTGCTGAGGAACATCATACATACTGGACTGAACCGTAAAACCTGATGTCAAAGAAAAATCCTTTAAAGGTCTAAGCTTCAGTTCCATGTTTATGCCTTTGACGACGGCCCCATTTTCTGCATTTATTCTGGTATATAAAACTTTACCATTCTCATCCGGCACTCCGATCTCATTAACAAAAGGATCATCCAGTCTGGTATAAAAACCCTCAATCAATAGTCCTGTTGAAACAGTACCTATAAGTTTATTGAAATCGAGGGATGCCATAATACTATGGCTGGTTTCCTGCCTTAGATCCGGATCATTTACATTAATGACCTGTCGTGAACCGGATGTTTCGATATGAAGATCCTCATCAAAAATCTGTGGGGCCCTGTAACCCTGAGAATAGCTGACTCGGGACTGGAGTGAATTGAGAACTTCATACATAAGACTTATACGTGGACTAAAAACATTCCCGTCTTTTACTTCATTGTTTTTTGCATGGTCAGTTATGCTGTAATGATCAAATCTCCCCCCTATCCCTACTTTTAACCTGTTTATTTTCAGGTCATACTGAAGAAAGGCGCCTGTTGAAACAGATGACTGGTCAGAAATCAAGGTGTTATCAGTATGCGGGACACTGATTATTGAGTCATTGACAATCACAGCATTGGTATAGTCGGGGTATCCCAGCTTCTCGTCTTTCAGATAATCTCCTGTATTTTCAATGCCTGCAATAACGGAAGAAATTCCAAGGAAAGCTTTATATTGTATGCCGGTATTATATGTCAGCCCTTCGGACCTGCCATAATCTTTAAGTGACCTGTTGGCCCCATAGTACGAATTACGCATGATATGCTGTGTAGAAAAGAATGCAGAGAAAAGATCATAATCCTGAAAATATTTCTCATAAGTTATCGCACCGGTTTTGAGGTCGTGCTTTATAGTTTCTGACACGTCTCTTTCGTGCAATGGATACTCCTGTCTGTTTCCACCGTTCCTTTCCTCTTTAATATTGAAAAAATCGATGGCTACTTTACTTCTGAACCCGAACCTGTGAAAAAAACGCGTCCCTATTGTCTGATTATTCATTGGCGATATTTCAGAATAACCATCATTATTTGTATCGAACATTTTTCTTTCACGCGTAAATCCATAAAGAGCCATGCCGGTTTTGCTGTCGTCAGAAACAATCGATGTATTGAGGTCCACTGAGTAATCGGGGGCAATTCCTCCCGACCCATTTAGTCCAACCCCGGTCAATCCTGTATTAATTCCGGCCTCATAAGAGTTCGAGGTCGGTTCTTTCAAAATAATATTTATTGTCCCGGCAATTGCATTGCTGCCATAAAGAGCAGAACCACCTCCTCTTACCACTTCAATCCTCTCTATCATGTTGGTGGGAATAAGTTCAAGACCATAAACACCGGCAAGACCGCTGAATATCGGATGACTATTTATGAGTATCTGTGAATAGGAACCTTCCATCCCGTTCATCCTGACCTGTGAAAAACCACAATTCTGGCAAT
>DATKUO010000049.1:0-2231 GCA_035530515.1 Bacteroidales bacterium
TTAACGCCCCTTTACCAACAATTTTAATCCAAAAACAACAGTAATATGAGTTATGAAAAATTATTAGAGGAATACCTAAAGGATGGTATTGATTATGATGCGAACACTATTAAAAAAGCAAACCAAGCCGACTTAAAACAATTAGCTGCTGATAGTTATTGGCAGGGATGGCGGGATAGATCAGAAATAAAAGTAGTAGATAAACCAAGAATAGTCTGCATTTGTGGTTCAGGTAGATTCCTTGAACTGATGCACAAAGTAGAAGAAATATTAACCTTAAAAGGTGAGATTGTTTTAATGATTGGTGTAAATACGAAAGATGTTGCAAGGACTGAGGATTTAGAACATTTTAAACCAATGTTGGATGAACTGCATTTAAGGAAGATTGATCTGGCTGATTATGTTTATGTGGTTAATAAGGATAGCTATATAGGTGAGTCGACCCGAAATGAAATTGAATATGCCCAAAAACAAGGTATGCCGGTAACCTATTTAGAACCTATTGATTAATAACCTCAATATTAAAAGGTAACCCACAACATGGATATTCCAGAAATAGTAAAACAATATATAATCGAAACGCAAGGAAGGATGCCTGAGACAGAAAAGGAAATTGATGATTATTTAGATTTAATCAACCACTCAAAGAGATATGCCGAGGCATTTGAAATGGAGCAATATATGAGCAAAGATTTTATGAAAAAATTTGGATTTAAAACTACTGATGAAATTCGTAATGAATATTCTGATTAACCCACAACAATAAAAACAATGACAGCAGAAACAAGGGAAGAAAAATTAGAACGATTAGCTGAATTACGTATTCAGAAAAGAATCCGTGATTTAATGTATGCCGAAGCCGACAACCTTCAGACATATAGGATAGGCTTTGAAGATGGTTATGACTTTAGGCGAGAACAGGATAACCAATACGCCTCTACCAAAGCAGAGGAAGTGGCGATAGGGTTTATTCAATGGTATTTTAAACAATTTCCTGTAACTGAAGTTCAGAATGAATTGTATTATAAAAAAGCGTACAAGCAATACAAACAACAATGAACTACACCCAGCATATAGGTAAGCGCGTCCGGCTGTATTATGAGAACGGCTGCGGGCACCTGAATAATATTGTGATCACCATTGAGGATGTGAGTGAAAAACGTATCACGGCGATACACCAGGATAAGCGCCTGTATATCCCGGTAGAGAAAATAAAAGAACTAAAACCAATAAAATGATGAACACAAATACAATAATCATGAAATACAAAGTAAAAAAAGATCATCCTATATGGGCCATAGCCCTGAACGGAATGACATTTGAACTTATCGACGGATATTTGGTAAGCCCGTCAGGACTTATCAAGTTTGATTTTGCCAAGTACAATGATGTGTTCGATCCTATCGAAAAGGCAGGGCAGTTCACTCGCAGTGATATGATCGCCTTGATCGAGTTTGCTGAAAAAACAGAATACTCAAGCGCAAAAGATTTGCTTAATAAATATATGCGATCGAAAAATTAATAAAATGAGCGAAAAAAACAACCAGGAGAAGATTCGCGAGCTGCACGAATGCAACTCAGAGCTGTACAAGCTGATAGACCGGCTGAAGACTATTAACGTACCCGTAGGCCTGGGATTTCAGAACCTGCGCGATGCAACCATGAACATACAGAAAGCTATTGGCGCGTTGATAGACCAGGAAACGAATACTAACGAGGAAAAGGAAACGTAATCATGAATAAAATGACAAAAATACCTGAAACATTACTCGATTTTGATGGCTATCCGACAGATGAATACTTGCAGTTCATCAGGGATTACACTAATGAGACAATGCCTATCATGGATATGGTTGGTATCATTTGTGATAACTGGTATTTTGATGAATGGGGAGTAAAGCTACATCGTAAGTATGCAGGGATTAGAAAGTTTGAATTACATACAGGCGGATGGAGTGGAAATGAAGAAATTATTGCAGCTCTTCTGAGCAATATATATCTGACCCATTTTAAGATGAGATATGTTAAATGGTACACAGGAGGACATTATTATTTTGAAATAACTATTGATTAATTTAAAGTTTAATCATGAAACTACTTAACTTTATCATTCGCAGGTAACTGATTTGAGATGAGAAACGTTTGCGTCATAATACCAGATCGGGGCGACAGGCAGGAATTTACCCGTCATTGTTTATTCCAGTTATCGGAACAAACGATCCAGCCGGATA
>DATKUO010000050.1:0-14911 GCA_035530515.1 Bacteroidales bacterium
AATTTTCTTATAAGTTATAATACCCCCTTCCCAACCTTCCTCCAAGGGGGAAGGAGCACAAAACAAAGCCTCCCGCTTAGGCGGGACGGGAAAGGGGGTCGTTTTGAAACAGAATGTAAGTATTTGTAATTTAGCATAATAAGGATACTATATTTAAAATTATATTATTTTATTACTCATTGCCGATAGTCATAAAATTTAAAACCAATAACATGAAAAAGCTTCTTTTCGTTTTGACAGGGCTCATTGCAGTTTCTGTTATCAATGCCCAGTCACTCGATGACATTTTAAAAAATTACTCAGCAGCTACCAGGCAGGATAAGCTCTCTAAGGTCTCAACCATTCAAATTACCGGAAAGATGTCTGCTATGGGAATGGAGATGCCTATGGTAATGATAATGAAAAATCCTAATAAGATTAAGGTTTCTTATTCTTTTAACGGGCAGGAAATTGTATCATTATTTGACGGGGAGAAAGGATATATGATCAATCCTATGATGGATTCCAGTGAACCTGTGGAGTTAACAGGTGAACAGTTAACGCAGGTTCAAAACAATAATGTCTTTAATAATCAGATAGACAATTACTTCAAAAATGGGCAACTCACTCTTGAAGGACAAGAGGATGTAAATGGCAAACCTGCGTTTAAGCTGAAAGCTAATGTTGATAACAATTCTATATTCATGTTCATCGATGAAGGCTCATATCTGCTTGTCAAAACTTCTGCTGAAGTCGATCAGATGGGTACTGTTGTGAGTGTGGACTCGTACATGACTGATTATGTTGATATTGACGGTGTGGTGATGCCAAAGAAAACAACCGCAATGGCAAATGGTATGGAAGCTGCTGTTATTAGTTTCGATAAGATAGAAGTTAATCTTCCTATAGACGATAGCGTTTTTAAGATAAAATAACTACGTTTGTTATATATAATAGCAGAGGCGGGTCTGAGACCCGCCTCTACTATTTAAAACAGCTGGCCTGTAAGCCGGATTCTGTACGGTTTTGGCATCTGCGAAAGAAATTAAAACCGGTTTCCATCATTTATCTTGGTCACGCATCACTGCGTAACTCATACGACCCACCCCCCGGCATTGGACGAGCAGCCCTTAACGCCGGTATACATGGTCTTTCAACCCATAAGGTGTACGGCTCCGGATGTTACCACCAGGACCGGTAAGCTCTTACCTCACCTTTTCACCCTTATTCCGGTTTTACTAGTAAAACCGGAACGGTTATTTTCTGTTACACTACTATACCTTTACAGATATCTTCCCGTTAGGAAGTATGGTGCTCTGTGTTGCCCGGACTTTCCTTACTCCGCCTAAGCGGAGCACGATGGAACAGCCTGCTGCGATGCAAAGATAATAAATTGTAGTAAAATCGGGTATTAACTAAAATAATAGTTATCTTTGTAAAGAATATAATAGAGGTAAAAGGTAAAAGACAATGGGATTTCATGAGAGATATTGATCTTAATGAGTATGCATATAATCTTCCTTCTGATAGGATAGCACAGTATCCTGCTAATGAAAGAGATATGTCGCAGCTTCTGGTTCATCGAGAAGGTAATATCTCTAAAGATATATTCAGGAACATCGATGATCACCTGCCTTCAGATTCCCTTCTTGTTTTCAATAATACCCGAGTTATAAGGGCTCGCATCCTCTTCCGGAAAGAGAGTGGAGCCGTAATTGAAGTATTTTGCCTCGAACCACTCAATCCTTTTGATTATGAATTATCATTTAGCTCCAAAGAACCGGTTGAATGGAAATGTATTATAGGGAATCTTAAAAAGTGGAAGAGTGGTAAGATTAAAACAAACATCTTATATGATGACCATCAATACTATTTGACAGCAGAAAAAGTTCAACCTGAAGGTGAGGCATGGAGGATACGGTTTACCTGGAACTGTCAGAAAATTAGTTTTAGTGAAGTAATAGAAGCAACAGGACATACTCCTCTTCCTCCCTATATCGACAGAGAGGATGAAGAAGCAGACAATATAAGATATCAGACAATCTTTTCACGTATAAAGGGTTCAGTTGCAGCACCTACAGCCGGCCTTCATTTCACTGATACTGTCCTTGAAAAACTTAAAGAAAAAGGAATTAAATCTGTTGAAGTGACTCTTCATGTCGGGGCAGGTACTTTTAAGCCGGTAAAATCTAAAATTATCTCCGATCATGAAATGCATTGTGAGCATTTCTTTGTCACTGCAGAAACTATTGGTGTGCTGCTTGAAAATCATGGTAAGATCATCCCGGTAGGAACTACATCTGTCAGAACACTTGAGAGTCTATACTGGCTGGGAGTAAAAATATTACGCGATCCGCCGGGTTATTGGTCTGAGCTTTCACTAGGGCAATGGGAAGCGTTTGATATGGAAACAAATATTACTGTCAGGGAATCCATGGAAGCTTTATTAAATCTTTTAAGAGAACAAAATGTCTCTTATTTGCATGCTTCGACCAATATAATGATTATTCCCGGATACGATTTCCGAATGATAAACGGAATGATCACAAACTTTCATCAGCCAGGGAGTACATTGCTTCTATTAATTTCAGCATGGGTAGGAAAACGATGGCAGGAAATTTACTTTTTTGCTCTTGAAAATGGGTTCAGGTTTTTAAGCTATGGCGATTGTTCACTGTTATTAAGATGATTATGCACTTAATTCTGAATTTATCAACATTATTCAGATTGTAAGTTTTTTTTGATAATAAATTGATTTTTTGTTTATTTGACTTAAAATTACTTAAGTATGAACGAAAACAGAATAATACAACAGGTAACTGTCATTTTCTCATCCTTCATGGTGTTTTTTTATCTTGGGGTAGGCATTTATCTTATATTCTATTCTGATCTGCAATATCTGGACAAAGCCCTGAAGGTTATAATGGGATCGACTTTTATATTTTATGGCTTATACAGGGCATTTAGGGCATATATTAAAATAGTAGAGCTTTTCTTTAAAAAAGACAAAAACAAAGATTGAATCTTTTTAATATGAGAAAACTCTGAAAGACAGGTTATTATCTATTCACAACAGCCTTGGCATGCAGTTTGCAGTGATTATTGTGGAAAATAATTAAACCTTGTTAAAATTTTAAGATTATGAACAGAGTATCAGTTATTCAAAATTTTATTATTATTGCGAACCTAAACAATTTAGTCACGACCTATTATAATAAAGTGAATAGACAGATAAGTTATAAATTTATATCAGCCTTGCATTATCCATTATTAGGGTTATTGCTTATATTGGCCTCTTGTACCGGTGGTGGAACATCTGGTCTGAATGAGACGCCTACACGGGGCAATATCAAAATTTCTGTTGACGAATCATTTCAATCTATAATTGACACTGAAGTATATACATTCACTCATTTGTATACCAATGCTAAAATTGAAGCTGAGTATAAACCTGAGTATGATGTAATAAATGATTTTATGAATGATTCCGTTAGAGTAATCGTTACGAGTAAAAAACTTACTGACAATCAGATACAATATCTTCGTGATACGCTGGTAATTGCACGCACAACGACATATGCTTATGATGCACTTGCCCTGATCACAAATAAACAAAATAAAGACACCCTTCTTAAATATAATACCGTCAAAGATATTTTCCTCAGTAAAATTAGTAGTTGGAAAGAGATCAATCCAAAATCGAAACTTGGTGACATAAGGATTATCTTCGATAATAACAAATCGGGGAACATCAGATATTTTAAAGAACAATTTGATATAAATGAATCACTTCCTGAGAATTTCTTTGCTGTTAACAACAATCCTGAGGTTGTCAATTTTGTTTCGAGAAATCCTGACGCACTCGGCATAATAAGTGTTAACTGGATAAGTGATAAGGATGATTCTCTAAGTATGAGTTTTGTTAAAAAAATCAATGTAGTTGCTATTTCGCAGCCCTATTTTAACGACGGAACATTCTATCGACCTTATCAGGGTTTTATTTATGATAAATCATATCCTTTTGTCAGGGAGGTCTATCTTATTTCGAGAGAGACATTTAAAGGATTAGGGTCCGGCTTTATTAACTGGGCATGTGCAGAACAGGGACAGCGTATAGTTCTCAAATCAGGGCTCGTTCCTGCAACTATGCCGATACGATTGGTGCAGATAAAACATTAGTTGGCAGTAGGCAGTAGGCAGTAGGCAGTAGGAAGTAGGCAGTAGGAAGTAGGCAGTAGGCAGTAGGAAGTAGGAAGTAGGCAGTTGGCAAAGCGAGCAACGAGCAACAAGTAATTATAAATCACAGAATAACAATAATTGACAACAAACAATGATAGTTATGAAACGTTCAAATTTAAAATTAGCATTAATACTGGCAGCATTGTTGACAGCTTTTACGATTAACGTAAGAGCGCAGGATTTAAATTCTGCAACACTTCTAACCAGAAGTGAGCAGTATGATAAAGCTGCGGAAATGTTCCAGAAGTTAATACAACAGGATCCGGCTAACAGCAAAAATTATTTCTTCCTGGGAGAAAATTACCTGGTTGAATATTTTGCAGATACCATTTCCAATTCACTGGCTGTTGCAGCAAAATCGGCCAAAGAGGCATACCAGAAGGGAGTTGAAGCAAATCCCAACGATCCACTCAATTATATTGGTCTGGCTAAAGTTGCTTATTATCTTGGAGATGACAAGACAGCTGTTGAGATGAGGGCAAAAGCAAAAAGTTTTCTGCTCCCTTATAAAAATCTCAGAAAGATTAATCCTCCAGCCAAGGATTATGCATATACGCTTGCCAAGATTGCTGAATCATATATTAATAATGGAAAGGTAGACACTTCTCTTGCTTTGCCTCTTATCAGGGAAGCAATTAAGATCGATAACAAGAGTAGGGATATATATTTAATTTCAGGTGATATATATATACTTGTTAATGACGGTTCTACTGCAATCATGTATTATAATCAGGCACAGTTTGCCGATCCGGAGTCACCGACTGCAAGCATGAAAATAGGAAGCATTTATGTTAAGGGACGCGCTCTTACGCCAGCAATTCAAAACTTTGAGGAGGCTATTGCACTTAACGCAGAGTATGCTCCGGCATATAGGGAACTTGGACAATTATATTCAAGTGCTGGAAGGTTCACGCAATCAAAGGAATATTTCGAAAAGTATCTTGAACTTACAAAAGGAAATATCCCTGCTAAAATAAGGTATATTACATCTCTTTTTTATGCAAAAGAGTATGATGAGGTTATTAAAAACGTTGAAGAAATTTTCACTATTGATAAGTCGAAGACATATATGAACCGTATTGCCGGTTATTCCGCCTATGAAAAAACACCACCTGATTATGAGGAGGCTCTTCGTTACATGGAGACACTCTTTAAAACAGTTGCTCCCGAACGAATACTCTGGAAAGACTATTATTATACTGCCAGGATCCTTCTGAAAAAGAATCCGGATTATCCGAAAATGATCGATGAACTCAACTCACTTAATTCACAGCTTGACAGGGAAAAGAACAGGTATGATGCTGCCTCAACCTCTGCTGAAAAAGTAAAAATAAAAGCAAGTATTGTGAATCTTACCAGTAAGGTTACTGCCAGCGAAAGCAATATCGCTAAGGCAGATATTGAGATAGACAGAGCATTTGAAGAATATGCAAAAGTACTGGAATATAAACCTCAGGATAAAAACCTTCTTAATGAAATAGCTATTAATTACTACAACTACAGAAGGTATGAAGGAGCTGCCAGAACATGGACAAAATTGATTGATCCGAATGATGAGGATATTGAAGATTATATGCGTATTGCAAGAGCTTATTACAGCGGAGAAAAATTTAAAACAGCCGACTCTGTACTTAAGATTGTAATTCAGAAATCTCAGGATTATCTGCCTGCATACCTTTTAGTTGCAAGAACATATTCCAAAATGGATCCCGATACAAAACTAGGACTTGCAAAGCCAAAGTTTGAAAAACTTATTGCTATTGCGAAAAATGATTCGCTTAAGAATGGATCTGAAATGATGGAAGCTTTCGGTTATCTCAGTTATTTCCATATGATTAAGGAGAACTATAACAAATCGAAAGAGTATTATAACAGAATGATCTCTTTGAATGCCAGTAACAAGGATAATAAGATAAAAGGATACAACGGAATAGGCTTAGTTGAAACCAGGATAGCCGGAGCTGAAAAAACCATTGAAGGGAGACTTGCTATTCTTTCTAAGGCTGCTGCGGCTTATAATAAAGCACTTGCTGTTGACCCAACAAATTCATATGCGAAAAACCAGCTGAGTTATGTACGGGATTTTGAAGCACAGGTGAGAAAAGGTATCAATCCAAATGAAATTAAAGGTGTAATAAAAAATGCAGCCGGACAACCAGTGCCTTATGCATCAGTCAGGGTAAAAGATACTGCTGCAGAAAATTTTACCAACGCCAGTGGGGAGTATAAATTTGAAATACCTGCAGGTATGGAATTTCTTATTATCAGTGCCGATGGGTACAAACCCAAAGAGGTTCCAATCACAAAATCAAGAATTTATAACGTAACTCTTGAAAAATAACAAACATTAAGAAAAAATTATTAATATTTAAAAGTTGACAAGAATAGGTTGTTATGTTACCTTGCAGGTCTTATGGTGATGAGAACGATTCTAAACTGTATTAAAAGTTTAACATAATAAAAAATATTCTCTACTTTTTTGGAAAAAAACAATTCATAATATATATTTGCAAATCGTAAAATCTTAAACCTAATCAAATCGATAAAAAATGAGTAAACAAGGAAGTTCGTTCAAAGATGCGTTGCAGAATGTTTTTGCAACAAGTGCTATTCTAATAGCTTTTATAGTTGCCTATTTTTTGTTCACACAAATTATGGGTAGTCCGGTTAATTTCGAAGGAGGTAATCCGGCAGGTAGTCCTCTTGACGGTAATTACCTGGGTATTATTTATAAGGGGGGGTTTGTTGTTCCCATTCTTATGACGTGTGTATTGGTGGCCATCATTTTCACGTTTGAGAGAGCTATCACATTGTCAAGAGCAAAAGGGAGGGGCAGATTAAACACATTTGTCCGCAGTCTTCAGACTCTTCTTGCAGAAGATAAAATTGAAGATGCTATGGAAGCTTGTGATAAGCAGAGAGGATCTCTTGCAAATGTTATGAAAGCCGGTCTCACCCGCTATCGCGATCTTCAGAATGACAAAGATCTTGAGAAAGATCAGAAGATCCTTTCGATACAGAAATCCTATGATGAAGCTTCAGCCCTTGAGCTGCCGATGTTAGGAAAAAACATGGTTATCTTCTCAACGCTTGCTTCAATTTCAGTGTTGATCGGTCTTATTGGGACGGTACTTGGTATGATCCGTGCATTTGCTGCTCTTGCGCAGGCTGGTGCACCAGATGCTTTAGCTCTTTCAACCGGTATTTCTGAAGCTCTCATTAACACAGCATTCGGAATCACCGGCTCAACAATTGCTATCATCATGTACAACTATTTTTCATCTTCAATCGACAGCTATACATTCAAGATTGATGAAGCAGGCTTTAGTCTGACACAGACTTTTGCTACATCGTTGAGAAAATAGTTTTCGAATTTATCTTTTGGTTTAATAACTTAAATAAAATCTGTAATGCCAAAGATTAAATTACCAACAACTTCACCATCAATCGACATGACGCCTATGGTTGATCTGTTTTCGGTTATTTTGATATTCCTGATGTTAACCACAACTTTCAGGGCACAGGAACCGGCTCCCGTCGATACTCCTTTCTCAATATCAGAAAAAACAAAACCAGATTTTAATCTAATGACCCTGGTTCTTTCTGCCGACAACAGGGTGTTCTTTAACGTCGATAACGGACCTGATACATTACTTTCGTTCAGACCCAAGATACTCGCTGCAATGGGCGAGCGATATGCTATTGAATTTACACCTGATGAATTAAGAGAGTTTGAGAAATATCCATCTTCAATCGGGGTTCCTATTCAGAATATGAAGGAGTTCTTTGCTACTAGAGACGCAAAAGCAAAAGCAGACTTTCAAACAGGAATTCCTATTGATTCACTCGATAACCAACTAGCTCTTTGGATCCTTTTTGCACGTCAGATAAATCCCAGCGTTGATGCATGTATTAAAGGAGACTCAAAAACCGGATTTCCATTAGTAAAGAAAGTTCTGGACATACTACAGGATAAGAATGTGAACAGATTCAATCTGATTACAAGTCTTGAATCAGCAGATGTTAAACTTGAAACAACAGAGTGATATGGCAGAAATAATTCAAGAGGAAAAGAAGGAAGGCGGAAAAAAGAGGGCTAAGAAACACGGTACTCATATTGATATGACGCCAATGGTTGACCTGATGTGTCTGCTCATAGTGTTTTTCATGCTTACAGCTGCTTTCAGTAAAGCTAAAATAATGGAGATTAGACTTCCTGAGAAGATCAAGGATCCTAATGCTATACCTCCAAAGATCCCGGGAAGTAGGACACTTAACATCATTCTTGGACCGGATAATAAAATATTTTGGTATCCGGGTCTGGTAAAAGAATCAGAATACAATAATCTACCTCCGGTACGTGAGATAAGTTTTGGGCCGACTGGTATTCGTAAAATGCTTCTCGATAGAAACATAGCTCTTTTTAGAAAAATAGATGCTTTCAACAATGATGTTCTGACAGGTAAAATTGTATTGAAACAGGATTCTGTAGCAAAGTCGATCAGTAAACTGAAATCTGACGATGACACTGGCCCTATTGTTCTTATAAAAGCTTATAAAGAGGCAAATTACGGTAATTTTGTTGATATTCTCGATGAGATGAATATATGCGGAATAGCCCGTTATACGTTTATTGATATTGCCTGGTATGAAGAGAAGATGGTTGAGAATGCTATTGCAGCTTCAGCATCGACTCCTGCATCCCAGAATTAAACCGTAAACCTGAAAAAAAATGGCAAAAGAAAAGAATAGAGCTCCTGCCTTTGATGATATAGTCTTTGAAGAAAGGAATAAGGAGTACGGCGCTTATTCAATACGTAAGAAGTACCACCGTACTGTAATTGTTGCAATGCTGATTGGTATACTTATTTTAGGTACTGCAGTTATTACTCCTTACCTGAATGCTAAAGCATTGGAGAACAGAGAAAAACGTAAGGAAAGACAGGTTGAGATCAAAATGGAAAATCTCGATCAACCGACCGAAACTGTTGCTCCTCCTCCTCCTCCTCCCCCTCCTCCTTCTGGTGTAGCACATCAGCAGAAATATATTCCACCTGAGGTTGTTGACTCAATCAAACCGGAAATGGTACAGCTAATGACAGCTGATGAGGTTGTTGAAATTCAAAACGAAGAGGTAGTTGAAGTTATTGAAGTTATTAAAGAAGAGGTACAGGAAGTAGAGGCAGAACCCGAACCATTTGTTGTGGTTGAAGAGATGCCGATGTTCCCTGGTGGTGACTCAGAACTATTAAAGTTTATTATGGAACATACTAATTATCCTGAAGTTGCAAAAGAAAATAATATTCAGGGTAGAGTTATCATCCGGTTTTGTGTTACTTCCAAGGGCGGTGTAAACCAGGTAAGTGTTCTGAAAGGTGTTGATCCGGAACTTGATGCTGAAGCAGTCAGAGTGGTTAATACACTTCCGGCATTTAAGCCTGGAAAACAGGGAGGTAAACCTGTTCCCGTCTGGTACATGGTACCAATAACATTTACTCTTAAGTAAAATCTTAATTGAAGCTATAAGACAAAGGCTGGATCGCATGATCCAGCCTTTTCTATTTCTTCAATTCTTCCCTGAGAAGGGAAATGAAATCTTCAACATCAGCCGCAGATGTATCCCAACTCGCCATTAACCTGTATTCATGCCTCTTCTCATCCCATGGATAGAAAAAATAATAGCTACGCAACTGTTCAGCCACTTCTGGCGGCATTATTACAAATACTCCATTTGATTGAACAGACTGGGTAATCTCTATCTTCTCAAATTGCTGCAACTTACCAGCAAGAAGGTTCGCCATTGCATTTGAATGAGAAGCACAATTTTTCCACAGATCGTTACGAAAGTATGCAATATACTGAGCAGAAATAAATCTCATTTTTGAAGCAAGCTGCATACCCTGTTTCCTGATATATTTAAAGTCGTTTGAAAGATCTGGCCTGAGAAAGCAGATTGCTTCTCCGAACATCATTCCGTTTTTTGTACCTCCAAACGAAAGAACATCAACTCCTGCATCAGTAGTAAATGCCTTAAATGGAAGGTTAAGTGATACTGCAGCATTTGCTATCCTGGCCCCATCCATATGAAGTAGCATTCCATGTGAGTGTGTAAAATCAGCAATTTTTCTGATCTCAGAGACAGTATAAACTGTTCCCATTTCGGTTGACTGGGTAATAGAAATTACTTTGGGTTGAGAATGATGCTCAAAATCAAAGCCATGCAGATGCCTCTCAAGAAGTTCGATATTAATCTTACCATCAGGGGTATCGACTGTCAGAACTTTACATCCTGTAAATTTTTCGGGAGCACCACATTCATCCTGTTCCATGTGAGCTGTAAATGCAGTTATGACGGAATTCCAGGACCTGGTAATAGATGAGATGCTTAATACATTGGCTGCTGTTCCTGTAAAAACGAAGAATGCTTCAGTGTCATTTCCAAACTGTTCTTTAAAAAGAACCAAAGCTTTATCTGTGTATTCATCAGAGCCGTAACCAATTACATGTCCGACATTAGCAGATATGATCTCGTTTAAAATGTCAGGATGAATGCCTGCATTATTATCGCTGGCAAATCCTCTTTTTGTAACACTATTTCCCATAAATCAAGAATCTAGACTTTCTTCTTTCTTCTGGCAAAATAGAGCATACCTAAGCCAAAAATAAGCATTATAACACCCATTATAAGGTTTACATTGATACCCAGTGAGCGTTGATACATCTCGGTATCTGACCTTGTAACCAGACCGAATACTGAAATTAATATTCCCAGGATTGAAAACATCAGACCTATAGGGATTCTTATATCTACCATTTTAATTTCCTCCTACCAAAATATTATTGTTAATACTATACTAATCACACCAACAAGAATAGCCAAACCAGCCGGACGTTCATACCATGGCAAATGACTATCGTCTAATTCGCGTGGAGTGAGAGAATAAACCAAGCCGTAAAGCTCTGTATCAGATTTTTTCTGCTTTGTCATAAAGGTTAATCCGACTGTAATAGTTGTACTTGCAGTAAAGGCTATAATTGCAGTCCAGAAGTTCTGAGCCATCTCAACAGGATATGTATGGAGAGCAGCAATCCAGCCACCTTTTATAAGAGTTGTTGCCCCTTCGGGTATTGTAAGACCATGATGCAGGAGCGCTAACAGGAAGCCTGCAAGTAAACCGGTGAATGCAGCATGACCTGTAGTGCGTTTCCAGAACATACCAAGGAAAATAACAGCGAAAAGTGGTGCGTTGATCAATGAGAATATGGTTTGCAGAAAATCCATGATATTTCCGAATTTACTTGCAATATATGCAGCTCCGATGCTAAGAAAAATTCCGACAACAGTAGAATATCGACCCACTTTAAGGTAGTGTTTTCCGTCAGCTTCTTCATCCTGTGTAGCAGGACGCATGTAGCTCTGGTAAATATCATAAGTCCAGACGGTATTAAAAGCTGATACATTACCTGCCATCCCCGACATGAAGGAAGCCAGCAAAGCAGTAATACCAAGCCCCAGAACACCAGTCGGAAGATACTGCTTCAGCAGCATAATGATCGTATAATCATAGATTGGTTTTCCTCCGGCATCGAGAGGCAGAGTGAACCCTTTAGCAGGATCATTAAAAAGTACTATCGCAATTATACCAGGGACAATAATCAGAAAAGGAATAAACATTTTAGGTAATGCTCCTATTAGAGGTACTTTTCTGGCAGCAGTTTTTGATTCTGCGGCAAAAGCTCTCTGAACAATCAGAAAGTTTGTACACCAGTAACCAAATGAAAGAACAAACCCCAGACCAAACAAAATGCCAAACCATTCTACACCCAGAGGATTAGCTCCTGCGTTGCCTGCATACCTCCATGTTGTTGTAAATGTATCAGTTGCAAACCCATGCGATGTTGCTATAGGAGCTAATTGTTCCTTTAATCCAACCCAGCCTCCTACATCCTTCAGACTTAAGAAAACAAGCGGTAACAATCCAATAGCAATTATAAAGAATTGCAGAACCTCATTATAGATTGCAGATGACAGTCCTCCAAGATATGTATAACCCAGTACGATTAAAGCCGATATCCAAAGACTCAGATTAAAATCCCATCCCAGGATATTTTCCATCAGGATAGCAAGAGCATACATCGAAATCCCTGATGCAAGAATTGTCATTACAGCAAAGAGGATAGCATTCAAACCTCTGGTCTTTTCATCATACCTTAGTTTAAGAAATTCAGGTACCGATCTTGCTTTAGACCCATAATAGAATGGCATCATAAATAGCGCCAGGAAGATCATTGCAGGAATAGCACCAATCCAATAGAAATGTGTAGTCAGCATACCATATTTCATACCTGATCCCGCCATGCCCATTACCTCAAGAGCTCCCAGGTTAGTAGAAATAAAGGCTAATCCTGCTACCCAGGCAGGCATTGACCTGCCGGCTTCAAGGAATGCATTGGCATTTTTCATGAATTTTCTCAGGAACCAACCAATGCCAAGCACAAATAAAAAGTAGATTATCATAATCAGATAATCAATCCAAGTCAATTCAACTTTCATATTAAACGGATTTTAGGTTATGATTCATTATTATTACAGAAACATTCAAATAGATCAGTTATTATAAAGGTCGAGAGTAAAAATACATTTTAAGATCGATTTACAAACAGGCAATAGGATTTATTTTTAGCTTAAAAGATTATATTTACAAAAACTCAGTTTTTGAAAACAAGGTACTTCATATATATATCATATAAAGGAACTTCCTACCACGGCTGGCAGATCCAGCCCAATGCTGTAACTGTTCAGAAAATTTTAGATGATGCTCTCACTGTTGTTCTCAATGAAAAAATTTCGACTACTGGTGCAGGAAGAACAGACACAGGAGTCCACGCCTTAGTATTCTGCGCTCATTTTGATAGTTATTCAACCGATCTTTCATTAATAAAGAACCTGGTATTCAGGCTCAACCGGTATCTGCCGGCAGATATCTCAGTAAATTCAATAAGGAAAGTATTTCCTGATACAAATGCCAGATTCAGTGCCATTTCCAGAACCTATAAGTATTACATTTCCAGAATTAAGGATCCGTTTTTTGATAATTCAAGCTGGTTCCTGCATGGTAATATTGAATTATCAACAATGAATGAAGCTGGCAAACTATTACTTAACCACTCTGATTTTACAAGTTTCAGCAGGCTTCATTCAAATTCCAAAACCAATATCTGCAATATCCATAGTGCCCTATGGGAAGAGTCAGATAACCGTTTGGTGTTTACTATTAAGTCAGATCGGTTTCTTAGGAATATGGTTAGAGCAATAGTTGGAACAATGGTTGAAATAGGTATTGGGAAGATTAGTCTTAACGAATTTGACGAGATAATTCTTGCCAAAGACCGAGGCCGGGCAGGGAAGTCAGCGCCTGCGAAGGGGCTGTTTCTTGTAGATATTGAGTACCCTTCAGAGGTCTTTATCTGATAAAATTTTGTTTTCCACACTCCAGTTTGTACAAATGCAATATGCTCAAAAGACACCAAAAAATGAAATTGACAAGGCACTAAAAATTAAGGAGGAATACTTCAATGAAAAAGGATAACTTAAAGACACTTGCTGAGTTCAAAGACGAACACTACGGCAAGAGAGGGACTGCTAAGCGTGACAAATTAGAAGCTGGATATGATATTTTCAGACTTGGTGCTCTAATTCAAGAAGCACGACTTGAGAATAATGTAAAAGAAGTCCGGATTTCAACACTACAAAGAATTGTTGAGCTTGGATTAGGAGGTCAAATACAACTATCAATCAAACTCTGATCCACCGAGACAAAACAAAAAACCGCATATAATCGGGTATAGGTAAGTTGTTTGTCACAGTTTTGGCGGGACTCGGTTCCCTAACGAGATCAATAAACGCATGACAAACCCTGACCGCTCCACTGCTGTTAACCAAATATGTATACCGGGAGAAATAATCTACACGTAATAAAAATTGTACAGCGACACTCGTATGATTTACAAACATCTCACTGTGAGACCTGGACTTAATACAAAGATTTAAAATTGGCACAAATGCTAACAAGATCGGTTTATGATACTATTTTTAAAATCTTCCGGCAAATAGATGATAATCACACCAGAAAATACGGAGGCATGGGATTAGGCCTTTCAATTGTTAAGAGAATTATTGAAATAAAGATCAATGACCTTAATGAAGTCCTGAAAAAATATCTGTGACACATCTAACAGTATGAATGCACATCCATTAACCGTAATCTCTCTTCAAACTCTATGAGGCATCACAAAAAAAGCTATTCAAATAAGAATATTTGGTATTGTTTGAAAAGAACAATGTTGATTATAAACAAGAATGCCTGTTCGAATTTTTTAGTGATATTTATGAGGAATTAAATATTGCGGTGCTCTGCACCTGTGGTTAGGTTATTCAAATGCATTTCTAATCGGGTAGGAAGCGGCTCGCGCCGCTGACCCCCCACACCACCTGGCATACGTCCTCGTACCAAGGCGGTTTCTATTAACTTTTACACCTTCATTCTCAGATATAAAGATTGTAACCCGTATTGGGCGAACCAGTTGAGATTCATCGCTTGGCCGACAGCGGCTTTCTTAGACATTTGCCACCAACCCTGTGAGTACATAATAGCATTCCAGCTTTTACCTTCCGGGATGTCAAGTCTACGAA
>DATKUO010000051.1:0-11720 GCA_035530515.1 Bacteroidales bacterium
GCTAATTGGCTTATAGGGGGTTTTGTTTTTTTATGAACTTCACAAAACAAGTTTTGTTCGTTCATTTAAAAAGCAAAACCATCCAGACGATTCCGTCTGGATGGTTTGCTTTGGCTTTGCGGAGAGAGGGGGATTCGAACCTCTTCTCTAATATTCTGATAATGTGTTATTTACAAGATCCTGATTGTACCGGTACACCGTTTAGTTCACCGGATTCTTTTGATCACTCAAAGAACATCCAATAACAAAAGTACGAAAAAAGTTCTGGTATTAATTGAAGTTTTTCCAGAAAATATATAGTCAGATAATCTGTTGGGAGGACAATTTTAAAGTTTTCCTGGAGAATTTAATCTATTCATGATCCCGGGTAGCACTAATGGCATCCATAGTGCATTTATTGCAGAATAGATAAGGCATTCAGGGAAAGTAATATTCAGGAATAGCATGCATAACGAGCATACTGCCAGGTCGACTACAAAAATGAAGATCATCCCTGCAATATAATCAAAGACTTTGTTATTTATTCTCATAGTAATCTTTCCAGTTTAAAGCCTTTTGGAGCCTTTCCCGAGTTCTTTTTGTGATATGGACTGATATATAGCGTTGCTATCAGCTCCTCTCCTCTAAAGATATTGTAAATATTGTCTCGTCCTAGAAAAACCTTATACATTTGGTTAGTAATCCTGGTTTCACTTTACAGATTAATTTACATAGATTTGAATCCTCATATTGATCAGGACAAAGAATATTTCACAGGCGGGCCGGCATTTAAAGCACCTTTTTATACAATTCCTGACGAATTGCAGGGTATTGGTTGTCAGAAAAATGATAGGTCAATTCAGCCTTTGGATGTAATCTAAGAGAAACTTTCTATTCTCCTCTAATTGTAGGTTTATCATCTTTAATTGCCTCCCCGATTCTTTTCAAAGTTTCATTATATGCAGATACCACCCCTCCTTTAGGTCGGTATTCGCCTGTACGTGCAATGACCATGTTCCACTCAGGAATAACAAATAGCAAACTCCAACCACCATTGGCGTAGTAGGTGCCGGGAGGTGCATCAGGCATATGCCTTTTCCCGTTTGCTTCAATACCATTTACCCAAACCATATAACCAGAACACCCTCTCCCATCCAAATCGGCATGTTCCCCCATGATAAAATTTGTATCCGTATTAATGTTTTTATAAAGTGATATTGTTGCTGGAACCTGGTTTTTTGTTACATCTTCCACAAAGCTCTTCTCAATCACTTGTATCCCATTCCATTTCCCTTTGTTTAAAAACAGGTAGCCCAGCCGGGCAAATTGGCTCGCGCTTGTATAGATGTATATCGCATTTATGTCTACTCCACTAATTTTTGATTCATCGTAACCAGGGAAAACATCTGATATTTTATCCCAGGTGAAATCAGTAAGACCAATGGGATCGGTAATCTTAGAACGCACATAACTTTCCATTGTCTGCCCTAATTTGGACGTAAGCACCCGAATAAGCATATGAACCGCGTCATCCCAGTAAAGGAAAGCAGTGCCTGGGGCAAATAATGGTGTTGAAGGGTTGAAAGGGGTTACAGACCAATCATCATTAAGATTATCCCACTTGTCCAAATGCCCAGGATTTACTGCATCATAACCTGATGTAAACGTTAAAAGATGATGGAGTGTCATTTTTTCATAACCATCATAAGTTGACAACAATGGTTCCCATTCCCTGACAGGTGAATCCATATTGCAATACCCCTCTTCAACCATTTTCCCTGCAGCCAAAGCGAACCATATTTTGCCAGCTGAGTACAAATTATGGTGTTTATCGATCTCGTTGGTATTCCAAATGTTATAACCATTCCGGATGATAATGATACCTCCCGGGCCAGAACCTTCATAAAGGTTCGTAAGGTAATCCATGGCACTTTGTAACTTAGCAGAGTCAATCCCCTGACTTTCCGGTGATGATTTCTCCCATTCAGCCGCAGGGAAGGTTTTTTGTGCTCCGATATTTTTATCGCCGCAACCTATAAGAATAGTTATTAATCCTGATAGGTATACACAAAAGGTAAAATTTACCATCAGTTTTTTTGCATTCATTTTTTCTTTTAAGATGTTTAAGTTTCATACACCCAATCATTTCACATATTTTTACAATATGAACCGAAGGTTACGATCTTGTTCCTTATATACTGCCATAAGTAAAACCCGGCCTTCATTATCCAAAGCATTGAAAACCGACTATCCCGAAAATTCCCCAACTTAGTAAATCATCAGCGTAATGTATATCAGTAAAGGTATAAATTTAGGGTGTGATTTTGAAATAAATATTTGAGGTTAAACCAAACTAAAATCTGGGGGGATAAAAGCTCAATGCGCATATCAAATCGTAAAAGAGATCAAAGATTTGAAATACTTTGATAAATCGTATAATGTCGATTTTTGATCAAGATAATTAAGATAAAGGTTGGAATGCTCCCTTTTAAGTCAAGCATAGTATGCATCTTTATCGCCCCTCTTGAGTATTTTCCTCTTGCCCAACTAAATAGCTTTATACTTAAAGATATAGTAGTTGAATCCAAAGCAAAAACATCATTATCAATATCAACATTGGGTATCGGACTATCAGCATAAAGAGGTCTGACTAATTTTATAAGGTACTCACCAAAGTCTGAATAAATCCTCCAGTCTCGATTCTCGTTTGCCCGAGATAAGGTCAATTGATTAACACTTTGCTTGATGCCAAGATGATCGAGTTTATTTCTATGGGCTCTTAAGCATAAACAAATATCTCTCAGAGAATTACGAGAAGTAAGTTATCCAAAAAAGAGTTGGGTAAATTGGTTCCAACAGTTTAATCCTCTGACACGATGGTCTCCCTTGTATCGGATCACACATTTTTCAAACTCGTATTTGTTAACATACTGTAACAGCTGAGCAAAGACATACTTACTTGAATTCATAGTTCTGCACTTTAAATGTACAAAACTACAGGTCAAATCAAATCAAAAAATCAAATAACGCCTATATTGTATTTAATATCAAATATTTGCAAATGATTATTAATAGTCTACGCACCACTTGTAATTTTTTTTTAATTTAGTATATTTGGCAATACTAAAGAGATAATATTCAGAAAATGAAATATATTTCACTTGAAAGCGAGAATCAGTTAATAAAAAAATTATCAAAAGGTAATATCCAGGCATTCAATACTTTATTTAGAGCATATAGCCCCTTATTGTACCGGTTTGCCTATGGATATTTAAAATCATGTCCCGATTCAGAGGAAGTAGTCCAGGAAGTCTTTTTAAAAATATGGGAGAAACATAAGGAGCTGAAGGATAATTTTTCTTTTAAATCATATCTTTTTTCTATAGCATTTAATTTAATCCTTAAGCATTTCCGGAGAAGTGAATATTTTAAAAGGTATATTAATTCCGGGATCTCTAATGATTTTGATACACAGACGTCCGATAAGGTTAATTATGATTCACTTCACGAGTATATTAAAGAATTAGCTAATAAGTTACCGGAGAAACGTAGGGATATTTTCATAAAAAGCAGGTTCGAAGGATTGAAGGTGAATGAGATTTCTGAAATATTAAAAATCAGCCATAAGACTGTGGAAAATCAATTAACCAGTGCATTAAAATTTATCAGAGATAATCTTAGCCGGGAAATTATGAAATAATAACTTAAGGGGTAGAGATATAACTATCGTTAAATTTTAGACTTAATAGCAGCATATCATAGCTTACTTACGGCTAGTGTTAATTAATCGATAAACACAAAAACCCAAAATCAATAGATTTACAATTTCTCTACATTTGGGAGTTTTGTCTTGATATATATTTGAGTCACAATTGCTTTCAAATGATTATTAATAATAAGTTCTTATTAACAGTCTTATTTACTGATTTTTTTATTACTCAAATAGGTGTAAATGGTTTGAAATGGATATTACATTTATTAAGTAATAACTTATGCAAGTGAATTTTCTTAGGTTAGGTTAATGGGTTTAGGTAAAAAGCAGTTCTCATACATAGGGGGGGCTGCTTTTTTTTAACAAAACAATGTTTTTGAGGCAAAATTGGAGATTATAATATGGATGATTAAAATCCAATATTGATAAATAAAATAATAATAATATTATATGGCGTTAAACGACTTGGATAATGAAAGGCTAAACCGATATTTCAAAGCTGATTATTCAGAGGAAGATAAGGAATATCTGCAAAAACTTTTCAGTGATCGTAATAAAGAGGATGACATAAAATGCCAAATTAAAAAAAAATGGAATGAATTATTACAAGAAAATGAAGGTTATGATATAAATCTTGATCATATCCTTTATAGGATACATTATGAGATAAATACAAAAAAAACAGGATTTAAGAATCGCTATTTATTCAGAAATTTTGTCAAATGGAGCGTCACAATAGCAGCAATACTTGCATTACCATTATTAATATATTCAGGGATAAATTTCTATAATAATTCTTATAAGAGTAATACTGAGTGGGTTGAGATTAAGGCTCCTGCATGGAGTAAGGTACAGTTTAATCTGCCAGATGAAACAATCGGATGGTTAAACAGTTCTTCGAGTTTGAGATATAGAGGAGATTATCTAAGAGATAGAAGGATAACTCTTCAAGGTGAAGCATACTTTGATGTTAAAAATAATCCTGAGCGACCATTTGTGGTAAGCACAAATAAGATTAGTATTACTGTTTTGGGTACAAGGTTTAATGTTGCATCATACGAAGATGAAAGAGATATTGAGGTTGTATTAGAGGAAGGCAAATTGATTCTTAATGATGCGGAGATGAATAAATCATACACAATGATTCCCAACGAACTTGTTAAATATGATAAGTCTCTTAACAAATTTTCTTTTGAATATATTCAGCCTCAGAAATATGTATCTTGGAAAGATGGCATGCTTATATTCAGAAATGATCCGATCGATATTGTTGCCAAGCGGTTAGAAAGATGGTACAATATTGATATCGAATTGCGTGGAAATTATTTCGGAGATTTGAGATTTCGGGCAACATTCTTTGATGAAAATCTTGAAGAGGTTCTATATTTCATGAAACGGAGTTTACCAATCAATTACAAAATTGAAGAAGGGAGAGCAAAAGATGATGGGATCTATCTTAAAAAGAAAGTTATAATAACCTACAAAAACATATAATAGATTATAAACCTAAAATTTGCTGCTTATGAAGAAACAAACCTGAAAAAAAGCAGGAAAGTGTTAGAGCCACCTTCCTGCCGAAAGTTAAGTTACTCAGAATGAATAATAACCTAACAGAAACATTACAAACTTATGAAAAAAAATTATTATTTACATGGATTTGAACACGTATCCTTAAAAAAACTAGTTATGGAAGTTAAAATATGTATACTTATTATAATAACGAGCATAGCAAATGTTTTTGGGACAGATACATATTCACAAACTGCAAAAGTCACACTTGACATGAAGGGCATCACTCTTGAGCAGGTGATGGATGAGATAGAAAATCAAAGTGAATTCTACTTTATATTCAACCAGAAACAGGTCGATATAAATAGGATTGTAGATATCGAAGAGAGAGACATGCTAATTGATAATATTTTAGCCTATCTTTTCCAGGAGACTAATGTAAATTATGTAGTTCTAGACAGGAAGATCTTATTAACCACTGATCCACTGGATAAAAACCTATTGTCTGTTACATCAGAAACTGAGCTTCAGCAAAGACAAATTACGGGCAAAATTACAGATGAAAATGGAATTCCTTTGCCTGGGGTTAATGTACAGGTCGAAGGTACAACAATTGGAACTATTTCTGATGCCAATGGGGAATTCTCAATAGATGTACAAAATGATCAAGCCGTACTTTTATTTACCTTTATAGGGTATAATTTACAGAAAATACCTGTTGCCGGAAGAACAACTTTTGATATTTCATTAGTTCCATCTCTGCTGGCTTTGGAAGAAGTAGTAGTAATTGGTTATGGCACCCAGCGCAAGGCTAACCTAACCGGTGCCGTTGGTGTCGCCACTGCCGAAATGATTGAAAGAAGGCCAGCTGTATCAGTAGGTAATGCTTTACAAGGGGTAATCCCCAACCTGAATATTACTCAAAGAAATGGAGACCCTACAACTTCCTCTGATTTTAACATTAGAGGTTATGAGTCGATTAATGGTGGTTCACCACTGATTCTGGTTGACGGTGTTCCGATGGATTTGGAAATGATTAATCCCAATGACATTAAAAGTATTTCTGTATTGAAAGACGCTGCTGCCGCTGCTATCTATGGGGCAAGAGCTGCATTTGGGGTTATCCTTGTTGAAACAAAAAAAGGACAATCTGGGAAGATTAATTTATTCTTAAGCACTGAGCAGTCAATGGCTAAACCTATTTTCCTTATGGATGTGGTTCGAGATCCTTTACAGGCTGCCTTGGCATGGAACCAAGCGTACCAGCGTTCATATGGTAACGACAGGTATGACGCAACCTATATTGCAGGTATAAAGAACTGGCAAGCAAATCCGACGGTGGAAAATGAATGGGGATTAAGAAATGGAACCTTAGAATATTATGGGAATAACGATTATCAGAACAAATTGATAGCTGACTTTGCACCCCAACAAAAATATGACTTTTCAATCTCAGGGGCTACAGAAAAATCATCCTTCTATGTTTCTTTTGGCTATCTGAGTAAAGATGGCTATTTGAAGAACAAGGAAAAGAATGAAAATTATAAGAGGTACAACATTTTAATGAAAGCCGATTTTATAATAAATAAATGGCTAACCCTCACCGAAAAGATTGCAACTAACATTGAGCAAAGCGACAAGCCACACTTTTACAACTGGGATGTTAATATAAATTCCGCAGCAAGGGTGTCGCCGAGTAACGCGATTCAGTTCCCTGATTTGCCTACCTATGTTACACCAGGTGATCGTGATAAATATAAACAGTACATCGGGATGTATTTTGGAGGTACTAACTTTTTCCCATATCTGGAACAAGGCGGGCGTGAGACTTTTCAAACCGATGACATATGGTTAACACAGGGGATAACACTGAACCCAATTAAGGGATTGAATATCATCAGTAATTTATCATTTAACAGGTACAACAGAAATTATCAGGATGTTGCCAGCAAGATTGAAGTTGTATCCAATAATCTATTATCGACTCCTATGACAAACTATGGTTTTAGTGCTGATGACTTTATATTAAATCAAAACAATTATAACAGGTACTATGTATTTGATGCATTTGCTGAATACACTTTTGACCAGTTTAATGATCATCATTCGAAAGTCATGTTTGGTTATAATCAGGAATTGGCCCAAAACCAACAAATCGCTGCCAGAGCCAGGAGTTTACTTACCCCTTCGGTTCCCGATCTGAATGCCACTGTCGGGACACAAAATGCTACAGGTGGGAAATCCCATGTTGCACTGAGAGGTGTATTCTTTCGGATGAATTATGATTATAAAGAAAAATACCTGGTAGAGCTCAACGGGCGGTACGACGGTTCATCGCGTTTCCCACAAGAGGATCGCTATGGATTTTTCCCGTCGGCTTCTTTAGGTTGGAGAATCTCTAATGAGTCCTTCTTAGATGGAACAAGAGGATGGCTGGATAACCTGAAAATACGTGCCTCATACGGAGAACTAGGGAATCAAATGCTGGGCGGTGATTATTATCCATATATTCCTACAATGAGAGGACAAATGTCACCCTTTATAATGTCTTCAGGGCAAATTGCAGTTGTAAGACCAGCAGGTTTGGTCAGCCCTACGTTGACCTGGGAACGTGTGGTTGCACAAAATATCGGACTTGATTTAACTCTGTTTTCTGGACGGTTTGATGCTTCATTTGATGCTTATACCAGGGACACTAAAGATATGTTAATGAATGTAGTGTATCCACCAATGCTGGGTACTGCCGGACCTAAAGCCAATGCTGCCGACTTGCGGACATCAGGTTGGGAACTATCGCTTTCCTGGAAAGATAATATTGGTGCAGATTGGGGTTATCAGTTTACTCTTGGCATTTCTGACAACAAGTCAAAAATTACCAAATACGACAATCCTAGTGGGGCACTTTCAGAAAATTACGTAGGGAAGGATCTAGGTGAGATTTGGGGGTATGAAACCGAAGGAATTTTCCAGTCTGAATCTGAAATTACTCAGCATGCCGACCAAACAGCAATAGGTCCAAACTGGCGTCCTGGAGATATGGCGTATAAAGACCTTAATGGAGATGGTAAAATTAATGCAGGAAACAATACTTTATCTGATCCTGGTGACCGAAAGGTTATTGGGAATAATACACCCAGATATTCCTTTGGACTAAATCCCGATCTTAAGTACAAAAATTGGACGTTGAACATCTTCTTTCAGGGGTTGTTCCGGGATTACCTGCCACAGCCCGGTAACTGGGTATCTTTCTACCCATACGCTTCCGGGGAGATCCAAAATTATTTTCTGACAGAATCTTGGAGTGAAGATAATCGCGATGCTTATTTCGGTGCGCCTATGGTAACTTCCAATGGTGATTATAAGAATATAACACCTCAATCTAGATATGTACAGAACGCTGCCTACATCAGGCTGAAAAGTCTGACATTGAATTACAGCATACCAACTATACTACTCAATAAAGTGGGGATAAGCATGCTCAATGTTTATTTTTCCGGCCTTAACTTGTGGGAATTCACAAAAATGCATATACCATTGGATCCGGAGCAAACTACAACCCTAACACAGGAGTACTATTTTCAGCGTATTTACTCATTAGGATTAAGAGTTGGATTCTAATAAACCTATAAAAAAAAATGTAATGAAAAAAATACTTATAATAATTTGTTTGTTTTCTACTGCAGTCATACTTTTTGACAGTTGCAGTGAGGATTATCTTAATAGATATCCATTAGACCAGATCAGCGATGCAACTTTCTGGAATTCGGAGAATGACCTGAAAGTATACAATAACGGCCTTTATGATATGTGTATGGACCACTTTAACAATACAACCATCCTGTGGGGAAATGGTGAAAATATGTGGAGCGGTAATAATAGCTATAATCTGAATAATTGGAATCTCGATTGTATGTCAGACAATTTGACTAGCGGTAACTCCCGACATGAATATATGTTTGAAATAAGAGCTGGTGTACACATTGTTAAATCCGGTGGTAGCTGGAGAGGTGGTGAACAGTGGTTAAGATATCAGGGCTTTGGTCTTATTCGTGCAATCAATATTGGGCTTGCAAATTATAGCAAAGCAAAAGTCGGTCAAGATATAATAGATAATTATACTGCTGAAGCACGGCTTTTTAGGGGTTGGCATTACGCTGACCTTTGTGCGAAATTTGGAGATGCCAATTGGATTGATAAAGAATTGAGTACCGATTCTGAAGAATTGACTGCTAATAGGACTCCGAGGGAGGAGGTGATGGAAAAAGCACTGGCAGATCTCGAATTTGCCTGTCAAAAGCTTCCAGATAGTTGGAATGATGGCGGTGCCCCAGGCAGAATTAACCGATGGGCAGCTTTAGCAATAACTTCAAGATTATGCCTGTTCGAGGGTACATGGCGGAAATATCACGGAGGGACAGATCCAAATAAATGGCTACAGAAAGCTGCTGATGCCGCATTAGAACTAATGCAAAATAGTAAGTATTCATTGTATTCTACAGGTAATACGGAACATGATTACAGTGCTAGTTTCCAAGTTTTAAAAACCCTTGCAGGAAATAAAGAGGTTTTATACTGGAGAAAATACGAATTAGGGGTCGCTGTTAATAATGCTAATGTTAATGGTGGCGAAGGCCCAACAAAAAGTATGGTGGAAGATTATCTCTGTACTGACGGATTACCAATTACACTTTCTCCTCTCTATAAGGGAGATGAAATTTACGAAAATGTTTTTGAAAACAGGGATCCGCGGTTGAGGCAATCTGTACTTCATCCTGCCGATCAGGCTTATTATAATTTTGGCAGGAGCACTTCATATAATTATCCAAGAGTTAATGGTATGACAGGAGGTGTCAAATCCCTTTCAGGGTACCACTTTTTAAAATATTATAATGCCATTGACGCTGGTCTTGGCTGGGGTCAGCATGAACTTCCTTCCATAATAATACGGTTAGGAGAGGTTTATCTGATCTATGCAGAAGCCAAAGCAGAATTGGGGTCTCTTACACAAGCAGATTTGGATATAAGTATAAACAAATTACGTGACCGGGTGGGAATGATTCACATGGACATGACTAATATCCCAGTTGATCCACGATATGCAAACGATGGTGTTTCTCCGTTAATTGTTGAAATTCGTCGCGAACGCCGTGTTGAACTCTTCGCAGAAGGGTTGCGCTACCTGGACCTAAGACGTTGGAAACAAGGAAAAAAGCTGATTGGCCCTTCATTAGGAATGCGATGGGATGACGCAGCACGAGCCAAATATGACCCTTTGGGAGAGGCTACTGTTAAAACATCATTGGTTAATGGAGTGGAGTACGTTGATGTTTACAAAGGAACTAACTGGGGAAATCCGGTATTTGACGAAAGCAAGCATTACTTATTTCCTATAGATCTTTATTTTTTGTCTCTAAACCCAAGTATTAGCCAAAATCCAGGTTGGGATTAATGAAGATAATTTTAAAGAACTTAAGAAAGGGATAATTCTATTTTATATAGAACCAAAACCGTAATTTTCTTATTAATTACGGTTTTGGTTTCAATTATATTTTCTTCTTTTTGATTTGTAAAATGTTAAGCCCTTTTCGGGAGGTAGACAAGTCATAAGCAATAGGTTTTAAATATATTGTAACCCATAAGACATGTATATAACAGATAATTAATGAGTTACCATTTGTCTTGACAAAAAGGAAAAGACAAATATGTATGGGATTTAAAGACGCGACCTCATTGGATATTATCACCATTTTCCTTCAACACTAAAAATGATCTTATTTGATAAAACCATTTGTGGTCAAGCAGGGAATAGATTTATTTAATAAGATTAGTGAGCGGATCGACGAACTTATATTCAAACCAAATTGCTGTGAAACGATTAATAGCAGGGCTAAGGGGTTCAGTCTTGTTGATAATCGGGAAAATTAATATTTAGACCCCATAATTAATTATATACCAAATGAATAAGACAAAATTTATGCGAAGAATATTACCAATCGGTATTGGATTAACGGTAGTTATTATGAGCGTCACCTCTGTTTATTCGCAGTCACTATGGGAGACGGCGAAAAAGAACAAAGATGTTCTGACAATTACCACACTGTTTACAGCACAGAATGTGCGCGATTATCTATCGACCACAGCTGGATTGGATAATGCCGTCAACTGGTGCAAACAAACCGGAATTACGAAAGTATATATTGAATCTTTCCGTGGCGCGTATTATGCTGAACGAGCGACATTGGTAAGTGCAAGAGACAGGTTTCTGAAGGAAGGATTCAGTGTTTCGGGATGTGTCACAACCACCCGTTTGGGGAAAAACGGTGTCGGTATGGGATGGGGTGGGCCATGTTATAGCGATAAAGGATCACAGGAAGAGCTGCAGAAGATATTTGAATACACTGCAGGGATATTTGATGAAATCATGATAGACGATTTTCTTTTCACTGAGTGCGAGTGCGAAGAATGTATAGCCGCCCGCGGGGACCAGACATGGTCAAAGTATTATAACGACCTGATGGTT
>DATKUO010000052.1:0-4275 GCA_035530515.1 Bacteroidales bacterium
CACCAATACAATAAGCAGAACCATCCAGATTATTATTGATATTTAAGGTCGCTTCGGTGATACTAGCAATTGAAGACCCGCCTTCTTCAATAGTCAGTTCCATGTTTTCAAATCGAGTAGCAATTGACGTGTAATCCGTGGGCGAAGCATCATAAGCACTTGTGCCTTTGGTTGGGCTTGAGCCTATAAGCCCTAATGTTGCAGTTAATTCATTTTCGCCGCCAAATGTAATTGCAAAAGTATTGGCTTTTATCCCGTCGTATTTATAATAAAGGGTATTATCTACAAATCCTCTGTCAATAATGGCCGAAGGAACAGTATTGCCTACTGAGAAAACATGGGTGTAGGGTGATTCTGAGCCGGTTGTTGATGGTGTGCCAAGAAGTAATTTCAGCCAAAATCCTATACCTATTAGATCCACTGGGACAACAATATCTCCTGAAACATCAGTATTTCCCCGAAAGGGTATAGTAGGGTTTCTGTTTCCGCGGATTGTGCCCGGTTTTAAAAGTGGCCTCGATGATTTTAAAGTTGTACTGTTATACCCCAACTTCACAGCCGTAGCCGAAGAGGGCGCCACCTTATATGAAGTCTCGTACTCAAGCAAGCACTGAGTTCTAAAGCGATTTGATTGAGACATATCGTTTCAACCTCCTAAATAAAATATAAAAATTCCGTAGTTGTATTAGTGATAATGAATAAATTTAAGATATGCTTGCTTGACGATACCCGCCAAACATAAAGTCCTTCCGGACGACAGGGAGTACAGGCAGAATTCCCCGACCTGTACTCATATTTAGTTATTATAATATTATAAAGTATTAATTTGTTTCTTTTTTCAATTTACGTTTATTCGCCCGTAAGGGTATTTTTTTATATTCAAAAAACTTTCTTAAATAACTTTCTTCGTCAGCGATATATATTTGCCGTCTATTTTTATTAGCCCAATCAGCCAGCATTTTAAAGCTCTCGGATCGTTGCCTTACTATGTCCGTATTGGGACAAAAACCATATAACCAGATAGGGTTAAGCCCTATAATAAGAGCTAAATTTAAAGCCACATAACCCGACAAATTACAAGGATAAAATCCCGAATCAATGTTTAGAGAACATCTTCCAGGGTGATTTGCTTTTATCCCTCGAATATCGGTTATGCCATGGTGATCATAATGAACCGGATTGAGCGCAAATTTAAGGCAATCAAGCTCTTTTATTTCATGCCAATTTTTTTCAAAAAAAGCAGGGTCCATCCAAATTAAAATATCTATCTTACAAGACACATAAGCACGATTACAACCGATTTTTATTCCATGAAAACGGTTTAGCGCCGATTGTATTTGATAATCATCATTTTGTCCTCGACCGATAATTAGACCTTTTCGTTTTATGAAAAAATCCTTAAACTCTTTATCTGTTGCCCAGTTAGGATTCCATTCCACGTTGACTTTCCTTTCGCTTATTCCAAATATTCAAATTCAACCTTTAAGGGTTTTCTCCACCATTTACCATCAGGCCCCTCGGGTTGTGGCTTAGGGACACCAAATTGAAGCGTATGAGTCCCGATAGTAATGGAATGATGATTAAATAAATCCCTTAAATCGTCAATATATTCCGTTAATTTCCCTGTCCCTGTATTTTTAAGGATAAATAAATTAAAGTGCAAAATCCCTCTATGCATTTGACCTGTATTGCCGCCTGTTATTATATGCTGCCAATCATCGACGGGGATAATATGAAATTGCATCCATACCGTTTTACTGGCCGCTTTTAATTCCGCTTCAGGGTCAAATTTTTGATTAGGGTACTGAATAGGTGTTGCTGTCCAATTTGTCTCAATATACTCACAGATCGCTTTTTCTATATCATCCCAGGTATCGCTCATGATTTAGTCAATTCTTTTTTTAATATTCTGTCAAATCTTGCAGCCACCCTACCGTAAACCTGTTTTGGTGCCCCTGCATGTTTGGTATAGCTCCCGTCCTCGATAAATGTGGCATAATCAACATTATCAACAATCCATATCTTCAAGCCATGTTTAAGATTGATTTTGCCTAATTTATCCCTGGCATCAAGTAATTGTTTTAGTCGTAAAGACTCATATTCGGCTTTGGTTAAATTCGGCGGCGGCACATAATTTGACGGTTCCATAATTGTTAAAGTATGTGCAGCTCTATATCTACCGTGCCGGACAGGCGATTCGGTCTGTAAATCACCCAAACACTGGATACTAACACCCTTGCAGATATCAAGCTTTTTTTCTTCAAATTTATCAAGCTTCTTTTGAACCGATTTAAAAAACCCGTCAAAATTATGTGTAAACGGCATATCGATTACCTACAGTGAAATTGAAACATTATATTTGTGCTGCCGATAGATATAGTTTTGATTGCCTGTTTAGGTTCACCCAATATTTCCCAATCCCGGCTATTCCAATAAATTCTATCCGAAACCTTTGGTGTGATAGCCGAAAGAGCATCGGCCCGAATTAAAAATTTAAGATCGGAGCTTTGAATGCGCCCGCCCGATTTATTTATTTCGTCTGAGCTATATTCAGATTTTAGGGCTCGGCAAGAAATACTTGTAATGGTTTCGGTTGTCTCTCTGGTAGTTGGATCAAAAACACTTGCCAGGCTCTTATAGGTAACAGCTACAGTAATAGAGGTATCTTTTAAAACCCTATTAACAACAGATTTAACCGCATTTGCTGATATAAGACCCATAATTCAAGCTCGTAAAAGTTCAACATTACACAATGATAAAAGCCAAGTTCTTAATAGTGCCCTAACCGATTCAGGCATCCCACCGGCCAGGTTATTTTCCGGCGATTTATTCTGAGCAAATTTAAGACTGATTTCACTTTTTCCCAATCCTATTTCACTCAGTTCTTTGTCTGCCTCACCTGTGCTTGAATCCATATGCTGATATTGCCAAATAATCAATTCACACTGAGCATCTTTAACTTTTTGAGGCATTCCCCCGATATCTGTAGATTGATCTGTAATATCACGGGGGAATTCCATTGCCTGATCATCGAGATATTTTGCACCTTGAAAATTTAACCGGTCTATGGCCCTTGCAGCCTGTAAAATACGAGAATTTTTTATCGCATCCGTTAAGTCGTCCCATATAGAATCAAACCAAGGAACCCCCTCCATATAGGTATCTACCTGCGCCAAGGTTACATAGGTATTAGATGTTGAGCCGCCTATTGTGGATACAAGGGTTACTGACATTTATATTCTCCTTTACTTTACTCCAAACTGGTTAAAGGCACAAAATTATCTCTGACCTCTTGCAAATCAAATCTCCACAGCCACCTTTGTTTTCCTATACCGCATATGAATATGATTTATAGTCACATCCGCCACTTCACTTGTGCCGGTGACTAAATTAAGGACAAAATTAAATTTATCTCCAATCTGCACTACATTATTCGCTTTGTCATAATCTATTAATATTGCACAGACAAACAACTCATGATCAGCTATCTGCCCTACAGCACATGCTCCTGTAACTGTCTGCGTTTTATTAGTAGCCTCTCCCTCACCCTTATAATATGCTATAAGTTGAAAATCCGTTGTATCAGTAGTATTTCCACCTCCATTTGCTACATTACTTTCAAAGATCATTTTAATTTCTATATCACTTTCTTCATCCCAATCTGCATGAATATCTCCTTCAAAGGTAAGAGTTTCTGCATCCGCATTAAGCTGCCAACCTCTAAGATTATCAGCTCCTACAGGCACCCACGTCGCACCGGAAGCTCCCGGATTTGCCGAAGAGATTTCTACATGCTGCGGCTGGCTCCACCAAAAGGATTTAGTGCCTCGGATGTAGCCATTTATTTCAATTCCACCCTCATTTGTAGTTTTCACTTCATTCTGAGCATAAGCAAATGAAGTGAATAAGAGTAAAAAAGCTAAAATGTATGATAGTCTTTTCATACGGTTTTCCTTTTACGGTTTTAACATTGATAATCTTGCACCGACATAGCGACTCGAAGCCGACGCAGCGTTAGTCGAATTCAGATAACTGACTCCTGTATTCGCGCCATTATTCCAATTGCCACCGAAAAGCAGGAACCAAAAGCATTACGTTTTCAAACCTGAAAAAATTCTCCGCGTTACGTTTTGCAATTTTACGGCTTCAAGAAACTCAGGCGCGTACCGAGATTGTGATTCGAATCCGACGCATCGCTCCTCGAAAGCAGATAACCGACCCCCGCAGCCGCGCCATTATCCCAAGCGCCGCCGAAACGCAGGATGTTGGTTTCGG
>DATKUO010000053.1:0-2803 GCA_035530515.1 Bacteroidales bacterium
TGAGAGGGATTCTATTTGGATGGATTCTATTGCTCATTGTGATATACTAACCAATGATAATATAGCAGAAATCAAAAGGGCAGTTAGTTGGCATGATAAACCGCTCCAGAACCAGAATAAACTATAAAGCTATGGAAATAAAAACCTCAATCCCGACCGTTGTTGAATTTTTAGATGACAGGTTTTACAAAAAGGGTGATGACTATTATCCTTCTGTTACTACGATTCTTGAAGTCTATCCCAAAGGACCAGCTTTTACCCAGTGGTTAAAGGATGTTGGCAACCAAGCAAAAGCAATAGCCGAACGAGCCGCCGAATCTGGCTCTAAGGTACATAATGCTATCGAAATGATAGTATCAGGCAGGGAGATAGAATGGGATGATAAAATTTACAACGAACAGGAGTGGTGTGGAATTGGAGGGTTTATTGATTTCTATGAAAATTTTGTGGACAAGATTCATGCCTCTGAAATGAATGTATTTTGCGATGAGTTTCGTTATGCCGGAACGCTTGATTTTATCTGTCAGATTCAGGATGAAAACTGGCTTATTGATTTCAAGTTCGGTAATGCTGTTTATCCGACTTATTTTCTCCAGATTGCTGCTTATCGTTATGCCGTTCAGGGAAAAATACAGATTGATAGGATGGGGGTACTTCATCTGAAAGCTGCAACAAGGGGGCGTGACAAATCAGGGAAGAACATACAGGGTGTTAAGTGGAAACTTATCCCGCCAGACAAACCTTACGAGCATTTGTTTAATATCTTCAAAAGTGTTTTATTGATTTACGGCGAAGAAAATCCCGAAGCAAAACCAAAGAACAGAATTTATCCATCAAAATATAAAATTGAAAAGAGATGAAAAAATACATTATTGAACAGGCAAATGTCGGCGAAGTAAAGGAAGGTGAAAAGAATGGGCGCAAATGGAAGGGTACGAAGTGTGGTGTCAAGATAGGAGGCAAATGGTACAACAACTGGCTTTTTAGCGATTGGCAAGTTGATATAATTGCCAAAGCAAATGGCGGTGATGAACTTTACCTGGAACTCTTTAAAGAGGAATACAACGGGAAGGAATACGACAAATTTAAAATTCCATCAAAGGTTGATATTCTTGAAAAAAGAGTTGAGATACTTGAATTTCTTATTAACGGTAAGGGGGAAGATCCAGAACCAGACCCGCCGGAAGAAGCAGAAGAGATTGATCCGCATACCTCTCCCAGGTTGAACACGGAATGGCAGCCGTTCTAATGGAGGTCTATCTGACAAAGAATGCTAACGGGTTATTAATCCCGACCTATGATTCAGACCACGAATCGTGTAAGAAGATTGCTGTCGGGGAAACCGTAAAAGCGGAGATAACCAAACCGAGGAACCTCGGATTTCATCGCAAGTTCTTTGCTCTTTTGAACATGGCTTTTTCAAATCAGGATGAGTATGACACTTTTGAGGATTTCCGAGCGGTAATGATAATGAAAGCGGGATTTTTCAAACAGATAGCAACCGATAAGGGATTGGTTTATCTGCCTAAGTCAATAAGTTTTGCGAAAATGGATGATCTGGAATTTGGCGAACTCTATTCAAAAATGATAGATGTAGTCATTAAACTGCTTGGGATAACCGAGGAAAACATCGAACAGGAGATAATGAACTTTATGTAATATAGAACAGCGAATAGCAGTATTAAGAAAAGAACTCGAACAACGTGAAGATCAAACATAATGAAATTTAATATAAACAATAAGGTTGTCATATATCCGAACCAGCGTGGATGGGATAAGATTTTTGAATTAACAAAAGAATATTATAGATTAGATAGAATACAAATCGTAAGATGGTTGGATAATAGAAAAACAGAAGATGGTGGTTTTGAGGAACAATTATGGTGTCTTATTGATATTTATCACTCAATGTTTTTTCATGGGCAGAATTATTTTACAACAGCTTATATAAAATTGGATGAAGACCAAACTTAGCACACTCGAAAAGAAGCTGGATAAAATTTTCAGCGAATATATCCGGTTAAATTACTCAGACGATTGGGGGTTTTGTACATGTGTGAATTGCGGTAAGCGTAGATTCTGGCGGGACATAGATGCCGGACATTTCTATTCCCGCAGGAACAAGTCAGTCCGTTGGGATGAAATGAATGTGCATCCCGAATGTATGTATTGCAATAGATTTTCTTCTGAGCCAAAGATCGGATATATGAATTATATGTTAGAAACCTACGGATCTGAGAAAATTGTCGGACTGACAGACAGGAAAAACATTACAAAGAAGTGGTCACGTGCAGAATTACAGGAATTGATTGATATATACACCGAACGGGTTAAACAACTTAAAAGAGAAAAGGAATTATGAAAGGTAGGGCATATCAAATGTTATTGGCATTTGCCATGATGGGGGCAGTGTTGGGTAATTCATCAATGGGTCATTTATGGAAAGAGCTAACCCAGGAAGAAATTGAAGAATTAAAGGTAATTAGAGACGCAAAAAGAAGAGAGCGTCTATTAAAGCGTGGTATTAAAGAATGGGATATAGACGGCATAAGGATTCTTGCATTAAACAAGAAAAATGCCGAACGTAAAGTCAGAAATCTACTTAAATCAGCATGAGAAAACGAGGCATTAAATATCTTCGCAGATTAGTAGAGTGCTACTGCATATTTACCAAATGGAAGGGTGTCCTGGTCATCGAAGAAAGTGATACGGTTCATGTAATATGGATCTCACCGAAAATGCTTCGGAGTGGCAATCGTCAAAATATAGAATATAGAACCTCCGTGCGGACATTTCCAAAATC
>DATKUO010000054.1:0-2156 GCA_035530515.1 Bacteroidales bacterium
TGGGTGAATTTCGCTTCTGTCATGTTTCGGAGAGAGATGGTAGAAAAGATAGGTCCCATGGACGAATCAATGTTTTTGTTATACTCAGACTCAGATTATTGTTATCATGCCAGATCTGAAGGATGGGAAGTATGGTATGAACCGGGATCACAGGTATTGCATCGGTTGAATGCCTCCTCTGGTGTTACTGAATGGCATAAGAAGGATATGGAAGCTTTCATGAAGAAGTGGGGGATAATTTTATTACCCAATAATCAATTTGCATATAGTGAAAAATTTAGAAATTTAGATAAATTACCATAATTGAAAGGAGTGTGACTGTGTTACCAAACACAAAAATTACAATTAAACCAGGTGGAAAGACTGTCATAGAGGGTCTGGAACAAAGCGACCAGTGCTATAAACTGGCAGAAGCTGCTAAAGAAGCGGGAAAGATCATTAAGAGCACTAAAAAAGATCACCCGCCAGTTACTCAAAGCGTTCATATGAAAGGAAGATAAAAATGTCTGATCAAATTATAATGGTTTGTGAAATAAGATCAATGCTTATTATGAAGGATACCTTGGAACAGTTGGGTTTCAATTATAAAGAGCTTAATGATCATACGTTACAACTGAACAGGTCTTATCATAATATCACCATTAACAGTAATACAGGAAAGATATCTTGTGATAGTGCTAATAGACATGAAGTTGACAAAATCACCCAGGAATATATGGTGAATTTTTTCAAAGATAAAGCCATTAAAGAAGGTAACAAGTACAGGGAAGAGCGCTTGGCCAACGGTGAAATAGAACTGCATATTACCAGGAGCTAATCCATGTCTGATGATAAGCAGGAGACTCCTTACGGAGAGGATGAATTAGTTGTAAAAATTAGAACTAATGGTAGCATTTTTGTGGGTTTTTTTCCAGTTTCTTTTAGTGAGTTTGTTATTGATTATATCTATGATAAGGAACGTCGGGAAAAGTTGAAAGAATTGGGAAGTCGTAGAATCTACTGTGGTTAAATCTAAATTCAGATAGGAATAATATGTTGTCATTGGATAATTGTCTGGGGGCAAATCGCCCCCTTATATTCACTGTTGTTGAGAATGATGTTGAATTACTGAAGTATATTAAAGATACATATAAAAAAGATGAGTGGCAAGTATTCAGCAGTACTTTTGCAAGATTAGTCCCTCTTCATCAACTCCTTAATAGTAATTTCGTATTAAAAGATGGGAGAGCTATTGCTGATAATGAAGTACTTAATAATATATTGAATAGACACTTTGATCCCAATAGTAATCAATTTGTAAAGATCATTTTTCTGGAAGCTGATATGATACTGGGTGATAAACAGAATATCAGAAAGATTAAAGATATACTGTCCAGGTATCAACTGGATGAAGACTTTACAGTAAGTCTTATTTTTGTATCGCAGGTGGTTTTCGTTCCTCAGCAACTTGAGCGCCTTGGTGAACTCGTGTTTTTTGATCTTCCGAATGAAGAAAAAATTCAGGAGATCTCTGAGAAGGTTATTAAAAAACTGGAATTAAAAAGTGATCAGAGACCGAGTCCAGAGGTTGTTAATAATCTTAAAGGGCTCACAGCATATGAAATTGAGCAATCCTATCTTCAGAGTTATCATTTATACCAGAAGGTTGAACTCAATTTTATCAGAGATTTTAAAAAGAACTCTATTGCTAAGACAGATTTATTGTCTTTGATGGAAACTGATGTCACTTTTAATGATATAGGTGGTATGGAGAAGCTTAAAAAATGGATACAGAAATCCTATGGCGGTTGGACGATTGAAGGTAAAAAATTTGGATTACCTTTATTAAAGGGAGTTTTATTGGTGGGGCTTCCTGGTTGCGGTAAGTCTCTTATAATGAAAGCTATTGGGAATGAATGGGGTCTTCCAGTTGTAAGTTTTGATCCGAGTCGTATATTCAGTTCAAGAGTGGGTGACAGTGAAAGTAATATGCGGCGTGTCCTTAACATTGTGGAAAATATGAGTCCATGTCTTTTAGTGATTGATGAAATAGAAAAAGGGCTAGCTGGTATGCAATCGTCAACCTTTTCAGATTCAGGTGTCACGGCCAGAGTTATTGGAAGTTTCCTGATATGGATGCAGGACTGTACTAAGCCTGTCTTTATTGTGGCTACAGC
>DATKUO010000055.1:0-8435 GCA_035530515.1 Bacteroidales bacterium
AGGATGTTTTGTTGACAACAATACCCAGAACGGTTTTGCGGATAAATACAGCAATCTGCCCCGGCAGCTCTCAGAGAAGGCAGAAGTCTTTGAGAATGGTATTGAATCCAGAATACCTTTTATAAACCGGATGTACAGCTTTATTGACTTTAGGACGAACAGGTACCTGACCAGGAGGACTGTTTCGCACTTGCTTGAAGAATGTGGACTGCAGCTTGTTGGTATGACAGAACTGAATGGCCTGACATATTTTTGTACTGAGAAAGTTCTTCCGGCTGTATAGCAGACATTCAGTCACTGGTTCTTAAAGGGCACGATATTTGCGCTTCATTAGCTATGAGTTATTAATAAGCCAATCTGCAAAACAATGATAACATTAGCACTGATTATTGCCACCATTATTGTATATATTGTTAAACAATTGAAAAAGAATTAGTTAATAACGTCTGTTCCCATCAATTTCATCAAAATATATCTCATAAACCCTGTTGTCTGACAGGGTAATTTCAGCTCCCAAAGGGGAAGAGGCCGGAGTGACATCCATGATCCTGATATTACTGACAGGAGATAATTCTTCCATGGTCCATTCAGAGTCATCATTTTTATGGAGCATTACGGAAATCATAAGTTCCATGGCAGGATTCTTTTTTATCCTTCTTCTGTACGCATACAGAACCGTGCTTTCATCAGCTTCGGCATTCCTGTTCCTATGAACTGTGCCGGCAAGTTGGTCCCAGCCGCTGTATGTTATTAATGCTATCCGCCTTCCTTTGATAGATGCTGTCATGATCTTTTTACTTCCTTCTTCGTAGTAATCAGTTATTGCTTTTATCCCTCCGGCATGAGGCAGCCCGAAGTGACCGGGAGTCAGTTCATGAGGGACTTAAGGCAAAGTCGGGATTATAAACATCATATCTCTTTTTCATTTCTCTTTGTAAAACATGGGTCGCACTCAGAACATTATGACGGGTTTATCAAAATTAAGCTAATATCATTTAATAATCTCATCGTATACTGCCTCTTCCTCGATGTGCCTGAATCCGAAACTGTTTGCTTCAGATCAACTAAATAGGGAACAAATAATCATTAAATTTATAAGATATTAACAAGGCATGAAATGAAGCTGATATGTGCATTTATCCTGACATTAACTGTGAGCATCCCCGCACTTTTTTCACAGGATAAAATTGACAGCAATAAGGTCGTGAAAGTACTCACATTCAACATATTTCACGGAGCCACAACCAGGGGAGATTATGACCTGGATGTAATTGCTAAAGTTATCAGAGAAGCTGATCCGGATTTTGTAGCATTGCAGGAGGTGGACTTTAAAACCAACAGGTCAAAGAAATATGATCTGGTGACGGAACTGGGGTGGAGGGTGAAAATGGCTGCCATTTTTGCCAGGGCAATGTATTATGATGGGGGAGAATACGGTGAAGGAGTTTTATCAAAATATTCTTTCATCAAAACCAGGAATATAGCACTCCCGTATACCGTGGGTAATGAGCCAAGGGCTGCCATAGAAGTGGTTACTGTACTACGGTCAGGAGATACAATAGCGTTTATAGGAACCCACCTCGACCATCTGAAAAATGAAAATGACAGAGTAGCACAGGTCAATAAAATCAATGAGGTGTTTTCATCTAATCCCTATCCGGCTATCCTGGCAGGTGATCTTAATGCACAACCGGGGAGCACCCCCATCAACATTCTGGAGGCGGTGTGGTCTTCTTCGTATGATAAAAGTGATCCTGAACCTACATTCCCTTCAGATGATCCCCGGGTGAAAATAGATTATGTGATGCACTTTCCGAAAAATGCATGGAGAGTGCTTGAGACAAAAGTAATTCCTGATTCCTTAGCATCAGACCATTGTGCTTGCCTTGTCACACTGGAACTTCGGAATGATTGATCAAACAGCCTATAAAGGATCGGTCCCGGCGCTATTCGCGGATAAATTCTCTTCCCGGCCGGCAAAGGTCAGGAAAATTGGCTTTTCCATTACGGTCATAATACCTGGCCTTATTATTGTGCTGGATAACTTCTTATGAAGTAACAGAAATATTGGACATAAATGAAAGCAGCCCGGACCGGGTTCTTATTAAAAAGAATAATTTCGTACCGAAACAATGGCAGGACAAATGAAGATTTTAATAGTTGAAGATGAACTAAAGGTAGCATCGTTCATTAAAAAGGGACTGGAGGAGAATCACTATGAATCCGATATTGTTTATGACGGTAGAAATGCTGAAAAACTGGCCACTCAATTTCATTATGATTTATTCATTGTTGACATAATCATTCCTTTTGTCAATGGTTTGGATTTATGCAGAAAGCTTAAAAAAATAAAGCCTGGCATTCCTGTACTTATGTTGACAGCGCTGGGTACAACTGAAGATAAACTACAGGGCTTTGATGCCGGGGCAAATGACTATCTGGTTAAACCTTTCGAATTCAGAGAATTACTTGCACGGGTAAAAGTCCTGATAAGGACATCAAATGTCAGGGTTGATTCTGTAAACAGGATAATAGTTGCTGATCTTGAACTTGATCTTGATAATAAAGTTGCCCGGCGGGGCGATCACGCTATAGAACTGACAGCCAAGGAATTCTCCCTGCTTGAATATTTCATGAGAAACAGCGGAAGAGTATTGTCACGAAATGACATAGCTGAGAAAGTGTGGGAGATGAATTTCGATTTTGGCACTAATGTGGTAGATGTTTACGTAAATTTTTTAAGAAAAAAGATAGATAAGGGATTTGATAAAAAACTCATTCACACCAGGATAGGATTGGGATATATATTTAAGGAAGATTAAATGCAAATTCGGACAAGATTAACTTTACAGTTTTTTCTGATAGGCAGTGTGATCATGCTGATTGCATCTGCTGCCATTTATTTTTCGTCGGCCATTTTCAGGCGTGAAGACTTTTATAACCGCCTTGAAAATAAAGCAATTATAACAGCCAAATTGTTGGTTGATGTGGAGGAAATTGATGCAGACTTGCTTAAAAAAATTGAAACGGATAACCCGCTTAACCTTCCTGAAGAAAGAATCATTATCCTCGATTATAATAATATTACTTTATACAGTTCAGACAATAACAAAGATATTACTATCACCCAAAGCCTTGTTGACCGTATCAGGCTTGACGGTAACGTGAAGTACAAACAGGGCAGTTTTGAAGTGCTCGGTTTGCTTTACACAGGACAGTATGACAGGTTTGTTGTCTTTGCTGCAGCTGTTGATATCTACGGGCAGCTTAAAATTAAAAATCTAAAAACAATACTTATTGTTGTATGCCTTACTAGTTTCCTGTTGTTTACTCTTTCCGGATGGTTTTATTCGGGTAAATATCTTCAGCCTATTTCAAACGTGATCAAACGGGTCGAAGATATTTCTATTACCAGTTTAAACCTGAGGGTTGACGAAGGTAATGGAACAGACGAAATTGCTATTCTTGCCAGAACCTTTAACAGGATGCTTGAACGATTGGAAATTTCTTTCAAGACTCAGAAAGAGTTTATTTCCAATGCATCACATGAGCTCAGGACACCCTTAACTTCAATCAATGGACAGTTGGAAGTACTCATGATGAAAGACCGGACTGCTGCCGATTATAAAAAAGTAGTTGACTCCGTTCTTGAAGATATCAGGAATATTATAGACCTTTCAAACCGACTTTTATTACTTGCTCATACAAGTTCAGAGTCTGCAGATAATCTGCTCCACAAGGTCAGGATCGATGAAATAATCTGGAAATCAGCAGAAGAGATAAAAAGATATAATGGGAGTTACAGCATTAATATTTCCATTGGCAATTCTCTTACCGATTCAGATCAGATGATTGTTACGGGGGATGAATATCTGTTAAAAACAGCTATTTCAAATATCATTGAAAATGCATGTAAATATTCCGATAACCATAGGGTAATCATTGATCTTAGTTATTCTCCCGGTTGGATATCAATAAGGTTCAATGATCAGGGAATTGGGATTGGCGAAGAAGACCTTGCAATGGTATTTGAGCCTTTTTACAGGGGGGGAAATGCAAAAATGATAAACGGTCATGGGATCGGTCTTTCACTTGTCCACCGGATAATCAAAAACCATGGAGGGAATATCAGTATTTCATCTGCCATAGGTAAGGGAACCCTTGTAACAGTAGAGCTACCCTTAATCTGCTGATTAGCTGCTGAATTGCTTATTGTTTTATCCTGAGAATCCCTGACACGAATTTCTTAATCGAATCCTATAAAATTTTAATGTGCTTTTAATTTCGATTTAATGCGGCTTTAATAACGGCATTGTATCATTGTTTCCAAAATAACTGAAAACAATACATTATGGAAAAAAGGAGACAAACAATCGCATATGCCGGAGCAATTGTTATTGGCTTATTATTGATAAGCCTGGTTTTTACAATAGGTTCAAATACAAAGAATAAGAAAAGCCTTATTACTGAAAAGCTGGCTTCTGAGAAACTGTTGTCTGAAAAGCTGTCTCTCGAAAAGAAACTTGCAGCATTGATGGATGACTATACTACACTTACTGAAAATGACCGCAATAATTCTAAATTACTGGCGGAGACAAAGATAAAAATAGCTGAAAATGAGAAAAAGATAAACTCAATTACTTCAGAAAACAGGTCCTTAAGAGCTACGAAAAAAGAGCTGGCCGAAATACAGAAAGTTAAAAGTAATCTTGAAAAGGAATCAGCACAGCTTAAATCCGGCTATGAACAGTTAATGGCTCAAAGCCGGGATCTCCAGAATTCTGTGTTGTTGCTCGGGACAGAAAAGAAAAATCTGGTATCTCAACTGGAAAATGCCGGGAAAAACAGTACGGATAATTTCCTGGTTACAGCTACCAGGGGAAAGAAAACGGAAAGTATTGTAGTTAAGGCATCAAGAACAAAGAATCTAAATGTGACGTTTGAGGTTCCTCAAAGCCTTACTGAAGCTATAAGTTTTAGGATAGTTACTCCTTCAGGGACAATAATTAATCCTGAAGAGAAGATCCTTTCATGGAATTTTCCCCAGGAGGCAAGGAACTTTACAGCAAGTTTATCCACTCTTACCGGGGAGTTCGAACAGTCACGTCAGGTTGTAATGAACTATACATCTCCGGCAAAGCTTGGCAAAGGAGAATATAAAATACAGATACTTTGTGATGGTAACAGTATAGGTAACTGCCGGATTTTACTCAGGTAAAACATTTTCATTTTTTTGTTTGGTTCAAAAAATGCCCGTTAACTGGCGGGCATTTTTAAAAACTCGTTTAATAATCGCCATCAGGCTTACTTTCAAGAGATTATGAAAATTATAATGGTTTTTGCAATAGTGTCTTTTCTGGTTTCATCATCATGTGCTCCGGTTTATAAATGTGGTGGCACAAAACCTGACAAAGTGCCAGTTTCATGGAGTAAAAATCTGAAAACGGTTATAGCTGAAAGAGATAAACTGTGTACGAATCTGTCCACAAAAGAAAAAGAAAATACCGGATTGAAGAATAAAATAACAGAACTGACCGGGATGAACACAGACCTTACAGATAAGTACAATTCCCTTACAAATCAAACTGTCGAGCTGGAAGGAAAATATAAAAATCTGATTGATGAGAGCTTGTCAAAAACTGATCAGTTAAACAGAGCATTAAAAGCAAAATCCGAGGAGCTGAACACAAAAGAACAATTGCTGTCTGAAAGAGAGAATGCATTGAAAGAAATGAAACTGATCATTGCAAGACAGGATTCCATTACTAAAAGGCTAAATGGCATTTTACGGAATGCTTTGCTGGGATTTAATTCTGATGAATTATCAGTAGAAGTTAAAAACGGAAAAGTATATGTTTCAATGTCAGACGTTCTTCTGTTCAAGTCAGGAAGTTCTGCAGTTGAGGAAAAAGGTAAAGAAGCATTAAAACTACTCGGGGAAGTTCTGGATAAGAATACAGACATTGACATTCTGGTAGAAGGCCATACAGATAATGTGCCGATAAGAACATCGCTGTATAAAGACAATTGGGATTTAAGTGTGGCACGAGCTACCTCTATAGTCCGTACACTGACCAATGACTATAAAATCGCCCCGGCCCGAATGACAGCATCGGGAAAAGGTGAGTACTTCCCAAAGTCTGATAACGGAACTGCTGAAGGAAGAGCCAAAAACCGGAGAACTGAAATAATCCTGTCTCCAAAACTTGATGAAATAATGCAATTATTGGAATATTAAAGGTTGATGATCTTAAACATTTTTATGCTTTTAAAAAACTGCAGTATTTTTGTCCTTCTTATTATCAGTTCCATTTACGAGAAAGATTCTTTGCACGCTGGCTCCTTGCCTCCGTTTACAGACATTGAGCAGCTTATCAGAAGCAAGTATGATTCATATGCTGTATTCAACTGGGATCAGTACGCCGAACTACTTGCTAAATTATCTCAGGAGAAGTTTGCTGTACTCCCAATAAATGAAATGAGAAATACTTTTGATAATACCAGAATCATTGTTGGTCTCAGACATGATGTCGATTTCAATCCTTTTAAGGCTCTGGAGATGGCGAAAATTGAACGATTATATGGAATACGAGCCTCATACTATATGTTAGCTACGGCTGAGTATTATGGAAATATTAATGACTCACAAATGATTCATTCTGCCGGAATTGGCAACCTGTTTATGGAAATCCATAATACAGGGGCCGAAATTGGCATTCACAATGATTTATTGACAGTTCTGATCTTAAATAATATTGACCCCATCCTGTTTAATAAAGAAGAACTCAAATTCTTCAAATCCCTGAGGATTCCCATTTATGGGACAGCGGCTCATGGATCTCCTCTGGCCAAAAGAACAGCTCCAAACTATGAGGTATTTTCAGATTTTGCATTAAAGGATTCTGTTAAGTACGAGGGCAAAAAGTATCTTTTGGGACTAAACAGTCTGAAGGAATACGGATTTAAGTACGAAGCTTATCATATAGATTATGGAATTTACCTTTCCGAATCCGGAGGCAAGTGGAATGACCCCGACGGTTTTGACGGAATTTTGAAAAAACTGGAATCCAGCATACCAGGTGATAGGATCCAGATACTTGTTCATCCCGATTGGTGGGGGAAGCCTTCAGATTAAATATCAAATACCTTCCTCCCGTTTTTGGAAGGCAGTTTTAATTTCTTATTATCAGTCCTCTATGATTTTTCCCATGTTATGTTCAAATTTTTATTTAACTTCCTGAATAATTACAATTACCTGAATTCAGTGAAATGAGGACAGCAAAGACTTTATCGATCACCCTGATTGTGTTAGGATTCCTACTATTACTGGTTGGGTTTATGTCCGGGATACAGCATTGGCCTGACACATTCAAAGGATTGTATTCCGGGCCGATAATAATGGCCATAGGCGCCTTTATATTTATCATGCGGCTGGTAAAAAAATAATGTTCAGATACAGGGCAGGATATTACTAAGCTTTTTTGATCTCGGCCGGCGCAGCAAGCGGCATCCGTCCACGGCATATGCCGCCGGGGATCAGTGGTCATTTAGTTAACACGGTATGAAAAGAACTAAATTATTCCTGCTGATTCTAATCGTCTTCAATGCAAATGCCTTTAACCAGATAATCAAAGGGACTGTTCTGGACAAGCAAAGCAGAGCCCCGATTGATTTTGCTGTAGTCTATTTCAATGGGACATTTGTCGGGACTCAAACAGACAAAAATGGATGTTTTGAGCTGGACATTTCCAGGAATTTAACTATGCCCACAAGCCGTATTGTTGTAAAAGAAGAATATGTTCTATTTGATAAAAGGGGATTTTTTGATCCCTTAGGTATTCTCTGGGAAGGGGAAATGGCAAAACAACGCATTGCAGACCTTCTGCCTTTTGAATATTCAATAAGCATTGTTGAAAAGGAGAAGGGTTATTAGCTGCAATTTGCACAGGCTAATGGCCTGATGGATTGAGGCATACCATCAGACAGGAATTGAAAATCCCATTTTTTTGCTGATGTCGTGAGGGCATATTGAAATCAAGGATAAATCATATTAAAAATCACTGTTATCCGATTAATAATTTAGATTCGTAACTATCGTTGGTAATCCCTTGATTATCAGAATCTATATTTCTATTTTTAAAAGTCACCCCCCTTATAAATTAAAGCTTAATTGTAACCCAGGAGGGATGGGCTTATTGTTAAAACTTCTCTTTGTGCTCCTCAGCAGTTCATTGACATCCAGCATGCTTATTATACCCTCAACCCATCATTTTTTTTATGATGCTGAAGACATGAAAGGGGTAAAAACAATAGTAAATCTCAAACAGCTTAACCATGTCAGGGAGATCCGGGACTTTCTGAAGAAAGTTTCCGAGCTATTACCTCAAAAAAGCAACTTTGTAGGATGTTTTGTTGACAACAATACCCAGAACGGT
>DATKUO010000056.1:0-13313 GCA_035530515.1 Bacteroidales bacterium
TCCCTCGCAAATCTGCACCACTGAGCTGTTTGTGGCATTATTTACAATACTGAGGATACCGTCCCCGTCATCAGGTATATCTCTCCCGTGAACTACCGCGGTATAACCTATACTCATTGGTTTTCCGCAGGGATTTGTTACAGAGAGTTCTATACTATAATTACATGAAGTTTTAGCCGGGTAAGGATGAGATCTTAAAGAGGAAGAAGGAATATCGTTATCGGCTGCTGAGATATAAATAGTGGTATCACCGTCCCCCCATATAAAAACCCACCTGGTACCTTTCAAAATGCCCGATGGCGGAGGAGGATCGTCAATAACAACAGCGATCTTGGCAGTGGGTATCCTGGCAGGGTCTGTGGTATAACAAGTGTATGTTTGAGAAAATCCTGTGAGGATGTTGATGTCAGGGCAGGGAAGGGTTTTTACATATATTCTGATAGGAAATTCTTGAAGAGGTGTCCCTGATGGATTCGCTGCAACGAAATAAAATGTATAATCATGGTTAGGTATTAAATTCACTGGGGGACCGGGTAACCCTCCTAACTGATTTAATGCATTTACTGTAAATGTTTTATTTTTGTCAGCATCAGGTACATTTATTACCCAGGTACTTATTCTACTGAAGGGAATACCAGAAATAGGACCTGAAAGAGCTGCACCCTGAACTAGTGCAGAAGAAGGAGGAGGAGGAACAGCAGGGAGATTATTACCATCCATAAGTATTACATAAACCTTGCCGGCTGCATCGAGTCCATAACTGAAATCAAGAGTAAATATGTGCTGGGTCACAGTTGGTGTACCTCCATACCATCCGGGTTGTCCTGATAAATTTATTATCGAGAGGAATGTCAATGAAAGCAGAGCTATAAATAGTCTAGCTCTCGTACACACTGTAAATTTATATATTAAGATAATTGATGAAGCCATGATAAGTCGTTTTACTTGCTCTATCAATAAATGCCAAACCCATTTAAAATACGACTACAAGATAATGAAAAAGGTTGCATCTTTTTTAGGGACGCAATCTTCGATTATATTAGTTAACTTTTGGGGGGATCTAAGATTTCGTCATGGAATGATTAAGTGAGTAGTTAGTAGTGAGCAGTTAGAATGTGAGATTAATTAACTGTTATTCAGAGATTTGATTAATGAAGTGAGTATTTTTTTGATTTCGTCAGATTGGGTTTGAAGGTTTATAAGATCATTCCTGTCAGAATAATTTAAATTACCGGAGATTATCAAAAGTGTATCTATCTCTGAAACTGATCCCAGAAAGACATATAGAAATTGAATATATTCTTTTCGGGAATGACGAGCTGCTCCTTCGGCATAATTTACAGGAATTGATACTGATGCTCTTCTTAACTGAGAAATGATTCCAAACTTTTCTTCATCAGGAAATGATTTCGTGAATTTATAAATCTCAGTAACAAAAGCTACACTCTTCTGCCACACTATCAAATCTTTATGTGTTTTTATTTCTGACATTATTAATGGTTTTCACTATCCACCACTCACTATTAACTACTCACTTATCTATCACTATTCACTTCTCACTTTTAAAAGAAAATACTTTCCCACATTCTTCACATTCTGCCACAACAGCTCCTTCACCCACGGCAGCGGCTTATCTGTCCATCGTTGGGGATGGAAGGTCATCATGATTTTATCTGGCAGCTGGTTATTCCCGGAAGCTTTAATTATGTCAGAGGTAGAGTGAAACTTATATTGAGAAGGGGTGAGGGGGGGACCGGGGGAGGGGGGAACGGGAAGATGGGGTGAGGGTGTGAGGGGGTGAAGGGGGGAAGAGGAATTGTTTTCTCTGTATTTAAATGGCTTTACTTTCCAGTTTTCAAACGGATTTGATTTCGCCCACTCTCCCCTTCTCCTCTTCTCCCCCTCTCCCTGTCCCATCACCTTATCTCTCACAGACACTGCATCACTGTCCCACCTTCTCCCGGTATCCGTAAGATAAAGCACCTCATCAAAATTAATATCAAAATATGGCTCCCCTATTATCCCGAAATCCCTGTAGTCATAGTACTTCCAGAGAAGCCGTGAATCCCACCTGCTCATCGGACTCCCGTGCATGCAGATTGTCTTTACAGGCGCGATTTTTCGTAATTTTTCAAGGTTCTCAGAAAAACTTACTATTGTGATATTTACCAGTTCTTTTTCAAGGTGCCTGTGGTCTTGCGGTCTTGCGGTCTTGCGGTCTTGCGGTCCATGAATATTGTCTCTTCGCCCATTAGTCTCTAAGTCTCTAAGTCTATTCCCTATTGAGTCCTTGTGCCATTGCGCCTTTGTGCCTTTAATTCGTTGCGCCGTTGCGCCTAAATCCTCATAATGATATCCAATTTCATGACCTAGATTTGCAACCTCTTTAATTATCTTTTCGTTCCATGATTCCGGAACTGCCCTGAAATAATAAGTCCCTTTTATCCCTATTGCATTCTGGAGCCTGGCAAATTCAAGCGAATTCTCTGGCAACATATCTACATCATGGCGAATGATAATACTCCTGGATAATGGGAAATGTAAATTATCTTTTAGATTGACAAATGAAAATCCCTGATTTCGGAGCGTGTTTAATAATCTATGGTATCGATTTATTGTAAAGTCCATTAGATTTTTAAAAGCAATGAAATAATTTCAAGATTTGTATCTCCGGTATTTTTAAAATAATTCTCACGCTTATAAAGCCACCGTTCTTTTGATCTTTTGTCTTGTATTATTTCAAGAGATTTGGCGATAACGTCAGAAATATCCTTTAAATTAATTATTAGTTTATATCGATTTTCAAGGTTTTTAAAATTAGACATGTCTTTACTCCCAACGAAAGAGTTTGAGCGAATAGCAGGGGTGCCGGTAAGAGCAGCTTCTGCTGCCATAGTTTGAGAATCGCCTATATATAAATCTGCAAAATATAATACATGGTGAATTTTGGACGGAGAAACCAGCAATCTGTATTTTTCCAGCTCCCCTGGTAACTTATCTTCTGAGGTAATATAAACATTGCTAATCTTCTTCAAATGTTCCACAAGATTAATCTTTTCACTTAACGAAAATCCATGGTTATTAATGTCATGACCAGCATTCCATCCTATGAATCGTAATATAGTATATGGACGGTTAATGTTTGAAATAATACTTTCATCAGGTTCAAAATAACCAGGATGCAGATAACAATTCTCAAACAGACCACCTATCCTATAATGCTTTTTACCATAATCTATCTCAAATCCGGCAGGTGTAATAATCATATAAGAAAGAGGGCCAACAATTTTATTGGTTACCCATACCACTTCAGAATCCGGAAATATGATTCCTTTTTTTCTTAATAATTTTGCGATAAATGCTCCATAAAATGAGGCTTTACTGACAATATAATCAGGCTTAAATCTTAAAGAAATTCTTAAATAATTGCTTAATATGCATATTGTATTTATGATTTTGCCGAAAATACTTTTTTTGTATGAACCAAAAATCTGATACTTCACCTGTTCGTCATCAAGTATGTTAAGAAGAACATCTTTATCTCTGGCGAGTATCTTAATTGTATGACCTCTGCTTTCCAGTTCCGACATAATGAATCTGAACTGATAATAATGCTTTGGATGATTCAGCTCAAAAATATATCTCATTTTACACTAATTGAAAAACCTTAATACTTTTGCAGGTACGCCGGCTGCTGAGCAATATGGAGGGATGTCCCTGGGAACAACGGCTCCGGCACCAATAACAGCTCCTTCCCCGATTATAACCCCGGGTAAAATAATTGCTCCTACACCAATGTGTGCACCATCTTCTATAGTAACACCCGAATAAATAAGTTGGTTTTCTTTTACACTCTTCCCCTTTTTATGTGTACTGAGGTCCCGTTGATGACATAAAATTATCACGCCTGCTGTTATCCAGACATTTTTGCCAATCTTAACCAGATCAGGCCTTGATTCATCAATCTGAGCAGTTCTGTTTATTTTTGTCCCTTTCCCTATCTTTACTCCTCTTAGCCTGTGAATATTTGTTGTGAAAACAGAAGGAAAAGATAAAAAAGCAATAACAGACAGAAATCTGTTTATGCAACCTCTGATAATATAACCTGGCTTTTTGTCTGACATGAAATTTTTATATGTTTTCCAAAACTAATCAATAAAATACCTGAACCATAGTTCCAGATTGATCCATTTCCATATATCCCTGGATACATTTATTTTCCCTGTAAGGTGCTTCCTGTAAAGTTCTTTTGCTATTTCCGGATTAATTATATTTCTGAGTCTGAATGAATCGCTTTCAAGAATCGCAAAAATGATACTTTGCCAGGAAGTATTTCTAAACCATTCATCCTCGGGAGTTGCAAAACCCGTTTTGTCTTTCCTTTGCCTGATCTTTTCCGGTAGTACTCCTTTCATAGATTCTCTAAGAATATACTTGGTCATACCATCTTTTATTTTCATTTCATTTGAAGATGCAAGGGTCTTTTCAACCAGGCGATAATCAAGAAAAGGAACCCTTGATTCCAAAGAGAAATACATTGAATTTCTGTCTTCCCATTTTAGCAGATGTTCCATTTTAAATTCAAAATGGTTTATTAATGATTCTCTTAATGTTCCTGTTCCATAAAGATTTTTTGTAATTACACTTGAATTTCCAAATTCGTTAATGAATCCTTTTAACAGATATTTCCGGGCTCTTATGTTTGTGCTTTTCCTTAGTCTTTCAGGAAGTAAGAAATAAAGGAAAGTCTTAAATCCCAGGCAACTGTGGTGAATTTTAAAATAAAACATCAGTTCCCTGCATAGAAGAATAAGATTTCCTGTCAGCAAGAGCTCTTTGAAATAAAAGCCATAAAAATAATGATAACCGGCCAGCTGTTCATCTGCACCCTGCCCGTCCAGAGTTACAGTCACTTTATCTTTTGCCAGTTCCATTATCTTAAATTGTGCATAAGGACTTGTAGTAGGAACCGGTTCCGCATGAGCTTTAATAAACTTCTCTAAATCATTATTGAGATTTTCAGAACTGGGAGTAACAAAATACATGGTCCGTATTCTTTGAGAATATTCATCTATAAATTTTGCTTCATTCTTAGAAAAACTATTATCATAAACTGCTGAAAAGGTATTCAGGTCATTTTTCGAAAATTCTGACAGGAGAACAGACACAATACTTGAAGAATCCAAACCTCCGCTTAAACACACTCCAACCGGAACATCACTGCGGAGGTGAACTTTTATTGCAGAGGATAATAGTTCTTTGTATTCCGCCGGGTTTTTAAATCCTTCAGTACAAGAAACTCTTTCCGACAGATCATACCATTTCGAAATTATTAATTTGTTTGAATCAATAACCAAAGTACATCCATGTTGAAGCTTCTTAATATTTTTATAAAAGGTGTTACTTGTATGATCTGTTCTGTTTAATGTAAGGTAATCAAAAATAATTTCATAATCTGGTATTGGCTTCTCGTTTATCAACTTAAGAAGGGCAGGTATTTCAGAAGCAAAAGCCAGGGTTTTTTCCGAACGGTAGTAATAAAATGGTTTAATCCCAAATCGATCTCTCGATGCAAATATTCTCTTATTTACTCTATCATAAATTACAAAAGACCACATCCCATTCAGATGATTCAAGCAATCTTCGCCCCAAACAATGAAAGATTCAAGAAGCACCTCTGAATCGCTGGTTGTTAAAAAGCTTCTGCCAAGCGAAATAAGTTCTGTCCTTAACTCAATATAGTTATATATTTCACCATTATAGGCTAAAACATACCGCTTATCCTGTGAAAACATTGGCTGATGACCTGAAGGTGAAAGGTCTATGATACTTAACCTTACAAAACCGATACCTATATTATCTTCAATAAAAATACCTTTGTCATCAGGTCCCCTGTGCTTCATCAGTTCCATCATCAGCCTTATCGAATTATTGTCGACCAGGCTGTTATCAAGATTTATTATGCCACAAATTCCGCACATAAATTAATTCTTCTCCTGCATAAGCTGAGCATATATATCTTTTATTTTCCGGGCAGTAGTATCTGAATCAATTCCCAGATCTTTAATTCTGGTACGTCCGTTTGTCTTATGCCGGATTTTAGAAAAGTTTATTGAACGTATGATTTTCTCTGACACATCAGTTGGCTCAAAGCTTGTAATATAGCATCCTTCCGTGGAACCAATCACCCATCTTACATCACCAACATCCGAACTTACAACAGGACAATTGCATGCCATCGCTTCCTTAATAACATTAGGGGATCCTTCATGAAAGCTTGTAAGCAAAACAAGATTTGCAGCATTCAGATACACAGGAACCATTTCATATTGTATTCCAGTTAATGTATGAAGACTTATTCTATAATTGCCGGCTAACCTTTTAATTGCACTCTCCGCCAGATAAAAATTCTTTTCTGCTCTGGTAGGGTTGGAAGGAAACAAAACATGAATTATGTCAATATCCCAATCCAGCTTTTTTCTGCAATCTGTTTGTTCAAGCTCTCTGAACACATTCATATCTACACCATTAGGTACAATATTACATTTATTGACCAATTTAACTTTCCCCGACATTTCAGCTGACTTAACAATAACAGAATCATAATAGTCTCTTGATAACCATAAATTAATTCTGACAAAAAGCTTAGAAATCATCCTGTATGAACCATCCTGATTATTAGAGCCCAAAATATCATCACCCATAAAGGAAACAATAAGCTTTTCTTTATTTCGTGCAAGAAAGCTGACGATTCCACTTAATCCGTAGTGAGCATGTATAATGTCATAACGATTATTTCTCAGATGTTTTCTAAGTTTTAAAACACATTTAAGGTAAGAGTTATAGCCCTTTCCTTCAATACTGAAAAATTCCAATTCAATCCCAATGTTGCGAAGTGTAATACCCTGACTTTCAACAATAGGAGATATTCCTGTCTCTTTATTGCCACTGCTAACAAATAAAATTTTCATAAATGCAGATGAGGATCCCTGATCCATCTTTCATATAAGAACAACATCCAGATAAAGTTGCCGTTATTCCTTATCCCGGTGTTGTTTTCTTTAATTATTCTGTCAATAATATCTTTGTTGAAGCCAATATTACTTTTTTTGAGTTTCACAAGGCGATCTTCGAACTCCTTCTTCCTGAACCAGTCAATAAGAGGGATCCCGAAACCTTTCTTCTTTGCCTTAAGAAGCTGTACCGGAAGCTCTCTCCCTATCGTTCTCCTCAGAATACTTTTTCGTTCCAGTCCCTGCATCTTAATATCTTTGTGCACTCCTGCCATGAATTCAATAAGCCTGTGATCCAGAAAAGGGATCCTTGCCTCCAGCGATGAGGCCATGCTCATCCTGTCAACCTTAACCAGGTAGTCATTAGGAAGAGAATTAACAAAATTGAAGTACATCAGTTTGTAGAACTCATCATTATATGGACATTGTGACATTACCTGGCTGAAATAATCCTCAAGGGTGATGCGGCCGGGAGATGGGGGCAGCATTTCCTTTATAGTTTGCAGTGGTGTTGTAGGAATCTTTGATGTCATCCTGGAATTGAATTCAAGATTCGCAATTTTTGCGGCATTGCCAAATTTATCCATTCTGAATCTCAACCTTCCTCTTACTGGCTGTGAAACAAAACTGATCAATCCCGGAATAAAATCCCTTGCCGGAGTGGGAAGGCTTCTGTACCATGAATTAAGCTTCATTCCCTGGTAGGAGACATATCCGCTGAGTATTTCATCTCCACCATCTCCTGTAAGAACCATTTTTACATGTTGACTTGCAAATTTTGATACCTTACCTGTCGGAATAGCAGAAGAGTCCCCAAATGGTCCATCGTAATGGTATAAAGTCTTTTCTATGGCTTCATCAAACTGTTCGGGAAGGACAGTCCCTCTGAAATGCTGAGTACTGTATTTCTCAGCAACAAGTGAAGCAAGTCTGCTCTCATCATAATCAGGATTCTCAAAGCCAATGGTAAAGGTTCTGACCGGTATCTCCGATAAACGTGACATAAGAGCAACTATGGTTGAAGAGTCTAGTCCGCCGCTTAGAAATGCACCGAAAGGAACATCGCTTCTCATCCTTATCCTTACCGAATCGGTGAGTAATCGCTCAAACTCGGAATATATCTTTGTTTTATCCTTCAGCATTGCTGCTTCATCTCTTTCCGGAAGTTTCCAGTAACGATATGTCTTGATTTCTCCATTTACAACAATCAGATAATTTGCCGGTTCTACCTGATAAATATTTTTGTAGAATGTATGTGGGGCAGGTATATTCATCAGTCCGAAATAAAGCTCCGTCATTTCTTCATTCACCTTGGAAGAAACTCCATAGGCTAAAAGAGCTTTTATTTCGCTTCCGAATACAATCGTGTTGTCAAAAACTGAATAGTAGAGAGGTTTTTCTCCTGTCCTGTCGCGAGAAAGGAAAAGCCGTTGTTTCTTTTCGTCCCAAATTGCAATTGCCCAGGCTCCATTAAAATGATCAAGACAATTTATATCCCACTCCTCATAGGCCCTAATTATAACTTCCGAATCGGATGTTGTATAGAATTTATAACCCAGTGCTATCAGAACTTCCTTTAATTCGATATAATTATAAATTTCTCCGTTAAAAATCAATACAACCGTTCTGTCATCGTTGAACATTGGCTGGTCGCCGGTTGAAAGATCAATTATTGAAAGACGTCTGTGTCCAAGAGCAATGTTATTTTTTGTGAAAAACCCGTCTGAATCAGGACCCCGGTGTATTAAAGAATCAGCCATTCTCTTCACTGACTCAAAAGAAGAGCTCCTTTCTTTTTCGAAATGCAGAAAACCGCAAATACCACACATCTATATTCCGGGTTAGAGACTAATTATAAATGACTTACAAATACTCCCGTTTTGTTGTTTAACGACAGTTACTAAGAACAAATGGCTCCCATTTTTCCTTCACAATACTTTTCCACTGGTTAGACTGGTACATCGATCTGATCTTTTCAGAATCGAATTTTCCCTTATCAATGACCAGCTTTTCAAGTACTTCAGCAAAGGATTCAGCATTATCGTTGCAAATGTATCCGCTACCCGCTTTCAATGCTGCTCTGTTTTCATAAGTATTGGTCACTATTACCGGCATTCCAGCCAGTACATACTCATAAAACTTGGTTGAGGACTGAAATTGATAATATTGTGTCTGAGGTATATAAACTAATCCCAGGTTGCATCTATCAAGGTATGGCAATATTTCATTATGCTGTTTCCTTCCGTGAAAGGTAACAAAATCTTCAAGTCCAGTGGAATTTATAACGCTGGCAATCTTCTTTTCTGTGGCGGTCTTGCCAAATCCCACAATATCATAACTTATATCAGTTCCGGGATTCCTTGACTTGAATAGTGCTAAACCCTCAATTGTCTGGTCTATATTTCTTTTTTCCAGAGTACCGGTATATAAAAGTCTTAAACTGCTGAACTCTTTATTATCAAAATGATGAAGCTCCCCTCCGAGTGGTATTATTGTTACCTTTTTTTCCTTAATCTTCAGTTCCTTCCTAAGACTTTCTGTTATGACCGACACTTTGCGATAAAACCAAGAAGATATTCTTATTGTTGAGTTCTTAATAAAACGTTTGAAATTATTATCTGAAAGATCCCCGGTACGAATATCAAGAACCATGGGAGTGAAAAGGTTCATTAATCTTATAAATAATGTAAACTTAGCTTCAATGTGAAATACAAGGTCAAACTTTTCAGAATGCAGGTATCTTTTCAAGGTCAGAAAAAAGATCATATAGGATTTGAACCTTTTGGCATATAATGGAATATAATTTACAATAACATCTTCTGTATATATTCTTTCAAATCCACTTTCGAAGCAGAAATAGTGAATTTCTATTCTGTCTCTGTCAGCATATCTGGTATACATATAAGAATCTATATGGTAGCCAAACTGGGTATAATTAACAATTAATATCTTTTTTTTCACTTAATTGTAATGGAGGATTGAGGTTCTCTGATTCTTGCGAGTTCGCGCGGGGAAAACAAAACAATATAAATCAGAATGAAGGATAAGGCAGGTTCTCTTAATGACATTCCCGTATAAAAAAAATATTCCCAGAGAAAGTATCCCAAAAGAAGAAATCGCAACCTTCTGTTTCTGGTAAACAGAATCATACTTACTGCAAACCAAATCACTGATGCAATTCCAATATAGCCATTTGAAACCATAGTCTGGAAGACACCAGTGGCAGCGCCTTTGCTGCTAATACCGAACCCAAGATCTGCAAATTCACTGTAATCAGTTGCATACATCTTTCTTAATCCATATCCAAGCCAGTCACTATTCTTTAGATCTCCTTCCACCAGGTTTCTCAGAAGCATTAATGTAGCGCCACCCCGCCCAAATCCTTCAACTTCTTCTTCACCAAAAGAATAATCTGTTGCATAATTAAATGCATAATTAATATCAAATCTGCCCCAGATTTTATGTTCCTCATTAAGAGTTGGATTAATCCTGACACCCAGATAAAATATAAGTGGAATTGCAATGACTGAGATTGCTATTATTCTAACAGGAATCATCTTCTTAGGTACATAAAACAATAAAAATGCTAAAAGAATTGGAAAAATGAACCATATTGCACGTTTCAGACTGACAAACCCGATGAACATCAGACCAGTTATAAAAATCCAGTCATTTCTTTGTAAGTCGCCTGCTTTTTTATACCAGATAAAAAAGAGTCCGAGGACGGGAAGAATGGTGGCAATTGCCCCTCCCTGAGATGCTATGGAACCAACTATGCTTTCAGTAGTTCCCATTATAAAAAATTTAACCAGGGAAAGAGCTATCTGTAATATAAAAAGTTGGAAAATTAACTTATCCAATGATTCCCTTAGTTCATTATTATGCCGTTGGATTAACAGAATGAAGAAGAGTGAAAAGAGAATGAAAAATCTTGAATACTGGCTGAAGGTGATCTGTAAATAATCATCATTTAGGATAGAGGTGGCTAAAAAAGTTACAGTAAAGAATACCGAGCTCAGGATAACAGCTGTACCACTAATGTATTTAAAAAGCCCGAATTTAAAAACCCAATAGACTGTAGATAAAGTTATTACTATCCTGTAAATATTCTGGGCATCTTTACCCAGGAATCCGAAAAGTCCGTTAAAAAAGAGTAGTATAACCAGGAGAAAGAAGCCTTCTTTCCTATAGTGATAAGCAAAGAAGCAAAAAGAAATGAATACAAAAATATAGTAAACAAGAACCTGTGTTTGTGTGGCGTTAAATACTGAAAGCTGATTCATATCAGGAATTCCCTCTTTTTTTAATTAACTCTTCATATAGACTAATATGCCTTTTTGCTATTAATGAAATGTCGAAACGCCTTATTACCTTCTTTGCTCCTTTTTCCCCAAGTTCAAGAGCTTTGTCGCGATTCCTCAACAGGTAAATAATGGCAGTAGAAAGATCACGTGTATTTCCAGGATCAACTAGCAGTCCATCCTCCCCATTGTTTATCAGTTCCGGTCCGCTTGTTCTACTTGTGAAGATTGTCGGACAACCTTTGACCATTGCCTCAAGTGGGGCCATGCCAAAGCTTTCGGCAAACGAGGGAAAGACGGCGCATGTAGCAGATGTATAAATTTGTTCAAGATTTTCCTTGTCAGTGAACCCCTTAATATGAACTGATCCAATCATCTTACCATTAATAAGTGAACTTAAATGTTTAAGCATCCTTTTGCTGCCTTTTCCATATATGTGCAGGTTTGCATCCGGGATCTGTTCTATAACATCCTCCCAGGCTTTTATCAGACTAAAAATACCTTTTTTTTCAGTTATTGTTCCTGCAAACACAACTGTCTTCCTCTCTGGATCCTCATGGTAGGCTACAGGTTTATCGATTTCTATACCATTGTATATCACCGGAATATCTTTTTCATATTTGAAGATCTTCTTTATCACTGATTGTGAAAATTCACTTATTGCCAGAATAGAATCTGCACTATCAAGCAACATCTTTTCCTTGCGGAATAGTATATCTTCATTTATAGTATTATGTTTTATATAGCTGAAAAAGGAATCCCCTCCGTGGATCTTGACAACCATTGGTATTTCGAAATCCGGGAAACTGATGAACCTCGGTCCTGTATACCTGAATATTTCATTATAGTCAGGTCCTTCCATTATGTCAATCTTTTGCTCCCGGATCAACTTCCTGACATTTTCAAGATAACTGTAAAACTGACCTATTATATTTACAAATTTTCCGGCAATGGAATGTTTTGACAACTTGAGAGTCAACCTGTTACCGTAGAAATAACGGTACACAAGAACACCATAGTCATTTTGGTATGAAAGAGCTTTCCTGTAGTATGGGTAAAACCCGCAGACAATTACCTTGTGCCCATTTCTTACAAGTTCCCTGGCAAGGACACTGGTTACGGTTCCTATTCCCCCATGTTGACACGGAGGATACTCGTCGCAGAGAAAAAGAATATTCATTTATCCTTTCCCGGAAATTAATTTTGCAGTTTTTCCAAGAATTCTCTGAAAAAGACTCAGAATGACATACCTGTCAACAAACATGATATTCCGATACCTCACAAGCAGATCATAATCTTGTCTCATGATTGAAGGGATATACCTTATCTTTATTTTTTCTTTCTCTTCTTTAACCAGAGAAGGATTCCTGTTGCTAATGCCCCCATTATCGAAACAGGTAAGATCCAAATTGACATATCGGTAGCTGGCTCCTCCAAAACCGACAGTCTTTATAAAGAACTCATAATCTGCAACAATCTTCAGACTCTCATTATAGAGTCCGAATTTCTGAAAGAGTTCCCGTTTTATGAATGTTGCCTGGTGCTTTATGAGACTCAGATAAAGATCGAGAAAAGTAAGATCATTTTTCCCTTTGCATTTTTCTGTTATCGAGCCGTTTGTAATTACAAACATATTTCCGGATACCACGTCCTCACTAAACCTGGCCGAAAAGAAATTTTTAAGAACTTCCCCATTTATGAAATAATCACCTGAATTCAGGAAAAAGCAGTATTCTCCACCTGCCTTTAAAATCCCCTTATTCATTGCGTTGTAAATCCCGGTATCTGGTTCACTTATCCGGCAAGTAAATCTGTCAGCGTATTTTTCTATAAGCCATACACTGCCATCAATTGAACCACCATCAATAACTATCCATTCATAATCAGTAAATGATTGTGCAATTACACTCTCAATTGTTTTTTTCAAACCTGCCTCATTATTCAGGTTGACTGTTATAATGGATAATTTCACTTCTTCTTTAATAATTCTGTGTCTGCT
>DATKUO010000057.1:0-37167 GCA_035530515.1 Bacteroidales bacterium
CATAACTTATTTATTAAGTAAGTTCTGTCAATGGGCTATTTCCTATAATCTCTACTGACCATGTAGATGCCTCATCTTGTGGTCCTGTAGTAGTAAGGTTTGCAAACGTACCTTCACCTGTCCATCCAACTGTATTAGTAGGAGAATTAGTTACAAACTTCATTACTGTATCCGCTGTACCATCTATGATCATAGCCATCATTTTGTGATGGGTAAATCCAGTTGCTACGTTAGTTTCATCGACCAGACCATCTATTGTGATGACCCAGTCTCTTTCACCCTTTATGTGAGATGCCCATCTTCCACCATCTTTTGTAGAACTTGGTGCCATTGCTACATTAACAGTAAGGGTACAGGACTTACTTTCCAATATCTTGTCTGTCCCGGTTAATACTGCCAATAATGATCCACTAATTGCTGTGCTTGCCATAATCAATTCCTCCTATTGAATTAAAAAATCATATATATCTATAAAACTCATTTTTAAAATATTATCTGATTGCTCTGTCATCTCGTTATATGGTCCCGGTTTAAGTGCTATCAGTGTCAAAGTGTCGCCTATTGAGAATACCGTTGATCGTGCTGGCTTAAGTAATCCCCGGACAATACCAAGTATCCCTAATCCTTTTTTCTTATCAGCTCTCTGAAGGCTCTCATCGACAACCCTCACCTGGACAGTGCCGTAATAGATAAAAGAATCTTTCGTCCCATTCTCATCATACATCACCTCTGTTATCCAGACATATATCGATGCCGGTACCTTCGGGATGCTCTTATAAACAGGGTAAGTAGTCCCTGAATAGGTAACATTGCCATCCAGCACGGTGAAGATGCCGTTAATCAGATCCCGTGATATTTCTACATGTGCTGTGCTCATCCTTTATTAATCTTATTCAGTTCTTCAATTACCCGTTCTTTAAGTCGCTTATCCTGCCTCACCGCTGCGAATCCCAGGAATGACATTGCACTCATGAACTTAGTCCCGAACTCAATATATGGACCGTAGTGTACATTTGTCCCTGCCACCGCTTCATCATCTGCAATAGTCACGTTAAGATTCTTATCAGATGCTTCACTGGCTTTTACTGGTTTAAATGTATTTTTCTCAGGCTGCTCAGTTTTATTCCCAAATTCAGCATGTACCGAAGCTATTAACCTCCCGGTGACTCTGCGCATCAGACCTCCTAATCCCCCTGCAAGCCTTTCCTTAGCATCTGAAGCTACCATTCCCGCCGTCCTGTCCACACCTCTCTTGATAGCCTTAGTGGCTTCTTTGCGGTACTTCTCAAAGCCTCTCAGCAGCTCCTCAGTGCCCTTGATCTCTATGTTCGCCATCGGCTTCATACCTTCGTCGCCATTATTATCTTTGCAATACTTCTCATGGATCGGTCTGCATTTTTCGTCCACGGCCTTATCGGGAATAGTGTTAAACTCCCGAAAACTATCTTTATATTGTTCGAGTAGCTGTTATCAAAACATTCTACTCTATAAACTGCCTTATCAATTAATTCCTCTTCCTTGACATAGCGGGCCCCGTCAATCTGTACCACGCTGGCACTGACCGTTACCCCATCATCCCATGTCTCGGTGACATCCTCACTGGCATCCGTTGTTGTAGTGAGGGTATAAATTGTTATTGAGTCTTTTCCCCATTTCATAATCCAGTGTTTATACTATGTACTGATTTTGTGCTTGTAACATTGTTATAGTATCCGTTTCTGTTGTCGTAAATTCTTCTTTACATTCTTTACATTTATAAAAATGCTCAACAACTTTACATATCTCATTTCTATAGGTTAATTCCCTATTTGTTTTTTGCAAATGTGCTTGCCCATTACAATATGCACAATCAATAATTTGTGATTCAATAGAAAGTCCCATTTCATAATCCAGTATTTTTGTTAATTGCAGAAATCAATCGCAAAGTGTCATAAGGGAGCCTTCCCATCTGCACCCCTTCACCTGCTCCATCAGTTCTGGCATTAAACATGGTTGCTACTATCTTGCGAATGATCTCATCAGCAGTGTTATTTGCTGCCCCTGCATTAAAAGTCACCTCCATGTACCAGTTGACTCCGGTACTGCCCACTCCGATAGTGCCGTATGTGCTATATGGCCTGACCCTGACAATGTTAAGCCCCATCTGCTCAAAATCTATTGTCACACCACGGACCGCAACCACAAGTGCCGGTGTTGACAGGACCGGGCTGACGGGCAGTTCATACCATCCATTCAAGGCATCGGCCTTCTCAAAATATGCTTTGTATTGCTTATTGACTATCGATATGGCACAATACTCCTCAAGCCATTCACGGGCCGTTATTATCATCTTTTTAATAACGGTATCCTGATTCGTTGAAGGATAACCTATAAAATCACGAACCTCCGCAATGTTTACCGGCTCACTTATCCCGGTTGATAATATACTTAGTTCCATGTCGTTATTCATTTTGAGATCACCCCGGAGCCGGAGCCCCGGATGTGGCCTCTTTTAATTACTTGGTGTCACGGTTCTCAGCACCCTTGTTCTCTTTCTTGGCCGGGGCATCCCCGACTATAGACCCGAACTTATTGGTCTCAAGGAAAGCAGCATGACGGGAAGTCACGGTCCTAGTACTTCCTTTTTTGTCAACCTTCTTGTTTCCGTGAACGAAATCCTTTGAAAATTTAAACTGTTTCATTTCTGTTGTGTTAATATTGAGATGAATTTAAAAGAAGGGCAGGCGAGCATCTCACTTCCCTGCCCTGTTATCTAGCATAAACCTGCCGGCTAATATCTTATTCCGACTTTGAGAGACAGTTTAGATATTATTGAGCATTTATTGGCATCGCCTCCTGTTGCTTTTATTCGCAGGTATCTCCATAGTACACCGGTAGAAACATCTTTAACAGAGGTAATTCCCAATGTTGGGTCAAGGACTTGAGCTGCCGGAAGCCACATGGTTGTCGGATGGAATAGAACTGAGTCTATTTGAAAAAAGTAAGTTCCATCTAGACTTGCTTGTAGTGCCACAGTGACGTGATTCCCTATTGCTCTGGCAACAGTAAGCACTGTATCATATTCAATAACAAACTGATAATAATACAGGTTACTCTTTGCAATGTCAAATGTCCAGTAAAGAGAAGCTACTCCCCCGATAGAATCCTTCAGCGAGGTTGCATCCCAATCACCTGTGTGGGTGTAGCTGAAGGCAGTAACTGAAGTTACATTAGGCTTCAAAGTATAGGTCGTGCCTGTCGTTTGAGCCATAAGAGCTACTGTGAAAAGCAGCCCGATCATAATTGCAATAAACTTTTTCATAATATATTTTTCCTTTCTTGTTTTAAAGTTATACTGCCAGGATTGCACTGGTGATGTCACTAATAGCATCATACACAAATGCGCTCCTTGAAGGTAACGGGAATTTAACGGCAGCCCTAACGCTTGCAGTGATAGTCTTAAGATCAAGTTCCGGGTCAGTTGAATCCTGATCCCATATTTTGACCTCAATACCACGCTTGATGTACAGGGTTACTTTTTTGAAGTCTCCCACAAGGACATCCCCTACTGTGATAAGATTGCTCTGTACGATCCTGATCCCTGCCACGGTTGTCCCATTGGCAGTGGAGAAAGGAGGCATTACGTAACGCCCCTGGTCGTCCTTTGTCATCTCTAACTCAGCAAAGTCAGCAGGAGCCAAAAATGCTACACTAGGAATGAAGTTATATTCAGCAATCTGATTAGCAGCTGCACGGATAGCATCGAATGTATTGGCCTTCGGTATCTTATCATCCAGACTTGTGCTGGAATAAGCATTTGCCGTGGTTATAATACCATCCAGCTGAGGAGTCGTTCCTGATCCTTGATAGGTCTGATCTTCAAGCTCACGTTCAACCATAGGCAGAAGTTCATTCCTGATCTGTGTTAAAAATTCTGGCCAGTCCTCCAGACATTCATTGGTTACCTTAATAAAAGTACCAATCTTCTCTACCTCAGCAACCTTCATGATATACGTAAAGGCACTCTGTGCATAAGTGACCCCTTCAGCTACCGGAGCTGTGGCATCAGTGCGCGCAGAACGCTCAACCCATGTGACACGGTTTGAGGCTGTAACTCCTCTTGCAACTGCATCCAATATCAATACCTGACGGTCAGGGAGCTTCTCAACTCCCGGTGTACGCATCGGTACGACAACTGCTGTAGCAATGGCATCTGTGAGGTTTGTATCCTCATCCATGTGTGCCTTAAAGAGCATCCGGGGATTTCCCTTCAGCTCAAAGACAAATTGACCTCCGGGAGCCTTTGCAGATGCCTTGCCCTTTTCATCATAGACTTTTTTAAAGTCCGCAAAAGGATTGGCAATTTGGTTCCCTAGCTTAACATCTTTCATGCTAAGTTCCAGTGCATCCAACTGATCAGAGAGTTTCTTGACGGAGATCTCACCGGCATTGGCCTTATTGATGAGTTCCTCAATCTTCTCCACAGGAGCCTTTGTTTCAAGAGCTGCCGTTAATGCTGCATTAGCATCTTTGATAGTCTTGAGCTCTGCTTTGATCTGATCCTGTAATGCTTTTAATTCTTGTTCATTCATTACATTAAGATTTAAATGAATTAATAATAGTTTCCAATATCTGTTTGCTAGTCGGCGCAACAACTCCCTGGGTGGAAACTACTTCCGGCGCAGGACTGATGTTAAGTGACTTTATAATTGCCTGTATCTTTTCAATTTCTGCTTCAAACTGCTCGCATGTCTCATCGGTATATTTGCCATTTTTGAGTCCACGATTCAATGCTTCGAGCCTTTTATTGAGGTTTGCCATAATATCAACGGACTCACCTTTGGCAGAGATAATTTGAGCTAAAGAATTTGCTCCCCATGTCACCGATGAATATTCCCAAAGTTTGAGTTCAATAAGTTTTCGATATAATCGATTACCTTCATCATCCATAATATCTTCTGATCTTATGACATTATAACCAAAGGACAGTTCTGTTATGATCCCATCGATATGCTTTTGAAGTTTCTCTTGGCAGTGAGGATCAGTACCAAATTTACTTTCAAAATAGAGACCTTTATTTTGCTCCTCAAGAATCGAAGGAATACCGATTGGTTGCCAACTGTCATGTTGCCAGAGATGTTTAATGCGTGGCATCTTTGATTTTGGCCCTCTCTCATCAAGAGTCTTAGCAAAAGCTCCCGGAATAACCATCTCTTCATCGCTGTCAATATTATTAAATATCGAAGCATAACCCGTCACGATGCCTTTCTTTCCATCAGCATCTTTCAGCTCGAAATTACTTTTTACCTTGAAGTCCATATCTATGTATTTTAGCTTAATCTCAATTCATTTCCTTCTGTTTCTGTCTGGTAGTTTTGCAACTCCTTTACTTCGCATAGGCTTAACAACGCTTGTGATGATTGAAGCATTTGATAACCCTTCTTTTTCGTTGATGACCTTCGCTTTCTTTTTCATCTTAATCATAATTCAATATATGCGTGCATCCACAATTAATAATCTGATCTGGCCCTCCATTCGGATCAAGAGGATAAAGCATTCCATCATATAAATAATCCATCGGAACCTCACCAAGCGACTCATACTCTATATGCAGGGTTCTTGCATCTTTACGATGACTAGAGCTCCATCTTTTCCCGGTACATAATCCCGTCTGTTCTGCTGAGTCAAAACTACCTTTGTTGCTGGCACTGTTGACCTCTGTCCGTGCTATGCGCTCTGCCTGATACTTATTGACCATTGTCATTCCTTCTGTCAGCTCGTTCTGTAAGCGTTTCTGTATCTGGTAGATACTCAACCCCTCACTCATCGCCTCAGCAACCACCTGATCAATCAGATTATTAACAATCACCGTCTGAGTGTCCATTATCGAGCCTATGACAAACATACTACGCTCGTTAGTGTAACGCCTGAAGTAATCTTCCCAATAGTCAATCATCTCATCCAGAGCGCCATCTTTGTAGCTCAGATCCACGTCATCACCCTTGCCTCTTATCCGCTTGATCGTATTGGCTGCAAAATAACTTCCTGTCTTGATCCACATCTCTTTGACATACATCTCAACAGGTTTTTTATTAAGCAGCCCTGCTATACGTGGTTTTAAATCCCTCGGATCAACATCCATTACCCTTTCAATGATAGAGGCATGGCAGGCCGTCAGTACCTTAATCCCTTTTCGCCAGTAGATATTTTTAAAGAACGTTTGTTTATATTTATTAACTTCAATTTGCATTTCTGTAATCCGGTATCTTCAGTCTCTTCATTACCTCTTCTGTATTACCGGGCATCATCCCTATTTCAGAGATAGGCATCATACCAGCCGGAACCAGTGGGATGTCCATGTATGGTTCATTCGAAGGGTCATAACCTAATTCTTTCCATATCATATTGTAAGTAAATCCGGCTTTTACCATCCATTCTACCTGCTCTTTCCTGTTCTTCTGCAGTGCCTCTATTCCGGAATAGTCTGCTCGCAACTCATGCCCTTCCTCTTTGAACTTTGGAGCCAGCCAACGACTGAGTTTTCCCAGGTAGGCATCCAGGCTTGGCATGATAGCATTTGTCCATAATGCCCTCGCTGCCTCCGGAAAATTCATATAAGTCTTGTCATTGCTCCCTGATAATAGCACATCCGGCACGTTGTATGCATCACATATCGCTCCCTTAAATGCTCCCAGGGCTTGTATGATCTGCAGCTCCCGTGTCGTCATGCCGAAATTAGACCACTCATGTTTTTTGTTTGTTACTACAATTTTGCCTGTATTTTTCGTCCCGGTATAATCATCTTTATATTGCTGCTTGATACGGCTCAGCTGTGTCTTGCTTATCCCTTCCGTTGCTCCTTCCTCATCCAATATGGACAGTATCCCGAAGGCCCCCGAATGCTGGAAGGCAGCGACCAATGCATCATAGGCGCTGCTACTGCCGACAACACTCTTCAGGATAGGCTTTAGCCTGGACATGCCCTTCAGATAGCCTGTCCCCTGCTGGTCATAATCCGGATTGAACTCTTTCCAGTGCAGGACCCGCTCTTTCTCATAATCAAGCACATTACCGCTCATCATGAACTTATATCCCTGTATGGGATTGAAATAGGTTCCCATGACTATCTCGATCCATTGCGGGGGCAGCACGTCCAGTCTCAGGGGTACATTGGCATTGGGGCCATTGTCGATGGTGTCGTATGCTGTATAACTGTCGCCAAAAATCAGGTAAAAAGATAGGGCTGCCTCAATAAGCTCGGCCCTGGAGAGGGAGCTGTCAAAGGGGTTGGGATTGTTAAGCAATGCTATCATCCTGCCCTCGACCTCATTATCCTTCTTATCGTATTGATAAACTGGGACTATACTTGCTGGCTCGGTGATCTTGTTGATAATAGTAAAAACATCAACATTGCCTGTATATCCCTTGAGATATGTGCCGGAGTTGTAATCAGGGTAAACGGCGATATTAGCTATCTGCCTAAGCACGTACTCATCAAGTCTATTAGCCTTGCTTACGTTCAGCTTCATCGCTGCCCTGTTGATTATGTTAGAAAATAATCCCATTATCCTGCTTTTTTAGCTGGTTTGTTCTCTGTCTGCTTAAAGTACTTGTCAACTATCCTGTTAGCCTCTTCCTTGTCACAGTCCTTTCCTATCATCCACTGGACGAAAGGGATCAGGATTGTCTTGATCTCATCCATTTTCTTTTTGTCCATTGGTTTTATCGTTGCCATTATTTAAATATTATCATTATTTAAAAGAACTTTCGTTGAGGGATTTCGTTCCCTCTTAACGGTTTAAGCATACTGCATAGCAGGATACTGAAACATTTGAATTGTTTTGCCGTTTATTTTGGCTTATCGTTATCATCAGACAATCTATTTCCCTCGTTTGCTGTCTAAACCATGTCATCCCCATATTCCTGTCAACGGTAGTGCAACTACTTGATTATTCAGCGTCACTTTCATTCATGACAGGAAACCGTACTAACGTGACGGATTAACGAATCTTAAGGCGATTGTGGAGATGTCGGGAGTCGAACCCGAGTCCAAACAAATTACTCTATAAATCTACGGTAACAATATTTTCAAAGAACTTTATATTTTATGCCACAAATTCAAGTTTCGTCTGCATCACATATATGTTCCTACAAATTCAATTTTATCTTTGTTTCCTATCACACATTTATCACAGATAGCAATTAGATACATATTGCCATCTAAATCACTACCATAGCCAGCAGCTATTTTATCAACTATACCTCCATCCCACATAGCACTTTCTGGCTTTCTATGCATTTTGGGTTCAATAGGCTTTAATTCAATTCCGCATTTAATACAAAATCGCTTTTTTACTCTCATAATTCACTTATCATGCCACACAGTCATCATCACTTGGTCGTTTCTCATCCATAAGGAATGTCACGCACCAGCACAAGGCATCAACCCTATCAGGTGACTTCTCTCCCATGTTACCAGCCCAGCTGGTCATCTGATCTTCGAGTTTGGACAGCACACCTACATGATGCACCCTCTTCTGCTCATATAAGGCCACAACAGGCTCAGCACGGGTCACCTTGCCACGACTGGCATGGACACCCTTATAGCTTACATTCCTATCAATATTTCGTATCACCGTCTCAACCAGGTCACCTCCATTGTTCACCTCAGCAACCATCCTGTCAGCCTTCCATGTAGTATAGCTGTGCAATGCTTTCGTGGCCCATGTCTGTGGTGAATAAATCCCTGAGACATCATCCAGTATGTAGATATGCCCGTCTGCATCCTTCCCCCCGACAACGATACCTGTCTCATCGGAATCCACATTGCTGGTCACTGCCGGATCGATAGCCACTGCTATGCGTATCAGATCAGGGTAAACCTTAACTCTGGAATCATCAATGAGAGCCTGTGTCCACAGTGCCCCTTCAATATCTTCCAAAATCTCAGCATTAAGCTCCTGACGGCCTAACCGTGTCCCTTCATACTTGGTTATGATTGTATTTAGAAATGCTGGAGCCAGATTAGCGATATTCTCGTATGTCGTGCCATGCGTTACATGAACATTGGGATCTTTCATCAATCCTTTGATATGCTTTGTCGGACGGGGTGTGGTTGTGGCTATTACCCTGGGATTAGTTCCAAGTCTGAGCCCCATCATCATGTTATCCCAGGCATCTTCCGGATATTTCCAGCTGGCAATCTCATCACACCATGCAGCATGACATTGTGGACCTCTTAACCGGTCCGGCTCATCAGCAGTAAACACCAGAGCATAAGATCCGTTGTTCCAAGTGAGTTTCCTCTTCGACGGTTCATACTTTGGTCTGTCCCAGGGAGGGGAAGTGTTAAGGATCCCTGCAGGACCTTCAATCATTATATCCCTTGCATCACCGGCTGTAGCACCTATAAAATGCATGATAGGATTGTTCTCTTTCCATATGCGCACGGTCTCAGCTCCTATCCTGGTCTTGCCATAACCCCTCCCGGCTTTGATAAGCCATACCGTCCAGTCACCTTCAGGGATAAGCTGTGCAGGACGGGCCTGCATGGTCCATCGGTACATTAACTGATCACCAAACTCATCCTTTGTCTTTTGACTCCACGAGTTTGGCTGCAATAGCAAGGAGCTCTGCATCGCTATAAGAATTAAAAGAATTACCATCATTAGTATGATCTATATGTGATTGATCTTTCCAGCCGTGATCATTGATAAGAACAAACTTTGTCATCGCCGCATTTAACTTGTCAGCTGTGCCATATTTCTTCAGCTTTATTTCCTGTATCTTTTTAGCCTTTCCATGTAGCTTTAAAAACGACGTAAATTTTTCAGATAAATATGCTATTACTTCAGGGTATAAATCCCTCTCCATTATAAGGTACTCATCCCAAAACATATTAGCTGGAGATTCCCTTTGCCATGCAATTAAATCCTTCCCAAGTTTTAAGGCTTCTTCCTCCGTCCATTTCTCTTCTGGCTGGTACTCACTGCTGAATTGTTTGCCATCTTCCGGCTCGATATTTCCCTTTCCTCCTGGCATATTATTCTATGTTAAATGATATTATCCCATCGAAGTAATCTCTGTAAAACTGATAAATCTCTTTGCCTATGGTTACACATCCATTTTCTGCACGTGGGTTGGTGTTAATGTTCGCACTGGTCTCAATGCCAAAAGCGAATTTTTTTCCATAGCCGGCATAAATCTTAGCGTGGTTCCTGAATACTACTATTCTCCCGCACTGGTAATTTTTAAATACCTCATTCAGTTTCTTCCATTCCATCCTGTAAGTCCGGGGGAATATCTCACCTACATAGGCATCCAGCTTCTTTATCCTCCCTGTCTCGAGCCACTCTTCAAACTGCATTATGTCATCTCCTGCCATGCACCATGTGGAGAATAAGCAATATTCGAGGTCCTGCTGTCTCAGTACGCATTTCAGATAACTCAGGGAGTCCACATCCCCGGCTGTTATGCAATGATAACTATAGCCCTCTTTAAATTCCAATCCCAGCACATCGAGTAACTGGGTCTCTGAGAAGGCTCGCCTGTAGATAGTTCTTGTCTCTCGTATAAGGCATTCGGTGTTTCGTCTATGCGTTTGGTGAATGGCTGGTTTATTATCAATATCAGTATCCATATTAAAGTCAAAGTCCACATTAAAATCATTACCTAACATAACACTCCGTTTTTCTTTATTACAATAATGGCATAGCGCCTCCTGTGTAGGGGATTGTCAGCATTAATATGAATCTCATTGAGTTTCATTTAGCAGCAAATATTTATTCCACACTTAAGAGTTAGCACTCAAAAACGCAAAATTAATACTTAACTGGTCTAAATAAGAATAAACAAGAATGTAGTTCTCAACAAATGGCAGCACAGTTATAAACAAAAAAGCCCCCTCATTTCTGAAGGGGCTGCATGTGCATAATGGTCGTATGGCTATTAAATTAATCCTCCTTTAGCTCTGTTATATAAATTCTTTTAGTATTAGTAATAGGTTTTGGTGGATTAAGTAAAACATCCTTAACTTTTAAATTCCATTCTACTTTTTTGCATCTTCTAAATAACCAATCAAAAAATTTAGGACGTGGACAATAATAAGTTAATATTTTATCTTCCACTAATGCAGAATAAAATATTGCATCAATAGTTATTGTGAGTTGTTCATAAATCATATCCATTTCATTTGCCTCACCTATCTTAATTTTAATACCTGAAATAAATTCATTTGATACTTTTAGATATGCAGATGCCTTTTCTTCATTAAATTTTATCTCTTTTACATTTTCCATAATAACACAATTTTATAAATTCCTTTTTACTTATTTTTTTCATAATCAATTGTTGTTTCTACCATTTCCATTTCATTACGTTTCATTATTTGTATTTAAACCCGTAGGTTATTTTTACCGATAATGGGTCAGAAGATAATTCAGGAAAGTTTTCAAAAGGGTAGAATGTAATTATCAGCTTACCGAAATTAGTTCCATCGTTCCAAAAGAAAGCTTCTGACTTATCAATATCAGAACGCTTTGCCGTTATGCGAGGAAATATCCGCTGTGTTTCAGTAATAAGATCAATATCCTCATTAAATAATATTTTGATTCTTTCTGTCAAAAGCCGTTCCTTCTCGTAGTTAATTTTATGAGAAAATTCAGCAATCATTTCTTGTATCTCATTATTAAAAGCACCCATTTGCTTATCATAATTTGCGAATACTTCTTTATGATCAATTGATATTGGAACTGCCTTATTTACTGTCTCTATTTGCTTTTTTGTATCTCTTTCCATGATCTCAGTTATTTGATGTTATTATAACCTTTTTAAATTTGACCTCATCATAAAAAGCTATGTCTGGAGGCAGCACTTCCGGTACGGATGTTCCGTTTCCACTCCCAACACACAACACTACTGTAAACTCGTTTTTCTTTGTGTCGTAAATCAAACGGTCAAATACTCCGTTGAATCTTACTATTGTTTCAATATACCTGGATTCGGTTTTCATATTTTGAAGTTTAAGAGCTTTTTCTTTATTAGCTTCAAATACTTCATGTCCTAATTTTGATAATTCAGAAAGTTTCATGATCTCAATTTTTATCTCTTTTGAATATCTTCAGTATCTCCGCATGAGCAGCCCATATCTTCACCTGTTCCCATTTGGAGGGCAGCTTCTTGATTGCATCCTTGCCGGAGATCTTGACGTATAACCCTTTGCGTTTTGCCATAAAGCAAAGGTAGAAATTTTATTCATTATGTTAATGTTTAATTTCCCAATTAAAATTCCCGTCACTTGTCTTAAATGCCTTTGCGGAACTTCCATTTGGCATTTTTATTTCAAAATCTAATGGGTCATATCCTTTTTCTACAAGATACTTAAAAAATAATTGAATCCATGCTTCTTGTAATACAGGCATTTGTTCACCATTAATAAAAACGGATGAATTACCATTTGCAAAAAAATAAATATTTTTCATCTCTTTATTTATTATTTATTTAATTAATCCGTCTCTGTGTGCTTTTGCACCAATTGTTATTCCTACTCTTTTACCAACTTCATAATTATAATCATTACCCGAAAATGGAATTTCATTTCTTGCCCATTTCTCAATATCCTCATCCGTTACCGGTTCGACTTCTTTGAGATACCAGTCAATATTTTCAATTTTTAATGTAGAAGTATCATCACTATCATATCTAAACGGTTTTTTAGTTTTGCCATTTTCAATATAAATAATTTCCTCAAATCCATGTCTATTACCTACATGTAATAATACATCTTCCGGCAAATCAGCAGGACTTTTGATGAAGACTTTTTTGTATGTTTCTTCTTTCATATCGTTTGTCTTTAAGTTGTTCTCTATATTTATCTCTTATTTTACCAAGCAATGCACCACTTCTATCTAATACTTCATCACATATATTAGCAACACATACCGGATTATCTTTATATAATTTAGTTAACTTTTCTATCTTTTCAGCACTTAATTGCTTATCTTCATTAGGCGAATGAACAGGACATCTTGCATAACTTCCTATTACATCGGAATTACACCCACAATCTTCTTTGCTGTCGGATTGCTTCATTGCATCCCGCAAATCTCGCTGAATCGTTTCAAAGTATCTCCCCTTTTCAATTAAAGGAGCAGTAACATCAAACTTTAATATACAGTCAATAATGTCTGATTGCTTCTTGTCGGATTGGTCCTTTGGAGTCCATAAATGATATTCAACGCACTCAGGACATGAATCATCTAACATACATCCGCATTCTGCAAACATTTGACAACCATCACAAGTTGTATGAACTTCTTTGATCTCCTGATTGCTGTCGGATTGCTCCTGTTTCTCCAGTTCGGTAATCTCGGATTTTAAATCATTACATTCAAGAAGTTCATTAAATGAAGGACGACATTTGGATAAAAAATATTTATCTAATAGTTCAATCAGTTCCGCTTGTTTTTCTTCGAGTTTTGTTTTCATATTATAATCCTCCGATTTTATGACCTCTACATGGACAGCCAGGGTCGGAACAATTACATTCATCATCGGTATCAACTTCAGGATAGCCACAAGTTAGGCACTCCTGAGTTTCATGTTCTTTCTTATCCCAAATTATTCCACATCTCGGGCATTCATCACTCTTGACTCCATCTGTTGTGCTTGTGAAATTGTCTTCTTCTGTTTTCATGGCTTATTTATTATTAATATTTTCTTTCCAGTGTTGATAAACTCCTTCATCATCAAAATAAAGAATATCATCGGATGCCATATATGCCCATTTCTTGTTTTTCCCATCAGAATAAATCGTACAATTATGCCTTAACCACCTTACAAATTCCATGTAATAAGCACAGGTCACATGATCTATCCCTTTGGCGATCTTATTCATCTCAACCATATCAGAGACAATCAGGCTTCTTTTAAAAGCCCCTACCATAATTTCAAATATCCTGTCTTTCATTGCTTTAATTTATTATTAGTTCTTCTCCTGTTAAGGCAAAATAAAGGTTTTGGAGTTGGTGAACGTATTGAATATATCTTAACCCACATGAATCCATCCATCCTGTTCTTGCCTGAAATTTACCGCCCGTTTTTAACATATAAAAATGATACGCTGTTACCCCAATTTTTTCAAGGATACGATCATCTAATGTCCAAGCCCTTGCTTTATATTCGCTATCTTTATATCTTCCAAACCCAAACTTCAGCAGCCATTCTTCGGTGAGCGGAATAGGTTTTAACTCATCCATTGTATAGTTTGAATGGTTTTCATTACAACCGACGAAATATTCTTTTAATTGTAGTGGAATACTAATACACCTTACAGTTATTTCCCTTCCGGCATAATCAAATAATTTATTTCCGATTCTCAACTCTGTTGCTTTCATTGCTTTTAATTTATTATCAATATCTCTAATTATAAACTATGCTCCCTAAACCCTGAATATCCCTTGTTGCTGCTACTCATAACAGATGCATATGGAGATTTATATGGAGATTTATATGGAGTTTTATTCGGCTCTGGTTCAAAATGAACAGCAATCTTATTTTGTTTCTTTTCACCAAACCAATCATCATACTTCCTTATTAATTCAGCAACCTCATTAACTTGTTTGATCCCATGTAAGACAGTAGCATGATCTCTCCCAACCAAACTCCCAATCGTTGCGAGGGAGGCTTTTGTAAAAAGTTTTGCACGGGTGAAATAAATTTGCCGCGCCTCGACGATCTCACGCTTACGGGTTTTGCCCTTTAATGCCTCAATCGAGAACCCTGTAATCTTTGATATCTCCAAAAGAAACCCATTAAGAGTGCCATGTTTAACAGATAAAACAATCTCCACTTTAATCTCTTTGATAAATCTATATTCCCCATTTTCTTTTATGAGAAATCTATTAACTATCTCAATCATAAAGTTGTTAATTCCGAAGTCAACGAAGAGATAAAAAGCATCAGTACTATGAATAATCTTATTCATTAATACTTTGATGTTAATCTCACTATATTCACTCCAATAGGTTGAATGTAAAATGGTATAACCATCACGCTGTACCTTTTCAACACAAGCCGATAAATACATACCTAGATTACCATTTTCAATTATTTGAGGAATTATTATTATTGCTGTTTTCATCTCATTTTCGATTTAATCCATATTTTTAGTGCTTCCATATTATTCTGATTTAATTAGTTCAAAAACTGCTTTTCGTTCACCTTCACGCTTAACAGCTTCATATGACTTCCAAATGTCAGGATTCGTCTCAGAAATCTTTAATATCTCATCATAAGTCAATGTTTCGCTTTTAGCATTCGGTTTTATTATCTCATTCTCCCAGCTTTTGTTATTCAAATAAGTTTCCGGATCACGTCTGAATTTTTTATCTGGAGTTGCCTTTATATAATCAGGTAATTTGTCAATACAATTCAATCTTTCAATATCAGTTAATCGATTCCATTTTGGCCCGCATTTTCCCATGTCAACTTTCTTATCATATAAATTCCAGAAAGTTTTAAAAGAAATATTGATTTCATTTTTCCCCCCAGACCCCTCTTTCTTACCATTACCATTACCATTACCATTACCATTACCTGTGGGGGTAGTAACCCCCTTCGATCCCCCTTCAATAAATTTTGTAATATCTTCTATATTAAACTTATATGAGTATTCGTTAAATAATTTAATAATTGCTATATGAGCCTTATTTTTTTCATTGAAGGGATAATTTTTTTGGTGCTTAAGAAAATTTCGGATGTAAAGACAATCACCGTCAACACTCCTGATTATCCCCCTTTGAACCCCCTTCAATCCCCCTTCAATATTTTTAGGATAACACCCCAAATTGATTGCCCATATCTTTATGTTAATTTCAATGAATCCGGCAATATTGCAATTATCACACAGAAAAATAAATAGAAGTTTTTCCAATGGTTTTAATGAAGCAAACCATGAATCATTCCATTTTTCAGTATTAGTATATCTTAGACTCATTATCTCATCGGATTATTAAGCATTTTCTCAACATCTTCCCTTTTCACATATACCCTTCTCTGGCTCTTATCCATAGAAGGCTTAAACCACTCTACACGTCCCTCCTCCATAGCCCTCTCGAGCCTCCCGCGACCAACGAGTTTAGCTGCCTGTCTCTGGCTTATGTAAGGGTTGAACGTATTGCGTTTGATGCCAAGCTCATTAAGCGTCTGCTCAATGGCACGGTCAACAATGATGTGCAGTTCGGCTCTTTCTATGGTAATTGGGTCAGTCATTAATTATTTTGATGCTTGATTATTTCAATTCACCCATAATCACTGTTTTAAGACTTTCTTCAGCATATTTAATTTCTTGTTGAAATGATTCATTATTACTTTTCATTTCTGAAATCGTACATGATCTTGAATCAGTAAGCATCTTTCTGATTAATGTAAAAAGTTCATTCTGATCAGAAATTGGACGATCCAAAATTTGTTTTGTCATGTTTTCAGCTTCAGCTTTGATTGATTTTTCTCCAACTAATTGTTCGTTCATGATTTCAATTTTTAATGTTTAATAATTATATTTTATTTATATTTCACGATATTTTCTTAATGTAATTCTTGTCCGTTGCATAACCGATGGCAACAAGGAACAGGTAATAATCATCAGGCGAGTAGCCTTTCTGAATGTAGTATTCCTGCCATAATTTGTAATCTTTTACAGCATCCGACCAGTGTTCAAACCTGGCATGTCGCTTATAAATGCCTATTGCCGTCGTCTCCCGGACCCTCGGAAATTTCATACCAAAGACGTTATTGGCACACCAGAATAATTCCGATGTGTAATTACCTGTCTCTAACCGTGCCTGCCGGATGACAATATCCGGATGCTGAATTCCCTCAAAATAAAGGCACTGGATGAGTAAGTCTTCAGAGAAGTCCTTACCCTTTATCTCCTGGTAAAAAACAATTCTATGTGCCTCAAAAAGCAAATCTCCACTGACTATCGATGATTCGTAGGTAGTCGTGAAAGTGAAGGATATTAAAAGTATTAGTAAGCTCATTTTTTTCATCCCGATTTTATTCGTGAATACTAAGATTTAACAATGTTTTCATAATGCTAATTTGTATTGTTTCTTCTTTGCTTTATAAACTTTCATGCTATCATTTGTTACCCACCAGTTGAATATTTCGTCAACATCATTATTTAACATTGACCCATAGTTATTATCTTTACAAAGTTTTTGGATAGATTTCTTTATTAATTTTTCAACTCCCGGATAGTTTTTTCTATCAAGTTGTTTTACTCTAACACAGGCCATCGGACAGAACATACATCCAATTCTATGATAACCTTTGTCGTATAGTTCACAATACTCAATATTATTATTTCTTATAAAACTCCAAACATCAGAATTTGTCCAGTTAATTATGGGGGAAAGTAAAATCTTATCTTTCCCATTTATACATAATATCTGATCTTTATTGTCGATATTAAACTGGTCAAGTGTATTGGAATATTTTCTCCCTGATATTTCTAATTCATTACGTTTTGCCCGTTTATTACTTTCTGATTTTCTTATTCCTAAAATAGTTACTGTATTTGCACCTGATTGCTCTTTTAGATATTGACAACAGTACCGTATCATTTTAGTTGGTAATGACTTCTTTTTTACTATTAGATTGTAAAAATTAATCTTTGGCCTTTCTAATATTACATCAGGGTAATTATTACGAACAAATTTCATTAGTTCCGGCGGATCAAGTGTCGTGACTTGCATAACTGGACGAAACTTGACCCCTGCCATTTTAGCCAATTCATAAATAACCTGACTGTCTTTACCTCCAGAAAAAGCGAGATGAAAGCCATAAGACTGATACTTTAAAGCCAATGATTCTGCTTTTCTAATTACTTCTATCGCTCTTTCTATTTTATTCAACTCGGCCATCTCAAATAGTTATAGTTAAAACATCCCGGAACCTGAACATGAAATCATCCCAAAGTTTTTTAATAAGTATTTGTTCCGCATCGTCATTACAATACAGATTATTGAACTCTTCCCATATAGCATTATAACATTCCATATTGACAGGAGCTTTTGAAATAAAGTCCTTTAATGACTCATAATTTACTTTGAATCGTATTTGTCTGATTGTAATTAGATTCATATCAACCTTTTTAAGTTTCGCTTCTGATCTATGACAGTGAATTTTTTGAGTTCATCAATCAATGCAAGTATTTTGTCTTTTGAAGGTTCGGGCAAATGATTATTTTTACTATCCCCTCCAATATTAACTTTTGACGGGTTACATATTCTAATTAGATTGATCATTTCAACTAAATCAAAATCCATTATAGGTTCAATAGTTACCTGTTTTTCATAGTCAGTGATTTTATACATTGCCTCTGCCCTTGCTGATGTTAATGGAGCAAATCCCATTTGTGGGTAATATCGGTTAGTCTCTATTGTAGTACAAAGAATAGAACCTTTTGGAAAATCGGGCAAGAATGAAAGATATCTGTCGGGGTTTTTAGTTTGAAAAAAATAAATATGCTGATTCCAAATATGACATCTTTGAATGATTCTTTGCACATATTTAGTCTCAACATTATTGGCAAATAGATCGTTTTGCCCCACAACAAATATTATTTTGGGTTTACCTGGAAAATCTTTATGTAAATCACTAAACAACCTTAATGCTCCTGAATATTTATATGCCACTACTGGAAATCTTTTTAAATTATTTGTTGAGCAGTAACTACATTTATGAGAACATTCTCCACCAAGTGGATTCCATGTTTTAGCCCATTCATACATATTTCCGTTTGATTTATTTAACATAGCCTTAGTTTTGAGTGCTTGTTGATTTATTGCTTTGGAATTTGTTTAGTATAATATTCACATCCAGGGTTAATGCAATACCTGTGTTTTTTAGACCATATCCATCCGCTTTTCCTTGATGAATGGCACTTAGGGCACGTACTATAACCTCCATCAGGAAATCTATTATGTGCTATGATTCTGCAAAGAGGCGGTTTGGGTGGGCTTAATTTGTCTTTCATATCCTTAGTTTTAATCAATTAATCCTATCTCTATCATTGCCTCTCTTTCAGTAGGAATTATTTTCGACCACCCACAATAATTACAATATTGAGTTTTTCGTTTATTTCGAAAATGGGCCCTACCATTAAAAGATATTTTTGTCTTAATTTTTTGTCCACATTCCGGACATTCAATTAATGGTTTTTGAGTATTTATAATTTGTTGTGATATATCTGCTCTCATTAGTTCTTTGGTTTGCTGTTGCCATTGCTCTATTGCTTTAAAAATTCCATTGCTCTGCCATTGCTTTTGCAATTCCAGGGAATGTTTTACTTCTTAATTTCTGCCTATCTTCTGATGGAGGCATTTTCCATATTCTATGTTCTCTCCCCTCAACTATATTCGTGGGTTTAAGTAATGGCAATCCATAAAACCATAGCCACGTTTCTTTTGTTTCTCCATGTCCAAATTGCCACGGCTGAATAACCTGTGATTTTTTACCGATATATCTTTGCATTATTGTTTTTGGTTGTTCAAGAGCTACCTGCTTACAAACAAGTAAGGATTCTATCCATGCAGACCTACATAATGCAATACCATCAACCCTTAATATGCTATCCCAATACCACCTATTTCCACAAACAGCCGTATAAGTACAAGGGGGATGAAGTATAATTAAATCCCATTTATCTGATTTCAATGCTTTGAAAAAATCCATTTTTAAATGCCATTCAGGATGACCACCAGAACAATCTTCAGTATCATTAGAAAATGCCTCATGTCCTTTCTCCCGAAAAGCAATACAAACTTCCTGACTTTCTTCAAATCCGATTAATACTTTCATAATTACCAATTTTAACAATAGATACATTCTTACTAAGTGAGTCCAGACCATAACAAATAGATACCATGTCTTTTGCCTCCTGATAAGTCTTGAACCTGTATGGCTTGCCACCTGTCGGGTGCATCGCTTTTCCTTTAATTAATATCTCGTATTCCATTTACTTTATTATTACCAATTTTGCTCCCGGCTCGATCTCATCCAGTAAGGCTTCTGTAAGTCTAAATTTTAGCATCCATTCAGGAGTTGCAAATCCTTTTACCTCTATTAATTCCACTCTGTCATCGGAATACACGACCCGGAAGTCGATATAATAGTTAGTTATATGCTTGCCGTTGACCCTTATGTCAATCTTAAACTGAGGCGTTATCTCCTTAATCTCACCGGCCTTCTTTTGCCATGCAAGCTGTACGGCATAGTCAGCCTCTTTCTTGCTGTGATAGGACCTGCCATTGAATGTCTGCCTCTCAGCCTTGTATTTATTATATCGCTTTTCAAACATTATTATCGTATCATTTTGCCTTTATCCAGGTTTATGTAATGCAGTATCTTCGCGGTTATTTTTCGAGCAAACAGCCTTCTTAACCATCTGCGGAATATCTTGAATATCAATCTTATCATGGCATTAAAGGGTAATCGCTGTAGTCGATATCTTCAAATTCGATGTTGTCAATTTTTGAAAAATCTAATTCTTCAGGCTCGTCTTGCCCTTCATCGAAAGCCCCGCATCCTTCCGGTGTTGGAATTTCATGTATTAAAACTGTGTCTCTCATAGCTTATCGATATAAAATGAGTAAAATTCATCCCAGTATTGATCTTCAGGATTAGGAAGGGTTATGCTCAATTCAGTTGAGGCGAATACATGTATCTTATCAAGGTAATACTTAAACTGAATAGTATTTAAATCCTTTGTTGACCATTTAAAAAAGCTCTCGCCAAATAGGTTTATATCAATCGGCTCAAGCCATTTCTTTTTGAAGTGATCATGTAAGTCATCTTTATCATTTCCTGTCTCAAACTCAATACATGATAACCATAACCAATAAAGACTATTTTGAGATATAGACCTGACCTTTCGTCTCAACAGAATATCAATAGTATAATCCTTTGAAAGATCAAGTCTTTTGATCTGACCGATAACCATTTCCCGGTCAAGTTCCGTTTTTAGTTTACGTTTCATTAATCCCAGGGTAAATCACTTCCTTCCGGTAATGTTTCAAGATTACTTATTGGCTCGGCTTCAGTATATTCCCATGTTGAGACATCACCAAGTATCGGAGTTGCCCTTTTTTGTTCGTCAGTCATTGCTTTAAATATCTCTTTCGGAAGAGTCTGTTTGATGAGATGAGTTTTGTTTTCCTTTCTCTCTTTCAGTTCAAAAGCAGTCAAGTCCAGATAAACACCCTTTTCGCCTTTAAACAAATGGTTCTTTTCAAGTGGAATGATTAGGCATTCTACCGGACCGGCCACTCCTTTTTCAAATCTGCAAGCGCAAACGAGATTTTGTAAGTTTAATTTGATGTTTAGATTGCTCATTGTTGATGATTTTTACGAGTTCTTTTTAATAATATAACTGCGCTGTCTCCTTTGATTTCTGTGTGTAATATTTCAAGGTTGTAATCGTGCCTCCATTGATTTAGCCACTTTTGCCATTCAATGAATTTTGCTTCTTCAAAAACATATTCTTCCATTATTGTTTTATCCTTTCGATTAATATTTTTACTTCTTCAATACATATATCCAGTTGAGTTTTAAGCTGGTCCAGAATTGCTTCATCCCTTTCTACCCTGATAAGTATTTGCTTTAGCTTGGGGCTTGAAAATGGCATATAGTCAATGAAATCCCATCCGGTGCAAAGGAGTTGCCCGTGTATCTGCCAGAAATAACTTTTAGGGAGTTTTTGTGTTTGGAGATATTCATTATAAACCTGGAAGGAAGGGCATTTAAATTCACAGCCTCCGTTCTGTCCTGCTATCTTTGCATCAGGAGAAGCACCAATAAATTCAGAGTACTCGTAAAAACCTCCGTTTTCGAGTGAATTGAAAGTAAGTAATTCATAGTTCTCCCGTGCAAAAGGCTCTTTTTCGTGGCCTCTCTGCATCCACCTGTTATTATATGACTCTTCACTTTCTCCGGTAACCCTTTCAAAAGCTACTTTAATAATAGCGTTTTGATAACCCTTTGTTTTTTTATCCATAAATAGGTCTGCAAAAGTTGATGCGGTAAATTTACCGAGCCTAAGAGCATCCCATTCTTCTTCATTTTGCATTACATCATAATGTTTCATTTCCAGTGAGTATTAGTTATTATAGATGATATGGTCTGACTGGCAACATTATATTCTTCTGCCAATCTATTTTGATTGTAGTGAGGGGGATTATATTTACCTCTTATTTCATCAACTTGAATTTTTGATAATTTTGAATTTGGATTCTTTTCTCCATTACAGGCTCGATGAATAGATAATCCAGTTCTATAAGCGTGTGTATTGTTTTCACTATGAGTACACCACTCTAAGTTTTCGGCCTTATTGCAGTCTTTATTTCCATTTATATGATTAACACATGGTTTGTGTAATCCATTTGGGATAAAATATCTGGCCACAAGTCTATGCACTGTAAAGGCTCTCCTTTTATGACATTGTCTTAAATGCACTAAAAGATATCCGGAATTTTGTCTTTGTTGCATCATAATTTTTTCTCTCTTCCGGATTCTGCCTTGATTAGAAACCTCATAACCATCGGATTCTTCTATTCCCTTCCAAATCTCAATCATATTACAGCGTTTTTAAGGATTTCTTCATCTTCTTTGCTTATCTCATACCTGGTTTTGATAGCATCCATTGTGCCGGAACCTTTTAAAAACTCAATAGCCTTGGTCCATGCCTGGGATGCCGGGGTTAATTTGGGCTTAGCCATACTCGGTTGCGACGGTCTTATCCGTAATCCTTCAGTGATCTCACCAAAAGCCTTAATGTCATCCTTTACATAGATTTGTATCGGTATGTTATTCCAGTCATTTATAAATACTGACTTAGCAAATTTTTTCATCAATTTGCAATTAGTAGCATTTAATATCATTGGTTTTAAACTGGCATCAGTAAAGGTTGCTACATTTCGATCCTGTTCTTTACCGTCCGGGCCTTTTACGTTTCTGATAGTAACGCTTTTGATTATTGCTTTCAGATCCTTTCCGTCCTCTAAATCACATGATCCTAAATAATCGGAAAGAAATACTTTTCTCCAATGGATTTTTCCATTCTGTTCTTTTACAGTTGTTTCCATAATTAAAGTTTATTAGCATTTTCAATTATGTAATTGTTTAATTTCACAAGCAATCCATTAATATTTGCCATAATAGAGGCAGCCTCAATAGATTTGATCTCAGGACGTGGCACGTCATTTAATGCCTGGCCAAATGCAAGAAGTTTTTCTTTGTCAGGTGCAAGTTTGGCTTTCTTTTCTGCGGCTGCTTTATCCCTTTTTAATTTGTCATCCGCATCTTTTTTTCTTTTAATTTCAGCCTCAATATTCTCCCGTGCAATGCGTTCTTTTTCAGCTTTAGCGAGTAGTTCAACACGTTCCTTATCAGCCCTTTCCTTTTGATCAGCAAGTATCCGAGCATTCATTTTCCGTTCAACCTCTGCAAAACGCTCCTTCTCTTCGTTTTCTTCTCTGACCTTCTCTCTTTCATAAGCGATCTGTTTTTCTCTTTCCTTAGCCTCTTCCTGCAACCGTATATTTTCAAGGCGCTGTGCCTCTCTTGCTTCTGCTTCGGCCTTTCCTTTTGCGATACGATCCTCTTCTGCTTTCTTTTCGGCAGCCAGCTTATTTTCATGTGAAATTCTCAACCCGGAATGAAGCTCATTAAATTGCTGTTCTGACATTTCACCAAGGGGATACATAGAAGCAGACTCAGTATAAGGGCTCAATTTTTCAGTACGGTCAGCCCTTAATTGCTCTTTATTTTTTTTCTCTGCAATCTCTCTGGCTTTCTCAACATTGGAAAAAATTTCCTCTGTTAATTTGCATGAAGCAGCTATGACATTATAAGAAGCCTGTTCTAGATTGCCTTTAAGCATTGATAACTTTTTCCGGTCATTCTTAAGATTGAGTGATCCGGTGCGGACCTTTATGGTTTTCAGCCTTAACTCCCTTGCGATATTCTCATCAAGATCATTTGGGCTTTCAAAATTGATCTTACTCGCCTGTGACTGAATCTCTGACAGTTGGTTTAAAAACGGTAAATAGGATTGTTTGATCTCTTCCCCTTCCTGGATCTGAAGGCCGGAATTTCTTACAACTTCTTCGAGCTGATTCGGTTCGATTATTACTAATCGTGTTTCTGTTTTTTTTTCAAAAAGGGTTTCCATTATTTTAAGTTTTAATTGTTTAGAAAAATCTTTCAGCCTGTGGCGGTTCCATTATTTCCAACCGCTCATATCTATTTTTCCATTGGTGCGTTGTGGCGCAACTGGAAAATAACAGCAAAGCCGCTAATACACCAACCAGCACCCCAGTTACTAAACCCCAGGAGTATCCAAACCAAATATTACTATTGGAAATTTTTAACACTTCTTTGACCACTTCTTCTGATGTATTCATCTCTTTAATTTTAAGCGGTAACGAGTGCAGGATTATTAAGGCAACCATCCGCCTGCACCCGACCGCAAAGTTCTATCCAATTTCATTTTCAAATACAAGTCCAAGTATCTCGTCTGCGGTCTCATCACCGTGTACTTTATTGAGATATTCTACAATATCAATAGCACGATCAATAAAGCATCTTTTGGAATTAATCTTTTTAATTTCTCTTTCAGCTTCATTGTAGAGTCTTGTTGCTTCTGTTGTTTTCATCTCTTTGTGGTATTAAAATATTACTAATTCACATCTTGCGTTAAAATCATCATATTCGATATAACAAGTGAATCCAACGCTTATGAACATTGAAATAATTTGCGTGGCATGAAAAACGCCCTCATTTGACTGAGTTGACCAGACATAAATATGATTTATCTTTAAGTCAAGCAGGTAATCAATTTGCTTCAGATAATATACTATTGTTGCCTTCAGCATCTCTTCACCTAGTTTTATTTTTTCTCTTGATTTCATATCCTTAATTTTCTGTATTTTGTTAATACTTCTTCTGTAAGGTATTTTCTGCAAATGCCAGCTGATTTTTTTAATGAAGATTTTTTTGCATCATCATCATCAGCATAAGCAGCAGCATAAGCAGCAGCAAAAGCAGCATCAGCATCAGCATCAGCATCAGCAGCAGCAGCAGCAGCAAAAGCAGCATCAACAGCAGCAAAAGCAGCAGCAGCAAAAGCAGCATAAGCAGTCAATTGTTTTCTCGTAATCTTTCCGTTGACATAATCAAAACAAGCCGGTAAAGCATCCTTACTTCTTTTATCTTTCATAAGATGTTCAACTTGTTTTGCACACATGGCTTTAGCCATTGTCAGTTTTTTATCATCTATATTAAGCCTTTTTGCAAGCCATAACATCCAGTCTCCTCTTTCACAGTTTTCCCAGGCTTCTTTAATTGATGTTTGAGTTTTCACCCATAAAACTGCATCTCTACAGGCATTCAGTCTTTCCAGTTTTGCTGCTTCCATATCTTTAATTTTCTGTGATTAAGTGTGTTATTTCCCATCACCATTGAGTTTTTTCCTACAATACCAAACCACTAAATCGGTTTGTTTGTGTATATCAAGTGCTTCATGAATATTTTTGAAATGTGTTTTAATTGTAAAAACTGATACAGAATAAAAATCAGCAATTTCCTTTGGATCCATACCTAGATAAAGTAGCTTAACTATATAAAGCTCTCTCGCTGAAAGTTCAGTACAACCATATTCCTCTTTATGGAATTGCTCTCTTTGCCTCTGAATAAGCTGGCCTTCCAATGCAAAACTTGTTCGTTTTGCCATTTTTATTTTATCGGGAAATAATAATGGTTCCATATAATTTAATGGTTTGGTTAAAATTCAATTCCGTAACCTTCAAAAATCATTTTCAGTATGGTTTTTTCGGGCTTCTTCAGATTACGGTTACCGTTAATCTTACTTGTGAATGTTGTTGGTGCCCATCCCATTTGGTCGATAATCTCCGCTCTGACAGCTCCTAACATATTCGAAGGCAAACAATGAAATGCATAATAAAATGCATTTACCCCATTCATAGTATTATTTTTTGTCATATCTGGTTATATATTTGTCATATATATGATACAAAGATAATCTTTCTGATTGAATCTGATATACTATAAATGCAATTAATTTCAATCTGATATACTATTTAAATTTATACTAAATTAAAATAAGGAGGTTATATGACACAAGGCCAAAGACTTAACATATTTATTAAACAGACATTTTTATCCTATAATGCATTTGCAAAAAAGATAGGATTAGCTGGAGCAGCCACAATTTATATGATCCGTGATGACAAAAGAGAGATAAGCCCGGATTTGGCAGGCAGGATTCAGAAAATTTATGCACAATTAAATATGGAATGGTTACTAAAAGGTGAAGGCAATATGTTTTTGACTGATGATGAAATAAAGGAGGGGAAGAAGTTGGTAGGGAAAGTCGAGGACAAAACTGAATGTTTGCTCTGCAAGGAGAAGGACTTTATTATTGAAGAATATAAAAAGATTATATCTGCTCAGACAAAACTTATTGACGAACTGACTAAAAAATGATGTGAATAAATTAACAAACATGTACTTTCGGTACAAAAATTGCTTATATTTGGATAGTCAACTGTAAACAATTCCTGTATGAAAATTACTTATAAAACGGATCGGGATATCCGTATTGAGGTGTTGCGTAATACAGTAAGCTTTCTATCCAGAGAGTTTGTAAAAAACTCCAAGGCCATAGCCAGGCTTAAACAAACGAATAATAAACTGAGATGCAAAATTAAATCATAAATGACATGAAAAAGCTATTGTTATTAATCTTCATTTTCCTTAGTGCCTCAGTATTGGCACAAGAGAAGAAAAGGGCAAATGATGATCTTTACAATGCTCTTCCCCAAGAAAAATTTAGGGATTTGACCTTTACAAACGATATAGACAAGATGCAATATTGTTTAGGAAAATACCGTAGGGAAAGGCAGATAGGATATATGAATGCAGGAATCGGAGCAGCAGCACTCGGTATATATTTTGGACAAATAAACAACGATCTTCCCAATCTTGCAAAAACAACAATTGTTATGTCTGTAATATTTGAGATATCAAGTGTTATTATTTTTATTGATGCTGAAAAATGGCTTAAGCGAGCGAGTATAAGCATATCACCTACAGCATTAATAATCAACTTTTAAATAATGGAAAATCTGAGTACTTTACTCGTTATAATCATTATTTTATCAATTTGTCTATTTTTATTTCTTATTTTCAGAGAATTAGCATGTTGATATTTTAAGATAAATGAAAGGATTAACCTTCAAAAAAGAACAAATTTCCTTTTGGAACAAATCTTTAAACAACTTGGAGGGGATATTAAAAATGTTGATAAGGATAGTACGAAGGAAACCCAAGGTGAGGGATATACTATGGGGGAACTTCTCAATAAAATTAAGGAAAGGAAACAATCTTAGTTATCAACTTTTAAGTTTATTTATTACCCTCTCATTTGCCTGGTCAACCTGCGAGTAATCATATTCCAGATAGATATCAGTGGTTGTTTTGATATCATGCCCTAAAGCATAGCGAATAATATCTCTGCTTATTCCTATTGAGCTGGCAATAGTGGCCCAGCTGTGTCTTGCAAAATAAGTGCTGAGTGGTATATCCATGCCGGCCTGTTTAGCAATCTTCTTCAAAAGGAAATTAGTGTCTCTGACAATATCCTTATAAGGTTCTGTTTTGCGCTTCAAATTTTTACCTTCCATAAATCTCAACAGGTACCGCTCTCCTTTGTATTTGTCCAGTAGAGCCTTTGCTTCGGGCTGTATCTTAACGGAAAACTCCCCTCCTGTCTTATACCTTCTATAAATAATACGTCCCTTAGAAACGCTCTTAGGGGTCAAAAACAGCATATCTTTAAAATTCATGCCCAGCAGATAAAAGGAAAGCATGAACAAGTCCAGTGCTCTCTGACGTGCCGGTGATAGTTCCTGAGATAATAACTTTCTTATTTCCCCTGCATCCAGGTTGCGTTTTGCTGTCCTTTCTTCTTTTACCCGGAACTTCCGGAACGGAAATAGTTCCTGTTTGATAATATCATTGTCAATGGCATGGTTGAAAACTGCACGGATATTATTGAGGTATATCCTGACCGTGTTTATCTTCTTGTCCTTGCCTAAGAGGTACCGCTCAAATCGATTCAGAAATTCAAGGTTTATCTCTTTGAAAAGGATCTCTTTCTTCCCGGTACAGGCTTCAAGGTGTTTGATTGTCGCCTCGTATGTCTCCGCATAACTGAACCGTTTCTCTGACTTCAGGGTCCTGATCCTTTCCTTAATATACCTTATAAAGCCCTCCCCACTCTCCTGGTGTCTCCTGAGTTTATTTACAATAGTGTTAATATCCATATAAATAATATCCTTACCGATTCCCTCGAGGATCCCGTTGTATTCTGTTAATAAAAGATACAGTGCCATGTTAAGTTTTGATTGGCCGGGATACTTATTATTGATTGTCCCATCCTGGTTCATAAAACGGGGTTTGATATCCCAGGGTGTTTTAATATATCTTGTTTTCCCATCATGGGATATCCTAATTTTAATATTAACTTTACCATCAGCTTTAATAAAGTCGTTCTTTAAAACAGGTTTCAGGGATGCCATTGGAGTTTAATTTGAGTGGAAATATAACATATATGACACAAAATAGCAAAGAAAGTGTGTAATTTCATGAGCCTGAAAAGTACATGAGAAGCCGGAAACAATGGCATATCGGGGTGTGGCGCAGTTGGCTAGCGTACTTGCATGGGGTGCATAAGTGCATATAGTCCTAATCGGCAAACAATCAAATATTTATAGGGTTAGTAAAAACTCATTGGAGTGTAATTGGTGTTGGAATGCATAGAAAGAGTAAGGTTTTTGACATAAAACAGCCACTCAATTAGAGTGGCTGTCATCTTTCCTCCTGCCCCCTGTATCTCTTAGATGATCAGACCAGAGTATCGTTAAATGTCTGTACAAACAAATATTGACTAAACAGCAGGCAGTTTCTTTAAGTTTCTATTTTTACCATTTCATAATCTTACAAGATTTAGTTTATAAATCTTCCGCACCTTTGAACCACAAAGATAAAATGAATATTTTTAACACACAAATTTAGTTTTAAACTTATAAAAAAGCCCCGACTTTAATCGAGGCTCCGAATGCATAACCTTGGATGCACTCTACTTGTCAGACAAGCTTTTTCTTTGCTCCCAAGAGGGTAGGGCTTTGAGGATCGAATACTTTTGTTATCTTCTTGAAAACAAATTGGCCTGACATTCCCAAGACCAGAGCGGTAATGGTATTGATTGATATTACGTTAATAATTTCATCTTTTACCATTACTAAAATGCAACCACAAACGATGTTCAGCAAAGTGGAAATTAAGTTTTGCCTGAAAAAAATAGATACCTTAAAATCCTGTTTTGCCAAACCTTCGTTTAACCCAAAGAGCAGCGAAAGAAAAGCCCCTGCAATGACAGCGAAATATAATATCATCTCTCAGGCGGTTCAACTTTCAACCACCGTAACAATGCCCGGATAAGTGTAATATCAAAGATTCCATTAGCAAGGAAGCCGGCTGCAATACCATATATTAATGTATTCAACCAGCTTAATTCTGCCATAAATCCGATATTAACAAGATTCCCTACAAACAGTAAAATGATAGCTATTGCCCAGGCAACTAATTGTTTTAGAAATCCTTCTGTTTTAAGAAGCTTGTTAGCTTCAGCAGCAAGAAAAACTGTAACGGCAGCAATACCAAGCAGAGAATAAAGCCAGGTGTTAATATTGGCAAATAGTCCGAGCCAATCTGTTGGGGGTTCAATCACCTGAGCAACCAGGGGAATACTCAGAATAAGAAGAAAAACAAACATCATTAATTTTTTCATAATAAAAATTTTAGTTAAATAAAAAGAGTTGAAACCTATAAATTATTTTTTCATTTTATTCTTTCGTAATTAATACTTTTTTCCAAACTAATATAGTTGTACCCAGTATTCCTAAGAAACCTACAACTATTGATGCAAATTCCAGGATTGGAGTTAATTCCGTTATCCAGTGGATGCTAGTGATAGCAACCGAAGTGAAGTATCCTGTAATTAGTTTTTCCATTATTTCTATTTATCTGTTAATGGCATAAAAAGTACCATTTATATTTTGAGTAATTAAACATTATTAAACAACTGTTATTATTGTCTCTTCTGATATGGTTTCTATCTTTGTCTTTCCATCATACTGAGTTATAGTAACTTCCATTGATCCTGTCTGCGGAGTTATCGTATATTGATCGGTTGTCACATTATAAGATAAATCAGCTACCTCCTGCATTCCGTTACCAAGCCATATCTCAAATAAACTGGTCTTTATATAACCTATGATTTTAAATGAGCCTGTATTGCCTATTGAATTTTTTCTGATGTTAATTGCCCTGTTTTTGTAATCACTCTCATACGCGAATCCGCTTATATGTCCAACTCCCGCTTTTAAAGAATATGTTTCACCTGTAAAAGCATCATTTATCATTGTAGAATGATGCGGAAGAACTGTTACATCATCAGCACCATGATATATATATAACAGATAAGAAAGACATTCATAATTAGCTATTGCATAAGGAGCATAACGAGCATAAGCACTATCCGAACCCTGTACTAAACTTACAGGAAATCCATCCTCTTTCCAACTATTAACTCCATAAGCATAATCTGATATTCCGCAATAATCTACTGCCAATACTGGTAAGTCAGGAAACTTACAACAAAAAGCTAACGTATTACCACCACCACCACTATACCCTGATATAATTATATTTTCAGGATTTACTAAAGAAGAAAAGTGTGTAATAACATACTGGATTGCATCGTAAATATCATAAATCTCCCTTGCTGAAATATCCATACTCCCATCAGCACTATCCCTCCCTCTCATACCTACAACTAATACAAAACATCTTGAGAGTTGTGCAACCGTTTCCATGCCTGCCTGTGAAATATCACTTGCTTGTTGGCTCCATCCGTGCATCAATACTCTAATTGGTAATCCTTTTGTAAACCCAGTATCGTAACACCACTTAGCATATAGATTATCTATTGCATCTATTGTTGATGAATAGGTAAAATTCCCACTGGTATAACTACCTAGTGGCACTCCTGTTAGCGGATAATTTGTAACTACGTTTTTCCCCATTATATAGATGCTAAATATGTTTCTATTGCAGAAAAATAATTAAGCTGTTCACCTTCAGATAAACTACCTCCTGCACTCATCATTGATACCTGTTCATCATTCACCTCTGCTGAACCATTAGCCTTACCAACATACATATCTGCATTTGGCAATCCCGTTGAAGCTGTCGTTTTAGTTAATAGAATTACTCCATTATGGTATAATAATTTCGAATTTGATGCACTCCTGTTAGCGCAAAATAATCCAATATCATTACTATTAGCACCGGAATCAAGGGTATTGTCATTGATAGCAAATGCAGCATTAGGAGTTGACCTTTCGCATTGAATATATACATCATGTGCTCCTATTATTCCTACATCTTCCCTTGATACCGTTAAACGCTGTCTTAAATAAATTGCTACATGAGCATCGTCCTGAGAATATTTTACACCCTCAGTAGCAGGATTATAATTTGTGTTAATATATTTAGCTCCCGAATATGCAGTTGTAATTCCTTCAAGAGAAGTAAATAATGGAGCATAAACAAGTGACGCATCATTTACTCCTGGATTAACCCAGTTTTTTAAAGCCTCACTATCAGTATTTAATTCTTGTGCAAAAAGATAAAATACATCCATTTTAGACCATATACCATAATCTACTAATGTTTTAATCATAGTATTTTGCGCTGTTGCTATTGCGGCTGCTGGTTTTGTTGTAAAAGCATCGTAAACAGTCTGATATTGTGAGGTAAGCGTAGTATCAGAATCAACATTTGAATATTCAGAAAATAACGTCCCGAGATAAGCCCTGACACGATAGTAATAAAGCGTATTTGCCACACAGGTAGTATCTGAATAAACAGCCACACCTGATGCGACAGTATCTATTTCAGCATAAGTAATTCCATCCGTTGATCTTTCGATGCTTATTCCATCTTCATTGGTGCTCCCATTTGTCCATGCTAGATCAATTCTAGTATCTAAAACTACAATTGCAGAAAGGAGCGAAGGTGATCCATCTATTGTTGTTGACCCTCCTATTCCGATACTTCCTGATACCCTTAATTGTGATATAGTTCCACTTACCTTTGTCATTATTCCGGATCGTTTTCTAAGGTTGATTCAATTACAAAAAGACCTTCACTTGGCGTATAAACCAAATCACTAACATTAAATATTTTAGTCTCAAAAAAATATTCCCCCACAGTATAGGCTTTTGAATCCTCATTGACTATCTCATAAGTTATTATCAGATCAGTAATGCTGCCTGTAAGAGTATCAATCTCAGTGCCTTCGGAATCCTTGATATACATTTTAGCGGTATATCCAGCCAGCGAATCCAACCCTGTGATAGTTTCGGATAATGTTACTGCATCTCCCTGTTTGATTGTTATAGTCTGTGATGTCATTATTTTACGTTATAAGTATATCCATTTATTAGTTCTTGCATCATAACGAAGTATCCCGTTATGCGTTCCTATCTGTCTCTGTATAAGACTCCCTGACCCTGATTTCTTGGTAGTAAAGCTATATTCAACTTCACTGTAAGCTGTCTCCACTGAGTTTGTGGCATAGCTTCTAACATAATATAAAGTTCCTTCTAAAAGTCCTGTTATCGTTGCGATAAACTCTCCTGTCCCTGTTCCATTACTTGTCTTATTATTGTAAATTGTCGGCCCCGGTGTTATGCTCCAACAGACCCCTCTTGCTGTTACTTCTGCGCTACCCTGATCATAAACATACACCCCAACATTTGCATAATTCGTTCCTGCATAGACTGATGTTGTGAAAACTGTTGCGGCCTCTTCATCCACTCCAGGTGCAACATATTGATAAGCACCAATATCATCACCTTCGCCTAAATCTGTTCCTGCATCTATAAACATTGAAGTTGACGAAAGCTTAAGAAAGTCAATATCAGGTAGTGATCCATCTGCTTGTCTTGGACCTGTAATACCTGTTGAATCAACTGATAAAAACTGATTGTCATTCATAGGAGGAAGTGGTGGCGAGTGATCCCAGGTATTATAAGAATGGGTATATAATGCATTTGCTGCAATATATGTTGCCCCAGCCGTATTAGCGTAAGAGATATTGTTTTTATAATCTCTAAGTAATTCTTGTGCATCACTACTAGTTGTGTTATAAATCATAAAACCATAACTAGCATTATGATAGGATGTATTATTATAAAGCTGCATCCCTCCGGCAGCATAACCTCCATCATTAGTAGTAAATCCCTGTCTGTCATTATTTGCAGCTATACAGTTTTTATAAATCCTATGTATCATATCAGGTGTTACAGTATTAATCCAACCCTGCTTAAAACCATGCCCTTCTCCCTGTAACTGTCCGTTATCAAATGACCAGCATCCATCATAAGTAAGAAGACCGATATATCCTGCGGAAAATCCCTGATCTCCACAATTCCACGCCCTGCAATATCTTAGCGTAAGAGTTGCTGTGTTATCAGTCCAGTTATGGGGTCTGAATCCTGCTCCATCATTTCCGGGCATTGCGGCAGTTAGAGAGTCACAACAGTTATAAGCATCGCAATTTAGAAACAGAGAATTTTGCCCTCCATAATATCCAAAGCCAACACCTCCCGCGTCGCGTACTGTACAGTTTTCTATTATGTTATTACTGCCTGAAAAATAAAATGCTACCACTTCATCTGTGGGTTTTGTTTGTCTTACATTTATAACTGTAAGACCTCTGAAATGAATATAGCTGCCGCTTCCTCTAATACCTTGATTCAATGTACCTGAGCCAACTGAAGGCACGGCAGCATAGCAATCCAGCACAGGGACTTCCCCCGGATAATTAGTATAACACGTTCTTCCCCCCACTGAACCACTGACAAATACTCTATATCCATATCCCGTTGTTACTGAAATAGGATAATTGCCTCCCCTGAAAAAAACCGTATCACCAGATGATACGGATGAAAATCCTTTACCCCAAGTTAGCCAGGGCGCGCCTATTGTTCCGGGATTACCATCATTACCTGCCGGGGTTGCTGTTGCAGGAGCAACATAATAATTGGTAGCATTAAGAGAAATTGCTATTGATAAAATAAATAATAATATTCCTAGTTTTTTCATTACGGGATAGGATTAACTATGATTGTAAAACATACCCACGAAGCGTATGCAGTAGTGAACGCTCCCGGATCATAAGCTGCTGCTGTGTTATATTCACGATTAGCAGTAGAAATAGATACAGAACTTACGCCCCCTCCTAATTGAGTAAGTAAATCACTAAAATCTGCTGGTGCTACTGTTGCAACAATCTGACCCTGTTGATGTGAAGATACTATCCAAAGATAATTTTTAGCCCCATATTCTCCTGTATTTGAAGGAGGGTCAGAGTATGTTGATATCGCATATGCCGAAGTAACTGTTAAAGGATTGGCAGTGTTAAAATCTGATATTCTGAAAGACATAAAAGATGCCTGTTCAAGTCCTGTTAAGTGAGAATCTATAAGTAACACATCACCACCCTCTGCAATTTTCCAGATAACTGCCCCACGGACATGAGTGTAAACTGAATCTTCCGCCTCTATATGCCAATTACTCCCGGACGCAGCAATATTTATACTTAATGAATCGTCGTCATCTTGAGTATATAAAACTAATATTAACTCACCTGGTTGTGTCCCTGATGGCATGGTAATAGGATGCGAATAAGCGTTAATAGACTCTGTACCGCTTACCGTCCCTGAAAGAATCAAAGGAAATCCCGCAGTTAGGTTATCTGTTACTGCTTTATTAGATTGTGCAGTAACCTTATTTCCTATTGTAGCTGAATCCTGAAGTGCTTTTTCGTTTGATCCTGTCGGTACTGTGTAACTAAATAGAAATGTTGCACCCCTCAGACCAGCAGAGTCTAATTCTATAATCAGCGAGTCGTGTCCTATTGTTAAAGCTGTTATGCCGTAAGTAACTCCATTCTCTTTAAATGTAACAGATGAAACAGGTGGTATTGAATCCTGGTGTAAATTGTCATCATGTTTAACTGAGGCAAAAGTAGAGCCAAGCGAACCTATTTCTGCTGAAACAAAGTGAGGAGGTACATAGTCATCAACTCCTAAAGATACCAGAGCATTTTGTAACTCTGTTATTAATGTGGATTGCTCTGTTATCGCAAGATTTGCTAAGTACATTTGATAGGGAGTTGCAAAACCTGTAGATACACCCATTTGAGTAGAATCATTCTGAAGGGGAACCACATTCCCAATCGGTGCGCCCTCTGCTTCTAACTTTCCTAGTATCGCAGTATCAGTCCCTATAAAAAAGTAAACCTGACCATTATAAATTCTTATTGAATCAAATAACGCTGCAAATGGACTTGCCGCATCACCTACCTGAAGCTTTGCTATGTTTGTCGTTCCTGTCAGTGATGCATTCAGACTCGGAATAAATAGAGTTGATAAAGATACACCTCCAACTGTAGATACATTTGATGATTCTATATCTCCAAAAAATCCTTGTGTAACTCTTGCATCTGTTCTTCCAAGATTACCTGCAATATTTACATTCGCTTCTGTTATAGTCAATGTGCTGGCATCAGTATTTGTTATTGTTGCTCCGTTGTCCATAGTGATCGTGCCGCCTATTGTTGGAGATGTGCCAAATACCATTGCCCCTGTTCCTGTTGCTCCTGTTGCACCTACTAAGTAGTTTAATTCGGCTGCTGTTGATAATAGCCCGTCTAAGAGATTAAGCTCCAATCCGTTGGTTGTTACCGTGACCGTTTCAAGCTTAAAAGAAAGTGGTATTGTAAAAACACCGGAATACATAGGATGTGCAATGATAGCCCTGTTTGTCTTAAGCATAGAAGATCGTAAACTCTCACCGGTGCCATCATTTGCAGTAGTGCCGATATTAATAGTATCCAGTTGACTAAAAGCCCCGATACTTATTAACAAGAAAACAAAAACTAATAATTTTTTCATATCATTTATATTTGATCAACCGTTATCAATGTATTATCAACCGTTATAACTGTCGTGTCAACAGTATAACCACTTTCTGCCATAGTAGGTAAAATCTCCATTAAGTCTATTGTCCATAACCGATATTTAACATTAAAAGATCCTCTACTCATAACGAATGCACGGTCTACACCGCTATACTGATTAAGATCATCTACAAAGCAACCGATATAGTTCATCTGTAATGCTTCTGTAGTCTCAATAATAGGCATCTGTATAAGGTCTCTTGTCCTACTTGTTTGATTTGCTATCTCATCTCCTATTAATTCAAGTAATGGCAGTGACTCGCCTCCTACAGCCCTTGTAGACCATGTAGCAGAATTAGTAATAACTTCATCAATATCAACCTCTTTAGTAACAGCATCACAAAGTATGTTTGCTGTTCCTGATGTCCCTGTCAGGGTAATAGTATCAATACGTTTTTGTCCTACGATATTAGCCTGAGTCACAACAACAGTCCCTCTTAAATTACCCGATACAGTTACTATTGATGTTAATGGTGTTAGCGGATCACCTGGGGTATTTGCTTCAAAAATTAATTCAGTAGCTGTATTGGTAAGTGATATTCCTTTTGTTGTATAAAATGCTTCCCAGGCATCAACGAAATCCTGAAGGGTCTGAGCTATGGTTCCATTCCATGTAGCAAGTTTCGTCCATGTATCACAAGTTACATTTGCTGTACCATCAGTACCTAATACTGTTATAGTATCAATTTGAGCCTGAGCTACAACATTTTCCTGAGTATAATCAACATCACCAGCTAAATCACCATCTGTATTGGTTATTGTCGTATTGCCTGTAAAATCATTTCCTGCTGTCTTGGATGTAAATATGATATCATCACCAGCACTGGTAACATCTAAATTAGGATAGTCGGCATCATGATCTGTAACAAAATCGGCTGCTGCTTCTGTAAGAGTATCTCTATGCAGTACTGCTAGTGAGCCTTTAAATTGCCCTAGTACATTATCAATATAAT
>DATKUO010000058.1:0-3421 GCA_035530515.1 Bacteroidales bacterium
TTTTAGGTGTAAATACTCGTAGACGCAAAATGAAAACAGTGTTACAATTTTGCCACCATTGTATGGAGGGCAAACAAATGGCATTAAGGAAAGAAACTTTAGAGAAATATGTCAGTCTAGCTTCAGACATTCTAAAAGAAGTAGCGAGAGGGAAACGCAAAGATAGATTTATTACTTACGAAGAGCTCATGCATGAAATGGGTGGGCCAGGAAGAGGCTATATAGCTGAAGTACTTGATGAAGTATCATGTATTGAACATGCAAATGGGCGTCCTCTAATAACAGCATTAGTAATTCACAAAGGAATCGATAGTCGTCCGGGCTATGGATTTTGGTATATTCGTGTATTACCAGATTCAATAAAGAATGCTTCTGATTATGATAAAATCTCTTTCTGGCAACAAGAATGTGAAAGGATTTGGCGTTATTGGGGTAAGTAGGCTAACTAGAACTAATAGCAAGTGGCAGCGGCTGGATTTGAACCAGCGACCAAGGGCTTCCTAATCCCTTGAGTTGAGCAAATGTTGGCTTGGTGAAGGTGCATATCGTCCATTTTCTCCGTCAGGTACTTGACAAAACAAACTATTAGTGTTAATATTACTATTAATACTATTAGTTATCCTAAAGAATCAGGAGGAAGTGCAGTGAAAATGTATAAAATTGAGGTTGACGAAGAAGTATATAACTTCTTAAAGAAAAAAGCAGATCCATTTGTTGACATTAGTCCTAATAGTGTATTAAGGCGTTTATTATTGAACAGCTCTAAAACAGACAAAAGTGATAAATCAAATTTGCTTCCAGAATTCCCTGCTAGCGTACCACACGCTTTAGCGGAAACACTCGAAATGATAATTCTTGTGAAAAAGGAGGGATTCAATAGAGTTGAAGCTACCCATAAAGTTGCAAATATTCGAGGAATTAGCACACAAGCGGTGCTTGATAAATATTGTAGACAGTTAAATAAGAGAGCATATGAGGTTGATGAGCTTCTAACGACAGCAAAACTTGAAGAGTTTAAAGCATTGTTAATTGCGAAATATCCGTATCATAAAGCGATTATAGAAGGAATTTTTAGCGACATTTCGGCATGACATTATTAACAATGACATAACGAATGGTTTCCCACATCCTTGGTTCATGCACAAGCACCAGTGTTCTGGAGTTCCTTCTCCAAAGACTTCCATCTGCCCAGGCCTTTTATGGTGGTGAAAAGTTCGTTAGCAAAAGGAAGTGTTGACAATCAAATAAATAGGCATATAATAAATAAGAATCATGTGTGAACCTTTTTCAATTAAAATGATATGGTAATCAGGTTTTATCTTTTCACGAAACAAATAATATAAGCGAGGCTAAGTATGAATCGAATCAAAGAGTTGAATATCATCAAGTTCAGGCATTTAGACAATATACCTAATATTAAGATAGGTGAAAAACTGACTGTTATTGCCGGAGGTAATGGTACTGGAAAATCATCATTATTAGGTCTTATCGGTCATATGTTTTCATTTCGCAGTAAAGGCACAGTTACCATGAACCCATTTTATAAAACACTATTAGAGACTCAGTTTTCGGAGGTTTTCCGCTTCTCGCCAGTCCATGATTATGCTACACAATATTCATATTTCTTGCTATTTCACGATGGCATCCTAAGAAATGCTGTTTCTCGTTTTATTGCTGCCAACAAGCGTTTTAGAATAGATGTCGGCATACGTAGTAAGAGGGGTTATGGGAAAGTATCCTGTCCTGTTATTTACCTTGGATTGAAAAGGTTAATTCCGCTAGCGCAAGAGAGTGAAGGTTCAATAAGATTATTGCTGGCGAATAAGCTAAGTAATGAGGATAAGAACTTATACAGGGAGTGGCACAATAGAGTTTTAGTACTCGAAGATAATGTGACTCCTCAACATATGAAATCCCGGAATAAAGAGGTGTATTTCCCGACATGTGATAAATATGATGCATTAGGTAATTCAGCGGGACAGGATAATTTAGCCCAGATAATTTTGGCTTTGCTCTCATTCAAGAGAATCAAAGAGGAATTGAAAGACAATTATCCTGGTGGCATTTTATTAATTGATGAGGTAGAAACAACTCTATATCCTGCAGCACAATATCAACTAATGCATCTTTTATTAAGGGCAGCTGGAAATTATGATCTCCAAGTAATATTTACAACTCATTCAACAGATATAATTAGCTATATGTTAAACCCACAAGAGAGGTCCTTTTACCACTCAACCGAGATTATATATTTGTATAAACAAAGAGGTGTGATCACAGTTTGCCAAGAAAAAGGTTCGCTACCTAGGATGCTAGCGGATTTAAAACATACAGTTAGCGAACAGCCTCGAGAGCCAAAGGTAAACGTATATTTGGAAGATGAAGAAGCAAGAATATTTTTCAAGGGAATTGTCAAATCAGATCTAAAATCAAAATTGACAATAAGTCGATGTAAGCTCGGAGCTGACTTATATGGTACTTTACTGAAGAGTAAGGTTCCAGAATTTAGAAAAAGCTTAATTGTATTAGATGGTGATCAGTGTGAAAAGAATCGGCTCAATCGAAATCCTAATGTCTTGTTCCTGCCTGGTTCAGTAAGGCCTGAAAATTTGATTTGTGAATTTCTAAGTGGATTAGCAGAAGACGATAAATTTTGGGAATCTGGGCTCGGCGGGTATGACAAACAAGCATTTCTTAATAATAAGCCAGCAAATACAGAGAGTCGAGATACCATGAAACAGTGGTTTACTGGAGAGAAGCCAAACTGGGGCACAGGTTGTAGTAAATTGATACATAGATGGAAGAGTAGTAATGAAACAACTGTGAACAATTTCAACGAAGCACTAAAGCAAAAAATTGAGAGACTAGAACTTATTCCATTTAATTAAAAATCAGATAGGCCGCTTTCATCAGAAGTTGTCTATCGGTGAATAACGTTTGTGACTCTCTATCACGTCATAACATCCTACTGCCTGGCAATATCGGTTAGTCATCATCAACGTTGACAGAAAGCCTACCTCAAATTATTGTTTTCTGTTTCTGATAGCATCAATTACTGAAAGAAGGACTCCGACACCTATGAAAGAGTAACCTATCAGACGCTCATCACCGAAAATAATCCCCAGAACCACACAGGAAATGCCAAGTATAAAAAGGTTAGACGGGTTAAGGAGTTGCTTCCCCTTCCGCCTTGAGATAAGCAAAAGTACCACAATAACAACCAGGGCAATGATTGAAATGGCTATCCACATGGCTTCCATAGATACCTCCTTTTATAAGTACTGGCTACTTTCAAAAATTATAGCACTGAGGGCAAACAGAAAATAGATTATTACCACGGAAATCCATCAATCGCTTGTTTTTTATACCGGACATTGAACCTCTGCTTCTTCTCTTCGAGATGCGAGACGATAACCGAGAA
>DATKUO010000059.1:0-29011 GCA_035530515.1 Bacteroidales bacterium
TGAAATTGTAAATGAAGTTAAATCGTGGTGCAAACAAAATAATTTCGATAAACGAAAAATTTACTGGAGCTTCACAAAATATAAAGCTGATCGAAAACTGTCAAAATATTACGTTTCATAATTAAATTGTCATGACACTAGCAAGGATACCCATAAAATAGGCATGACCAAATTCGTGAATAGTAACCATCTCAGGAAGATGAAGATAATAGGGCATTACATCTGAAGAAACTGAAGTAAAAAGAGTTGTATATTCCATTCCTCCTGCCCCATTACCTTTTTCAGGAGGATCAACAAATGTCAGATGTGGCCATGGAAAAGGGCCGACATTTTCATTCAGGTATTCCAGAGCATTCTTAACTGCTGTGAATTGCCTTTCAACCTGTTCAACTCTGCTTTCAGGAAGTAGAAGTGTTATTTTCACATGTTTCCACTGATCTGTAAATACAGCATACCCGGGCCATGCCGTCCATGCAAAATCAACAATATCTTCAGCCCTGTATGTCAGAGTTTTTGTCCCATCACCGGCATCTGACTCACTAATCAGCAACCCACCCGTTCCAACAACATATTCCTTTGGCACAGTGATCTTTACATCATAAGCACTATGGTCCGAATAGAATTCAGAATTGCGATGGAACTGATGGCAATTCCATCCTCCTGTTATTGCGTATCGCATTCCTTCAGGTTCATAAACCCCAAATTTTGGAAACCATTGTGCTACAAAGAAAAAATCATCAGTATAACCTGTTCTTCTAATTTTTGACGGAAGTTTTAACTCAAAATTTACTTTTAGAAAGACAGTATCTCCAGGGCTGGCTGGTTTCGGCAGATTAATTTTCAAAACTGTCTTGTCATCAGCGTTATCATCATCGGGGCTTATAAATTCCATTAAGCGAATTAGGTCATTGCCATCCCTATCAGAAAGAGATTTAATATCTATCCATCCGAAATCAGATTCTTTGTAGTCTATTGTCCCGCCTTGTTCTTTATTAAATGTAGATTTGTTGCTCCTGAATGCATTCATATAGAGATGTAACCGTACATCGGGTACAATATCTGTTGATTTGTTAACCCAAAATGCATCCATATCACCCATAACTGTTTTTGCAACGGGATCGAGTGCAGCATCAATTTTATAACAGGTAAGTCTTTCACTAAGCGGCTGCTTCAGGACTATCTGTGAATGTACAAGTTGCAGGTAGAATAATAGTCCGATAATAATTATCAGAAGTTTTTTCATAAGCTGTGCCATTGTTTGATTTAGGTTGTTTATAACTTTTTACCCTTAAAAATTATCTAAATTTACAATCCAATTTTGACATATATATAAAATGTAAATGATACTTGAACAAATAGTCCTGAATATTTCCTGGATGGTATTTTTTGATCATAATCAGACCTATTTCTGATTATCCAGTATACGGATTTCAATGTCAGTGACCCTTAACAAGTTAATAAGCCAGAGTATTACTCTAAGCCAGCCTCAAATTAAGAAATTAAATAATGCCGGTAAGCAGAAGTGATTTAATCTTTATTTCTTCTCTGCATCAACTGATTTAACAAGAGTAAGAGGAATCTCACCCTCATAATATACTGCCTTTCCGGACATTTTTGTTCCGGTCTCCATCTTCAAACCAACCATAACATCCTGCCCTTCAACATAAATTAAAAAGGAAAGAGAGTCATTTTCAAATTTTACTTTTTCTCCAATGACTTTGTAATCAAGTTGGGAGAAATTCATTGATGCAGAATATTTTTTTTCTGTAAAACCGATCTCTATTACCCCCGTAGTATACCCTTCAGGGGCATAAGGTGCTTCAAACTTCCACTGACCAACAGGATCAACTTTTGGAGATCTGCTTTGTGCAGAAACAGTAAGACAATAAAGAAATGAGACTAGAAATAATGCAAAGATTTTCGTTTTCATAGATTAGTTTGTGTGTGAATCAAATATAGATATCAAAAATTTAATATTCAACAAATACCAGAATATATATTGATAAAAAAATATTATCCAAAAGATATATTAGCAGCCTCCGGCGGCCTTCTTTTTCTTAGCTACTGGTTTAATTACTGGCAAAGGTGATGCAACACTCTGATCTGGTGTTGTCTGAACTGTCAAACCACCTCCTAGTGCCTGGCTTGCGCTTTTTCGAAAATCATATTTAGCAAACTCTTCATCCGGACTGGTTGAAGCCGGTTTTTGTGGATTAAGTATTGCCTCAAACCAGTAATTAAGTCCACCTTCAAGCACAAAATTGTTCGTATATCCCAGCTGTCTGGCAACCATCCATGCTTCATTCGCAGTGATTGTCCCGGTAGAATAAAAAATATTCATTTTGACATCCTGATTCAGAATATCAGTATAGACATCTGAAAGAAGATCAGTTGCCGGAATATTGATTGCTCCGGGGAGACTGTATTTCTCAAATTCCTCCTGGCTTCTGACATCAATAAGACGAAGGGAAGGATCTTTATTAATGATCATATCGGCAACAACATCCGGAGTTACAAATTGAGTCCGTGTATTAACTTCACTCAATAATTCCTCAGCAGTAAGTTTATAAGGTTTTGTCGTATTCTGAGGGACAGCAGCTATGATAAGCCCCATTGGAATAATAAATAAAGCTAATAATGTACGTGGTTTCATAATGTAAGTCTTTAAGTTATATTATTTCTATTTTATGATTTAGAGGATTTTTAGCTTTTACAGCATTTACAGCATTTACAACATTTATAGCCTTTACAGCCTTTACAGCCTTTACAGCCTTCCTAATACTCTTCTCTTGGGAATTTTGTTTCAGCCCATTCAGCAACCCAGAACATAATAAGAGCAATTATGATCAATAAAATAGCAAATACTCCGTCGGTTAGTCCAAGTGTTGTACTTATTTTCGGAAAGCCAAGAAATTTTGCAAGATACATTCCTTTCCAAAGATTATAACCAACACCGAAGATAAACACACCTATAAACAAACCTCCGATAAAGACTAAAGCATCCAGTTTCCCTATTGATACAGCACAGAAGCTTGTTCCAGGGCAAAAACCGCCCATTATAAAACCGGCTCCCATTATGATTCCTCCAACTATTGCAGATGTTAAGTATGTTGGATTAACATAAACCCAGTTAAGGTTGATCCAACCGAACAGACTGAAAAAGAGTAGTCCAAGCATAGCTGTTATTGCAGCTGTGAAAAATACTTTCAGGACAACTGTGTCATATCCATAAAATACCCCAGCAAGTTTTCTGCTCGAAGAAAAACCGCTCTGTTCAAGTACGAAACCAAAACCAATTCCTATTATAAAAGCCAGGAAGAGATTTGTGTTTGCTGATATTAATTCATTTACTGCTAATGGTCCCATGGTATATTATTTAATTTTAATATTTGTCTTATTGAATTAAAGCATTAGAGGCGTTAGAGGCTATAGCCTTTACAGCATCTACAGCTTCTACAGCCTTTACAGCCTTTACAGCTACTACAGCCTTCCTCATTATATCCAATTTTTTCTCATGAAATAAGCAAGAGCATAAGCAGTTCCGAATATTGCTGCCATTGTTATAAATCCACCTAATGACAAAACAGCCATCCCGCTGAGTGCTGAGCCGCTGGTGCAGCCCCTCCCAAGTTGTGATCCAAATCCGAAGAGTACACCTCCACCTAAAGCAAGCAATAATCTCTTTTTAGATGTGATTTTTGGTGAGTGTTCAATTTTAAGTTTCAGACGACCTGCAAATGCTCCTGAAAGAAATCCACCGACCAAAACACCCAACATCTCAAAAACAAGCCATGTTTTCATCGGATTTCCGGGATGTGCTTCACTAAATTCCTTAATAAATTCCGAATTTTCAACAGAGGACGGAACAACATTTGTAACAGCCATTACAACAGTGCTTTTAATTGCACCACTGGCACCTAGTCCACGGCCTGAAACAAAGTTTGCAGCCAAAAGAACAATACCAAGTAACACCCCTCCTATATATGGATTGAGGTATTTTGTCTTTTTAATTGCCTTCGATTTATCCATTATTTTAATTATTAATCGTTAATATCTTTTTAGAATTCAAGGCTACTGGCTACTGGTTACTGGAAATCCTTGATGCCAGATGCCTGACTTCTGATTCCTGACACCTGACGCCTAATACAACCACCTGCTAACCTGACCAGCATATACAATTATAAAACGAAGCATAAGGCTACCAAATATTACAAGCACGGCAGGTACCATAACCGGTATATGAAACTTCTCCAATTCCATTATTTCGAGAAGAGCCGGTATAAGCATACCAAGTATTACAACAAAAATCCAGAATGACACTGTATATGGTCCGCCAAGAAACATATTTGCAGCTTCAATCTGCACCTGTGTACTGGCAAGAAATCCCATAAACATATGAATAATAAGAAACAATTCAATTCCAATTAATACAAGATCAATCCGGGCAAATTGTTTTCGTTCAGCCTTATCTTTCGACAAAAGCAATGTTGCTGCTGCCCCGGCTGACAGACCTGATGCAAGAAAAAGCGGTCCAAGGATCGATGTATTCCAAAGAGGACGTGCGTTAAAGGCTGATAGTAAAATGCCAGTATATATTCCAAGAATTATTGCATAGATAAGCATTATCCACGCCAGTATTTTTTTGTATTTATTGAAAAATGTTTCAATATCATAAAGCCATCGAAATTTCCAGTCCCATTCAGGGAATATATCTTTTATATGCAGTGCACTCCAAATAAATGAAACAGGTGTAATAACCAGGAGAGTCCATGCACCCCACGACATAGGTGATTGCAGTTTAATATTTGTATAAAGCTGCCAGAAAAATAGCTTGTGCCGCAGATCAATAAACAGAGCGATTAGTCCCAGAATAAGAAGAACAGGTGCCAGAAAAGGTGTAATCCGGACAGCTGTCCTGTAATCTTTTTCCTTTCCTCTGATGAAATATAGAGCTGCAATTGCAAGAATACCTGCCGCCATTCCACCCAGGAAGAGATAGAGAGAGATCTGCCAGTGCCAGATATGCAGATGCGGATCAATAAGTTGATTCATCCTTCCGCTGACAAAAATTTCTTCTTTCATATTTAATTGATAATTAATATTCTATATTAGAAAATATAGTTGTGGATCAGTTCCCGCTTCAGGGATGAGAGTTTTGGATTTTCTCTTTTTCAGCACAACAGAAACATCACTGTTTGGATCGTCCAGATCACCAAAATGGAGGCATTTTGTTGGACATACTTCCACACATGCCGGGGACATTCCATTCTTAATTCTGTGTTCGCAGAATGTACATTTATCTACATATCCTGAAGGATGAGGGTAACGGGCATCGTATGGGCATGATTCCATACATGCTCCACAGCCAATACATTCACTTTGTTTAACTAATACAATTCCTCCATCAACCATGTGACTGGCTCCGGTCGGACAGCAACGTACACAAGGTGCATTTACACAATGGTTACATCTTTCCGACCTTATCTCCATCTCAAGCTGAGGATAGGTACCATCAATAACCTCAACAACCCAGTCGCGACAATACCCTATTGGCACATTATTTTCTGTCTGGCAAGCAACAACACAGTCGCTGCATCCTACACATTTTCTTGTGTCTACTGCCATTGCATACCTCATGATGCCACCTCCGTTTCGTCAAGGTTAGTAAGAAATGTAACAAAGTTACCACGCATCCCGGTCCCTCCCATTATAGGATCGACCATTACATTGGTAATCAACTTTGTATCACTGGCACCACGACCATAGGTACGACTTAATTTTTTATCAGCATGACCAAAACCATGAACCATATATACAGAATCCCATCTGATCCTTTCAGTGATCCGGACTTTAATAGGAAATTGGCTTTTCACACCATCCTGATTCATCACAAAAATTTCCTGTTCATTTTTCAGGTACCACTCTTTTGCTACTTTAGGGTTAACCCATAGAGAATTTTCATCCATAAGATCAAACAGATTTGGATTGTTGGATGTCCGGGTAAAGGTGTGCATAGGTGCCCTGCCATAAATCAAACGATAAAAACCCTGAGGCGGCTCTGGATGAGCAGTATATTTAGGGATAGGATCAAAACCCTCATTTACAAACGAAGTTGAATAGAGCTCAATCTTTCCGGTATTGGTATAAAATTCAATATCTTCATTATCAGCAAAATAGAGATCACCAGTTTCTCTTGGCATGGTTTTTACGCCAATTCTTTGCATCTCCTCCAGAGATGAACCAATCTCTTTCAACTGCCAATCCAGCATTTCCTCAATATTCTCATATGGAAAGTATGCTTCAAGCCCAAGTTTTATTGCCAGCTGACGGGCCATCCAATAAGCAGACCTTGTATTATATTTAGGTTCCGCTGCAGGCATCCTTAAAGCGATCTGGGGTTTACGATGTGGACTGGTTCGTAAGGAATCATATCTCTCAAGATATGTACATTCAGGTAATATAACGTCTGCCCACCCTGTTATTTCCATAGGCATTGTATCGATCACCACCATTAGATCAAGATTCTGAATAGCCTCAATAGTCTGCTTCTGATTGGGAAGAGTTTCAATTAGATTTGTTCCATTAATTATCCAACCTTTATAGGAACAGTCGCGCGTAGTAACCGGAATAGTAGCTTCACAAACACCACTAGCAAGAGCAAGGTCGGCTAATACAAACTTCCCTGGGAAAGCATCTCTCCAAGTCCTGTTAGTTTCAGGGAAAGCCGGATGGGGATAAGATGGCAACTCAAATGTTTCAGATCTGTAGAATCCACCACGTCGTCCCCAGCTGCCAAGAAGGGCATTTAATATTGCCACAGCTCTCTCACGTTGTGTGTCATCACCGTACCAGGTAACATGTCTTCCCGGATGAACTATAACTGCAGGCGCAGCATTTGCCATTTCTTTTGCCGTTTTCCTAATGATATCTGGTTTAATAGTTGTGATACCATAGGCCCATTCAGGAGTATAATTTTTTACAGCATCAGCAAGTTGTGCAAAACCATAAGTATATTTTTCAACATATTTTTTATCATAATACTCTTCATTTATAATAACGTGTATCCACGAAAGAAGAAGAGCAAGATCAGTAGCCGGTTTAATTGGCAGCCAATATTTTGATTTGCCTGCAGCAGTGGAGAAACGAGGATCAACAGTGATAATTGTAGCACCTTTATCAATTGCATCCGACATCTCCTGAACCTGTCCGTTGTGCATATTTTCACCAATATGAGATCCTATAAGCACCAGACATTTTGTGTCGCGAATATCAGTTGGTTCAGGCGAATCGAGACCCTCTCCAAAGGTTGCAATAAATGCAACCTCGCGCGGTCCACGACATTGAGCATATGATGGCGCTGCAATATTAGTAGAACCAAAAGCCTTCAGCAGATCACCAAAGTATTTTCCTCCTGAGCCATGTGTAAAAAGCGCAATGCATTCAGTACCATGCTCTTTAGCAATAATCTTCATCTTTTCAGCGATAAAACTGAATGCTTCGTCCCACGAAGCCTCTCTGAAAATCTGCTTTCCACGTTCTTCAACACGTATCATTGGCGTTTTCAGACGATCTTCATCATAATACATTCCAACCCCTCCGGTACCTCTTGGACAAAACCTGCCATTACTATGTAGATCTTCGTCATTACCAATAATTTTCCAGATTTTTCCTTCAGAAGTCTTATAGACCCAGCCTGCGCATTTCCAAAAACAGATCTCACAATAAGTTGGGGTCCGCTTCAAATCAACTACCAGTTTTTCAACCTCTTCAGGTGATGAAAGGGTTTTAATAACTTTATATCCTCCGGCTCCGACTGCCAAAACACCGGCTCCCATTGCCGAAATTTTAATAAAATTTCTTCTGCTAGTCATTTATTTAGTTTAATTATAGCACAAATTAAGAAAAAAAATAATGAGCTTTTATTAATATATTTAGATAAATAAATGTATGGGTAATCTTAAGTACAACAAATCGACTGTTAACAAATTAACAATCTGATAAATGTCGGCTATTTAGAATTTATTTAAATTAATAATTGACAGCAATGAATCAAGTAACAAGTTGAATTTTAGATGAAAAAAGACCTGTAAAACTATATTATTAACACTTTGAATCCTAAAACATTTACAAGTTTCTGACCCGGGCAGAATACCTTATAGGCCGAAGGCCATACTTTTGCCAGATAACGATCCTGTTTATCTCGGATTTTCACAATCAATTCATCCATTGCAGGAATATTTGTGCCATCAATGTACTTATAGTCCAATGCCTTAACGAGCTGAGCATAATCGTTATATCTTCCAAGGTTTTGAGTAAGGTTAACCAGCCTCTTTTCAAGGGATTTAACAACCGAAGAGTTAAGTGGTCTGAAAAAATAGAGCTGATAAAGAAAATCCTTTACCTTTTTTCTGAATTCATGAAAATTATCGGCCTTAGGATTGTTCCTGCAGGTCAGGTAAGCATCCACAACAATAATATAGGTCGACTCAAGTTCTTTAAGTAATAGCTGAGGATCCAACTTATCCATAGTTTGAAATCTTATCCTGTATCCGGCTTTATTTAGAAGCTTATCTATTTTTTCCAATCCTGTTTTCATATCATCAGATGGTTCCTGTACCGGTTCCGGTTTATGCATCAATGATATAAGTTTTTCATTTTCATTAAGTCCGGAAAATATCTCAGGATATTCCTTTCGTAGTTCTTTAAAAGTTTTTCTGAGAACTGATGTTTCACGCCATGAACACATGATCCGACCAACCTCTCTAAATGCCAGGATATCAAGCTTAAAAAAATTATTATCCATCTGATTACCTGCAAGTTTCAATACAGATCTCGATTTTTTCATCAAAACACGCACATCATGAATTACATTGTCCCCAGGTACAACAGAACTTTTCAGCAAAGTTTGTGATTCTCTGATATATCCTGCCAATACAGGCTTAATTTCCTTCAATTTCACATAGTCCAGCTCCATAGTGTTAGTTTCTGTTAGCTAAATATGAGCCCTATAAAGTTAACAATAAAAATAATCAGGTCAAACAACCAATGATTAATAGAATCCATTGAGATATCAATTCATTTTCAATGAAAAAAAATTGAATACTAACATCGTAATTTGTAATTTAGTGATCTCGTTGCTATTGAATAAAATTCAATTTATTCTTCCAGAATGCGGAGCAGTTCAAGATAATTGTTTTATTTCTCTAAAAACACATAGATCAGTATGATCAGCAAAAAATGAAAAGAAAAAGTTAAATTTGCTGAAAATAATTCAAAAACATATTGAAATGGGTAAAATAATAAGGAGGCAGCGGATCGGTATACTCACTGCCGGAGGTGACTGTCCGGGAATTAATGCTGCTATTCGCGGTGTCGGCAAAACAGCTATTGTAAAATATGGGATGAAACTGATAGGAATAAGTGATGGCTTTACCGGCATGATCCATAAGGAATACAGAGAACTTTCTGAGCACGATCTTTCTGGAATACTTACGCTTGGAGGAACTATCCTGGGTACTTCAAGGGAAAAACCATTTAAAGGGATAGGTAAAGGAAAGCATGAAATAAGCAAACCAATACTTATCAGAGAGCATTATGAACAAATGGGACTCGATTGTCTGGTTTGTATAGGGGGAAACGGTACACATAAAACAGCTCACCTTCTGTCACAGGAAGGTCTTAATGTAGTTGGTATTCCCAAAACTATCGATAATGATGTTTGGGGCACCGACTTAACCTTTGGGTTTGATTCAGCTGTTAATATTGCAACTGAAGCCATCGACCGTTTACATTCAACAGCTAACTCTCATAAACGTATTATGATAATTGAGGTGATGGGACACAATGCCGGATGGATTGGTTTGTATTCAGGTATTGCAGGTGGAGGGGATGTTATACTTATTCCTGAGATAGAGTATAATGAAGACAAAATTGCGGAATATCTTCTTCAACGTGTAGAAGGGAATAAACCCTATTCGATCGTAATCGTTGCCGAGGGTATTAAAAACCCAACCAAAGACAGATCTGCTGCACAATATATAAGCAAAAGAATACATGAGATGACAGGGCTTGAATCAAGAGAGACTGTATTGGGTTATATTCAACGTGGAGGTACCCCATCCCCAATGGACCGTGTCTTGGCTACAAGGTATGGAACTGCAGCAGCAGACATGATTGCAGAACGCGACTATGGAAAGATGGTGGCTCTGAAAGACAACAAAATATTATCTGTTCCTCTCTCAGATGTTTCAGGTAAGTTAAAGCTTGTTGAACAAAATGACCCACTAGTTATTCAGGCACGAAATATGGGAACAAGTTTCGGTATTTGACTTGTAATATTTAGTTAAAACCCATCTTTTTTCAATAAATTTAGAATATGAAAAAAATTATTTTTATCCGTCATGGAAAAGCAGAAGCTCAGCCTCCGGAAATTTCTGACTTTGAAAGATCCCTGTCATTAAAAGGGAAAATTATTTCAAGAAAAATGGCAGCCAGACTAAAAGCGAAAGAAAATATTCCTGGGTTATTTATCACAAGTCCTGCTTTCAGAGCTTTGGAAACAGCACTTATTTTCGCTGAAGAATTTGGGGTGGAACCAGAGAAGATACTACTTAGCAGTAATCTTTATTATAAAATGAGTTTTCAATATCTCCATAAACTTACTTCTCTTATTAATGAAGAGATCAATTCCATCACTCTGTTTGGACATAACCCTTCATTCACGGAGATTCCCAATATTTTAAGTAAGGAAGGTTCCGGCTTTTTGCCTAAGTCCGGTATCATTGGTATCTCATTTAATATTACGACATGGTCGGAGATAAAACGTAACTCCGGTACTTTGGAGTATTTTTTAAAACCAGAGAAAACATTATGACCAAGACCTATATTCCAAAAGAGATCAGCTGGTTATCGTTTAACGAACGCGTCTTGCAAGAAGCTGAGAATACCAATGTTCCTCTTATCGAAAGATTTAAATTTCTTGGTATTTACTCTAATAATCTCGATGAGTATTTCAGAGTCAGAGTTGCAACCCTGAAAAGACTTTCACAATTTGGCCCTAAATCAGAAATCATCCTTGGTTATAGCCCTAAAGATACATTAAAAAAGATCCACGATATTGTTCTGTCTCAAAACGTCAAGTTTGAAAAGATTTATTCCAGGCTTATTCAGGAACTGGATAAACATAAAATACATATTATCAATGAGAAACAGCTCAACCAGGAACAGACTGATTTTGTCCAACAATATTTTCATAAAGAGCTGAGAACCAGATTAATGCCCTTCCTGATTGAGAAAGATTCGGAATTACCCAACCTTACTGACGATGCCATCTATCTTGCTATCTCGCTTATTAAAAAGGAGACTCCGAAAAAGAGATTCGCTCTTCTTGAAATACCCACAGATGTTCTTCCCAGGTTCATCGTTCTTCCTGAAGTCGGAGATGATAAATTCGTTATATTTATTGATGATATTATAAGATACGGACTTAAAGATATCTTCTTTATATTTGATTATGATGAGTTCTCAGCCTTTACAATTAAACTCACAAAAGATGCTGAATTAGAAATAGTTGATGACATATCTGAGAGTTTTATTGATAAACTATCACGCAGCCTTCATCAACGTAAATGGGGAACACCTGTTCGCTTTATTTACGACAGGGAGATGCCTAAAGACCTATTAAAAATACTCACCAGGAAGCTCAATTTTGGTCCTGATGATGTTGTAATCCCGGCTGACAGGTATCATAATTTTAAAGACTTCATGAATTTTCCTAAACTGGGACGTAAAAAGTTTTATTATGAACCATTAATTCCTATCCCACACAGAGATATCCAGACTGGGAAAAGCATTTTAGCGGCAATCAAGAAAAAGGATATTATGCTTTTCTTTCCATATCACCCTTTCGATAATTTTATCGATATGTTAAGGGAAGCATCAATCGATCCGAATGTCACCTCCATCCAGATAACACTTTACAGGCTGGCCAGAAACTCAAGTGTTATTAATGCACTCTTAAATGCTGCAAGAAACGGTAAAAATGTTACAACAGTTGTTGAATTGCAGGCAAGATTTGATGAAGAAGCCAATATTCTGTGGGGAAACAAACTGATGGAAGAAGGAGTAAAAGTTATTTATGGTGTCCCGGGACTCAAAGTTCATTCGAAGTTGTGCCTGATAACCAGGGTCAAAAATGATATTACCCAGCGTTATGCTGCAGTAGGCACTGGTAACTTTAATGAGGATACGGCAAGAATTTATACAGATCATCTCCTTCTGACAACAAACAAAAAAATAACAAATGAAGTCTATAAGGCGTTCAACTTCTTCAATGTCAATTACAAAAAGGACAATTATTATCATCTCGTTCTTTCGCCTTTTTCCCTTCGCAACAAGATTACATCCTTGGTAGATAATGAAATAAAGAATGCAAAGGCAGGGAATAAAGCGTTTATTTACCTTAAATTTAATAATATATCCGACCGCGAAATCATAAATCATCTTTATGAAGCAAGTAAAGCGGGAGTTACTATCCGTTTAATAATAAGAGGAATGATTTCACTTGTCCCGGGGTTAAGTGGTATAAGTGAGAATATTAAAGCAATAGGTATAGTTGACCGTTTCCTTGAACATACCAGGTTTATTATTTTTTGTAACGGCGGTAATGAGAAATGCTATATTTCATCAGCTGATCTCATGACAAGAAATATCGAACACCGTATTGAGGTTACTTGTCCGGTATTTGACAAAGGAATTAAAAATGAGATGAAGGAGATATTTGATATTCAATGGAGTGATAACGTAAAAGCTCGGAAGATCGATGCAACCCTTTCAAATAACTTTGTTAAACCCGGCAAAAAAACTATCAATTCACAGCTCGAGGTTTATAACTATATTAAAAAAATTAACGAAAAAATTTCTTAGAAATAGAAAAATATATTCCTTCCATTCATTATCTGATTACCCTGAGAGATCCCATGCCCTGTTTATTGTTATTAAAAAAAGGCTGTTTCGCTGATATTCTACGAAACAACCCTTAATAACCTAAAAACAAGTATTATTTTGAAGAAATCCAGGCTATTACCTTCTCTGAAGAGGGTTTGTCTTTAGAGTATATGACATCAACAAGTTTCCCGTTTTCATCAATAAGATATTTCTGAAAATTCCATTTTACTTCTGAATCCATAACGCCATTTTCATCTTTAGATGTGAGCCACTTATAAAGAGGATGCATATCTTTTCCCTTAACAGAAATTTTCTCCATCATAGGAAACGTAACACCATAATTTTCAGTACAGAATTTTCTAATATCAGCAGCTGAACCAGGTTCCTGATTCATAAAATTATTTGCGGGAAAGCCGATTATTACAAGATCGCCCTGGTATTGTTCATAAACTTCTTCAAGATCCTTATATTGAGGAGTGAAACCACACTTCGAAGCAGTATTTACCACCATTACCTTTTTCCCCTTTAAGGTGCTGAAATCGAAATCACCTCCTTCAAGGGTTTTAACATTAAAATCATAGAAAGCTGAACTCTGTGCAAAGCTTGCAAGAGAAAAAACCGATAATAAAAATAGTAAACCAATTTTAATTGTTTTCATGTCCAATAATTTACTTTTACAACTTTAACATTCAGGAAAATATTATGTTCAAAAAGACAGCGAGACAGCTAATAGTTTTTTTATTCTTAATCTTAATATTTTTTTGGTTTCCTCGTTCTATCCTCCCCTCTCAGATGAATGAATCGATACAGGATAGTTTTGAAACCTATTATAAATTAAATGAAAGCGAACACAGGCTTTCAGCATATAAAGATAGTGATGAAGTTTTAAAATTAAAACTCCATCAGGTTGATATTATCAACAACAGCCGTAAAAAACACAAAGCGACACCAGTCAAGTTAGATATTCTTGCTTCGAGAGTTGCAAATAAGATGAGCAGGGAAGCGGCTGAAAATAATTATTTTGGCCATTGGAATATGGCTGGTGAAAAGCCATATCACAGGTATGCTTTCGCAGGTGGATATGATCATGTATCCGAGAACGCATATGGTGAATGGTCTTCTGCTAATTATAACCAGTCATCATCAACTATCAGCACAATGATGAAATCGGGTCATGCTTCTTTCATGGCTGAAAGGTCTCCGAATAACGGACATAAAAAGAACATAATTGACAAATCGCATAATTTTGCTGGTATTGGGTTCTATCTTATAGGAAACCAGTTCAGGTATTATGAAGAGTTTATAGACAGATATTTTGAATTTGAGGATATACCTGAAAATGTTAAAGTTGGAGAGCCCTGCTCAATTACTGTAAAAACCAATGGGGATAAGTTTATTTACTTTCTGATTATTTACAGGGGAAAATTCCCTTTATCGTTAACTCCTAACGAGATAAACAGGAAAGGCAGCTATAATGATTATACAAATGAAACATTTCTGACCAAAGGAGCGTGGGATATAAAAGCATACAAGAGCGGTTCTTCATATAAAATACCACTCATCTTCTCTAAAGAGGGTTTGTATTATATTCATCTTTACTACGATGAAAAAGAGATAACCAAACCTGCATCACTTAATACTAAAGGCAAAACTCCGGCAAGTGGAATTGTCATTAAGGTAAATCGATGACAACGTCAAGATATTCTTTCTGAGCATTGACATAATGAGTCTAATGATCTCCACTTATCTGATAATCTATGATTTATAATTTATATTTAAATTAGTTTCCTTATTGCTATGAAATTTAAAAAACTCAGCTTATTTTTGCGACTCTCAAAAACACACCATTTCGGGGTGTAGCGCAGCCCGGTTAGCGCATCTGGTTTGGGACCAGAGGGTCGCAGGTTCGAATCCTGCCACCCCGACAAAAGAAAAAGCCTTACCGCTAAAGCGGCAGGGCTTTTTTCATTAAGAGCGTTGCAGGTCTTTACCTGCATTAGCGAATAATTAAAAAGCCCTGAGCCATGCGTAGAATGGTAAGGCTTTTTCTTTTAGTTTCCTCCTAACCAGGATCACTAAAAGTAATCCTGCCACCCCGACATTTGAAAGATCCATTTATCATAATATCAGATAAATGTGTTTTTTGTTTCCCCGCAATTGTACCACAAGGTAAAAAACTGTATTGAATAACCACAAATCACGAGTTTAGTAATTTAAAAAAATTGTTGTTTTATTATAGCAGGCAAGAAGGGTTTGATAAGAATCATTTACATGCTATTTACAGCCGGTATTATTGATTAACATGGGTTAAAAATAGAAATTTGTATATACAACATCCTTAGATAGATATTTTTTTATACGTTTGTCGCTTGTTTTTTAAATGAAAGCAGAGTAACTTTCACTTATAAATGATTTTTTTTATTGCGAAATGCAACAAAATGGTATCTTTAACTGTCTTATATAAAAATGAATTAGCAGCAAAACATATTATTGTGGGGGTTAATAAACTAACAGATTAAATGAGAAAAAAGGGTACAATACATAAAGCGGGTAATTCAATAAACGTAGGCATTGAGGTGGCATTAGGGAAACAAGGTGATTTTTTTGTTGCCTATTGTCCTGCTCTGGAATTGTCTTCCTACGGGAAAACCGAGGATGAGGCAAGGAACAACTTCGAAACAGAAGTTGCAATATTTATTGAAGAAACTGAGAAAACCGGAACGCTTGAAAAAATCCTATTAAGATTAGGTTGGTGTTTGAGGAGACTTCCCGAGCCAAAATACATGCCACCCAAAAAAATTGAGTCTCAATTTCTGAATAATTCTTTTCAGTATTTTACGGAAAATGTTGCTATTCCCTGCTAAAATATGGGCATTAAGCAAATACCAACAAAAAAGTTTAAAAAATTTCTTAAAGATCAGGGGCTTATTTATATTAGATCAAAAGGAGATCATGATATTTATAATAGACCCGAAAACAACATCCTAGACCAATAACAATAATTTCACAATATAAGGATATTCCTATTTTACATATACACACATCTTTACAAATTTTAGGTATTGACAAAAGCAAATTTGAAGAAATTATTAAAAAGATGTAGTGTCTTCCACTCAAAAATCATGTAACTTAAACACCCCCCAACGTTGTTACCGGAGGGCCTCGCTAAATTGACCGGGAGTGCTAACGGCCCGACAATATTGTAATTCAAATTTAGAAAGTGCCGGGGCCAAAATCAAATCTTTTTTTTACTTATATCAAAAGCCCAATAACAAGGACGTCCAACTTTTGATATAAATTTTTTATTGACAGTATAATTTTATTGCCTCATAAGCTTCTGCTAAGCCTAACTCTCCAGCTTTACTGAAATCCAAGCATCCTCCTTCGTTATCCTTAAGTTCGATTTTTGCTGTTCCTCGACCTATGTATGCCATTGCATTTTTAGGATTGCATTCAATAGCTTTTGTATAATCAGTAATTGCACCTTTGTAATCCTGGCTAGCCATTTTTATATTTCCATTTCTGAAATATTCCTCTGCAGTTTGACTATATAGTGCAGACATAATTAGAAATACAGCTGAAATGCAAATTGATTTTTTCATAATATGTCTAATAAGTTCTGAAAATACTTATAACTAATAAAAAGGACGTGGACCTAAATCTTATCTGAGTAAGAGGTACCGCTAGGAACCCACATCCACAAACAAACAAAGCCCACGTTGTCCGTGAGCGTCTTACTTATTACTCCTGCAGATGTAATTAAACTAGCGGTTTCCTTACTCAAGAATAACAGCTTAACGCTATTAATATCTATAAAGTAAAATGTCTGTTTCTTCCTTAATATTATTTATGCTAAAATTATGAAATATAATCCAATTAGCATAAATTTGAAATGCTGTATTGAATGTGTAAATAATGATATATAAAGATTCTCCAGGCGACACTTTCCTTTTATCAGACACAGTAGACACACTATCCGCGTTGTATTGCAGACATTGACTTTCACAAAAGTGTCGCCTTCTTTTAAAGTTCTTCAAAATAAATGATTAAATATCCTTATATTTCGTTATCAAATATCAATTATAGAAACTTATTTTTGTCAAATGCAACATTTTTATTTAAATTGATGTTATTAAGAAAATATTCTATTGCTGTTATGCTTTAAGTATACTTAGTCTTTTAAGAATAGGATGAATCTGAATTATGAAACAGAAAAACAATAAAGTAATATTTTATAATTATTTTTAGTTTCCTTTGCAACTAACAATGGAAAAACTTTTTGATATATCAATTGTGATTGCCGGGAAATGGAATGTGAAAATTTTTACACCCTTTTGGATGTTGAAAGAGCTTATTGGTGTGAAAAGCAAAAATGGATTAATTGAGGTTGCATTTAATCAGAATAGTCTTCAACCTATTTATAAACACAAAACAATACAATTAATCCCCACTGATTCACTCTTTGAGATTAAAATTCCAAAACCTTTTAATATTGAACTACTAAAGGAAGCAAATTCTATTGCTATTAAATTATTGCACCTTTTACCATATACTCCAGAATTGGCTGTCGGATTTAATTTCAGATTTAAGAAACCATGTTCAATTTCAAATTTTAAAATTGACAGCTATCATAAAGATTATAATGTAAATACGATCCAATTCAGTAAAAAGATTGATAATTTTATTATTAATGTGATTTTAAATTGCGAAAATGACAAGCAAAAGGATGATATTGTATTTTACAATTTTCATTATAAGGATACTTCAATTATAAAAGAAGATACCATTATCATGCATTTTGATTATTTAAAAAAGAAGGAACTATGGGAATAGATGTACTAACAGGACCTATAAAATTTGATGAAGATGCCAATATGAGTGAATTTAAGGCTATTAGCTTTTCAAAAAAAACTAATATTTTCTTTAAACTTTCTCCGAAGTATGAATATTTTTTGAATTTCAGCAAAGCTAAAGAAGAACTGTATACTAAAGCAATAACAAATTTGATGAAGAAAAATGAATTTCTTCAGTTGTTGATACAAATGCTTCAGGAACAGATTTCCGAAGAGGAGTATGAAGAAGAATTATTGAAGAACAGAGAAAAATATTTTATTGAACTTAAAGCTATTGAATCACCAGAATATTATAATGCTATCGTAAATATTTGCAAAAGCCTTAAAAGTTCTATTTCTGTTGATGAAGTATCTGAGATATTTGGTATTAAACAAGGGGATTTATTTACAGCCATAGAAGCGTAGTATGGAACTATTTCTATTTAAAGAATCTATTGAATGTAATAAATGTAAAGCAATTGCACGAAAGATAGTTCCAGGTGCAGTTCAGTTTGATGATATAATAGGAGATCACATGAAATACACCTGTGATAGGAATGCATCTACAGAAATATTGGAAGAATGTGATCCAGGAAAAAAACTTTTTAGAGCGACTTCGAAACTAAGCCTTGGTGATAAACTTAATGCTGAGGCGATTACAATTCTAACAAATCAACTCAGATTAGTAAAAACAGAGGTTATTAACAATACCCACACGCATAAATCAGTAAAAGCAGTATTTAATAAATATACCTTTGCTGAGATTAAATATCCTTTTGAACAAATAGCTAAAGCAATTGAGAAAAGGAAAGGTAAATAAGGAGCCATATTTTATTAATGCTATGAACCTTTTTGCCTTACGCCTTTTGCCTATCTCACTCCCCCCACACCTTTGTTATCCGCTCTTTGATCTTTTGCTCAAAAATTCTAATCAATAGTTTATTGGATGTAACAATATTTTGCTCCTTCTCTATCTGGGTGACAATATTTGTTTGGATTTTATAAGAAGGCATTGGTATCTGGAGAGAACAAAAGTTAGTTTTTGAAAGCTCTTTAAAAGTACCCCCTGTAGCCAGAATATTCATTTTCTCTTCAAGACTTTTCATAATTAAAGCTATGAAATTGGGAATGATTGATTTGCTCTTAATAATTATATTTTTGAATCCTTGATTTGTTGCAATTGGTACTTTGTTAATAGCTACTCTACCAATAGTTGCTCGGGTTGACACAATAATTGAGTTTGGTGGAATTATTTTTGCAGAGGAGTTTTTTAATCCTGCCTCCGTAATTTTCCTTATTGTGGAATTAATTTCAGATATATAATCTGACTTAGGTAGATCAACCAATGTTGCCCAATCAATATCTCCATTCCAGAATGATTCTATCTTGGAGCTTGGAGTTCCCCCAGCTTCAATTTTAAAAAAAGTTTCATCTCCCAACTCCACCATCTCCCACTCCGGATCAATATCAATCCTCGGCTTGTAGTTCTCCACCACCTGCCTTGCACCATCAATAATCTTCTGATAACTGTCTATCTCTGCTACAATCTCCTCCTGGACCGATAGAGGAGGAAGGGGAATTTTAATTGATTCAAGATTTTTTCTACTTATTCTACTTCTACTTGAACCGGTTAGAAAGGGATTTATACTTTCATAGTATTTTTCTGATTTAGTGTAATAAACAAATAATTTTGGTATAATCTTGGTCTGTTTAAATCGTAATATGGTGCAATCAACGGCTGTAATTAATTTGGTACACAATAATGGAATTTGACATGCTCTTCCAACAGGATCAGGTAGTCGTGATATTAGAATATCATCTGGAAAAACTTCCGTGCAATTTAACCTTTGGAAGGTATCTTCAGATATGAATCGTGCCTTTTCATCTTTGTCCTTATATTCACCAATCCCAATATTCCCTGTCTGGATTAATCTTATACCTGATTCAGCTTGATCTTTACTTTCTATCCAGTTCCCATCTGTCATAAATTCAACAATCTCCCCAAGTGATTTCCACTCATTCTGACTGCTTTTTACCTCATGCAACTTAAATCTTTCTGCACTTAGATTATATTCTCCCGTACTTGCGATGTCATTCTTTGCTACTAATAATAAGTTCGTATCAGATTTGAAATCTGATTGTTTCCCAATGATAATTTTATCCTTATGCTCTGAAATACTCTGTAGAGCTAAAGGAAGATCATTACCCCTGACAGCTCTCCTTTGTGCACCAAGATCAAAGCCATCATTCTCAATTTTAATGAAAAGGATCTTATCCGTCTTCTTTGCCAGAGTCTTATCAAGCCATAGGATTGATGTCTTAACTCCGGAATAGGGATTAAAAACTCCAGCTGGCAAGGAAATAACTCCTACTAAGTAATTATCCACCAACATCTTTCTAAGCTGCTTATACGCATTCCCAGACTGAAAAATGATCCCTTCTGGAACAATAACAGCAGCCCTTCCATCAGGAGTAAGATGTTCAGCTATGTAATCAACAAACAATACTTCACTCCGGTTACTCTGAACTGAGAACCTTTTATGCGGTCTGATACCTCCCTTAGGTGACATGAAAGGAGGATTTGCAAGTATAACATCACTATATTCGTGCCAGTGATCTTCACTGGTAAGGGAATCGTATTCAAAGATCTGTGGTTCTTTTACTCCATGTAGGTACATATTCACCAGGGATAATCTAACCATATCCGGAGAGATGTCATATCCGTGCATATTATCAGCAAGTGTGCTTCGCTCAGTAGCTGTCAGATTATCTCCACTATATCCATTGGTTGTAAGAATTACTTCATTAACAGACTGAGTTCCGTTAATTGCAATCCCTTTGTCTTCATCAGGAGTGTAATTTGATGAGTTATGCTTTATAATATGTTTATATGAAGATATTAGAAACCCTGCAGTGCCACAGGCAGGATCTAAGATGATCTCATGCTTCTTAGGATCTATCAGTGCTACCATGAAGTCAATGATATGTCTGGGAGTTCTAAACTGACCTGCATCGCCCTGGCTGCCCAGAATTGATAACAGAAACTCAAATGCGTCCCCAAGCTTTTCACTGTGGCTGTACTCAAATTCATTGATGATCTTCAGAAAGCTCTTTAAAGTTTCTGGATCGCGATATGGAAGGTAGGCATTCTTAAATATATCCCTGAAGAGCTTTGGTACTTCAGGATTAATATCCATCTTAGCAATAGCCTCACTGTAGAGGTTCAATAGCTCATGTCCACTCTGCCTGGGATCAAAGATCTTTCTCCATGAGTACTTTGCATATTCACCGCTAAAGAATGTTCTCTTGCCACCAAGCTCTTCTGCCTCAACATCCATATCATCCATGAACTTATAGATCAGAGCAATCGTGATCTGTTCAACCTGACTTTTAGGGTCTGGGACTTTGCCTACAAGAATATCGCGTGCAGTATTAATTCGTGTTTTTGTTTCGCTATCCAGCATAATGGTCAGTTAGTAAATTTGTTAAGTGGTACATAATCCTTAATGTACTCAGGTATTGCAAATCGCCATTGCTCAGATACAGCTTTAAAATCTTTTGTACTGAATGAAGGATTAACATTCAGCTCCGCATATTTCTTACTTTCAATTATGTCCCGCAACTTGCCATCTGTTATGTATGATTTGAAAAAATATTTCAAAGCAATGATGTCATCTTTCTCTCCGGGTTTACAATCTGTAATAAACTTGTTAAATTCCTCATCAAGGAGCTCTTCCTTTGACTTTATAAACGGTATCAATCCAAATATATACTCAACGATTTCCCTAAGTGTAACGCGTCGGTCTGTATTGATGGACTTACGAAGTTTCTCAATAGTATAAAAATCTTCAGGTTTATTCAGTATCTCACGGTTGATGTGATCAAGTATCTTATCCCAGTTACCCTCTTCCAGGCTCTGTACTACTACCTCATCTTTCTTCACAGTTTCTCCAAAGCGGTCAAAGAACATCCTGTCGATCTTCATACCCTGCAGTCCGATTGCAATCTCATTTACAGGATAAAGTATATCAGGATCAAATAATTCATAATCAGGTGGCATTGGATGAGGTTCGGGACCAGGTCCAGGAGATTCTTTCTTCTTTCCATATGGAAGTTTAAGTACCTGGTCATATTGAAATTTCTCCTCAAAATATTCATAGTTACCAAAGAAATCAAAGAGCTTAAACTTCTCCTTTTCAACTTTACCTATCTCTTTTGCCCGGGAAGGATCGGTAACCTGAACCGTGAAGTTATGTTTCCGTGTACCGCGTCCTTTTATCTGGATAAAATCAGTAGGAGAGAATATCGGACGCATAAGACATATATTAAGTATGTCAGTGCAGTCATAACCTGTGGTCATCATACCAACAGTAACACAGACCCGTGTTTTGCTTGTCCGGTACCAGGGTAGGAAATTTGCAGTGCCTGAAAGATTATTGCTTTTATCTGAAAAGTTTAGGGTGTATTGTTGTGCTCCCTGAACAAGAGAAGTAACCTGTAGTGCAAAGTCAGAGTTATATCTCCCAGGGAATAGCAGATGTGCAAGTTCATTGAGTTTCTGAGCGATCTTAGCAGCGTGATTCTGGCTCACGGCAAAGATTATTGTCTTACCTATCTCTCCGGTAATAGGATCGCGAAGGGCATTGTCAAGGAATGCCTTACAGAAAACTGTATTAGTATCATCTGAGAAGAATTTCTTCTCGAAGTCCTTCTGGAAAAATGACTGTTCTTCTTCCTTTTCCCCTCCTTCATCCTCAACAGGAATGAGAACTGCATAACCTTTATCTGAGAGAAGCTGTGTAGTAACATCTGTCCTTGCATCCACAACAACCGGGTTTATCAGAAAGTCTTCATTTACCCCTTCAATAAGAGAGTATCTGAAAGTAGGTGTTCCGGTTTCACATCCGAAAGTACGATAGGTATCTAGTAGAAGTCTCCGTTCATACTCCCTGGGATCATTACGTGAAGGATTCTTAGCATCAAACCGCTTAAGGTAGTCCTTGGGCGTTGCTGTTAACCCAAGTTTGTATCCTATGAAATATTCAAACAAAGCCCTGGCATTACCACCGATAGACCGGTGAGCTTCATCTGAGATAACAAGGTCAAAGTCAGTAGGTGAAAACAGACGGGTAAACTTATTATTGAATAGTAATGATTGTACAGTGGTAACAACTATTTCTGCATGGCGCCAGTCATCCCTTCGCTCTTTGTATATGATTGTTTTGCAATCATTCTTCAAGTACTCATTAAAAGCTTTATCGGCCTGTATTTCGAGTTCAAGTCTATCCACAAGGAATAACACCCTTTTAGCATTACCTGTGCGTAAGAACAGCTTAATGACTGCTGCCGAGACAAGGGTCTTGCCGGTACCGGTTGCCATCTCAAAGAGGAACCTTTCATTGCCCTTTCTTACTGATTCCTGGAGAGCCTTAACAGCTTTTACCTGATACTCTCTAAGAAACCTTAGCTTATTAGCCTGGACAAACTGTTCCCGGGTATTTTTATCTTTATATTCCGGTACCTCACAGTAGTTTGGTTTTTGTGTGATAGCAATATAATCTTCAAAGATCTTTTCATTGATAAGGCGATCCGGCTGTGGCTTGTATGCGGTGTAATCCTTAATAGATTTCTGAGTGGGATATTTTGTAATGATCGTAGGATTTGACTTTTCAATATCCCAGAAGTAGTGCATATTACCGTTTGAGAGTATCACATATCCGCAGTTCTGTGCCCTGGCATATTTACGAGCCTGTTCTTTCCCTACCAATGGGTTCTTATCTTCAGATTTTGCTTCTAGTACTATCAGTGGGAATCCCTTTTCATCGAGTAAAAGGTAATCAGCATATCCATTTGAAGTCTTTTCATAATCTTCACCCATGTCATCTGCAACCGTGTGAGTTATCTTTACGTTGTTCTCAAGGACTACATTTGCAAGACCTGTACTGTCATCAAGTAGTCGCCATCCTGATTCCTGAAGTAGATTATTGATCTTAATACGGGCTTTGGCTTCTTTAGGAGGCATTGACTTATATTTTAAGAAGACTAAAATTAAACAATATATCGGAAATACTAACTATCGACAATTCAATTACAATCCTTTACTGAGAGTCTAAGTAAAAAAGGAAGTGCAAAACTTCCCTTTATAATATTACCTTAATAGCAATATTCTATATAACAGTCTACTAAAGATATTTTAAGAGGCATCAACTCAAAATCCTACGATCCGGTTTATGTTTTTATTGGAGTTATACTCTTCCAGGACAAAGTGGTCCGGCCTGCACAGGCAATTAACTATACCGACCTTATTATTATTATTAGCGGTTATAACTATTTTATTGTCTTTCCATTTGCCCATTTTTCAAGTTTATCAATAAAATCAAATAATAAAAGATGATAACCGCTTGTTATTGGATCTTTGTCATTAAAGTCAAAAGTATTCCATGCAATTATAAAATCTTCTAATATCCGATACAACTCTTGATCAATCTTTTTTAAATCAGTTAGTTGATTGAAGTAATCAATTGATTTGTTGGGGCAAGAAACAGCAGCAAAATATTTTCCAATATATAAGCCGATAGCAGTTGCATTATAAAAAACCTTTTTAAATAGTCCCTTAGTAATGAAGTGTTTTTTTATTTTGGAAATATTTTCTTTGGTCAATTTGTTTTCTGAATAATCTGAGAGAAATTTTTCAGGGTCATAACCAAGTTTAAGAAATTCAGGAAACATTTTGATATGGTCAAGACAATTACCAATATGTTCAATAAGATTATCTGAAAATATATTGGAAAGAACTTTACTTTCTTTTATTGAAAGTTTTAAACCGGCTCCAATAAAAACGTCCTTGATCCTTAAAAAAACATGTAAAAGCTCGTGAGTGAAATATGCTGGATCATTGTCGCCTAAGGGAACATAAATGATTGTCTTATTATTCTTTGAAAAAACATAATAAGTACTTCGTTTTTCTCTTTGAATATTTATTTCACACACAGTACACAAAGTATTCCACAAATCAATGTTTCTGTTGTCTATAAGTCCTTGAGTATCCATTTTAATATGACCGTTAATGTCCGTGTTGAGTTTAGTGGTGTGTCCTGAGTTGTTGCAGGGTACGAGGAGTAAAAGTTCTTTGAAGCAACAACAAAACTGTAACCATGATGATAGTCAAGGTACTTTGTCATTGTCAATGGGAAACGAGCCAGTCCAGAGACTGGAGGTCTCACCGAACAAAGAGATGACAAAAGACTTTGAAATTGGTCTATCGGTCAGGGGTGTTCAGGCACAGTGACCAAACCGCCTTGTGGTGCTCACTTTTCAAGAGTAGGGTACTTTTAGCATCAAGGTTAATGACTGAAGGTCCGGAAAAAGTCTGGATACATTCAGTCCTAGTGTGGGTAGAGGAGTTGAACGAAAGTAAACCGTTATTGAAGTGTCGTAAATAACAGTCATGGTATCGAAATCGAGCGGCTGCCAACTGCGAGAGAGCAAGGTGCAAGGTGTAACCTGATTATTGCTTGCATGGTATCCGGCATTAAGACGGCAGGAACTCTATCTGGGCATGTTTACGGAACAGGAGAAGCAAACAGTCGATGTTAAGTGAAAAAGCCGAGAACCCGAATGGGAAAGGTTGAAATAGCGATGCGTCTGTTTATGGCGGACTGACTCGTAGTAGCGACTATACCCAAGAAATGAATGAGTAATGTCATTATTAGCGAAGGGGTCAGCGGACTCAAGGCTATTCTAATCTCTTTCGGGGTTAGTTCCCCGCTGCTTGCCGCGGGGAGTTTCATTGAAGTGACTTGGGTAATAGGTTATTTTACAAACATCAAAGAGCTTTATATGAATTTTGACAAATCCACAATTCAGTCATATTCAACAATATGCTCCCATATAAAAAAGGAAAAGTATTACATTACAAAAGATTCAAGATTTTTAACTGGCCGCTATTATGAGAGATTTAATGAAATAATAATTAGAGAATTGGTTACAAATCAATTATACAAAGGTAGAAAGTATGTCTCGTTAACTGAATTATTAGCAAAAGAAGCTAGCAACGTTGATATGCAGATAGGATTAGGAATCTCAAAAAAGTTTTGATTTAACTGTCTTAGGCAAAACTTTAAGGTTACCATATTATTAAATCATTTTGAATTCCAGATGATTTCTTTTGTATTTCGAATTCTGGATAAACATCAGGATCATTAAACTTCAATCTTACTAAATGTGCACAATTAAACTTAATAGTTTTCATATCAATTAAGTCCTTATAATACACTATATTAAATCCTTTCAATTTGTACGCAACACTTGGATACATTATACCATCACAAATATTTTTCTTTGGATCTATAATCTGAGATGCATATATTGCGCTGTAAGCATAGTCTTTGGGGCAGTTGATTATGGATTTCGCAAATTGATCAGAAAAAAACTCACTTTTTGCTAATAAGGCAAGATATTGATCTTCTGTTCTTCCCTTTCTCATCATTGGATCAATCGATTTTGCAGCAATTGGGAGGTCTGTCGCAGTTGATAGCGCATGTTTAGAATGACACATTATGTCTATTTGAAGATTCCTTTGTATATCCCATTCTCCAACTGTTACAAAGAATTCTTTGATCCCGCTTCTTATTCCATCTTGACAAGATTCAATAGCTGATGTGTCAAGTGATGTTGATGCATAAAAAATACTTTCATTAATCAGATTCGCTCTGCCAATCACCTTTGAAGGGGTTGGATTGTAGGAGATTCTGCTAATACTGTTATAAGGTAGATTTGAACAAGTTTGTCCTCTAAATGCTTTGCTGCCTGCTATCTGTGGAAAGATATGATAAGGGAAGGTAAAGGATTTAAAAAGCATTTTTTGAATAGCCTCGATACTTTTATTACATAGAACTTGCTCAGTAAGTAGCTTAATCCTCTCATTTACATAGCCAAGTGTACTTTTCATAAGTATGATATAAGAGTTCTTTGTATAGCGATTAAGAAAAACATTTTTATAATTAGCAAGAGATATTTTCAAAATAAGACTTAAGCATATCTTTTACGAATTCTTGCATTTGAATGGTTCTTATATTTAGATCCTTTGACTTTGTTTTTCCAAAATGGACGAAATTTGATCTCAAGTCATATGCTTTGCTAAAAAAAGCAGAAGGAAGAAATCCATTATACCTTTTGTCATTATCAAGCAGATATTCAACCAGAATTTTCCCACTTCTTTTTATTGAACCCTTTTTTTGTAGACCTAAAGATCCAACTATAGATGTTTTTTCTTCACTATTTATTTTTAATCTATTAATTCGCTTAATATAGGAATCTAATGAGTTTTGTAACCTTTTTGAGACTTTTTTCTGATCAATCAACGCCTCTATTGATGTCATTAGAAGAATGAATCGTGCTGAATGATTTACAATATTTAAATATGTCGAGGAATTATAAATTTCGATTGCCCGTATAAGTTTTTCAGATTTTCGATATTTTATCCTGATATACTTATTTAAAAGTTCTTCAAAGATTTTAAAGCTTGATTCACTATGTATTGTTACTGGATTTGAACCTATGAAAATAGTTCCCGAAGGAACTACTTGAGCTCCAATAAATTCATCTTCGATATTCATACCATTCTTTGATTTCATTTCTTCAAGAAATGATTTTGTGAACCAAGATGATTTTAGGTCAGGATTGATTAGGATTCCAACACCGAATTCTAGACTTGTAAGGTATAAAGAATCAACTATTTTCTGAACAGTTTCATCATTCATCGGAAAGTCAAAATCATTTGACTTAAGAGTATATGTTCTATAACTTGTAGATTCTGTGGTGCATACACTAAATGTAAATAATATGTCATCAAGATCAATAGTCAACTTTTGATTATTCTCTAGAGAAAAAGAATAATTATTTGGAATCAGAAATCTAATTTTAAGAAAGTACATTCGGTCTTTAAGTTAAGTTGATATACCTATTGTCATTTTTACGGCTGCCTTATTTACTTTCTTGTTCCCATTGTTTGTAATATTCTTTAAGTCCAGTTTTGGCTCCTCCTTTAAAGAAAAGTCCATTGTTCAGGGTTTCAATAAGTTTTTCTATTTCCTTGGCGTGTTTTGTATGCCAGCTTAGTTCTTTTATTAAATAAGCTCCCACAATATCAGGATTTAATTCTGGTTCATATTTATGTAAAGCTCTTATAAATGTTTTAGCTCTCTCATTATCACTTGGATGTGTAATTCCTGTTGATAAATTTATCGTTCTCGTCAAGTGCTGTAAAGCTATCTTAATAATCGGGCTAGGCTCTGGCATTTTTTCAGATTTGGTTTTACCTGATATTTCATCCGCATCCCAGGTTCTAATCCATTTTTCAGTCAACTCTCTAAGCCAAGGTACTGCTATGATATATTTAACTGAATAATAATCATCAATTTTAAAAAGATCTTCAGAATCAATCCCGCAAGTGATAACTATGTCTGAAGCATTTCCAAATTCTTTGTAAGTTAGTTTTGTCTCAAACTTAAATGGGACAGGGCAATTTGTAAATTTATGTCCTTTAAAGAGTTGTTTAACAGTGTCAGGACCAAAAATTCTATTAAACCAGCCTGTTGTCTCTATGGTAGAGATAAACAAAACAATTCTTTCAATTTGGTTATCTTTTTTAGATAGTTCACAGGCAAAACTCATTGCTAATTGATAAGCTTTGTCATCATTTGTTTCAGCATCGACGTAAAATTTAGATTTCATAGTGTATTTATTTAGTGAAATTTCATTTCCAGATTGAGCAAGAGAGATTAATCGTCATAATGCATTTGTCTAGGAAGATGAATTGAAGTTACTTCTGTAATTGGAATATGCTTTTAATGTTAGGGTTAGTTATCGTAGTCATTATCTAACATGCAGGGAATGAGGAATTAACCCTAACGGGAGTCTGTCTAATAATCTATTTTATATACATTCATATTTAGGTACCTGTCCACGAAAAAATTCAAATATTCGATTCTCAGAGGCTTCATTTTAGTTATTAGACAGTCTGACGGCACGGCAATAAAGTTAGTAAGCGTTACCCGACGCAGCAGCCGGCCTGGGACTTGTCCCGTTAGGTCCGGGCATTGTCCCGGTGCAAGCTTGCCTGCCGGCAGGCAGGGAGGGTATGGCGCGGTATTTGCACAGTCGCGTGCGGCTGTGCCGAGCTTGCCGAGGCATGGTATCGCGTTACAGGGACGAAAGTTTATAGATAATTAGAA
>DATKUO010000060.1:0-5583 GCA_035530515.1 Bacteroidales bacterium
CGACCTTGATTATACCCAAAAAATTGGGCTTCAATTTATTCAGATGAAAATTGATTTAGAGGAATTATTAAATACAAAAGTAGATTTAGTTTCTTCAAATGGCTTATCTGAATATATCAAACCATTGGTTGATAATGAAAAGCAATTAATTTATGCGAGATAAATCAGGTGATAAAGTAAGACTTCAGCATATTCTTGATGCAATTCTTGAAATTGAAAACTATACTCTTAATACTGATTTTTCAGATTTTATGAAAAATTCAATGATGAGATTTGCATGTATAAAACAAATGGAAATTATTGGAGAGGCAGGCAATCATATTTCAGATGAGGTAAAAGCAAATTTTTCTACTATTGAATGGTCTCAGATAATTGGGATGAGAAATGTTTTTGTTCATGAATATTTTGGAGTGGATCCCAAACTGGTTTGGGAGATTATTAAGGTTGATTTGCCTGTTTTAAAGGAGAAAGTAATCGAAATCTTAAATTCAATAGAATAAAACCCGACACCCAACCCTATGAAATAGCACAAAGCCCATGTGAAGAATGTGGGGAAGTTTTTTTTGGTGAAAATCCGGTGATCAGTGATCAGTAATCAGTAATCAGTGTGTCAATTGTCAATGCCTAAATAACGTTGACCTTTTTATTAATTAATTTAACTCTTTTATAATTGATATGATTTACTGTTGAAAATGAAATAATTCGTATATTTACATATGAAAAATATCGCAACGAAAAATATCGCAGGAACATGAAAGCAAATCCCTTTAAATTCGGAACAGTAGTTGATGAGCCATATTTTACTGACAGAGAAGATGAATTGGCTAAGATCACCTCCTTTATTAACAGCGAAAATCATCTCATCCTGATAAGTCCCAGAAGAGTTGGGAAAACAAGTCTAATAAGAAAAGTGGTTAATGAATCGGGTCGAAATAATGTGTTCCTTGATATGCAACTTGTATTATCAGCAGATGATTTTGCATCGCAATTATTAAAAAGAGTTTATCGGATTTATCCGGTGCAAAAGCTCAAAAACTATATAAAATCATTCCGGCTTATACCGGTTGTAAACATTAATCCGGTTACCGGAGAGACAGAAATATCCTTTAAACCCGGATCACAAGAATTTACTCCCTTAGAGGATGTATTAAACTTAATTGAAAAACTTGGGAAAGATAAAAAAAAGATAATAGTAGTGCTCGATGAATTCCAGGAGATTTTCAGGATAGACAAAGGACTTGAACGATTTCTTAGATCAGTTATGCAGAATCACAGGAATATAAATTATATTTTTTTAGGTAGTAGTGAGTCTATGATAAGGGGGATCTTTGAAAAAAGGAATTCTCCTTTTTATCGTTTTGGTTCATTAATGACACTTAGTAAAATCAATCCGGGAAAGTTTGCACTGTTTCTGGAATTCAGGTATATAGATATAACAGACAAAAGCAAAGAAATATCAACTGAGATCCTTCAAATTACTGGTTCTCATCCCTATTATACACAACAACTGGCCTTTACAGTTTGGGAGATTCTGGGACGTTCAGGATATTCTTCAGATATAGTAAACAATGCAGCAGAAGAGATTGTACAAAGTCATGATAATGATTACGAGAGGTTATGGAACAGTTTTAACCGGACTGATATGACAGTTCTTACAGGAATATCATCCAGTGATACCTCACCATTATCTGAGGAATTTTCAAGACTTTACGGAACGGGGGCTTCAAGTACAGTATTCAGTACTCTTAAACGCCTGGCAAGAAAAGGGATGCTTGTTAAAGAAGGGTCGGCATATAAAATAGATGATCCGTTTTTTAAGAGATGGATTGTTTTTAGAAGAAGTGAATAGTTAGAAGTGAATAGTTAGAAGTGAATAGTGAACAGTGAGTAGTAGTATCAAAAATAACGCTATATGAGTGAGATTAAGACACATAAAGATTTGATAGTCTGGCAAAAAAGTGTTGCTTTCGTAACTGATATTTACAAATTCACACAGGCTCTTCCTGATAATGAAAAGTTCGGACTTATTTCTCAGTTAAGGAGATCTGCAGTTTCAATTCCAACTAACATATCTGAAGGTGCTGCAAGGCATTCTACTAAAGAATTTATTCAGTTTCTATATATTTCTTTAGGTTCGACCTCTGAAATAGATACACTTTTACAAATTGTTGCCAATTTAAGATTTGGTAAAGCAGAGGAACTTTCCAAACTTCAGCAGCAGGCAGAAGAAATAAAGAAAATGCTTACATCCTTAATTAAATCACTGAACGGCAACTAATTAATAACATATTTCCTGGTGGGTTTTCTATTCACTGTTCACTTCTCACTATTCACTTTTTAAACTACTCACTACTCACTGTTCACTACTCACTTTTTGATAGATTAGTCAAAACTCCCCACTAATAAAATATTTCTTAGCTTGCAGAAGGTTGTGTTTCTAAAAAAGATGCAACCTTTTTTCCTATCTTACAGTCTTAATTTTACTTCGTTCCTGGAAGCTTTTTCTGACAACTGCTGTATAAATCAGTAACTTGATGAAAAAGCGAAAGAGGAACGAATTGACAATTGTAGATATTGTACCTAAAAACAACCTGACATGGCAACGTCATTTACCTCTGTAGTTAAAGATAGATTCAAAGTGAAAGCAATTAAGTTATTTGCAATTGTTTCATTGTTTATTCTAACAATAGGATCAACTTTCGGGCAAGTACCGGTTTGGACCGCAACATACCCTTCTGTTACGAATATTACAGCAGTAAACTGTAACGTTAACGCCAATCTTACAAATCTACCGGGTAATGTAACGGTCTACTATATTATCTGGAGATTCCCCAGGGTATCAGTCCCGGCTGATGTAAAAGCATGGGCATTGAGTCCGGCCAGTTGTCCTGATTATCCTGGTACTATGTTAGGTGGAGGTTCCATCACTTATAATCTGGGTGATGCCGGCACAACAAAATCAGCCTTTTTCGAACCCTTACTTCCCGGAAGACCCACAAACCAGGCAAATTTTACAGTTGAATACGGAGCAGGGCTTCTTCTTCCAACCGCAGCTCCAATGTTTGCAAATCCTAATTGTGTCGATCTGAATGTCTTAACATCCAGAGTTGTATCAAGTGAGTGTGTGAATCAGAATCTGACTTTTTTACTCGATATGAGCGTTAATGCAGATCCTCAGATCAGTGGTGTTTACAAGGGAACTACATGGAAAATAGTGTGGGGAGATGGGTCCGCAGACATGACCTATACTTCACTTAGTAATAGCGATTATCCTTCAGATGCTCTCAGGACGCATCTTTATTCAAGCATTAGTGATTGCACTTATAAAGTTGAATTGACTGTAAATAGTCCTGCCCCTTGTAGCAGGATCTTTAATGTTAGTTATATAGTGAGTGTTCATGGGCGAGATATACCCGCTGATGGAGATGGGGAGCTACTTATTGCTGATAATACAGCCCCTGCGGTTCCAGTTACAATTATTGAAGTTTGTGAAGGGAATTCCCATACAATCACTTTAAAGGATATTAGTACATGGAACTGTCAAAATCCTCTTATTGGCGGTCTGCCTGCCCCTAAGAATGATGCACCACGAACAGTTCAGTGGGTATATGGCCAGGATGATGGCGGCACTCTGCAGAACACAATAGGACTAGCACTAGGGGTTTTTGACCCAGTAGTTATTGGGGGGGTAAATAATACAGTAAGAACCATAAATGGTTATGAAGAGCCAATAATTACTCCTGCAGCCTACCAGGGAGAATTAAGTCAGACAATTGAAATACCTGCCACTTGTAGAGTAGGTGAATACTACGATGTTTATCTCAGGAACTGGAATAAGTGTAACCCATATTCAGGGGGGTTCGGTGATCCAGCTGAATTTACTAAAATACGAATTCTGGTTATTGCATCTCCTTCACCACCTGTTGCATCCGATAAGACCATTTGTATTGGTGGAGATGCAACTCTTTCAGCAGTTTCTGGTGCTACACCAGGGATTCTTCTTACATGGTATGCTAATGCTGATAAAACAGTGGTACTAACAACAGGTGGTAGTTATGATCCCGGAGCTTTAGGGGTCGGTACATATACATATTACGTTGCTGATGGAGCAGGCGCTCCTCCTCTTTGCGAGGGTCCGGTAACGGAGGTAGAATTAACAGTTGTTAATGATCCTATCGCACCTGTAATAGCAAAAAATCCGGCAGATGCCACTTTATGTGCCGGGACAACTCTTTCAATCTCTGTAACAACACCTGGAAGCGGTGGTGCAGGGACCAGCACAGATGAATACAGCTATAGCACTAATAATGGGAGTACCTGGAGTGCATGGAACGCATCAATCCCAAGTTTTGCTGCAGTTACAGGTACTAATCTAATACGGAGTAGACGTAATAGTACAGCTTCAGGATGTATTTCAAACATAAACAGTGTAAGCTGGACTGTAGTAGCCCAACCTGTAGCGCAGACCATAACCAAGTTACCTAATGTAACAGCGATATGTACCAGTGGAAGTGTTTCAGCTACATTTTCGGGAGGCTCCGGAGGTATTACCCCAACGAATGTATATTTTAGTAGTATCAATGGTGGTGGTAGCTGGCAAGTCTATATACCTGGCAATAACATAAGTTCAGCAATAACAGGAGTAAACAGAATACAGATACGTACCCGCAGAGAAACTACTGGCACTGGCTGTACTACAACGGCATGGACAACTGTAACCTGGGATGTAGTAGCCCAACCTGTAGCGCAGACCATAACCAAGCTACCTAATGTAACAGAGGTTTGTACCAGTGGAAGTGTTTCAGCTACATTTTCCGGAGGCTCCGGAGGAGTTTCCCCAACAGATGTTTATTTTAGCAGTATTGATGGGGGTGGTAGCTGGCAAGTCTATATCCCTGGCAATAACATAAGCTCAGCAATAACAGGAGCAAACAGGATACGGATACGCACCCGTAGAGAGTCAACAGGAACTGGATGTACTACAACAGGGTGGACAACTGTTACCTGGGATGTAGTAGCCCAACCTGTAGCGCAGACCATAACCAAGCTACCTAATGTAACAGAAGTATGTACCAGTGGAAGTGTTTCAGCTACATTTTCCGGAGGCTCCGGAGGTATTACTCCCACAGATGTTTATTTTAGTAGTATTGATGGTGGTGGTTCATGGCAAGTCTATATCCCTGGCAATAACATAAGCTCAGCAGTAGCAGGAGTAAGCAGGATACGGATACGAACCCGCAGAGAAACTACTGGCACTGGCTGTACTACAACAGGGTGGACAACAGTAACCTGGGATGTAGTGGCCCAGCCGGTAGCCCAGACCATAACCAAGCTACCTAATGTAACAGAGGTTTGTACCAGTGGAAGTGTTTCAGCTACATTTTCCGGAGGCTCCGGCGGAGTCACCCCAACAGATGTTTATTTTAGTAGTATCAATGGAGGCACGACCTGGCAAGTCTATATCCCTGGCAATAATATAAGCTCAGTAATAACAGGAGCAAACAGGATACAGATACGCACACGTAGAGAGTCAACTGGAACAGGATGTACCACAACAGGATGGACAACAGTATCATGGGATGT
>DATKUO010000061.1:0-7023 GCA_035530515.1 Bacteroidales bacterium
TGGTCAGATTTTCATTTGAAATGAAAGTATCCAGCTGGATGGTCTCTATTTCAACCGGGTAAAAGTTATTGTCGGGGTAAAGGTTCCTGTTAACCGTAACTGACAGAATATTGGATTTAAGACTATCATAAATTATGCCTCTGCCATCATAATTTGATATAGCTTTATCAAAACACTTTATATTAAACCTGTTAAGTTCAACATTGTATTTAAGTTTATCATAAGTCCTTTTAACCGGTTCAAATGCAAAGATCGAAGCCTTTGGATTGATTGCACCGGCAACTAAAGAAAAAATCCCGGTATTAGCTCCTATATCAACTATAGAATCCGAAAACTCGCATAATTTACTCCAGATTGCAACTGATCCGGGCTCCCATCCGTTGTTAATACCCTTCCAAAAAATCTCATTTTCAATTAAATAGCCATAATGGAACATCCTAAAACAGGTTTTATTTACCTTTATTTTAAATTTGCCGATAAAGTATAGTTTCCTATAAAAGGAAGGAATGCAGAATCTCTTTAATAAACTAAAAAGAGGCTTTTTAAAAGGCAGACATTTGTATATCTTTGATAAGTAACTCATCTGTTTGTTTGATGTACTATTGTATTCCTGTATAAATTGCAGGTGATATTATTTCATTACAACCTGCTTGCAATTCTTATTTTTGCCAGAAGAGCCTCATAATAATTATTAATCACCTTCCCTATTGATTTTCGGTTATCCTGATCACAAACTTCTTCAATTGACGGAGTTCCTGTTCGCTTGCTAAACGGTCTGTTAATTTCCCTTTTTTCTATAACCAGAATGCTGTCATAATAATGTAATCCATATATATTCTTAGTCTTATCATCAATAATGAGATTCTTCTGATGCGAATGCCAGGCATTAAGTTTATCTATAAGGTTTTTACTAAACTCAATAAATGTACCCTTTCTCTTGTATCCTCCTCCATGGGATATCCAGTATGAAGTGTGCAAATCTTCACAGATATAGATCCCTTTATCCTTAACATAACCGAATAGTTCTTCGAATGTGATAATTTGCTGTTTCATCATATGTCCTCCATCATCTATCAGGATATCCGGCTTTGGAATCTTTTCTATTAAATTCTTTAAAAATTTCTTATCAGATTGTGATCCGATAAAAATTTTAATTCCATCCTCTTCGAATTTTTTGCATTCAGGATTTATATCTACTCCATAAATAGTTGAACCTTCTCCGAAATATTCTTTCCACATCTGGAGCGATCCGCCATGTGAAATTCCAATTTCAAGTATATTGATCCTTTTTCCCCTGTAATCGGAAAGATGCCTTTCATAGATATCAAAATAATGCATCCATTTGTCTATGATCCTGTGGTCTCCTTTCTCAAAAAATTCGATTAACGTGTTCATTGAATCTTTGATAAAATTTTACAACATAATTAATTCATCAAGTTTATTAACGAATTTCTTAAATTCCTTTTCAGGTTTTTCCGGAACCGGGGGCAAATCAAGTTCCCGTTTAATAAGTTCAGCAAGCTGACTTTCGTCTTTGTAAACATATACTCCATCAACAGAATGGTAGTTAAGTGCGCCTTCGGGATTTGATATTACAGGCACACCGGCTATAAGAAATTCTATAATTCTTGTTATAAACCCGGAGGAAGGAAAATGATGTACAAGGGCAACATCACATCCGGCAATTGTATTTGACAATTGTATCTGTGAGAGTTCTCCTTTTATAATGATATTAGATGCTTTATTCATGTTTTGAAACCTCTCAGTACCGTAACCTGCTATAATCAGATCACAAAAGTCAAACTCGTTTTTAATGAAAAGGTCAATTATATATTCCATACCAAGCCTTGTTGGCGGATTCAGGGCCGAACCCAGCAGAAGAATCTTTCTCCGGCCAGTTGAAAATATTTTTCTTTCAAACCGTCTGTTCCTAATATCCAGAAGAAACTTAAGATTTGTTGGAGATGGATAATAAGGTAAAAAGTCAGCTTCAATCCCCAACTTTCTAAGAAGCATGGTATCTTCATGAGAGATGGAAAAAACATGGTCGCATTTCTTTAATAACCTGATCTCCTCATTTATCCATCGTGGCGAAAGGCGGTTGGTAACTGCAGACCGTTGTTCCGGGACCATTGATTCGATATTATGTGGAATTGAAATAATCCTGAAACCTTTTCCCCTGAATAGAGGAACAATAAAGGAGTATTCGCTTTTTGTCATTTCCCATAAAAGGACCGATCCATCCCTGCCTTTTTCGATATCGAAAATTCCACTGAACTTGCTTGTTATCCTTATAGTCCTGTAAAACCTTACCGGATGACAAAAATTATGGATGGTAACCATGACCTTCAGGTATAGCATTGTCATCCTGAATAATCTCATCAGGAAATCAAATGATAATCCCGGAGACTCCATCCCTGTAGGTATTCTTTTCCAATGGATACCTGCATCATTGAGCAACCAGGAGATCTGTGCGGTCCTCTTGTCCCCTCCATGTCCGACATCAGAGTCCTGAAAAAGGGTATATCGGATTACCTTTGAATACATTATAATGTTTGAGCGAGTTTAAATAGTCCGAAAAGGATCTCCGAAGATCTTTCCCAGCTGAATGATGATGCATTGGAAGATGCTTTGACCGAAAGAGTATCGTGAAGATCCTGATCAATTAATAAAGTATGAATTGCATTTGCAAGTTCTCTTGTACTTTCCGGATTTATTAAAATTCCTCCGTCACCTACAACTTCAGGCAATGATGATGTATTGGAACAGATAACCGGTATTCCGCACTTCATAGCTTCAAGTGGTGGAAGTCCAAATCCTTCATAAAATGAGGGGTAGACAAACAGATATGCACCACTGTAAAGAAGGGGCAGATCTTCATCAGGAACAAAACCCGTTATAAATATTTTATTCTTATAATCGTTGTTTATGCGACTGATTTCACCTAACAGAGGATCTTTATCCCAATAAGGCGCCCCTGCCAGAACGAGTAAAACATCTCCGTCCTTATCTTCATTCAGAAGCACATTATAAGCAGCTATAAGTGTCTTTAGGTTTTTCCTTGGCTCAAATGTACAAACACTGAGGATATATCTTTGCTCTAAAGGGATCTTATATTTCTCCCGGACTAATAAAAGTTTTCTTTTATCCTTTTCCGGATAGAAATGAGAGCTTGCTGCAAGATGAGAAACAAATATCTTTGAATCATCAAGGTCGCCACGTACAAAAATCAGATCCCGCTTTGTGGAATTACTTACACAGATAACAAAATCATCATTCCTGATATTGTCCACCACCTCTCTTACAAGCATTGTATTAAATGAACCTGTAAAAAACTCGGGGTGAATTATCGGAATAAGATCATGTAGTGTATAAACCTTCTTTATGGAAGTGTTGTTCCTTATTAATTCAGGAATGGGATAATATGTAGAGTAATAGAGATCACATCCTTCAAAGATCCTGCAATCACTCATCCTTCTGCTGCTAACTCTTTCAATTTTCCTGGCTATTCTTTCAAATGAAATCATAAGGTTTTTCAGGACTTTTGAAAAGTTCCTAATTATGAAATTATCAGAAGAATCTTGAATCTTACGCAATGAATCAATTGTGTTCCCGACCGGAAAAATAAGGACCCGGTACAGAGGACTGTAACCTTTTATAACACTACATCCGGTAAATTCACTCTGAACATACTTAATTACTTCCCGTTCCCTGAAAAAAATGTCGAAAAGATAAATTTCATACTCATTGGATTTTACCAGTTGTTTCAGCAGTTCGTGAGAAACGCGGAAAAGCCCTGTTTTATGATGGCTGGCTGAGGTATACCCTGTGACGAGGACAGAGGCATCAAAAATAATTTTGCCCACCTGTGCCATTTAAGAAAATTGATTGCTCCTTTTCAGGATCAATAGCCAGATCCTTAATATTTCCCTGATGCTGACGAGGAAACAAATCTCATGCAAATTTGAAATAAACATAGATAAGGATATATTCAATATACCAGTTTGCCTCCTTATGCTGAAAGGAATTAATTCATTTATCTTTTGAGATATATTTTGTCCTTTAAGCCAGGAGTGAAACATTAAGGTTGCCTTGTATTTCTTTCTTCTTTCCCATTCAGGGTTTGAGATATTTGTTTGTGATAATCTCCATAAAACCGGATCTCCGGTGATGGTAAATATGCCACTATCATGACTGAAAAGATACCAGCTGGCATCATCGGAATACCATGCTAAGGGGAAATTAACAAATCCACCTGCCTTGTCAAATGCTTTTCTAGAGAAAATATACTCACAAGCAGCACTCAGGGTTTCCCCTTTAAGCCTTCTGTAAATGAAATTCTCAGAAGATTCGATTTCCGGATGATCTGTCCTTTCTGAAATAAAGATTCCCTTGCTATCGATCTGCCTGATATTAAACCGATACAAATCATATTTAATCTCTTCATCAACCTTTTTATAGAAGAGAGCTACTCCTTCATCAGGCATAAGGTCATCATCAGAGAAGAGCCAAATATATTCTTCCCCGGTAGTAAGCTTTATACATCTTTCCCATTGTGCTGCAAGATCAGATAAACCAATATTTTCGTCAAACTTTCTGTAGACAATATCGATCCTTTCATTGAAGCTGTTCACAATTTGCTCAAGCCGGCCTGAACCTGTATCGTCGCCCACATATAGTCTGAAATCGGTGCAGGTCTGACGTGCCACTGATTCAAGTGTCTCCCAGAGAAAATCTTCTTTATAGGCAGGAATTACTACGGCCAGTCTACAGCTCATTTGGTTAAATTTCGAAGTTCATTATCTATGTTATCCGACATCCTGCTGAAACTCCAGTTTCTCAAAGCAAACTCCCTGGCTTTATCTCCCATATCTTTTGCATATTGAAGATCCGAACAGAATCTGTCAGCAAGCCTTGCAATTTCAGATTCGGTATCAGCTGATATAAGAAATCCGTTCTCGCCATCTTTAATGCTTTCCCTGAAACCACCCTCGGCAACAGCAATAACTGAAGTACCACACATATTTGCCTCAACTGGTGCAAGACCAAATGGCTCAAGCCTTGAGGTACAGATCATAACAGAGGCTTCGTTCAATACCTTCACTACTTCGTTGTCAGGAAGATCAGTCAAAGTCACAAATTCTACCTTTTTATCTTTTGCCAGCTTATTGATCTTTTCAAGATGATCATGAACCGGTTCATTTGATATCCATTTGAGAACAGGTCTCCTGATTTCCGGTATCATTGCAAGAGAAGATATTGCGGTCTCAGGATTCTTTGATGCCGATATCCTGCCCATTCCTGCTACATAATTTTTTTTCTGAACTCCAGGTATTGGAAAAAAGATTTTTTCATCAACTCCCAGATAGCAAACAGCTGAATCGGTGCCATAAGCTCTTTTTACAGCCTCGCGACTGTAAAAAGAATTGACCAGAATTACAGAAAATGACTTTGCCGCAGCTACCTGTTCTCTTATAAGCAACCTGTATGCATAATTGCGAATAAAATCTCTCCTCATCCTGTTAATACCTTTTAAAGAAAAGCTATACTCCGGCAATTCCCAGATGTTACCCTCATTACCTGCTTCAAAAAGCTTCCGGTCGGGTTCCCCGAGATACAGTACAGAAGGTATTTTAGTGGAAAGTCCTATAAATGGAACTCCTGTAACTGAGCAGGAGTTTGCAAAGATGATGTCAAACCTGCCATCTTTTATTTCGTCAATACAATCTATGCAATGCCTTTTTAGAAGTGATATTGTCTCTCTTTCCTTCTTAAGTGGATTCCGGCTGCTTCTTATCTGCATAATTTCAGAAGAGATAGGCTTTCTGTGCTCTATGATCATCTGTGATAAAGGAAGGTAAGTGTCTGAGGAAAAATCAGTCGTCCATGCCTCGAGGTAGTGACCCCTCTCTTTGAGTGCTTTAACGTGGTTATAGAGCGCTCTCTTGCCACCCCCACCCGGAAGATTATGCCAGACGGCTATTCTCATAGTATAAAAACCAGTTGCAATTTAGGGTTCAAAGAAAAATCTAACCACATGGCTTTCTCCTGAAAATTAAAGACTGTTTATTTAAAGACAGAATAATCAACAATTATATTAAAATAAGAGATTGTCCTGAGGATCAATAACCTTAATATGCGCTTATAAAGTGGAATCTCCTTTATCTTTGTCATTACCCTTCCCCGCACATATTCGTCTCTTAATAAAGTATAAAGGCATTGTATCTTGCTGAAATGTGCAAATCCATTCCTGTAAAGTTCATTTTTATAAGATTCAAAATGGCTGACAACATCAGGTCTGTTATCGAAAGAATACCTGGTCTGATATTTCGACAGAATTTCAGGGATCTCAGGATTATATCCGCTATAATGAAAAAATACAAGCTTCGATATTTCGTTTTTATCGGTAATTACCGCATTCCCGTTAATTTTTCGTTCATGCAGGTTCCAGTATGCCACATTATAGCCAGGATGCAGCAAGATTTTTACTCCACTGAAAAAAAGTGGTACAAAATTAATCCAGATCTGATCGGTAAAGAGTCCCTTCTCAAGTGCAATATAGGCCTTGTTCTTTAGTCTTTCACCCCACCAATCAATCATCCTATCAGTTTCGGAAGACTTTTTCAGAGCTAAAAATCCAAGGTTATATAGTCCGGAATTTAAGAAATCCTCCTCTCTCTGTTTAAGATCATCATTTATAGGTGTTGTAAAATGAGGAGTAATTATGATGTTATTATTCTTAATCTCATCTTCAAGAACATTAAATCTGTCATAAACCATTATGTCAGGGTCAAGATATACAATACTTTTATTTTCGGATATCAGCTTTGAAAAGTGCTTGAAATAGAATGGCTTAACGGAAGTACTTAATTCAGTTATTGTATATTTCAGATAAAAATCTTCAAAATCAGGGATCCTTAATTCTTCAACTTCAACTATTTCAAAGGGAATTAACGAGTAATCTATGGAAGGATCTTTTTTATCGACCAGCCCGATCTTAAATTGTTTCCCCGGGTTGAATTT
>DATKUO010000062.1:0-4204 GCA_035530515.1 Bacteroidales bacterium
AAAACAATAAAAACCTCAGTCATGGGGGCAATAAATATGCTTGGACTCGCGAAAAGAATTAGAGCTAAGATTCTGCAGGCATCCACAAGCGAAGTCTATGGCGATCCCCAGATCCATCCACAGGTTGAGACTTACTGGGGACATGTTAATCCCATAGGAGAAAGGGCTTGTTATGATGAGGGAAAAAGATCAGCTGAAACCTTGTTTGTTAACTACCACAGGCAAAATAATGTTAAGATCAAAATAGTACGAATATTCAATACATACGGGCCCAGAATGCATCCAAATGATGGAAGAGTTGTATCGAATTTTATTGTGCAGGCACTTCAGAACAAAGATATTACACTCTATGGTGATGGTCAGCAAACCCGCAGTTTCCAGTTTGTTGATGACCTGGTTGAGGGAATGATAAGAATGATGGCCAGCCGTGATCAATTCACCGGACCGTTGAACCTTGGCAACCCGAATGAGCTTACAATTCATGAACTGGCTGAAAAGATAATAAAGCTCACCGGTTCAAAATCGAAGATTGTTAAAAGGTCGCTGCCGCCTGATGATCCCATGCAAAGACAACCGGATATAACACTTGCTAAAAAAGAGCTTGACTGGTCACCTGAAGTTCAGCTTGATGATGGTTTGATCAAGACAATTGATTATTTCAGGAATCATTTGCAGTAAAATAAATCTATTAAAACAACAATTGGTTGTTTGAAATTACAAAATTAATGATACTTTTGCGTTCTCATTTTCGGGGTGTAGCGCAGCCCGGTTAGCGCATCTGGTTTGGGACCAGAGGGTCGCAGGTTCGAATCCTGCCACCCCGACTTAGACAAAACGCAATTAACATATTATCAGTTAGTTGCGTTTTTTTATTGTTATATTTGTACAGCCATTGTAAAACCTGTAAGGATAAAAACCGGTTTGCTCCGGGACCACTTAAAAATCAAAAAGCGTTCCAGGCTTATATGCTGGTTCCCTTTTTTCATTTATAATACAACCTGACAGTTTTTTACTTAATATTTCTTTGTTAAAACTATCTTTGATATTCATTTCTTTAAGGTTGAGAAAAAGGGGAATTTAGCTTTAAGTACAAAAATCGATTCATTATGAGTAAGATAGTATATTTATTTGGAGCTGGAGCAAGTGCTGGTTCCCTACCAGTAGTTAATAATATGAATGAAAGAATTGGTAGCCTTGTTCACCGATTATCAGAGGAGGATCTCATACTTTCAGATGATCAGACGTTTACTGGCATTGAAGTAGGTTCATTTCAATCAAAAAGAGAACATCAACTTACTATTATTGAAGGGTTAAAAGAATTAGAATCTGCTTGTAACAAACATTACAGCATCGATACTTATGCAAAGAAACTCTGGATTCGTAATGATTTGAATGGCCTTAAGAAATTAAAAGCACTTCTTTCCCTTTTCTTTACTATTGAACAAATCAGAAATCCACCTGATCCCAGATATGATTTTTTTTTAGCATCATTACTTAAATCATTAAACGGTTTTCCAGATAATATTCGAATACTTTCCTGGAATTACGATTCACAATTTGAATATGCTTACTCCGAATTTTCTAATAATACAGATGTTGCAAATATTAAAAAAGAGCTCAATATTTATGAAAAGAATATGCCAATTACCAATTATAAAGAAAATGACTTTTGTATATTTAAATTAAATGGGTCGACTGATTTTTGTATAAAAGCCAATCCGGAACCGGTTCCTTTTTATTTCAGCTCTAAAACAGATAACAAATTTGATAAAAACACGGTTGCATATATTACTCGGGCATACGTATCTGGTTTATATTCATCAGCTATAGATTCTCTCTTTTCATTTGCATGGGAGGAACCAAATTCAGAATTTATTCAGGGGATTATTCATCATACTTTTAATGCGGAGGTGTTGGTAGTAATAGGATATTCATTCCCATATTTTAATAGAACAATAGATAGAATGATAATTCAAAGAATGAAGAATCTGGAAAAAGTATATATTCAATCTCCTGATGCACATGATATAATAGAAAGATTTCATTCTATTACCAATGATATTAACCCAAAAAATGTAATTCCAAAACTACATAAAGACTATTTCTACTTACCAAATGAATTATAGACCTTCAGGATTGTAAAGGTTGAAGAATAGAGTTACCAGTAAACTTCCATATGATTGAAATTAAAGGTAGACTGGAACTAAAGAATAAATATTTTACCAAAGAAAAACCCCCTGCCATTCTGGTTAAACGGTACAGGGGGAATGAAATTAAAATTAAAAATTGAGATAAGGAACCTCAATATCTTTATCAGCTTGCAGGGCCTGAACTTAAAACCGCAATCCCTGCAGGTAATACGGTGCAGTAACCTACTCTTTTATGTACCCTTACGGCCAGCATATCACTCTGAGCAAGTGAAATTTCATGCTCATTCTCATCCACAAGTGTAGCCTGATCCAAGAGTTTAACCCTTAAGGCGTTTTTGTCACCGTAAACGCAAGTCTTCTGAAGATTTGCAAATATTAAAAACGGCTCATCAGGATCACAGTCACCGGGATTATCCGGGTCACTGGCATAGCCCAAATCAGCCAGTGAAGGCAAAGCCTCAACAGTTACAACAGGATAGCCCCAAATTGTCGGAGGCGTTCCCTGTCCGGGAAATTGCACCAAATAACTGCCCTTTGTGTCACCCTCAGCAACCGCATCAGCTCTCCGGGCGCAAATGGCTGCCCAAACCTGACGGTGCATATAAAATTTACCTCCTGCCATTGCTCCGGAAGGAACTGAGTTAATAAGTGCCAGCAAGGATTCAGGACGCATAGTCAACGGCCCCACACCGGGAGCCAGTGACAAATTAACTACTCCTGCAGTGTTTAGAATTCCGGTCCAGGGTGTCCCGGTTCCTGCAAAGAACTGATCATCTTCAGCGGTCAGTATCGCTTCACCTATTCTTTGAGCCAAGTAAGCAATAAGATCCACGCCCGAATCTTCAGCCAGCTCCTCAGTCAATACCGCAATAGCAGCAACCTTTTTTAAAGTCTGAGTAACTTTCCCGACCTCAATATTTGAAAGTGGCTTGCTTTCTCCTTCATCCAGCCATTGAACTGTTATCCCTGCCGATTCAGTCGGAAGTACACGGCTCGACCCGGCCCCGTTAAATGGCATATATCTCATTTCTCTCCGGGCAACTCCGCCCTGTTCAACAAAGTGATTGATCTCATTTGCAAGTAATTCAGGCACAAGATAACCACCGCTTTCACCGTCTGCAATGTTCATGTAATCGGTGAACTGCTTTAACTCCAGTGCTATCGGGGTCGGATCTTTCTTCTGAAGGAAGGTTTTAACCCATTTTTTGGTTAACTCAACTTCCTGATTACTGTATTTCCTCTCAGAAATATAAGGCCTGTTACCCGGATCAGCCTGCACAAACAGAGCGTTTAACTGTTCCTGCACTTTATTATAGTCACCTTTTGACTTTACAAGTCCTTCATCTATTTTCATCAGAAGTACCAGAGAACCATCATCCAAACCATGATCCTTTTCTGGAATATTGATATGCTTAAAAACATAATCAACTTCCGTATTGTTTACTTTAAATTTCATTTGTTAAAATTTTAATGTTAATACTATTATTCTCTCCGCTTTATTCCGGCTTATTAACAAGAGTGGTCTCTCCCGGCTCTCCTTACTAAGTGGTGCTTATACGGCTGTCTGAAGTCATTTATTTGCGTCCTGGTGGCTTTACATCCGGCTTGCTTACAAGTGGACTGGACACCGGCCAGAAGTGCCTTAAATTGACCTCAAAACACTTTATTTTAATTCAATCTTAATATCATACTTTCGTCGTCTTCCATACCGTCCCAAACGGAAGGGAATGATAACTTATATTTTCGTCCCGGTCTGATCACTGCCTCAATCTCCTCCGGTTCCGGCTCCAGTATATTAACTCTTTTCGGTGCAACTGTCTCCGGTTCCTGTTTCGCAAAGGCAGGAATGATTCTTGTTTCTTTTTGCTCCGGTGCGGTGACAATACCAGGGGCTTTATTTATAACCTTTGCTTTCACTATCCTGATAACAGGACAATTCAATTTCAATGCTATTGATTTAATAATTTTAGCCTTGCTTTCACTGTCACCTGAAAAAATCATCAGAGGGGCCGTGAAGGGTAAATTAATATCAATACCCCTGGACTGAAGGAACT
>DATKUO010000063.1:0-13762 GCA_035530515.1 Bacteroidales bacterium
AATCGCACCATAATGGAATTGAAATTGCGTAAATCTCTGCTTCTGCTTCTGTTGAAGGCATTGTCCCAATCGCACCATAATGGAATTGAAATGACGTTATACAAATCATGACGAACTCGAAAGCCGCAAGTCCCAATCGCACCATAATGGAATTGAAATGCGATAAGCTCTCTCATATTCGTTGTAATTAGCAAGTCCCAATCGCACCATAATGGAATTGAAATGTAGCAGTTAAAGAACCTACGGGAGTAATCCTGAGTCCCAATCGCACCATAATGGAATTGAAATATGCCAAAACACCAATACCTATTGTTTCTGTAGGAGGTCCCAATCGCACCATAATGGAATTGAAATTTAGACGCTGCCAGTTCACAAACAATACCCATCCTTGTCCCAATCGCACCATAATGGAATTGAAATTGAAGAAAGTACGGTATATTCCCCCCACGTAACATAGTCCCAATCGCACCATAATGGAATTGAAATTGCGTAAATCTCTGCTTCTGCTTCTGTTGAAGGCATGTCCCAATCGCACCATAATGGAATTGAAATGGTATTTCCTGATACTGTACTTCGCAAGGCCAGAGAGTCCCAATCGCACCATAATGGAATTGAAATTTTAGAATTACCATCTATCACCTCATAATTATATGTCCCAATCGCACCATAATGGAATTGAAATGGTTATGCGGTATGTCAGGCCGTAACAGTCCACTGTCCCAATCGCACCATAATGGAATTGAAATGTCTGCATTCGCGGCCATGATGTCGGTAATACTATGGTCCCAATCGCACCATAATGGAATTGAAATGCAAAGCGCTAAGCGCTATGCGCAAAGCTATACAAGTCCCAATCGCACCATAATGGAATTGAAATGAGGATGACGAAGCTCCACTGCGCCATCTCAAAGGTCCCAATCGCACCATAATGGAATTGAAATATGTATTTCTAACCTTAAGCTGAGTGAGGATCAGGGTCCCAATCGCACCATAATGGAATTGAAATGGTGTTGCCTGCGAGTATTGGTGAGAGCCTTCACGGTCCCAATCGCACCATAATGGAATTGAAATGCGTGATGGTGGAGCGTGAATCTCTGGGTAAGGTTGCGTCCCAATCGCACCATAATGGAATTGAAATTTAAAAAGATGGCTGATACCACCCTGGAGGACAATATGTCCCAATCGCACCATAATGGAATTGAAATCGGGATGCGCCGGCCCACAAGCCTGTCCAGCTCGCGCGTCCCAATCGCACCATAATGGAATTGAAATGCAAAGCGCTAAGCGCTATGCGCAAAGCTATACAAGTCCCAATCGCACCATAATGGAATTGAAATCGCCTCACCGGGTCTGATAGCTTTTCTGACGGCAATGGTCCCAATCGCACCATAATGGAATTGAAATTTAGAAATCCCAGCCTTGTATCACTCATCAGATCTGTCCCAATCGCACCATAATGGAATTGAAATCCCGCCACACGCGGGATCCCAGATCTCGCGATGTAGTCCCAATCGCACCATAATGGAATTGAAATGGTTTATGGACACCCCGATATTTTTACATGCTGAGTCCCAATCGCACCATAATGGAATTGAAATTGAGGAGTGATCAGTGAGCAGTGATTTAGTGAGGAGTCCCAATCGCACCATAATGGAATTGAAATTGAGGAGTGATCAGTGAGCAGTGATTTAGTGAGGAGTCCCAATCGCACCATAATGGAATTGAAATACTTTTTCATATTCATACTGCTTATTGTCACTCTGCGTCCCAATCGCACCATAATGGAATTGAAATGAATTGGAAGCCGCACCCTTGTCACCAGAGTTGGGTCCCAATCGCACCATAATGGAATTGAAATGAAAGTAATTCTGTCTCCCGAAGTCTTGGGATCCCATGTCCCAATCGCACCATAATGGAATTGAAATTTATGAGTCCAGAATATTTTATTATTCACCCTGACTGTCCCAATCGCACCATAATGGAATTGAAATATTTTCACACTCGGTAAGATGTCTTACACGAAAATAGGGTCCCAATCGCACCATAATGGAATTGAAATGCAAATGAGAAAGAACGACTATTATTTGGCAACTGGGTCCCAATCGCACCATAATGGAATTGAAATGGTATTTTGAGCAAGGAAGTTGAGGGAGGTAATGAGTCCCAATCGCACCATAATGGAATTGAAATGATACAAAGTGCGTGGCATGAAGCAAAATATTTCCGGTCCCAATCGCACCATAATGGAATTGAAATTTTTTAATAAATGTTACTTTAGCCTGAAGTGTTGCATTGTCCCAATCGCACCATAATGGAATTGAAATGTCCTTATGTTGCAACTGCTGATTATGCAACAAAGTGTCCCAATCGCACCATAATGGAATTGAAATGTGGTTCATGTCATATAACCTGAATGCTTTTACCCAAGTCCCAATCGCACCATAATGGAATTGAAATGACAAATTTGAACTTTTTATCATCTGACTTTCATGCCTGTCCCAATCGCACCATAATGGAATTGAAATGCAATAATGACTAATTCTTTATTTTTAAAGCCCCCTGTAGTCCCAATCGCACCATAATGGAATTGAAATCAATCATTGTTGCGGGATCAGAATCAAACTCCCAGGTCCCAATCGCACCATAATGGAATTGAAATCTCATGCCAAACGTCCTTAACATCAATCTTATAGGGTCCCAATCGCACCATAATGGAATTGAAATTCTTTATTCTTTTTCCTGAGTTTTGTTACAGATAAGTCCCAATCGCACCATAATGGAATTGAAATAACTAAGAATAGCTTTGCGCATAGCGCTTAGCGCTGTCCCAATCGCACCATAATGGAATTGAAATCGTTATGCGATATGTCAGCCCATAGCAGTCCGCTATGTCCCAATCGCACCATAATGGAATTGAAATTAATGGATCAGGCAATGATAGATCATAGTGTAATTTGTCCCAATCGCACCATAATGGAATTGAAATAACTAAGAATAGCTTTGCGCATAGCGCTTAGCGCTGTCCCAATCGCACCATAATGGAATTGAAATAACTAAGAATAGCTTTGCGCATAGCGCTTAGCGCTGTCCCAATCGCACCATAATGGAATTGAAATAAGTAATTATATGATGCTTTGCTCTTATGATATATCTGTTGTGCTCAATAAATCTGTTCCTTCATCCATCCCGGACGGTTAGTGGTAATTCCTTTTACACCTAAAGAGATCAATCGTTTAGCTTCATCAGGATTATCGACTGTCCAGGCGAACAGGTCGAGATTTAGATGCCACAGTGTTTTCAGGAGCAAGAAATGATGCTCCACGATGTGCAATAATCTCTACTTCAGCTATTGGCACTATTTTTTTTATTTCATTCTTTATAATATTTGTCCATACTGCATATCCTTTCTCTGTCAGATGGAGCCTGTCGGATCTGAATAAATTATCAATTGGTTGCGAGGCTTCATTAAGAAAAGCAAAATCAGTACGGATGAAATATGTATCGAACTGATTGTCACAGATATCTTTGATAAGGTTATTTGCTTTTTCAATCTGTGGCCATACTTTCCATCGTGATGCAGTGGGAGTAATGGCTATCCAGAAAACCGGGGTCTGAGGATGGGTTTTTCGAATAGTCTTAAGCAGATTACGGAATAATCCTGCAACCTCCTGTGGACTTTTATCCTGATCGCTTCCTGAAATGTCATTTGCTATGAAAATGACTATCGCTCTGCAGGGATGAGGATTAAAAATACGACTGGCATATACAACAAAATCACTAAGTTTGGCACCACCATATCCTCGTTGAATGATCGGATAAGGTGCCATATCTTGCTCAAGAGTGGACCATAATCTGATACTTGAACTTCCTGCGAAAAGTATAGCATCTTTCTGATATGTTTCACTATTATCGAGTTGCTCAAATTGTTGAATATCTGTTTCCCATGCCCTAACTTCAGGAAGAGCCTGATATTTTCTGATAGGTGAACAGGAGATTATCAAAAGAAAAATTATAGAGACAAGATGCCTTATCATTATCCTGGATTTTAAAAGTTGATCGTAAAATTATAATTATAAATTTTAAAATGCATTTAATAGAATTTATTAATAAGCCTGGTGACCCTTTGTGATATCCCTGGCGCTCCGATAGCTCCAGGGGTTGTGGTATAAATTTTATTTGAAAACTTTTTAATACATTCATGGAAGTGTATTTCATTAATAATTAATTACTTGTATCACAATAATCATAATAACTACTTGAAATAATGCCCATTAGATAAATCTGTATTAGGTTAGATAATTATTTATAAATTAGCGCCGAATTTGAAATTCTCGACATTATTGAATCAGAGAGTATTTAAACCTTAGTTAAAATTTATTTATGAACGAACTCATAGCTGGCGAGCGTGATAGTTTCAGCAACAGATTTGGAGTGATCGCTGCTGTTGCAGGATCAGCAATTGGATTAGGAAATATATGGCGGTTTCCCTATGTTACTGGTGAGAATGGGGGCGGAGCCTTTCTCCTTATTTATTTGTTTTTTGTACTTGCAATTGGTATCCCTGTTATGACCTCTGAGTTTGTAATTGGTCGTGCTGCTCAGAAAAATCCTTATGGTGCCTTTAAAAATATTGCCCCCGGAAAACCCTGGTATCTGATTGGACTTATGGGTATTGCTGCTGCTTTTATGATTCTGGCTTTTTATACTACTGTTGCCGGATGGACACTTGAATATTTTTATCAGGCCCTGACAGGAAACTTATCTGGGAAAAGTGATAGCGAATTGACTGTTATGTTCGAAGGTTTTCTCAATGGCTCTTTTCGTCCTCTGCTTTGGTTTTTAATTTTCATGAGTTTTACTGCAATTATCATATTATCAGGCGTAAAGAATGGAATAGAGAGATATACAAAAATTCTTATGCCTCTTCTGTTTGTTCTTCTTATATTATTATGCATCCGGTCTCTTACGTTGGAAGGCTCTGGAGCGGGTTTGCGCTTTCTTTTCTATCCCGATTTTAGCAAGATTACTCCAAAAGTTATCCTGGAGGCGCTTGGTCAGGCATTCTTTTCGCTTAGTATTGGAATGGGCACTTTAATAACTTATGGTTCTTATATTCGTAAAAACGAAAGTCTGGCATCATCAGCCTTATTTGTAGGAATCGCAGATACATTGATTGCAGTCATAGCAGGCATCGCAATTTTTCCTGCAGTATTTGCACTTGGTGGTTCACCGGCTTCTGGTACAGGTCTTGTATTCATAGTTTTACCTGGGATATTTCAGAAGATGCCTTTTGGTGATATTTTTGCACTAGCTTTCTTTTTGTTACTTGCTGTTGCTGCTCTTACATCCACTATTTCTATGCTTGAAGTTATCGTATCCTATTTGGTGGAAGAGGTCAAAATGACCAGGCGGAAGGCTACCATAGCCGCTACATTATCAGTATCTGTTCTTGGAGTGGTTACTGTATTGTCCTTAGGAAACCTCAGTAATTTCAAAATATTTGGCCGGAATCTATTTGAATACCTTGAGTTCCTGACAACAAATATTATGCTGCCATTGGGAGGGCTATTCATAGTATTGTTTATTGGATGGTTTTACAGGCCCGAACTGACAAAAATGGAGTTAACAAATGAAGGACAGCTTAAAGCCAGATATCTGCCTCTTTTTATTTTTATTGTGAAATTTATAGCGCCTGTGGCTATAGCTATGGTTTTCCTGTATAGTCTGGGGATCCTGAAATTTTAATTCTTTAGCTCTAACTACTGACCACTGACCACTGACCTCTTTTTAAATCTCATCCGAAAAGACTACCCTGGGAAGGTCACGTAGATTGTATCTTGATGCCATAACCTCTCCATATGCTCCGGCAGACCTTATAGCAATCAGATCACCACGCTTTGTCTCAGGCAGTTCAATATATTTTGCGAAGGTATCAGATGATTCACATACAGGTCCTACAACATCATACCGGTAGATACTCCCTGTTGATGACAGGTTTTCTATTTTATGGTGAGCCTGGTAGAGGGCAGGTCTGATAAGGTCAGTCATACCTGCATCAATGATAGCAAAGAGAGTATTACTGCCATTCTTAATATAAAGAACTTTTGATATAAGAGTGCCACATTGGCCGGTAATGGATCGACCTGGTTCAAGATGGAGTTTTTGTCCGGGAAGAAGATCAATAAACTCATTCAATAGCGAAAAATACTCCTGTAAGAGTGGTCCATTATCAGGGTTCTCGTAATCAATACCCAGACCACCACCGACATTAATAATTTCCAAATTAATACTACGTGAGGCGAACCATTCCTGAAGTTCATTTATACGGGCACAAAGACTTTTAAATACCGACAACCTGGTAATCTGAGAACCGATATGAAAATGCATTCCAATCAGTCTTATATTGTTGAGGGATGATAATCGTTTAATAACATCTTCAAGTTCCCATGTATTGATTCCAAATTTACTCTCCTCAATACCGGTAGTTATATATTTATGGGTATGTGCTTCAATATAAGGATTGATCCTTAATGCTATACGAGCTATCTTGTTCCGGGTTGATGCTATCTGATCAATGACCTCAATTTCCGGTATTGACTCACAGTTAAAACAATAGATATCTGCTTTAAGAGCTGCCTCTATTTCTTTATCAGTTTTACCAACTCCTGCAAAGACAATTCCGGAAGGTTTAAAACCAGCTGAAATTGCACTTGAAATCTCATTCCAGCTAACGCAATCGGCACCAAACCCATATGAAGCAATAATTTTTAAGATTTTTGGATTGGAGTTAGCCTTTATTGCATAATGCACTTCATATCCTGCTTGTTCCGATTCTTTCTTTACAATATCAAGAGTCTCTCTTAAAATGTCAAGATCATAATAGTAAAACGGAGTTTCAAGAGCTTTGAATTTATCTATAGTATACTTATTAATCATTTCTCTAATTAAAAAGATGTTTACTGAGTAATCTTAAAGCTTCAATTTTATCTGATGTATTGATGAGTAGTGACAGGCTGTATGGACTGCCACCATAAGAAATCATCTTTAGAGGTATTGCATTCAGTGCTTCAAATATTTCAGGAGCAGAACCGGTTCGTTCAGTTCTGAAGTCTCCGACAACACACACAATAGTCTGGTTCTCCTCAACTTCCACCGTTCCAAATTCCTTGAGGTCCTTAGTTATCTGTTTGATAAACTGTGAATTATCGATAGTAATAGATACTGATATCTCAGATGTTGTGATCATGTCAATAGGGGTCCTGTATGCCTCAAATATTTCGAATACCTTACGAAGGAAGCCGTAAGCCATTAACATCCTGTCTGATCTGATCCTTAAAACTGATATTCCATCTTTTGCTGCTACGGCTTTATAATCCTGGAGGAGAGAAGCAGCAGTAATAAGAGTGCCAACATCTTCTGGCTCTAATGTATTCTTGAGTCGGACAGGTATATTCTTAATTCGGGCAGGGTTAACACTTGAGGGATGAAGTATTTTGGCTCCGAAATATGCCAGTTCGGCTGCTTCATCAAACGATAATTCGCGAATAACAGTTGTGTTCTCCACATACCTTGGATCGTTATTGCGAAAACCATTTATATCTGTCCATATTTGAATTTCTGATGCTGCAACTGCAGCTCCTATAATTGATGCTGTAAAATCACTTCCTCCCCGTTTAAGATTATCGATTTCACCGTAAGCATTCCGGCAAATAAACCCCTGGGTGATTATTATATTCTCCGATGCATGACTATCCAGTTCTCTTTTTATATTTTCTGCTATATAGAATGAGTCGGGGTCTCCATCCTTATCAATACGCATGAAACTTAAGGCAGGTAAAAGAATTGATTTAATATTCTTTTCCTGAAGCAAGAGATGAAATAATGCAGTGGAAATTAGTTCCCCCTGAGCAAGAATCGCTTTTTCCTGAAGCTTTGTAAACACTTTAAGGGTAAAGTCCCTGATATATTCAAAATGAGAATCAATCAATTCATGCCCAGCGACTCTGAAGGTTTCAGTTGATAGGAGTTCTTCAACAATCTTATGATAATTTGATCTCAATTCATCATTTTTAAGCGATGCTTCATTAATCTTATCGGAATAGAGAAGATCGGTAATTTCAACAAGGCTGTTTGTAGTTCCGGCCATGGCTGATAGTACCACAATCTTTTTATCATCATTATTTATTAATGGGATCAGTGCTTTCATCCTCTCGGGATTTTCTACCGAAGTCCCGCCAAATTTCATTATTTTCATCTCTGTGACTAATTAAAAAAAAACCTGCATCTTATTGCAGGTCTGATAAATCTTTCGTAAGCTTGATTTCTCGCATGAAGATTATGCAGACCTGTAATGCATATGCTTATTACACCCTAAGAATTTATTTGTCTTTTTGTTCATCTGTTTATAATCAGGTAGCAAAAATATACTTTTAATTAATACATAGTATTTAATTGGTATATTATTTGTGATTATGTTCCGTGTTCCGTGTTCCGTGTTCCGCGTTCCGTGTTCCGCGTGTCAATTAACAACTATTCACTAGCTGATCAGTAATCAGTAATCAGTAATCAGTTGACAAAAACCTTTTCTAAACTTTTTTCTTAAATATCAATTTTATTTATATTTTTGCAGCCGTTGTGAATAGCATTTCAGCGGCATGTTCTTTTGGTGGTTTTATGTTAAACTTTAAGGTGCAAAGGCTTTATACCGGATACGAAAACGTTCTTTTTAAAAATAAATTAATAAATTGCTAAAAACTGTTTTAGTATTAAATAGTATAAGATTTTTAAATAAAATATTATACTATCGGCAATCATGAATAAGAAATTACAAATCGCTTGAAAATCAATGGTTTTTTATGCATGATTCCTGATACTCATATAAAATATTTTGATAAAATAGAATAGATGTGTTCTTAATTCTGAGGAAGATGTTGAATTTCTATGGGTTAGTTGTGTGGAAAGTATTAAAATAAATGGTTTAATCCGCTGTTAGATCATTTATAAATAGGAAATATTGTTATGATTTACTTAAAGTTGAAAGGAGGTTTTTGTGAAAGTTAAAATGTGTGTTTTATCAGTTTTTAAGTTAACTCCAAAAAAGTTAAATGAGCTTGTTTGGCATGAAATCATACTTCCATAGGTTTGATAAGATGAAAAGAGGGGGCAATTCAGAATATAATGTGATCATGCTATTTTGTTTATTTCCGAATAAAGTAAAAATGACAAACCAAAATGTGACATTATAATTTTAACCAATAACTAATATCCTTAGAATACCTAAATAAAGGTAATCCCCGGGTCGCCTCACGAGATGAAATGGTAGGGCTTGTGAAGTCTAGTTTTTAAATTGTTAATATAAAACTATTTAAGATGAAAAAATATCGTTATAGGGAAGTATTGGCTTTGATGGCCATTTCACCATTGTGCATGTCCTTATCAACTAAAAATATTCGAAAGCCCAACATCGTCTTCTTTCTGGTCGATGATCTTGGTTGGATGGATATTGGTGCAAATGGAAGTAAATTTTACGAAACTCCCAACATCGATAAGTTGGCTAATGAAGGAGTCCGTTTTACGCAGGCCTACGCTGCATCGCCTGTTTGTTCACCAACACGGGCATCCATCCTGACGGGAAAGAATCCTGCACGTATTCATCTTACACAATGGATCGGTGGCCCGGGAAATCCTGATTATGTCCATAATCTTCCGCTTGAAGAAGTTCTTTTTCCTGAACTCCTGAAAGATGCAGGTTATAAGAATATTTTTCTGGGCAAATGGCATCTGAACGATCTTGAGGGAGAGGGCACTTTCTGGCCAGATAAGCAAGGTTTTGATATTAACATTGGAGGCCACTGGAGAGGTGGACTATACTTACCCAACAAATATTTTTCGCCTTGGGATATTCCAAATCTGAAAAATGGTCCGGAAGGCGAATACATGACTGATCGTTTGGCAAATGAAGCCGTTAATTTTATTGATAAAAACGCGAAAAACCCATTCTTACTGTACTTCTCTTTTTATTCAGTACATGCGCCTTTTAGCGCTCCGGATGATCGGGTTGAAAAATACAATAAAAAGAAAGAATCTCTTGGATTAACCGATGCAGAAAGGTTCGGAGAAGAAATTTCAGGTGAAAAAAAGATAGTTTTCAGAAAGCAGCAAGATCATCCGACGTATGCTGCAATGGTCGAATCAATGGATATGGCAGTAGGAAAAGTTCTAGCCAAAGTAAAAGAGAAAGGAATTGAAAAAAATACGATTGTCATCTTCTTTTCCGATAATGGTGGCTTGTCAACTTCCGAAGGAACACCAACCGCTAATACTCCTTTACGAGCAGGAAAAGGTTGGCTTTATGAAGGCGGAATCAGGGAACCAGCTATTGTGAAATGGCCGGGAACAACAAAGCCAGGTCAGGTCTCTGACGCAGTAATCACCAGTATGGATTTTTACCCGACAATTCTTGAAATGACCGGGCAACCACTTCGTCCCGATTTGCACATCGACGGGAAAAGTATGGTGCCCATATTAAAAGGAAAAACTGAAAAAATTCACGATGCAACCTATTTCCATTATCCGCATCGGTCCAATCAAAAAGGAAGTCCAAGTAGCGCCATTCGTGATGGAGATTATAAATTAATCGTATTTTTCAATGACAACAGAATTGAGCTTTACAACATTAAAAAGGATATTGGGGAACAACATAATCTGGCTAATGAATTACCAGAAATAAGGGATAGCTTATTTTCAAAGCTGAATAAATGGTGGGACGAAGTGGACGCCCGCTTTCCTGAGGGTTATACAAAACCTTCAAAATAAACGATTCGGATGAACTACAAAATATACAAATTAATTGCTATTGGCCTTTCTGTATTTCTGATCATGTTTGCTTTTCCAGCTAATGCATTTTCCCAAAAACCGGTGAAGATATTTATTCTGGCCGGACAGTCGAACATGCAGGGGCAAGGAGAAACTACAAAAGGCGAAAAAGGAAACCTCAGCTGGCTGGTCAAAAACGATCATGAAGGAAAATACCAACATCTGGTTGATAAAAATGGCGAATGGGAAAAGCGTGACGATGTGTTTGTGTATTCAAAAGATAAATTCGATGTATTACATACCGGCCCGCTAACCGTTGGATTTGGCGCTCTCGAATCTACAATTGGGCCTGAACTTCAGTTTGGAAATGCGATTGGCGATTATTTTGATTCGAAAATCCTTCTGATTAAAACGGCCTGGGGCGGAAAAAGTCTGGCTGTGGATTTTTGTCCTCCAAGTACAGTTAGCCCATCAGGATACAATCAGATTCCATACAATCCCAATGATACCGGTTATTATTATGTGCAAATGCTGGCAACCGTTTACGATGTGCTCGACAATATTCAAAAATATGTACCCGGATATTCAGGCGAAGGATATGAAATTGCTGGCTTCGGATGGCATCAGGGCTGGAACGACCGCATAAACAAGGCCGCAAATGAAGCCTACGAAAGCAATCTGGTACATCTTATAAAAGATGTACGACGCGATTTGGGAACACCCAATCTTCCTGTGGTAATTGCAACTACCGGAATGAAAAGTTACAAGGACAACGATCCTATGGAACTTTCACTGATCAATGCACAATTGGCAATTTCGACCTATCCTGAATTCAAAGGAAATGTTTCGGTTGTCGATACCCGTGGATTTTGGCGGGATGCCGTGGATTCACCGGCAAAACAAAATTACCATTGGAATCGGAATGCGGAATCCTATTTGCTAATTGGCCAGTCGATGGCCGAAGCCATGATCAGCCTTTTGAACGATAAGAGCCATACAGCTGAGCTTATTCGGGGTGTTTCCAAATCAACCTATAAAGGACTTGCTCCAACGCCACCGATGGGATGGAACAGTTGGAATGCTTTTGAGAAAAATATTGACGAAAAAAAAATAAAAACCATTGCCGATATTATGGTAAGCTCAGGAATGCGTGATGCCGGATACAAATACCTGGTTCTGGACGATGCCTGGATGGCCTCCAAAAGAAATAAAAACGGCGAATTGGTAGCCGACTCCGTAAAATTTCCGGGAGGAATGAAAGCCATTGGCGACTACATTCACAGCAAAGGCCTTAAATTCGGCATTTATGAATGTCGTGGCAGCTTAACCTGTCAGAACCTGCCGGGTAGTTTCGAACACGAACAAACTGATATGAATTCCTTTGCATCCTGGGGTGTTGATTATATAAAAATGGATGCCTGTTTTGCAGCGAAAAATGGCCGGTTAAGCACTGAAGATTTTGCAATTTACCATGATGCCATAAAAAAAACAGGCCGCCCAATGGTTTTAAGCATCTCCGATTTCGGGCAAGACGCCTGGGCATGGGGAGGTAAAAAATATGCACAGCTTTGGCGCACATCCATGGATATTTACAAGAATATTAAATCAGTGTACAGATGTGCTGAAACTTCGGGAGGAGCGGGTTCCATCCATCCGGCATTTAATGGTTTGTGGCAGTTTGCTGGCCCCAACCACTGGAACGACCCCGATATGCTGCAGGTTGGCAACCTGAAAAATGCCGCAGAAGACAAAGTGCATTTTAGTTTATGGGCAATACTTGCTGCGCCATTAATGGCCGGAAACGACCTGCGGGTTATGTCAGATACAGTTAAAAATATTCTCCTTGCGCCTGAGGTAATTGCCATCAACCAGGATTCACGAGGACAACAAGGCTACAAAGTTTTTCAAAAAGACAGTATCGAAATTTACAATAAGCCGCTGGCAGATGGAACAACCGCTGTTTTGTTATTAAATAAAGGAAGGCGAAAAACCGATGTAACGGTTTCGTGGAACCAAATCGGTTTAAAAGGGAATCAGCCCGTCAGAGATTTGTGGGAACAAAGGGACCTGGGAAGTTTTAAGAACTCTTTTACCGCCAAAAACCTGGAACAACACGGCCATAAACTTATAAAAGTTGGAACCTTAGGTTCTGAACCGCTTCCCGGGCCAACACCGGTTTCTGCTGAAAAATATACAGTTACGAAAATTGGGACGACCTATCTGAGCGACCTTTTTTACATAATGAAAGAATTTAATCATCCGGTGGCCGATAAAAATTTCAATGATGAGCCGATTCAATTCAATAGTGTGACTTACAAAAAAGGGTTTGGTTGCAAAAGCAAGTCGATGATGATGTACAAACTCAATGGAAAAGCCAACCGTTTTCAGGCGATAATTGGTTTGGATAAATGTTCTCCCGAAGACAAAACCGGCAAATTCAGGATATTAAACGAAGATAAATTTAGTGGCCGTGTGATTTTTGATAGCGGAGATATGGAAAAAGGAACTCATCAGACGGTGAACATTGATGTTTCAGGTCTCGATTTCATATTGCTCGAATTTACAGGAAAAGGCGTTTTTGGAAATTGGGCCGATGCAAAAGTAATTTCAAATAATTAATGTTTCGCACTTAATTTATTTTGCTGTTTGATAGTATTATACAAAACAGTCTTTTTTCTATCATATTGTTTTTCAATTCTCTAAAGTTTCCATTTTCACTTATGCCGCTGTTTGAGATTGAGCCTTTATCGGTAGTATTCGACAAATGATCTCAAAAGCCTCGTCATCACTCATTATTTTTTCAAGAAGCTCCATCTCATCGATCCCGTCAAATAGTTTCTCGATAACAGTTAGTAATTCTATAAACAATCCCCATAGTCTCTCACTAAGGCGATATTGGATAGTTTGCTCACTAATATGTTTGAATACCCCCCACTTAGTCTCGTAA
>DATKUO010000064.1:0-11622 GCA_035530515.1 Bacteroidales bacterium
TATTTTGACCAGAGATCGGCTGATTGAGTATCTGAGGATGCTTATTTTACTTTTTTTAAGCATAAAAGACCTTGTCAGACCAGGAATCGATCATTCTAAGACACTTTTCCCCCGGCTAACAGTCTGGAATAACAAATTCCCGGGTTTGCTTATACCTGCCTGAATCAGAAGAATATTTAACTCCCTGGAAAGGTTAATAGACAAACTCCCGTTATGGGCAAGGTTTTCGTGTAATACCGTGATATCCAACGCACAAGCAAGAGTTTGGCAGCTTGTCTTCGCAACGGCCACCACAACTGCCAAACACATGCTTTTTGCCAACCCAGGACTACATTCTGACAAGGATTCTGTAACTTAAGATTTTAACCAACCTAAATAAGTGTATTTATATTGGGATTTGGATATAAGGTATAAAGGGAAAATATAATTTACTTCACCTGTCTGTAAAGAAACGGAGCACCGTTCTGAGATCTTATTAGAAATAAAAACATGCTGAAAATCAAAAGAAGTTTGTTGTCTACAAGTTAATAAAGCAACATTTTCTTTTAACATATGTTTCATGATATCATTTCTTGGTCTTCCCATTATTCCATTAGAGATTCCAGTATAAACAGTAAATTTAAAGTCAAAAGGTCTATAATCAATAGATGAAATTATTGGATTATTATTCTTGATATCCTTTATTGCTTTCTCAATTTTATCAATCTTTTTTAGGTTTAAATTGTACTTTTGTTGAATTTCATTCGCTGTTTTAGTATTCAAATCCTCGAGCAATATTTCGGCCTCCTTTTTTGAATTTTTTATTGACAAATCATCGTATTCAGTAGCTAATCCAGCATTACTTTGAATAAACACTTCATCTACCCTAAAGCCCTTTTCATAATTTCCAATTCCTTCAAAATTCTTCGTAATAAAAAAATAGTTCGGTTTTTTCGGTTCAAGGCTTATCCAATTGAGTGTTTTCAATGAGGTTGAATTTAAAAAGTCATATTTTATGTTTCTTTTTCCAAATAACTCTAAATGTAATACTTGTCCTATTTCATTTTTCTTTTTCATTCCAGTTTTTACAAAGAGATTTAAAGAAACTCCTTGCATAATATCAAATACATTTTGGTCTATAGAGCCATCAGGACAAATTTCTTTTTTCTTTGAGTTTCCATGTAAATCAAGAATAAAAATTCTATCAAAACTTTCGAGCAATTGCTTACGCATCTGTCTATGAATAATGCCGTCTATAAAACTATTGTTTGAAATATAAGCTAACACTCCTTCTCCACTTTTTTCAATAAAATACTGTCCAAATCGAATGAATTTTATGTAATCATCCGAAAGTGGTTGAATGTTTCTTTCGTTTAAATCTTTTTTATAATCTGCCGTTAAATCTTCAATCCATTTACTTTTGTTGCTGCTGCTAACTGAATAGGGTGGATTCCCTAGGACTACCATAACCGGAGTATCTCTTTTTACATGATTTGCTTCATTTGCCTCGGAACTCAGCCAATTTGCAAAGAGCGTCCCAGTATCAGGATGATGTTCTTCAAGACTATTAGTCAGATATATTCTGAACCTTTGATCCTTATTGGGCTTGTATCCTGTTTCAGATAGCAACATATCTAATTTAAGGTGCGCCATTGCATACGAAGCCATTAAAATCTCAAACCCATTTAACCTGGGAATAAGATGTTCATCAACATACTGACTCCAGATCCCTTGCTGCCCTTCAAACTTCTGATAGATCTGTTTTATCACTTCCGCCAGAAAAGTACCTGTGCCGGCTGCAGGATCAAGAATCTGGACCTTGTGTACTTCTTTTTCAACTGATTTTCCTCCGCCTGGGGTCGGCACCTTGATCTTAATCTTTGAAGTGTCAGCAAGTCCCTGTGATAAACCAAACTCAGTTTTAAGAATATCATCAACAGCCCTGACAATGAAATTTACAACTGGTTCCGGAGTGTACCATACCCCTCGGCTTTTACGCAATGCAGGATCGTACTCTGTGAGAAAGGTCTCATAAAAATGTATTATTGGATCATGCTGGTGAGTTGATTTTCCAAAGTCCTTCAGCAACTCTTCAACATTGGTTGCCCGGAATATATCAGCAAGAGCATCAACAATCCATTTGATCCGGTCGTCAAGATCATAACCGGCAACATACTGAAATAGCTTTCTCAAAAAAGGATTTGATTTGGGAATGAGCTCAGCAGCTTCCTGCCGTGAGAAATCATCAAGCGAAGTATCATGCAACCTGGCAGCAAACATACCGTAGGCTATTGTCTGGGCGTAGATATCCGCAAAGGATTTAGGTGTGATATCATGAATCAGGATCTGTTTGAATGATTCATATTGGTTATGAAGATTAAGGTTCAACGGTTCATTAATTTCACCACTTGCAATATCAGGTTCAAGAGCCCTCTCAATAACATTTGCAAGCAGTCTGGCTTTCCCTGCCATCATCTTTGAAAGTTTTGATGCTGACTTAATAGTTTGTCCGGTGAAGAGGCAGAAGTTCTTTATCAGATCTGTGAATCCGGTAAAGTTCTCAGATCTGGCGACTATTTTGTTCCCCTGGATCTCACCAATGCATATAGAGCTTACAAAAACACCGTCAATGAAAAGCTGGAAGGTGAGATAGTCAGTAATGATTAGGTTATTCAATGACTGCCTATACCTGTCAAATTGTTCCTTGTGAGTTTTACTGTTGATATCTGCACCAATGTCTTTTGCTTCAATATATCCAATGGGGATATTCTTACGTGTAATAATATAATCCGGGGCACCACAAGCTACTCTTGCCGGTTCATTGGTTACTGTAACATCAGGAGCAAGAGATTCAAGAAGGTTTTGAAGATCTCCTCTATAACTATGCTCCTTGGAGATCCCTGTAATATATCGTTTGTGGATCTTATCTAAGTATTCCTGGACCGTCATTCTTGGACTGGATTTGATTTAGGACAAAATCAAAGTTAACGAACTTGAAAGTCAAATCAAAGTATCCTTGAGTTCACAATTATTTTAGAATAAGAATGACTTATGAAAGTGATTCGTAATCAGGAACCATTTGAATATGGTTTTTAGAACTATTTCAATTTTTATCTTTAACTTTAATATAAATTTTAAAATTGTATTAGGTCCACTAAACCATTAAGAATTAATCCAATCCAGATCATTCGGTTTGTAATTTTTTATAGCACTTTTAGACCACATATAATAAGATGTGAATAATGTAAACTGACATTGTACCTGAAAACTTCAGCAATCAGAAATTTCCATTATTATGAATGAAAATGCAAATATTTACAAAGGTATTGTTGATGAAGAAAGAAACCCTTTTAGTATTCCATCATGGTGTAAAGAACACAGTACTAGAGATCCCGAAGGTTCTGGTAGAGAGATGCAGCAAACGGCAATTGAAAATTTTCAAATGGTTGTCGCCAAAGGTGGTAGAATAAAAGATATTATAAAACCGCATCATGAGAAGTATGCAACATTTCAAGCTATTAGGTGGGGGTATGCAGAAAAACAAGGCGATAGGATCGTACCAACTGGAAAATGGGAAGAAATTAGTCCAAAAAGAAGAATTAATAAATCTTACACCAAAAGCATAGCACAAGAAAGAAGCATTTCAAGGGATAACCGCTTAAAAAAAACTGTCACTAGAGATGTCAGCTGTTATAATTCTTCCAATAATTTAAGTCAATCTGAACTAGTTGAAAAACTTAAATCATTTGATTTAAATGTTACTATTCGTAATTATTTGAATAAAGATAACCTGAAAGATAAATCAGCACTTCAAATTTTTAAATATCATACGTTTGGCAATTCAATTGCTCGTGCATTTCATTATGAATCTCCTTCAGGTCAATATCGCTATTGGGTAGACCAAATTAATATCACAGAGGTTCTTACTATGTTGAGTAAAATATCAAATCAGAATGAATATGATACTTTTTTGTTTGAAATCGCAGACTCTTTGGTAAGATCTTGGGATGAAAAAAACAAAAAAGGGGGTATGTCCAAAATGAATATTGGCATTAGCTTGAAAATTATGAATTTGCTAATGAAACACCTGACTTTTGTTCATATTGGGAATAATTCCAAACTAATAAACTACTTGCATGTGCCATGGGATAAATATACACTTCAACCATTGTGTTTAATTTGGAAAGGATATCTTCGAATTGACAGCTCCTCTTCCCAAGGTTTCGTTAAAAACATAGCTCAGTATCTTGGACTACAAACGTTTATAACAAATATTGTTACTCAAGCAGGCGTTGACAGAATTGCATATGAATTTTGGGCATGGGATAAAGAACACTAAAAACCATGCACGCTCAACTTGATCATCTCTATCAAAAAAGTGGTATTTTAAAGGACGGACAGCACATCCCCCGATGCGGCGAGGGTAAGTCCCAGGATAGCAATATGGGGCTTACTATTTAATAGTAAAAACAAGTCAATGTTTCCCAAATGCTTCCCATCTCAAAAGAAAAAACCTGTAAAGTATTAGCTTACAGGTTCCAGCGCTTTCGCTTTGTATTGGAGGGAGAATTTGAACCTCCAACCTTTGGACCCAAAATATTAGCAAGGGACGGAATCTAAATATTCCACGAATGTAGCGAGTCCCCTCGGAGAAATCCGGGGGTTTTTGTACTAATTGTATGGACCAAAACAGGTATGTGTGACGAGGGATGAAATACATGTTCCGAGTCTTTATTTTGGTATGATCATTGTTTATTGAGGGAATAATGCAATATTTGCAAACTTTTTGAAGGAAATGATGTTTCTTAGTTGAAAATACTTCTTAACTTGACAGTCCGAAGTCAGAACCATTATATTTTAAATGCTTATTTTATTTGAAAATCTAATTTATTATGAATACCCTGACAAGAACAAGCGCTGAAAATGAATTGAATTGGTCAACTCAAATTTCAGAGGGTGGCTTCACAAGTGACGATCTGATAAATGCCTATTTAAAAGGGGTTGAAGACCATGCAAAAAAAGCAAAAAAGGATCTCGAAAAAAGATTTAAGATTAACCTGAATAAAGCTCAAAAACTTAGTGGTGATTTCATCGAATCAATGATTGATAAGGGATTCGATATTAAGAGTGCCCAACTTAAATTTATCACAATCGAAAGCTTTAAAATTATTCTTTTTGTCTCTAAGAAGTTATACCTATCTGACAAAATATTAGAATTATATAATAATTTGTCTTCATCTTTTGCTGGAGTCAATAGCGAGAAATTCCATATGTCTCTTAACATTATGCCTGCCGATAATAAATTAAATAGGGAAAGAATACTGTCTGACGGTTATATTTTTACCTATGGGAAACAGTAAGAATCTTGTACACGCTCAGCATAACGAAAAGGCCTGCAAATATTTGAGAATTAAACCTGATTATTTAGACTGGGTTATTACTACGGCCTTTTATTCCGCAATGCATTATGTGCGTCATAAAATGATTCCACAAACCGTTACTCTGGCAAGCGGTTTTATTACATATAAAGATTTTGAAGCATATTATAATTCTTGTAAAACGAGTCATCAGGGAAGACACGGATTCCAATCTGATAGAGTAAATTCTTTATTTCCTGAAATATCTGCAGAGTATGCTCACCTAAGAGATATTTGTGAGACTGCCCGTTATATTAATTATAAATATGACAGAGAAACGGCTAATTTAGCATATGATCGATTACAAAAAATAAAGAAATTTTGTTGTACTTAAATTCAATTCTGAGGTTCCTCTGATAAAATACTAACATTTCATTAAGCCTACATTATCCCCCTTCTTTCGGGGATTTATTATGTCAGATACTTCGCAATTACCTTTCACTTTAGATTCCATGTATTATGGACAATGTTTCTTATATATTTCTTATTTAAAATGAAAAAATCTGTAAGTTATTAGCTTGCAGGAATATGCGTTTTTGCTTTGTGGCAGAGGGAGGATTATCTATTATCTTACTATTTAATGCTCTTTAAATTGCCAGTTTTGGAGAATGTGGTACAAATGCGGGAAAACAATCAATAAAATCAAACGCAACTGTCTGTTTTAATGATAATTGCGTTTTGAATTTGTGATCCCGGGGCGACTCGAACGCCCAACCTACAGAACCGGAATCTGTCATTCTATCCATTGAACTACGGGACCAATATTATTGCCGTAAAAATAGAACCATTAGTGGGTTTTTACAACTTATTCATTAAAAATACCTTATCCTGCTGCCTAATGCATCACACCTGTACTGATATTTGCCAAAGTTTTTCTAATTTCGCAAACTTAAAAGCAGGATTATAATTTTTCAAGCAAATATACAGATGGATTACAATTTCCACAAAATTGAAAAGAGGTGGCAGAAATACTGGGAGGATAATAAAACCTTCAAAACTTCTGAAGATTTAACCAATCCAAAAAAATGCTATATACTCGACATGTTTCCTTATCCCTCGGGAGCAGGACTGCATGTGGGTCACCCTGAGGGGTATACAGCAACTGATATCTTCACCAGATTCAAAAGGATGAAAAGATTTAATGTGCTTCACCCTATGGGATGGGACGCATTTGGGCTACCTGCAGAACAATACGCTATACAGACCGGGACACATCCTTCGATTACTACAAACAACAATTGCGATACTTTCAGAAGACAAATTAAGGAGCTGGGGCTAAGCTACGACTGGGACAAAGAGATTAACACCACCGATCCGGGCTATTTTAGATGGACTCAATGGATCTTTATTCAACTATATAATACCTGGTTCGATGATAATTTACAGAAAGGCAGACCCATTTCAGAATTAAAAATACCAGAAAATATTTCAGCATCAGACCAGTCGGAGGCAGTTAAATACATTGATTCTAAGAGGCTTGCATACTACGACAATGCTCATGTATGGTGGTGCCCCAGCTGCCGGATTGTCTGTGCAAACGAAGAGGTGATGACTGACGGTTCACATGAAAAATGCGGGAACAAGGTCGAAAAGAAAAATCTAAAACAATGGATGCTTCGAATACCTCTTTATGCTGAAAGACTGTTAAACGGAATCGATAACCTCAACTGGCCGGAAGGTATTAAAGATATGCAGCGCAACTGGATAGGACGTTCAACAGGCGCTGAAGTTGACTTCAAAATTGAAGGATTAAATGAAAACCTCGCAGTTTTTACTACCAGGCCCGATACACTTTTTGGGGCAACTTATATGGTAATTGCACCTGAACATTCGCTCGTCAATATAATTACTACCGATGAATACAAGAGTTCTATTGAGAATTATATTAAGGTATCTTCACTCAAATCAGACCTCGATCGGACTGATCTGGCAAAAGAAAAAACAGGGGTCTTTACCGGTAGATACGCTATTAATCCTGTAAATAAGAAGCAGATACCTATATGGGTTGCTGATTATGTATTAACGGGTTACGGCACCGGTGCCATCATGGCTGTTCCTGCTCATGACAGAAGAGATTTTGAATTTGCCCTTAAATTCAAACTTCCGATAGTTTGTATACAGGACCCTGACATTTCTGATCCTGAACAGAAAACAAGGATTATTGAAGGGAAAGAGTGTTGGACAGAAGATGGAAAGTATATCAACTCCGCAGATCGATCAACGGGGATTGACATAAACGGTTTGAATAAGGAGGCAGGAATAGCTCATATAACCGGTTGGCTCGAATCTAAGAAGCTGGGGTCGGCGAAGGTAAATTATAAGGTCCGCGACTGGCTTTTCAGCAGACAGAGGTATTGGGGAGAACCATTTCCTGTTATTCACTGGGAAGATGGTGAGATCTCACTATTAAATGAAAACGAACTTCCGCTTGAACTTCCTGAGCTTGAAAAATATCTTCCGGGAGAATCGGGAGAATCGCCACTTTCAAATTCGACGGAATGGTTAAATGTTATAGATAAAAATGGCCGCCGGGGAAGAAGGGAAACTAATACAATGCCGCAGTGGGCAGGATCGTGTTGGTATTACCTTCGATTCATTGATCCGAAAAATGATAAAATGATTTTTAATCAGGCAAAAGAAAAATACTGGATGCCTGTTGATCTTTATATCGGAGGTGCAGAACATGCTGTGCTTCACCTTCTTTACAGCCGGTTCTGGCACAAAGTTTTATTTGATCTCGGTATTGTATCTACAGACGAACCGTATAAAAGATTATTTAACCAGGGTATGATTCTAGCTTTTGCCTACGAAACTGAAACCGGATCAAAAGTCTCAGGGGATTTGGTTGAAGACCGCGAGGGTAAATATTTCCATAAAGAGACGGGAGAAGAACTCAGACAGCTCGTAGCAAAAATGTCAAAGTCACTCAAAAATGTTGTTAATCCTGATGATGTAGTTGCCAAATATGGTGCAGATTCTTTGCGATTATATGAGATGTTCCTGGGACCACTTGATATTACTAAGCCGTGGGATGATAAAGGGGTTAAAGGGGTATTCGGATTCCTTGGCAGAGCTTTCAGGTTCTTGTCAGAGCCAAAAAATATTATTAATGGAGAAGAAGAGGCTGAGATATTAAAAGGGCTACATCAGGCTATTAAAAAAGTTGAGGGAGATATTGAAAACCTAAGGTTTAATACTGCAATATCTGCAATGATGATATTCCTTAACCTGGCAACAAAAGAAGGGAAGGTTACACTTGATACTGCTTGTACATTTACAAAAATACTCTCTCCTTTCGCTCCACACATGGCTGAAGAATTATGGCAACTGCTGGGACATAAGAAATCTCTTGCATTTGAACCATGGCCTGAATTTGATGAAAAGTTCCTGAAAGAAGAACTTTTCGAATATCCGGTCTCATTTAACGGGAAAATGAGGTTTAAGATTGAACTCCCGGTTAACTTAACGAAAGAAGAGATTATTAAAATTATTATGGGTGATGACAGGACTCAAAAATGGATTGGAACATCTCCCCCTTCGAACATTATAGTTGTTCCTAATCGTATTGTTAACATTGTAATTAAAAACTAATCCCAAATAATTTGATGCTTTTTCGTTCGTCAGCCTTAATATCCATATTCCTTCTTTTTAGTACGGTTTCCTGCACTACTTTAGAAGACAAAAATCCTGAAGATGCTTCCGCTAAGCCAGATACTGCTGTTAGTCAGAAAATTAACAGCCCGGTTTTTATGTATGGAATCCCTTCCGACTCATTTGATCTCGTTTCCGGCCATATAAAACCAAATGGATTCCTTTCGGAAATTCTTATTAAAAATGGTATCAGCATGCAGGAGATTGATCAGGTAGTTAAGAACTCCAGAACAGTTTTTGATGTTAGGACAATCAGGTCTGGAAATAATTATATCCTTTTTTGCGACAGAGACAGTATAGCAAGGGCCAGATACCTGGTGTATGAGCACGACCAGACAACCTGTTATGTATTCAGCTTTAATGATTCACTAAATATCACCCAATTCCGGAAGGAGATAAAGAGTAAAATAAAATATGCCTCAGGTACCATTGAATCATCACTATGGGAAGCAATGATATCAGGAGGCCTGCACCCTTCTTTAGCAGTTGAATTATCTGACATTTATGCATGGACTGTCGATTTTTTTGGTTTACAGACTGGAGACAATTTTAAAATAATTTATGAAGAACTTTTCATTGATGATATCTCGTTAGTCACCGGTAGAATTTATGGAGCTCAGTTTAACAGGACAGGTTCATCAATAACTGCAATACCATTTATTCAGGATGGGAAAGAGACATATTTTGATATTGAAGGGAACAGCCTTAGAAAAGCATTTCTAAAGGCCCCTTTACATTTTTCGAGAATAAGCTCACGCTTCTCATATAGCAGGCTCCATCCAATTCTTAGGATAAGAAGGCCTCACTTCGGAGTAGATTATGCTGCTCCTGTAGGAACTCCTGTTCATGCAATTGGTGATGGAAAAATTATTTCTGCCAAAACTGAAAACGGATCAGGGAAAATGGTTAAAATACAACACAATAGTGTTTATGCAACTGCATATTTGCATCTGAGCAGGTTCGGAGCCGGAGTATCTCCGGGAGTTTATGTTAAGCAGGGTGATATAATTGGATATGTTGGCACAAGCGGCCTATCAACCGGGCCTCATCTCGATTTCAGGTTTTATAAGAATGGATCTCCGGTCGATCCTCTCAAAGTTGATGCACCACCTGTGGAGCCAATATCAAAAGAGAACAGAATCAATTTTGAAAAGAACAGAACAGTTGTTTTAAACCTCCTCGGGACCTTTAATTAGAAAATCCGGCAGTTTTTTCACAAGACCTTCAATAATTCTCGGATAATGAAGATATTCAAGAGCATGTACCTTATCAGCAAGTGATTCAGGGGTTTCGCCAGGATCAACTTTACAACGTGCCTGAAAAATTATATCTCCTTCATCATACAACTTATTTACATAATGAATAGTAATTCCTGATTCTGTATCATGATTAGCTAATACTGATTTGTGAACATTCTCGCCATACATCCCTTTTCCGCCGTAATCAGGCAACAGTGCAGGGTGAATATTTATAATACGTCCCTCGTATTGCTCAACAATATTTTCAGGGACAAGCCATAAGAAACCTGCCAGAACAATTAAATCAATTTTATATAATACGAGATAACGAAGCACCTTCCCGGTGACATAAAATTCCTTATGTTCGAAAAATACAGTTCTCACATCATGTGCTTCAGCCCTTTTAAAAACCAATGCTTTACGCTTATTTGATAAAACAAGACTAACTTTAGCTGAATTATTGTTCGAAAAGTATTGAATTATGTTCTCAGCATTGGTTCCTGCCCCTGATGCTATAATTGCTATGTTTCTCATTTTTTGATAATTAGATGTTTTTACGACTTGCACTCAAAATTCCTGAAAATAAGATTATTTTTCTAATTATCAATACATTAAGATAAAACATAAATAAAAAAACATCAAATCTCTTGAAAAAGATAGTACAAATATATTTCTTTGCATAGATCAAAATTAATATTAATTAAAATTTATTACTATGTCGGACATTGCTACCAGAGTAAAAGAGATAATAGTTGACAAGCTTGGAGTAGACGAATCAGAAGTAACTCCTGAAGCCAGTTTCACCAATGATTTAGGTGCAGACTCTCTTGATACTGTTGAGTTAATCATGGAGTTTGAAAAAGAGTTCAATATCGGGATTCCCGACGATCAGGCAGAAACAATTGGATCTGTTGGGGATGCAATCAAGTACATTGAGGAGAATGCAAAATAATTTGCATTTTTAATAACCTGATTTATGAGAAGAGTTGTAGTAACAGGTCTTGGAGCTTTGACTCCCCTGGGTAATAATGTGCATGATTACTGGGAAGGACTAAAAAATGGTGTCAGTGGATCCGTAATGATTACTCGTTTTGATACTGAAAAGTTCAAAACCAAATTTGCTTGTGAATTAAAGAACTACGACTCTACAAAGTATTTTGACAGAAAAGAGGCCAACAAACTTGATGCTTATTCACAGTATGCACTCATCGCGACTGACGAAGCAGTTATTGATTCAGAATTAAACCTGGATAAAATTGACCATGACAGGGCTGGTGTAATTTGGGCTGCAGGAATAGGTGGACTTGATACATTTTTCCAGGCAATTAAAGAATATG
>DATKUO010000065.1:0-2778 GCA_035530515.1 Bacteroidales bacterium
GCATTCTGAAAAGAAAAGAATTGCAGAAGCGGAACTTAAAAGACTCAAACAAATTGTTAAATGGAAAATGGGTGAGTATGAAACCGGGTTCGCCGGGGATAAAAAAATCTCTCTTAAGACGATTAATGTTCCAGGAACAACCCAGGCAGCATATTCATTCAGAAAACTTGATATTAGAAAGGTAGGTGAAAAAGACAATGGCAAAGACTGACGGATCAGATATGTTAGAAAAAGGAAATGATAAAAAGGTTGGTAAGCCGAATACCCTAAGAGATTTTATCGTATCGCATTTACCGGAAATATCGAAGGCATTACCAAATCAGGCCGATCCAGACCAGATGCTTGCATCGATGCTTGCAGCAGCCAGAGGAAACCCAAACTTACAAATCAGTACTCCTATAAGCTGGTTATGTGCAGTAGTAATGGCATCGCAGATGGGACTCAAACCAAATACACCACTCGGCCAATGCTATATTATACCCTATTATAATAGCAAAATAAGAAGGTATGAAGCGCAATTCCAGATAGGATATAAAGGCATATTAGAGATGGGTTACAGGACAGACACCATAACAATGATTTATGCAGACAAGGTCAAAAAAGGCGACAGCCTAAAATATCTAAAAGGGACTGACGAATTCTTAAGGCACGATGAACACCCGGAAAAATGGGAATATGATAAGGTCACACACGAACCAATCATTACCCATTATTACGCAGTATATAAAACCATAAAGGGTGAAAAGCATTTTTCAATAGCGCCAAGGGAAGCGATATTAAGGCATAAAGAAAGATACAGTCCGGCATCCAAAAAAGATGCGTTCTCGCCATGGGTAACCTCAGAGGACCTGATGGCACAAAAGACGGTCCTTAAGGACGTAATGAGATATGCGCCACTATCCGAAAACGACCGCAGGATACTTACAGCAGCGGACGAAACAGTTAAAAGGGAAATCACGCCCAATATGTTGGATGCACCATCAATTTACGAATTCGACCCGGATGATTTGAAAGGAATGGATGATGTCAAATTCGAAGGAGAAGGCAAAACGCCGCCTGAAGGCAAAGACCAGGAAAAACCAGAAACGGAAGGTAGTACGGAAAAAGGAAAGACTCAAGGAGTACGCAAAGGATCAACTGGGCAAGATCAGACCAGACAGCCAGAAGAAAACGAACCAGATGAGGAAAACCCTGGCGAGCAAGAGTTGGATACCAGACCTATTACAGAAAAGCAAATGAATAAAATCTTTGCAATGGGTAGGGATCTTGGCAATTTAACGGATGAGCAACGAAACGAATTTAAGAACAGGATAAAAAATAAATTCAAACTTGCTCATTTAAGTGAAATGGCAAGATTCCAATTTGAACAGGTTAATAAGGAACTGGAAGCGGCAATAGATTTAAAAAATCCAGGCAAAACGCAGCAAGGAAAAATGGTATAATGAACAGGGCAGGTAGAGTAAATAATTGAGTTTACCCAAATAAACTCTCCTTTTCTCCGATATGCCTGCCTGCCCTAAAGCTAAGGTAAATTCTTAAAGTCGGGAAAAGAAAGGAGAAAAATGCTGCCAAAAAGAGTTAGAATAATAATAATGATCCTGCTATTTTGCTTATTAGGAATTGTCTGTTCGATGGGATATCGAATTTACCGGATCGACCAGGAACTGATCCAGGAAAAGAATAGAACAGAAACCCTGGAATTTCAACTCGGTGTTAAGAACAAGACACTTGAAACTGCCCAAACGGATCTCAAAACAATCACAAAGGAACGGGACGATTTACAAATATCGTATGAAGCCGATGAGATATTTATCAAGAAAATTGAAAGCCGATATACAAAATTATATTCATATGCACAGGTAGCGGAAGCAATACTGACAGCGAACGGAATCGAATTCAGGATAGTTGAGGGCGGCCTGGATCTGGAATCACTGAGAGGAGAGGACCAATGAGCGAGCCAAAAATGACAATGTTAAAACCAGCACCGGATAAATGTCAGGAATGTGCCAAAGACCATAGGCCAGACATGCCGCATGACCCGAACTCACTTTATTACCAGATGCAATTCCAGATGAAACACAGCCGCTGGCCAACCTGGACGGATGCAATGGCACACTGCAGCCAGGAAATGAAAGACATATGGATTAAAGCCTTAGCGGAAAAAGGAATAGACATAACAAAGGATGCGAGATAAATAATGAGTAAGGAAATTATAAAAGCATACGTGAATATGTGCAAATCATATAATCGGTGGCGAAAAGAGAATCGGACTGGAACCGGAATAGAAATGTACCGGAAAAGATATAGAATTTATTTAAAAGCAAAAAAAGAATGGGAAAAATTATTAAAAGAGCGGAAGGAAAGTAAGGAGAAGTAAATGGATGCGAACATAACATTCACAGGCCGCAGGAAAGACATCGATGAGATACAAAAGGATCTGGTAATCCAGGTTAAAGAAATCGAGAAAAAATATCCGGAAGCCAAATTAGAAAAACTTGAAACAAAGACTTATGTGAAATGCCAAAGATGCGGAAAGACTCTGACAAGGCCGGAATCAATAAGCAACGGATGGGGAGCAATTTGCATGAAAAAGAAATTCCAAATATTTTTTTAAACAAAAAGAGCGGATCAGAAAGAGGGGAAAAATGACACCAAACATGGCAAAATGGGCATTCTTGATGGCAAAAGATGCCAGGATCCTGGAAAAGGAATCAGAATACGGCGGCAAGGATAATCCGTTAAATTACATGAATATGAGTATGGATGATTTATGGAAAA
>DATKUO010000066.1:0-6850 GCA_035530515.1 Bacteroidales bacterium
CAACCCTTGTGTTTGATTCTGAAAAACAGGTATCCATTATAAACAAAAGCAGATCTCCTGACTTCATTCTTGAAACAACCGCCCTTAATTCAGATAAAAACCTTTCACGTGTTGACTGTGCATCCTTAAATTTTCTGAATGTATAATAAGGCCAGATTTTAAGAATTGCTTTTTCAAAGTCAACCTGATCATTAGGAGGTCCGGCCAGATCGTTTGCCGTTCCGGGGTAATTGCCACAGACAATACTGACAACTGTGTTATCAGTAAAGTCAGGCAGTACCGTTGTATTATTTCCAAACAATTTTTTCCAGCACATCTTACAAGTCTTTTAATCCAAATACACAAAAAATTAAAGCCATAACAATAAAAAGCATCAAAGCGTAATCAACATAATTCTCCCTTAACCATCGTTTGCAGGTTTTGTAAATCATATACCATTTATATATTTTAGAGATTTTCATATTTCAATTTTCAATCCGGCATAATCTCAAAATGACAAGCATCCCAAAAAGTAGTATCATCAACATCATAATCCCTATCCCAATCCGCTCCGCTGCGTATCCTGTGTCTGAGAATACCTATGCGCCTCAGTTGGGCAGCTACCCCTAAAACATAACCAGCAAAAAAAGCACTTTGGAGTTTACCCCAATCAAGTCCAGTTGTTTCATAAGGAACGGCATCAACGGCAAGACTTGGATACATATTATGTTTTGAATTTGGCCATTGCAACTGAGAATATCCATTTGCATAGGCTTCATTCTGTGCCTGCTCTCCCCTGTGGCCACAGACTATCGTACAATCATAATCTCTTATGATATGTTCAAATAGTGTCCTGAGGTCGCTGTGACAAGAGGCAAGTTTGTGCTTGCTATTTTCGCTGAAATAACTCATTGCTCAGTATTTATTTGTCCCGATCTGACAATCATTGTTTTGCCACCCCGCATTTTTATCAGGTTATTCATCATTATATTCTGAAATTCAATGTATTTAGCATTGATTTTTTTAACCTGTTCTTTATCCCCTGAAAGCGTTGCAATGATTTCTTCAGTCTTGTAATCATTATTTTTCTGCATCCCTTCAAGGAACCACATCGGAACGTAGTCTTTAAAAACCACATCCAGCTTTTCAGCGTTGTTCACAATGTCAACCCTGTTAACCGCTACCCCTACAAGATTCGCTCCTTGCAGGATAATCATTATAAGTCCTACAATGATTAAACTTTTTGAATTATTTTTTGATTCCATTATTCTTTTCTTAATATTAAACTCAGTCCCACGCACAAAGCAATAAATTGAAACATAGCCAGAAATTGAACATGATCAATCCCCGACCATTTGAAAAACCATTGCCATGCCTGGTCATATAATTTCGTTGTACCAATATAAAATAAAGGCAGCCCGGCACATAAATTGAGGATCAGGCTAAATAAAGCAAATCTTAAAAGAATGTAACCTCCAATGATCCTCACATAAATAGGCTTGTACTCAAACCGTCTTATTCCGGTAATCCATGCAAAAAGTCCCAGAGTAATCCCCGACAAATAAATAAATGAAAAACATCCCGCCAGTGTCTTTTGACCTGACAGAGCAAGTCCCTCCGGGACAGCCTCGCAGACTATCAGAAATAACGCTATGAATATTATCCAGTTCATTTCGGTTTTATTGGTTCAACTTGTGCGATTGAGCTTAAAAACAAATCCGATCTTTTATCAGGTTTGCAGTCAATCATTGTGCTGTCCTTAACGGCTATCACAAGTCCTGAATATTCATCTTCTTTATCTGGTACACATTTATAAATAGCACCTTGCTTTATTGGTTCTCCGACTTTAGGCAAATTTCTAATATCCTGAACGTTTGCTCTGCTGGGCTTAACATATTCCTGTAACTTAGACTTAACCTCTTTCAGGTCGGGATCATCAATACAACGTTCAGGAACCATAAAATTACCATCCGGCAATTCAACTGGCTCAATAGCTGAATACCTGCCATGTCTGCCCCGTATCTCATCAGCCTGTTCCTTTGTTATTATTATGTAGTTTCTCATGGTATTACTCCTTTCCCGTTTGCGTCATTTAAAACATTATCCAAAATATTATAGTTATAACATTCTGTTAACCCATTAAAATATAATAAAGGTTTATATTTGAAATCATTATATTTCCTCTCAATTTTTTTCTCAGTATCAAAGCACCATTCCGAATTACCTTTTATTTCTGCCAAAATGGAATGTTTATATGGCATATTGGTTTTCCAATATCTCCCGTTCCCATTTCTTTGAATAACATTTCGTGTTGTTATGCCCACTTTGATAAATAATTCTTGACTGTTCTGACATTGCAAAATATATAGTTTAGGACTTTTGTTATTGTTATTGCAATAGTCAATCCACTGAGTTCTACTAAACCCATTTTCTGGTCTATTCAACTTCATGCTTTCTATCCCACAATAATAACATCCTTGCCCCGCTAAATGATTTGAAGCTAACTGTTCAAAATCTCCATGCAAAGGACAAGTTATTATTAATTTAATGTTATCCTTAGTATAAATAGCCTTAGAATAGTTATACTTATCCCCGTGAATTTTCCTTGCCTTTTTAATGAATCCATCTGTGGGATCAACAGCCGTCTGCAGAGAGGGCTTTTTACCGACAAACAATTTATCAGGTGTTACACTATAAAGAACTCCTAATACATCTCTTACTATTACTTTCTTAAATCGCTTCACATAAGGTTGTATAACCGTTAACGATAAACCCGCATTATCTACTTTTTTCTGCAAAGCATCTTGCTTATCAATGGCGGACTGCAAGCAGGGAAAGCTACCATTCAATAAATAATTCGGTTTTGTTATATACTTAATCCCTAACGTATCTTCTACTACAATGTCTTTCATCACACCGGTATATTCACCAAGTATTTTTAAATCTGGGAATATCTTATTTACTTGCTTAATAAAAATTATATGTGTTTTTTTATTTTTCATTTTATATAACTCCACGCTCATTGGCATCCATATATGCTTCAATGACATTTGTATTACTCATAATTTCCGGTGCTGTCCTTGTCCTACCGAGATAAACAAACGATATTTGTGCTTCTGAATAATTGTTTGGAATTACTGCACCACTCATTGCCAGAGAAACAAGTTTATAACCATCATCAGCCTGATCTGTTGAATTATGAAGATTCAATAAATCCCCATTTCTATAGAGAGACTCCCCGTCTTTATTTGCAACATAATACCCCGATCCTACAGTTCCTGCAAATGCGTATGCATTATTATAGATACTATAAGCAAACAGACTGCCATCTGCTGCATTTTTCCTTATTTGAAAACGTCTTGTTGAAACTACCGTTGTATAAGTCCCCGCGCCAAAATTAGTTCTTACATATACTCCACCAGATGCGTTAGTTGTAAGAAATTTAATTCTGTCAGAATTTGGTATATAATTATGATCTACATAGCTACCTATACCATCACCCTGAAAGCCTTCCAATGGAACATGAACGGGACTATTAACTGCAATCGCATCATGCGCTCTCCTGACCATATTCCGCAAAGAAATTTCTGTTGTCTCACCAGCTAAATTATACATCACATCATCAGCATCAGAAACATTCGCAATCTCCCCCAATCCCACCTTCCAATCAATATACATAGTATTTAAAAGAGCCAAATTCCCGGTACTTAACGGAGTGATAAGACCATCAATATAAGTAAGCAGGTCGGGATCATAGCTAATTCCCGATACCGGTTTCACAAAAAATCCTATGGCATTTTTAAATGGCATTATTCAACCTGGTTAATTGTATAAACAATATCTGACCCTACCTTGCGCCAGCTTATGAAATTATCCGCATTGGCTGTATTGTCAATGACTGTTTCGCCTAATTGCTTGGTGAACATTGCACCCAGAGCTACAGTATAACCTCCCGTCCCGTCAATGATTAGCTCAACCATCCCTGCATCGCCGTCAACTACTCCCGTAAGGTTTACCGTTGTGTCCCCGGTAATCAATCCCGCCTTAAAATCTTTATGTAAAGTACCATCCAATGCCAGAGGGTTCGCAAAGGCCGGAGTTTGAAACGCATCAGCAGGATAGTTTGCAGGCTTCCCCGCAAGGCTGGACCATATAGCAGTTCCCTCTATTGTTACGTCAATAGTTTCTTCTTCAAAAGTTACATTTATCTCGTCTGCCATTAGCTTATCCTTTCAGTTATAATACCAACAATCTCACAAACTCCTTTAGTGGAATTAATTTGTACCAGAGGATCAGCGTCATATATCCGCAAATCCCAATCATAGATTCCCCTCGGAATAGCAGTCTGAAGAGCAGTCAGCTCAAGAGTCGTTATGCCGTTTTCCTCATCGGTATGGACTGAAATATCCTTAGTTATGAGCGCAGCATCATCATTGTATGCTTCATCACTTCGATCTTTGACTGTGAAAAACACAATCTTCCCTGTCAAGTCATAAACGCCACCCGCTGAATCCTTTATTGTAATTGTTTTATTACACGGATTGCCCCTTTGAATATTTAATTTTGAATTTGCCATGATCTTAAATTTAATTTGCAGTTATCAAAATCTGAAATACACTCCCATTGCCGATCTTCAGAACATTCAAGGTAACGTCATACACGAAACTTCCCGCTGTGGGGGTCATAGCCTCGATCTGAGCCGTTGTACGCTTCGGAATGACAATCGCGTCCATTGCGCTTAAAGCCTCCTGTAATGGAATCTGAGGCGGCTTATTCGTTATTTCAGTAGCATAGTCGTGAGTATGTACTATAGGAGTAAAGTTCAGGGGCTTGTACAAAATACTTTCCCATGTTGCGCTTCCCGTTACTGTTGGTGCAGTTTCTATAAAAGTACCATCAGAAAAAGTGATCCTGGTAACAGTTAATCCCTGATTGAAATACATGGGCTTGTTGAAAGTATCATCAGCCTTCTGACCGCAAGCACAAGCGAAGGTCAAAAGCAAAAGTAAAACTGAAATTTTCATCGTTTTCATATTATAATATTTTACCAAAGATAAGTTGTCCCTACATTCTCTTTTGTGTATAATTCTGTAATCTCACCTTGCGTCAATCCTCTGTTCCAGAATCTGATAGCATCAATACTTCCCTTGTATGGTTCAGCCTCATGATAACCAATTCTTTCATAATTAAATGTTGATATGCTATGATCGACAGTACCACTTGCAGCACCATTTATATATAATGTACCAACTCCGGAACTGACAGAAATAGCAACATGAGTCCATGTCGATGCAGTAACAGTCGAAGAACTAAGATGATCATGCGTCAGATAGTAATTCAAGTAACCGGTTTTTCCTAAAAATAAACCAACACTACCATCGGCATTTGTGAAAAGATCCCCATAATCATCCGTTTGTGTTGCATCTCTGTAAACCCATTTTGCAATTGTAAATGATGTACCTGATGCGGTAGGTGTGAGTTCTATATAATCATTTATACCATCAAAAGCATAAGCAGTTCCTATCTTCCCTGATGCTCCTTGTGTCGTTACTGATACGGTTCCATCATTTGTCCCATGTAAGTCAATTGCATCACCAGTCGTTTCATCAAGTTCCCAAACTGAGACTAATCCGTTTAGTAATGTTGATAACCCAAGTAATCCTTCTATTGCACCTATATTTGGTGTATTGTCTCTTATATCTTTGAAATAGTCATCAGCCAAATCAATATCTTTAGCCGCATTAATAGCAGAAGAACCTTCTACTAATTCGAAATAATTACCTGTCAATAATCCTGCTCCTGTACTTCCAATTTTACAAATGATAGGGTCTTCAATTATATCATCATCCCCAACTGCATCAGGGTCATAAGCTTTATTGTAAATATTGTTACTTATAGTAAATGAAGGATCAAGTACAGGACAAGAAATACAGGCAGCTGCATCTTCCTGTATTATAACATTATTTCTGAAAAACTCATCTGTTGCGGAAGAATAGATAACGACACAGTAATTAGCCGGGGAACCTTCTTCCCATGTTACAGCATTAACGAATGTATTATTCTCAACAACAGTATTATCACGTCCTACCATGTTAAAATTACGTGATGTGTTGAATACTATATTATTAAGACATTTATTATCACTTGAAACAGCTAACTCATCAGTGAAATAAATACCTGCACAAGAACCATCTGCCATTGCCTTTGTTTGATATACAAGATTTCTTTGCGCTGTACATTCAGTTGCATCTGATACGTAAAGATTAATTGAATAACAATTATATACTATACAATCTTCAATTACTGAATTGTCGGCTTCATATATTGATATTCCTTCACCCCAAACATCGTGAGCAATACAGTGTCTTATAATACAGTTGCTCGGATAACGGCGAATGGAAATACCAGAACCGTATCCACCAGGCGAAGCACCTTCATAATTTTCCATTGCAGCATCATGCACAGTACAATATTCTGCTATACAATAATCCGCACCTATACCAATTCCGCCTCCTACATTGTGAATAGTACAATAACTTACTGTACTGTGATCTGCTGTATTACCAAAGAATACTCCACCCCCTTCGACATTTCTTATTTCAAATCCTGTAAAATGAACGTAATTTTCCCATGAAAAAACCAGCGCTCCTCCTGCACCAATCTCAACTCCATTCCCATCTATTATTACTGCTTCGCCGGGATATGCAGAAAAAAGAGTCACATCAGTTTCCACTCCTGCTAAACCATCAACCATTAATGCCTCGTTATATAAACCTGCTCTTACATATACGGTATCTCCTTTTGAAATCTGAGTCTCAGTATAAGTTAATGTTTTCCAGGGTTCTTCAAAAGTGCCGGGATTAGCGTCATT
>DATKUO010000067.1:0-10568 GCA_035530515.1 Bacteroidales bacterium
TCTAAAGTAGCTCTATGGATAAAACCAGCGGCCAGACATTTCAAGCCTGTAGAATGCAAAAAGAAATATGATGTATGTTTTGTAGCTGATTGTCATTCTAAATATCAGGAAGATTTCAAGCGGGTTAAATGGGTATATGATACAGTACCAAAGAATTTAAAGGTGCTTCATTTGGGACAATCTTCCATAAAACCACCAAAGAATGTTACTGTGAAAAAAGTCCCTCGCTTAAAAATGCCAGAAATGATAAGCCAGTGTAATGTTGGAATAGTGCCATATAAGTCGAAGGATTCAGCACCAAGAGTGATACCGGAGATGATGGCCTGTGGATTGCCAGTGGTTTGTTTAGATAGTGTAAATATTAACATTTATTGTTACAGAGGTTTTATTACAGAAAAAAAACATTTTTGGGATTGCATAGAAAGAACAAATGACCCTTTATGGCAAAAACTTGTTGTTGAATATTACAATACTAACATGTCCCTTATCCCTGCAATAAAATATTTAAAAGGACTGATAAATGACTGAAAAAACTGAGCGCCTTTTTAATTCAATGATAGTGTTCTTTGACAGATTTGTTAAAGGTACCTGGTTTCTCGATAAAAAGACTCTTCAGGAATTTATCTGCAACCGAAGAGTTTGTGGTGAAATACATATAGGTCTGGTTGGAGCTGAAGCAAAAGATTTAAAAACTCAGTGCGAGAGGTTTAATTATTCCATTGATGGTGGAAAGGGTGATAAGTTTAAAGTGGTAATTTGGGGCAATATAGTACACGTAAAATTATACCCGGAAATGTTTACTGATTATATTAAATGCAAAGGTGATCGGCACACGTACTTGTTAAAAAAAGAAGAAACTATGTCAAATAAAGGTACTTGGAGATACAACGTACAAATAGATAAACCCTACAGTTTTCCAGTGCCGTATAAAATGGGAAGTTTTCTGGATACAATTCAACCAGGCTGGTTTTTAGACTTCAAACACAAAGAGCCTGAAGAAACTAATGATAGGTTTTTCGTTCCCAAAAGAGTTAAAAACGCCATTGAATTAATGGGACTACTACACGAATGTGCTGAAGAGGCGGGCTTTAGAGAATCTTTCTTTCCCGGCTTTGGGACTTTGTTGGGAATTGTTAGGGAAGGAGGTTTTATATCAGGCGACACAGATATGGATCACTGTATAATGGGGCCTCATATAACCAAAGACCAGGAAGATGTTTTTCTTTATGAGTTGGGTAGAAGTCGAAAGGTTGGCAATAAAGTTTATCCATCAGGACTGTGGACGGGCAGAGAACGCGCACCACAACGCAGGAAGGACAACGGAAGACTTTTGTGGACATCCTGTGGACACAAAAAGATATCGGCTGAAAAGGGTGTTAAATCATGCGTATGGAAGTTCTTTGAACATTACAACATTGCTTGGCATTCCAAAGGTGGAAAGTGGGTTAATCCCCGCAAGTTTACCGGTGAAATACTGAATTTTGACCCAAGTATTCAAGCTGTTGCCAAAGGTATGCCTGCACGGTTTTTGTCTGAATTTACAACAATGAAGTTTAAGGGTATTAACATAAACGTGCCAAAGTTGGCAGGTCATTGTTTAGATGCCTGGTATCCAGGTTGGGCCAGGCCAAAGAAGGATAAGAGCGCAAAAGATATTGTAATGATAATTCCTAAGTGGAAGAATCCGAAAGGATGGAAACAGGTTTAACAACATAGCTATTGACAAATCAAGTTTTTTAAGCTATTATATAGTGTATATGATTAAATAAAATAAACTAAATAATAATTCCAAAACTTCCGAAAGCTGTGAACTGTACATGTAAAAGTGTGCGGGGCGCAGCTTTTTTTTTGCCCTATGCACAAAGTCATTCGTTGCAGAAATGAACAAAAACATCAGCCCAAAGGCGTAGGGAACATTCTCTTCGCTTTTGAAGGTGACCGTTTTTATATGATTTGTGGTGAATGCCACAGGTGGACTGAGATAAAAATAAGCATTCCAGGTATTAAGCTTGATTTTTCAAATGCAGCTATGGTTCAACAGGTAATGCCTAAAAGTTTTAAAATGCCAAAACAGATTGGTACTGGCGATATCAGCCGTGCCGCTGTGGTGATTAAGGATGAAACATGCCAACGCCAGAAATCTTAAAAGGTAATTTTAGAAAAACAAAAGGCTCTGATGCCGAAAGGGTCTTGCAAATATATAATGATAGGGAAATATCACGCAAAGCCCTTCAGCCGGATATAGACAGAGGGATTATTGCAAACAGAATGTATTTCGGCCTCCCCCGTCACCAATGGCCCGAGGCAAAGTTGGCAGTTCTTGATGAACAGAAACGATGGGCGTATCAATTTAATATTATAGCTCCAAAAGTAAACACCATGTCAGGGGCAATTATTACTGATATGCCTGATGTAGAATGGTCACCAATTGAAGGCTTTAAAACAACTCTCACCGAAGCAATAAAAGACACTTACTATTCTGACAAAGAAGTTACCAATTGGGAATTTAATTTAATTGAACTAATAAAATCTGGCCTTATTCATGGCGGCTGGATTAAAATGATTGAGACTACCAAGTTTCATCCATTGGGTAACATAGGATTAAAATTCATACCGCCCGGTATGTTTATCCCTGACGCATATTGGAAGACTAATGATGACCGGGATTTAAAACAGGGGTGGGAATCTATTTATATGACTCCTGAAGGTATGGCCCACAAATACGAAGACAAAAGCGATGCTGTAATGGTTGCTCTCGAACAATACAAAAAAGGTCGTACCGCAATACCATCAGACGCGCCAGAACAAAGACAAAGATATAATCAAACAGTTGGGGATGAATTTGAAGTCATTGAAGAGCTTTGGACTGAACCGGTTAAAAAATCTCGTTTAATAGGTAGAAAAGCTGGTTATATGCAATGGGTTCCCTTTCCAATCTCTGAAGACCAGGCCATGTTAGAACAGTTTGCAGAGGTTAATGAAATAGATTGGGATACTGTAAAAGAAACTCCTTATGACGACATCATTCAACACAAAACTGTAATATGTCCTACTTTGAGTGATGCATTAATACTTTATGATAGAAAAAGTCGTGTCCAGGTTAAAGGTCTTTCTGTCTTTCACTTTTCTGCATCCAGATATAATGGTAGGGATAAAGGCATTGTGGAGGCTATGGCTGACATACAAACCACAGTAAATGAGAGAATTAGCCTTGAAACAGAGTTGATTGCAAAATCAAATGGTGGATCTAAAATAGTTAATGAAAACTTATTTACAGACCCCGTACAAAAAGCAAGGTTTGAAAAGAACTTTAATAAACCTGGAAGCATGTCTTTTGCTGATTTAGATTCTGTCACAAAGGTATTAGAAGATATTGGCCCCACTCAATTTCCACAGTCTATTCTTGCTCAAATAAACCTTATGTTCGACCCACTTTTACCGCTGGTTAGTGGTGTATCAAATGCTTGGAGTGCTGAAAGTGCAACTCAGGATTCAGGGATTTTGTATGAACGTAAGGTGCAGATGAACAAAATAGGGACTTTGATTTTAGACAAACAAGTTAAGCAACTTTTAAATAACATTGGCGAAGCGTATTTCTTCCAATTTCAGCGTACCTATGGAGATGTTGAAAGAAAAATAACAAAGAAAAACGGTAAGGAAGAAATTTTTCTAAACAAACAAGTTGATGAAGGCACCTTTGAAAACGCCGTGTCTTATATACCAAGATGCAAAGTTGTTATTTCAGAAAGTGTGAATTCACCAACGAAAAAACATCGTGACAGGACTATGGCAACAGAATTTATTGCACAAATTAATCCAGAAACAAATCCTTTGTTTTACCAAGACATGTTACAAATGATGGCGAAATCTGTAGACCACTCAGAGGAAGACCAGGCGCGACTAGAAAAAGACATGGCATTAGAAAGAGCGGTTGCAGAAACTACACTTGTGGCAAGATTAGCAGAAAATCAAACTATGATAACTCAAGCGGGTGTTCAAAACCAGCAGTCTCAAGCAGCAATGGGGCAAATGGGTATACCAGGGGCTCAACCTCCTCCACCACAGCAAAGTACTAGCCCGGAGCAACAAGTCCAGGAAGTGCCTCAAGGTGGCGAAGAGGTGCCTGTGGGACAACCAGCAGACAACGCATTTTCCCAATAAATACAAGGAGTATGTATGGAATTTGAGAAATTAACTAAAGCAAAAATGACTGAAGAGTATAAAAAGCTCTTGGCTGAAAAAGAAAAAGCAGTTAAAGACTCTGAGACTTTCTGTAAGGAACTGAAGGAATGTAAGGTTTCTGAGGCTGGATTAAAGAAAGCCCTTGATGCTACAGATAAAGCCGGAAAGGTTGCTGTTGAGGATTTTAAAGCTTCTAACAAAGAATTGGAAAAGCTCAAGAGTAAAATCGCTGAGTTGGAAGCTGTTTCAGAAAAACCAACACTTGAAGAACCACCCAAAGACCTTACTGTGGAAACAAGTTTTGAAAATGAAGAGACTTTTGACGAAGAAGCTTTTACTGCGACATCTGATTACAAGAAAAAGAAACGTAAAAAGTTAAAGAAACAAAAACCGGGCAACTATGAAGGTTTAACTGAGAGTGAGATTGTACAAAGAATTACAGGAAGAAAGTTAGGATAAATTTTTAAATAGTTCCGAAGTAGAAGCTAATTAAGTTGGACACCACTGGAAATCCAGCAACTTTTGACGCTTACACAAACTACAGAGAACAAACGCAAGGAGTAAAGTATGGCTGATGAAAGCCTTTCGTATGAAAGTGAAGATGCTAGACGAGCTGCAATAAACGAGTTACCGAATGACACTACAGGTCTTGAACAATTAGAAAAGATTCTTAGTGCACCGCTAACCGAAGCTTTGGAATCAGAAAAAACCACTGATGAAGAAGTTGTTGCAGAAGTCCCGGCTGAAACACCGACTGAACCGGAAATTATACCACCGGTAGAGTCAAGTACGGAGCCAGTAATTTTTAACATTAAAAAGGAGGATTTACCTCTTAATTATGATACGCCTGAGAAGTTAATAAAAGGGACTCTTGAAAAACAGGCCCTTATTGACAGGCAAGCAGAATATATCAAAAGTTTGGACGAAAAACATGCTGCTGATATACAGGCGTTGAAAGATTCGCTTGGAAAAGCAGGTGTCGCAACTCAAAATTTGCAGGTTGCCCAAAAGGATGCCGGTGTTAAACCAGATGTAAAACCCATCGGAGCCAGTAAGGTTAATCGCATAACTGAGTTACAGGCACAAATGAGTAGTTTTGATAACCCATTTGATGAAGAGCTTCCGTCATTACGAAAAGAATTTGACGATTTAATAACGGAAGAGATGACCAGGGTTAGTCAAATCGCTTTAAATGCACAGCAAAAAACCGCTGAGTTAGAAGCTCAAAGCAAGACGTTTTTCCAAAGCAAAGAAGAGGATGTCCGACTACAAAAGCAGACTGAATATGTATCATCGATACGGACTGAAATTGATACGCTAGGAACGAACAAAGATTATGCGGAATACAAATTGACCGAACCAGTAGAAAAAGTGGATGCCAGGTATTTGAACTGGATAAATGATGTTGGTAAGGCCTATTATGGAAAAGTTCCGACTCTTAGCGAAGCGCGACATGCAATTGGTGCGCTATTGAATAGAAGTCCTGATTTAATGAAAAAGTGTGAGTTGGCCCAAATACCTACTACTCCTGACAAAGATATTGAAACGTACATGGAGCTTTGTGAGGTTTTGGATTACAAAGAAGGGTTTAGGACGGCTCCTGACGGTACGCGGACTCAAGCAATGAAATGGGATCCGGTTCTACAGTGTGAGGTGCCAGACACATTTTCGACTATCGCTGATGCAATTGCAAATAAAAGAGTGCATGAAGGATATTACAAGAAAAAGGAGTTAGATGCTTACGGGAAAGGCGGTGCCGATGTTTTAACCGCAGCCCAAAGGCGCGACGACAAGTATCTTGATTCTTCCAATGCGTCTTCGGAGGGTTTAACTGCTGACGTTCTTGCGCAACAGTTAGACAGTTTTGACGAATACGAAGCTTTACAAAAGTATCGCAGTGGCGACACAATGATGCTTGATGAGTATAACAAGTTACGCAAAATGGCCGGTTGGGAGCCTATGACTCTTGACCAATTTTAGGACTGCACGATGGATGCGGATACTAATTAAAAAGTGAAAATATTATGACTATAGGACTATTAACACCGAACGCATTACCAGCACCGTCGAGAATAGCTGGTTTTGACAAAGAACTGCGCATGAAGGAAGCGCTGGACGATATTTATGAGAAGTCGAGTAAGAAGTTTTCAACCGGTTCGCAAATGGTTCCAGATGCAATCCGGATGAAGCTTAATTCTGCAGCACTGGCAGAATCGAACAATGTAACAGTTACAATGATGATGGAGCTTGGCGGGATGGGTATTTATGACCCCAATACCGCTATTGGCAGAGAAAATCGAGTTGAAACAAAGACTCTAAAGGTTTATCACAATATTGTTCGTAAAGTTGTGACAACTCCCGGTTATGGAAACGAAGCCAGAGATGCAAAGCCATACTCGCTGTATCAGAAGTTTGTTGATCAGCTTGCAAAGTGGAATAAACAGCATCATGGTCTAAGTATTCGACAGGCGTTGCATGAACAGTTTGGTGAATCTCTTGTCCATGGTAGAACGCTTGCCAATGCACAGAGAAACTGGTCACCCAACATCTTTGTTGCTGGACATGACCGAAGAGTTATGCAGGTTCCTTATAACACCAATCGAGCTGCGTATACGACTGATATTGTAAATCGTATCCAGACTTCCGGTGGTGGAAGTCTGGCTCCTCTGGTAACTCAGACTCTCAATATGCCTAATCTGACAAATGCTCAGATATTGTGTATTAAAAACCGCATTGAGCCATTATCTTTACCGGTTCCCGGAGGTAAGGGATGGGTTCTTACGATGTCAGAAATTCAGGCAGGATATTTTGGTGACCCAACATGGTCAGCCAGGAATCTCGGTAGTCTGTTTTTGGGTAAGGCCTCTTTGTCAGAAGAAGCAATGAGTTGGCCCGGAGTTATGGGTATTTTCAAGAAGTTCTTGCTTGTTGAAGACCTTCTTCAGCCCACATATATAGTCTCTGGTTCTTCAGAGCCTTGGGGTATGACCGCTGGTTATATGTTACCCGGAACTGACGATGACCGCGAACGTGACCGCGCCGAAACTCGTGACACAGCAACAATTCTCGGTAAGGCAGCAGTCATTGACTGGCAGGCTGACCCACTTCGTTTTATCAATCAGGATGATGACTATGGTATGGTTGATGGTCGTGGTACATACAAACTTGAGGGCATTGCAATGCCAATATACAACCAGGAAAATCCAGCATTAGGAACTCACGAGCAGTACAGTTCTGCGCAGTTGATTCTTGGTTTGCCACAGTATGTATAAATAATTGAGGGGGGGAGAAATCCCCCTTCTTTGTAACCCAAATGAAGGGAAAGTAATGAGTGCTAGACAGATTTCAGACGACAACAAAGCTTATGAGGAGGCTATACAATACGCAAGGCTTCATTCAGATTATGACTTTATTGTATTAATATTAAAGGATAAAGTGGCGCGTAACATGGCAGGGATTAACATACTTTCTGTAACTGAGGGTGTGGGAAAAGATGGAAATATAGAATACAAATTTGATGTAAAGGGTGGTTCTTGTCGGTTTTATTCAAGTAAAAATTATGGTGGGATGGAAATTTACGAAATGCTTGATGATGATCACAACAGAAAGTTCTTGGCTTCAATGTTTTTTGGTGGGTCAATGGGTGCTTATTGGACAATTGAAAACCCGGTGATAAGAAAAGAAATTCGGGAAATGGCAAATAAAATAACCGAAGATGCCATTGGGGTGTCACAAAGGGCTCTTAAAATAAGTGAGAAGATAAAAGAGCTTAACATAAAAATGCAGGGATGTACGAATAACGAACTCGATGGCTATCGCAAACAGTTGAATGAAGCTTTAATTGATTTTATGAAAGAAAACGGAAAGTTTGAGATAGACGAAGACTTGGCAAAAACCTTAAGAGAGAAACGCGAACGACTTTCAAAGGCAAGACAGGCTCCTACTATTGAGAGATTAACGGATGAAATTGCAGCGCTGGAAAGTAGGTTGCCCAAAAAACCAGAAAAAGAAGAATCAAAAGAATTGAAGCAGAAAAAAAGAAATCTTAAGGTTGCAAAAAATCCTGAAACAATCAAAAAGATTGAGGCTGAAATTGCAAAGCTGGAAACGCCGGTTGTTAAAGAAACGAGTGAATTCGTAGAAATGGGTTAATATGAATACCGAAGAAATGTTGGGTATGCTGGAAACGCAGTGTGATGGATTTAACAGATATGGTTTAAATGGCCTATTGTTTTTCCTTCGCACTGCTCAATCTGTTTTAGCAGACACCCCAAATGAACAAAATATAGTATTTGATGAGGCCACTGGTAATCTTTTACCATTAGAAACTCAGGACGGTGTTTTTAAATACGATGCTCCTGACGACACCTGGAGAATTGCAGGTATTTTAACATTGGCTAATAATGGTGGTGGATTATTGAATGAATGGCCCGGGAGAAATTCTGACTATGGAATAGGCCGTCAGTATTCAGGGGTGAAGCAATTAGAGCATATCTACATTTCGGGTATTGATTATATAAGAATTCCTTACATAAGGTCTTACGACGCGGGGGACATTACCAATCCCTATGTGATATTTACGAAAAACCCAGGGGACACAGAAGATATTTATTATTGGTATTGTTATGGTAAAGCCACAGCTCTTTTGAGTGAGAGCATTCCGCTTTCCATAAAACCGCCGTATGATTATATGTTCTTATTTCCTGCAACAGTTAAGTTGGCGCAAGCCTATAAAGACGGAGATTATTTAAAAGCGCTTCCAGAAGTTATGAAACTAAAACAGTTATATGCTATTGAAATGAACAAGGGGGAACAGGGCGTGGACTCTGATGCTGAAGATAGAGGATTCTAAATGAGTGCATCAAGAAAACTACTACAACCAAGCGATAATTCGCGGGATAGGCACAAGCCAGCCCCAAAGCCCACTAATGACTTTTCTTTTGGTGTGCTGAAGGATAATGCTGAAATCCCAGACGGGGCCCTTGCTGATGCTGAGAACGTAGTAGTATACCCCACTGAGTTTATAGGACGTACAGGTAGCGAACTTCATACCCTTACTCAAATACCTGCCATGCCGGATAGAACCGGATACTCAGCTACAAAAAGCATAAACACTATTACAACCACAACAGACGTTTTTACAGAAGATGATGTAACAAATTTCTTTGTTTGGCCGGGGGATCCTAATCAACATGACGAAATTATTGAGTATATAAGTCCTACCCAAGTTAAGGTTGCCTACAAAAACGACTTTGACGATATTGTTACGGGGTGTTATTTAAGAGGAAGAAATGATTTCTTTGGATTCCATCATCAGAGAAAGATTTGGATTCAACAGTTTTACAGACAGTTTTATTATTCTAACATAGATATGGATTCCTGGACAGAAGTAGTTACGATTTCCAGGGATTTACCTTTTAATAATATAGGTGGTAAGGCTGAATTTGATGATTATTCGGAGTTGGTGTTTAATTCAAATGGGATTTTTAAGTTAGATTTAGAACAAAATTGGGCGTATAAATTAAATATTCCCGTACCGGACATACCAATAGCTCCCCAGGAACAAATTGGAGGAGATGACGACACAGCCTTCAGATATTTGTATTCTGCTGCCCGACTTGCTGGTCAACAAGTTATTAGAAATAGACTAGACCCTATCCGTATAGAATCTGAGACTGGCACAAATACAGAGGATATCGTAACCAATCAAGCAGGATTGGACAAGGTGTGGCACACAGGGATGATTTCAGAAAGCAATCCTATTATAGTTGGGCCGTTATGGGTTCCCAAAGTCCCTAATACTTCACCGCAGGAATATCAGTGGCATTTAACTCATTTCCCTATTTACAGGACTTTGGAAATTGAAGGGACTTATGCCAAGCTTGGTGAGGCTAATGTAACCTCAAGAGCTGATTTTAATAATCCGGATAGATTTGTGTGGGTAAATGATTTAAGGATTTGCGGTGCTTTTTACGCAAGAAAACAAGATGGATTAATAATTGCTGAAGTTGGGGAATTTGAAGTTGCTGATGTTGGAAGTGTAGTTGAATGGGAAAATGGGGACAGGGACGAAATAACAGAATACATTGAGCCTACTATTGTGAGATACGCGGCAGGAAGATACGACTATGACCTGGTACTGGATTAAGGGCGGCTGAAATTGGCAATGGTAGAGTGATGAGAGCAACCCAGACCGGAGATGTTATTACCAGGACGCACGGAAGTACGTTTACTGAAGCAGACGAAAGAAAGACCATTACATGGTCTACCGGGGATAGGTCTGTAATTAAAGAATATGTTGACGCTGACAGTGTTATTGTTTACGATATTAATGATAGATTGGTTCAGGGATTAACCTTAGACCCAACTTATAGATATTTTAACGA
>DATKUO010000068.1:0-79657 GCA_035530515.1 Bacteroidales bacterium
ACATCTGTAATTCAAATATTTACGAGGTAAATTACCTGGCTATATGAACTAGCAGTCGTGGAGTATGAAATAATAGGTTTTTGGACAAATTCAGATATCTCAAAGAACGTTTTTTTATAGTCGTAAAGTAGAATTAATAACACTTTTCATATTGGATATTTTTATTTTATTAATAAAACTTCATTTACAGCTTTAATTAAACTTTCCTTTGGAATAAAACCCATCGACATCTGAGGGCTCCCTTTTGCAGGGATAAAAAGAAGCGATGGCAAGCCTTTTATTCCCAGCTTTTGGGCTAAAATTTTCTCTTTATCCGTATCAACCTTATAAACAACAATTTTACCTGCAAATTCTTTTGCAATTTCATCAACCAACGGCGATAACTGACGACAAGGGGCACACCAATCTGCATAAAAGTCAATTATGGCGGGTTTGTCTCCCTCATACTTCCATTCCTTATTCAAATCATAATTGATATGAATCCGGCAATACAAATCATTGCCCAGGCAAGACTCCTTATTCACGACGTTGTACTAAATGCAAAACAGAAGAATCGTCTACAGCCGGAACCATTTTCCATAATTGCAAATTCCCTATCAGTAAAGCTTTTTATATCGCCTATAATGTTTATAAAGGCAGGGAAGATATATCAACTCATGAATTCGCACGCCGCTTGTCACTACGCCAGATGACCTGCTGGAAATTTAAGACAAAAATTCAGCATGCGCTCCAGCAAGTAGATTCATTAAGTTTGAGTGAAAAATCTTCAATAGAGAAGATACTGTTAAAATAGATCTATCCCCGATAAATAAGCTTGATGAACCTGATTATTATTATATATTATCAGGCCAAATAAATATTTATAAGTTGCTCAAATAGTTCCTGTTTCCCACTTCTGGTTGAAGGTTCACCAGTCTTAGAAGCTATTTCTCTAAGTTTTTCAAGAGTAAGCTTACCCAATTCAAAATCTTTTCCTGGTCCCTTATCAAAAGATTCATATCTTTTATTACGCATTTCAATGTAATCACTCTCTTTCAGCACCTTATCAGCAATTATAAGTGATCTTGCAAAAGTATCCATCCCGCTTATATGAGCAATAAAAATATCTTCAATATCTGTAGAATTACGGCGAACCTTTGCATCAAAATTGATCCCTCCTGTTGTGAAGCCACCCGCCTGAAGTATAACCATCATTGCTTCGGTGACCTCATAAATATTTGTAGGAAACTCATCGGTATCCCAGCCATTCTGATAATCACCTTTATTAGCATCGATGCTGCCAAGCAGTCCTTCATCAGCAGCTACCTGGAGTTCATGCTGAAAGGTGTGACCTGCCAGAGTAGCATGATTTACCTCTATATTGAGTTTAAAATCTTTATCTAATCCATGCTGACGCAAAAATCCGATTATCGTTGCCACATCATAATCGTACTGATGTTTTGATGGTTCCATCGGTTTTGGTTCTATAAGAAATGTCCCTTTGAATCCGATTTTTCTTCCATAGTCACGAGCCATCGAAAGCATCATACCCATATGATCCAACTCTCTTTTCATGATAGTGTTATGCAAAGTCATATAACCTTCCCTTCCACCCCAAAATACATAGTTCTCACCACCAAGTGCTACTGTTGCAGCTATCGCATTCTTTAGTTGTACACCTGCATTAGCCAGAACAGCAAAATCAGGGTTTGTGGCTGCGCCATTCATATATCTCGGGTTTGAAAAGAGATTAGCTGTACCCCAGAGAAGCTTAACACCAGTCTCATCCTGCATCTTTTTCATTATGGGAATAATCTTGTCGAGACGCTTCTCAATTTCAAGAACAGAACCATCACCGACAATATCTGTATCATGAAAACAATAATACCCTGCACCTAACTTGGTAATAAACTCAAAGGCAGCATCTAACCGCTGCTTTGTCTTATCATCATTCCCTGCATCTTTCCAGGGATATAACCTAGTAGCGTTTCCAAACGGGTCTGAACCATCGCCACAGAATGAATGCCAGTAAGCTACTGCAAAACGAAGATGATCTTTCATCTTTTTACCCGAAACAACCTCCTCTGGATTATACCATCTGAATGCCAATGGGTTTTTAGATTTAATTCCTTCAAATTTAATTTCCCCTATCCCGGGATATGCTTCATTATTTCCTTTGTAAATCATAATATGTAATTTTATATAAGATATATTTTAATTCATTAACAGTAAAGTTCGCTTCGTTTGCGCAAAGAACACAAAGCAAAATCAGGTATTCAAAGTCAGCAGAAGATTTTTCCAATTTAAATAGGCCTCCTGATAAACATCTGTTCGTAACTTATCCGGCTCCGTTACTCCCAATGCAACGAGTCCGTTAAACGCTTCCTTTTCAGATTTATAATATCCGCACCCTATTCCTGCACCTCTGCCAGCGCCTATTGAGCCATCAGTATTGTAAAGATTTATCACTGTGTTAGTTATATTCGATAATGTTTCCCGAAATACTTTACTCAGAAACATATTTGCTTCACCAGCTCTAATCAGCTTCGGATCAATTCCGGTCTCCTTCATTATATCAAGTCCATATCTGAATGAAAATGCAATACCTTCCTGGGCTGCTCTGTACATGTGGGCATTAGTATGAGTATTAAAGTTTAATCCGGCAACTGTAGCACCTGAGTCCTTGTTTCCAAGCATCCTTTCAGCTCCATTACCAAAAGGCAATATACATAATCCTTCCGATCCGGGGGCAATTTTCTCTGCCATATCATTCATCTCATTATATGAAAGGTTTCCACTGGTATTTCGCCTAAGCCAAGAATTTAAAATACCTGTCCCATTAATGCATAACAGCACTCCCAATCGCACTTTTTCATAGCTATGGTTCACATGTACAAAAGTATTTACCCTTGATAAAGGATCAAATTTCTTCTTATCAGTTACACCATAAATAACTCCAGAGGTCCCTGCTGTTGCTGCAACCTCACCTGGGTTAAACACATTCAGAGACAACGCATTATTTGGCTGGTCACCAGCCCTGTATGATACAGGTATACCTGGGGCCAATCCAAGTTCTGAAGCAACTGACTTTAATAGGATTCCCTGTGTTGAGAATGAAGAAAAGGCTGAAGGCAAAAGATCAGGACTAAAACCAAAATACCTCAACAGATCTTCTGAAACCCTGTTTTCTGAAAAATCCCAGAAAACACCTTCTGAAAGTCCTGTAAATGTAGTACTCACCTCTCCTGTGAGTTTTAAGGCAATATAATCGCCGGGAAGCATTATCTTATGAATTTTGCCGAACAATTCAGATTCATTCTTTTTAATCCAGGCAAGTTTTGATGCTGTAAAATTGCCAGGTGAATTGAGAAGATGCGAAAGGCAATATTCTTTACCCAGTGAGTTAAAGGCTTTTTCACCATATTCCACGGCCCTGCTATCGCACCAGATTATTGAAGGTCGCAGTACATTGTCGTTACTGTCAATAGCTACAAGTCCATGCATCTGGTATGAGATCCCAATAGCTCCAATTCTCCCTTTCTCTTTTCCCAACCTTCCTGTGCAATCGAGAATTGAGGCTTTCAGATTTGCCCACCATATATCAGTTTCCTGCTCTGCCCAGCCTGGTTTTTTGGCAATGATCTTCATCTCATCCTTAGGGTAAAAAGCTGTTGCAAGACATTTGCCTGATTCACCGTCAATAACTGAAGCTTTAACCGAGGAGCTACCCAAATCTATTCCGAGTAATAACATATTATGAATTTTGACATAAATATAATAATTAAATAGACCTTTGCCTAATTTTTTGCCCACTTGCCCCCAAAAAGGGGTTAATTCCGCAACTGTGCCCTATGCCCTGGGCCCTCATCTTCTGCTTATCCCCGGGATATCAGTGTACCTGTAGTCAATGTAATATTGCAGGTTGTTTTCGGGTTTTGATACTCCGGCTGGTATAGGTCTTTTTGAAAAGGTCTGAAAATAAAGTATACATGCATCTCTCCATATCTTCGCATCTCTTTCCTGTTTAATAAGAAGGGAGCTTACACTGTCAAACCTGTCATTATCGATTGAGCTTTTAACACTATTCCATTCATCATGCAGCCAACTGACAGATTTAACACCATCTCCATACCTGAAACATAATTCGTCCCACAATATTCTGCCTGAACTCATTTTATGATCCCACGGAACATGGTGAAACCAAAGGAGAAGGTTTTCGGGGCATGAGTTAATATCATTGAATAATTCTCTTACAGGTGAAAAATACTGTTCAACAGCTTTGCTCCCTGAAGTTGTTCTGTCGAATCCAAGACCAATTGAATCGGCACGGCTAAAATAGACTGATGTCTGATCTGCTCTTCCCCTTTTTACCCATGGACCGGGTCCGTAATGATGACCGGCATACATCTGATGGTGCAATCCCAACGGGGTCATATAGTTGACCGTTATTTCACGAGATCTCAGCATCATTGTGAGTATAGTCCTCACAGCTGCAGTATCATTAGTTATACTCATTCTTATCCATTCTCCGGCAATCTCTTCAGAATTCATATAAGGATCCCAGGCAAGACGTCCGAAAGCATACCAGTTAGCCTGTGCGAACGGGTGACCGGTCCAGTTCCTGTTGTTACCTATATTTGTCACTCCGGCCATTGCTGTGAGTTCATGGTTATACAATGTCCCATCCACAATTTTTGCAACAACAGAACCCTTACCTCTGGCATATGTATCTGCTTTAAGACATTCTTCAAACAAGGGAGCCAGAAATACCAGGTGAACAGATGCTCCCAGGTATTCCTGAGTGATCTGGAATTCTGGCATCACAGGCGTTTGGGTCATTGCACCATAAAGAGGGGAAAAAGGTTCTCTGGGTTGAAAATCCACAGGTCCGTTCTTAACCTGGATAAGCACATTCTTCCTGAACTTACCATCGAGTGGAACAAATTCATTATAGGCCTGTTTAGCCCTGTCGTCAGGTACATTGTTATCATAAACGAAGGCTCTCCACATAACAATTCCATTATGAGGGGCAACAGCATCAGCAAGCATATTGGCACCATCTGCGTGAGTACGGTTATATGTTTGTGGTCCGGGCTGGCCTTCCGAATTGGCTTTAACAAGAAACCCTCCAAAATCAGGTATAAGAGAATAGATCTCATCAGCCTTCTTTTTCCACCAGTTAATAACATCAGGATCTAGGGGGTCAGCTGTCTTTAGTTTTCCTGTTTCAACCGGGGTACTGAATCTTGCTGTAAGATATACTTTTATCCCATAAGGTCTGAATACATTTGCGAGTGCAGCCACTTTAACAAGATATTCGCTGGTAAGGATTTTGGCATTCGCATTTACATTCGTAAGAACAGTACCGTTTATGCCAACCGAGGCATTTGCTCTTGCGTAGTCGGTATACCTGGGATCGATACTGTCAGGGAGTGATTCCCAATCCCAAAGCGATATCCCGGCATATCCGCGTTCAACTGTTCTGTTTAGATTATCCCAATGATTAAGTAGTCTGATATTTGTTTTCGGGGAATTTACTATTTTAATCGCTGAGATGTTCCAGTGCGTTTGTATCAGCCGTAAAAAATGAAATATCCCGTAAAGAATCCCGGCATCTTTATTTGAGACTATTACAATAACTTTCTTCTTTTTATACAATGTATCTATTATTAGATACCCTTCATCTCCAAGTTCAGCCAATTTTTTATCCAGTTTCAGGGAAGCAATTATCCCTGAACTTTCTGGTGTTCCGGCAATAATAATCCCATCTTTCCTCACAGCAGTTACTGCTGGAACTTTCCTGCCCAATAATCCTTTTAATCCCATTTGTAATTCATTTCCGGCTACTGTAATTGTTGGTGATTTTCCTTCAGTCATCCACCCGGTAATAGATTTATTGTACTGATTAAGGATATGAAGTTCGGATATGAGATCATATCTTAACCACAACCGGTAACCATCCTCAGCTTTCAATACAGGATAACTAAAGAGGATAATTGCAGTAAAGAGAATCTTGCAAAAGTGCTTCATAATGTTAATGGTTTGATTTTGAGTCCTGTTCCTTTGCTCTCATGGATGATTCCCTGATAATAAGGTTATGTTTTAAGATAATAGTGCTTAAATTATCAGACTCTGAATTCTTTAATTTATTTATTAACGATGTGGCAGCAATTTCACCAATCTCCATGGCAGGATAATCTATAGTTGTGAGATTTGGCTGAACGACCTGGCTTATCGGCTCATTATTGAAGCCAACTACAGCAATTTCTTCCGGAATTTTCACTCCTGCTTTTCTTAGTTCAACAATTGCTGTTACCGCCAGGGTATCGTTAGCTGTGAAGATCCCGTCAGGAAGAGGCTTCATCTTAAGTATTTTTTGAGCAGTTTCTATTCCAGCTTGTCTGCTCATATCGCTTATGACAACCAGGCTCTGATCGAATTTTATTTTATTATCGGCAAGGGCTCGCTTATAACCCATAAACCGATCGGCATATACATTCCGCAAAAGATTACCGCTGAGATGTAATATACGACTGCATCCCTGTTCAATCAGGTGGGAAGTTGCCTCATACCCTGCCTTAAAATTATCGATTACAATTGTTATACAGTCATTACATTCAGAAACCCTGTCAAAAAATACAACAGGAATATTCTTGTTGAATAAAATATTAAAATGATCGAGGCTTTTAGTATCAAATGCAAGTGATACCAATAATCCGTCAACCCTGCTGTTAAAGAGTGTGGAGATACACGACACCTCCTGCTTTCCTGACTCCTGTGACTGACTGATAATCAAACCATAACCATGCTGGTTGGTAACTTTTTCCATACCGGCTATTACTGTAGCCATAAAATAGCTGTTAAGTTTAGGGACAACAACTCCTATTGTATTTGTGTGCTTTTGCCGGAGATTGCTGGCAAACTTGTTTCGCTGATATCCCATTTCTAGAGCAGTAGTCCTGATCTTTTTTTTTGTCTCCAGCCTGATATGAGGGTGATCTTTCAGTCCTCTGCTTACAGTTGATGGTGAAATATTAAGGGCTTTTGCCACATCATAGATGGTAACTTCTTTGTTGCTTTTCATGTCAGATACAATAAACAACAAAAATAGAACAAAAAGGAATATTGTGAAATAATATTTTACTAAATCTGCAATCGGTTGCATTATTTTATTCAACCGATTGCATTATTATTAAAATTGCGTACTTTTATCTTGCAAATATCAATCAGTTCCCATTAATTTTTTATTAAAATGTAAAATAAATCATCATACTTTAAAGTCACTTCAATGAAAAAAAATCTGTTCGTTATTAATTCTTTTTTAAGAATTATTTCATATTCCTTTTTAGTCGCTTTCCTTTTGTTAGCATGCAGTTACGAAAAAGCAACCGCAGGGAATAAAGAACCCGGCTCAGGAATAAATTCCGACTCATTAAAAGGGCTGAAAGACTATTACATGGATTCCTTTCCTATCGGAGTGGCTGTTTCACCAACCTCTCTGACCGGATCGCAATCAGCTCTTATTTTAAACCATTTTGGAAGCCTTACTGCTGAAAATGTTATGAAAGTCGGACCTATCCATCCTGAAGAAAATAGATATTACTGGGATAATGCTGATAAAACAGTAAATTATGCAAAGGAAAACGGGATGCTTATGCGGGGACATACGTTGTGCTGGCATAAACAGACACCCGCATGGATGTTTAAAGATGCTAATGGAAACTCTGTTACAAAAGAGGTATTATTAGCCCGGTTAAAAGATCATATAACACAGGTAGTTACACGATATAAAGGTAAAGTATACGCCTGGGATGTTGTTAATGAAGCTATTGATGATAATGATTCAATTTTCTTAAGTGAGACTGAATGGTACAGGATATGTGGCGAAGAGTATATTGCCAAAGCATTTCAATGGGCCCACGAAGCTGATCCTGATGCACAACTTTTTTATAATGATTTCAATACTGAATTTCCATGCAAAAGAGACAGGGTGTATCGTTTGTTGAAACAGCTTTTAGATGCAGGGGTACCTGTCCATGGTGTTGGCCTGCAGGGTCACTGGAATATCAATAATCCAACTGAAAAGGATCTCAGGGATGCAATTGAAATGTTTTCTTCACTTGGATTAAAGATACAAATTACCGAACTGGATGTATCAATATATTCATCAGAAGAAAAAGATCCTTCTGATAATGTTTTAACAGAGGTAAGAGAACAGAAACAGATTGAAAAGTATAAAATGGTTTTCAAAGTCTTCCGCGATTATAAAAATGTTATCAGTGGTATCACATTCTGGAATGTTTCTGACAAAAGCAGCTGGCTGAATAATTATCCTGTGAGAGGAAGGAAAAATTATCCGCTTCTTTTTGACAGGAACCTTCAACCAAAAAAAGCATACCAGGAAGTTGTTAATTTTTAAAATGTTTTAAATAAAATCAGCAAAATGAAAAATTATTCTGTCATGTCTCAAAGACTTTCACTTTTAGCTGTCTTCTGCCTTTTGGCAATAAACAGCTATTCCCAGAAAATTGCCACATTTGAAGTTGAACTTACAAAGGCAACTTTCGGCCTGGACATCCCAGTAAGCATTAATCTCGATGAGGTGACTTATGTTTCCGATTCCTTATTAAATCTTCTTGAGATTAAGGGAAATAAAAAGAGTGCAGTCCCTTTTCAGATTGAAAAGGGAGATGCCCGGAAACTACATTGGATAGTGAAAACGGAAGCCGGGACAGCCGGCAAACACCTGTTCGAACTTGTAAAAGGTAAGGCAACTCCATTTCCACTGGTTATGGCAACTGTGAATGATGGTGCCTTAACCATTCATAAAGGAGAAAAGAACCTGCTTCAATACTATTTTAAAACAGTTTATCCGCCAAAAGGCGTTGATACTGCATATAAAAGAAGTGGTTTTATTCATCCATTATGGTCACCTCATGGCCAGGTACTTACCCGTATTCAGCCCCCCGATCATCGGCATCATTACGGAATCTGGAATCCCTGGACTCACGTAGAGTACGAAGGAGATACAATCGATTTCTGGAATATTAATTCAAAACAGGGAACTGTCCGTTTTGCCAATTTTGTATCAGTTGAAAACGGATCTGTATTTTCTGAATTCGAAGCTTTACATGAACATGTTGTGTTTAAAAAAAGTGGTGGAGAGAAGGTTGCCATGAATGAGCTGCAGAGTGTCAGAGTTTACCGTCCGCAGGAAAACCAGGATTTCTTTATCGTTGATTTCAATTTTCAGATGAATAGCGCTGATGAGAGCCCGGTAAAGCTTCTGGAATACAGATATGCAGGTTTTGGCTGGAGAACAACCGAAAAATGGGATAACAAGAACAGCATGGTTCTCACTTCAGAAGGCAAGACAAGGAAAGATGCTGACGGTTCCAAAGCACGCTGGTGCATTGTTCAGGGAGAAATTGATAATGATTACGCAGGTGTTGTTATGATGTCCTTTCCAACTAATTACAACTACCCGGAACCCTTACGAATCTGGCCTGAAAATCAATATAACCGGGGTGACATGTTTGCAAATTTCTGCCCCACAAAAGATATGGACTGGCTATTAAAGCCACGCCAGAATTACTTTCTGAGATACAGAATGCTTGTATATAACGGCCATGTAGATAAAGAAAAGGCAGAAAGTGCATGGCAATATTTTGCTTATCCTCCGAAAATTAATATTAAGAAATATTAGATCAAAAAAACATAAAAAAGAGAACATGAATTAAATATGTTTAATTTCGCATAAATGCGTCTTCAAATTTAAGTTGAGTTTCTTTTATCCCCGGGCAATTTTAAAATTTAATATATGAAAAGAAGAAAGTTTATTACTGATTCGATGACAGCAGCTGCAGGAACATTTATTTTACCTGCCATTGTCCCTGCTTCCGTCATGGGTAAAAATCATCCAAGCGATATGATCAATATAGGCCAGATCGGCTTCGGTCGTATTGCTATGACACACGATCTGGCCGAAACTTTGAAATATGACATCGCAAAAGTAGTAGCAGTTGCTGATTTTGATTCTAACAGAGCCGCAAAAGGAAAACAGTTTATTGAGGACTTCTATACGAACAAAACAGGCAAAGCCGGCTATATTAACGTCAAAACTCACGGCGATTACCACGAGATACTTGCAGATAAAAGCATTGATGCAGTGATAATTTCTACACCTGACCACTGGCATTCCCAGCCTGCCATTGAAGCCGCTCTTGCCGGTAAGGATATTTATGTACAGAAACCAACTTCACTTACAATAAAAGAGGGAAGGTTATTAAGTGATGTAGCCGGACGGCAGAAAGTCATCCTTCAGGTTGGTACACAGCAGCGGTCAATGCCGCAGTTCAGGATAGCTGCAGAACTGGTCAGGAATGGGAGAATTGGTAAACTTGAAACTGTTAAAATAGGTCTGCCAGGCGATCCGGCCGGCCCTGAAGCACCAGAGATGCCAATACCAAAAAACCTGAACTATATGGCATGGCTTGGTTCAACACCTGAAGTCTATTATACTGAAATGAGGGTTCACCCGCAAAACAGTCTTACTGATCGGCCAGGTTGGCTCAGATGTGAACAATTCGGAGCCGGGATGATCACTGGCTGGGGACAACACCATTTCGATTCTGCTGCATGGGGCATGGATACTGAATTAACAGGACCTATAACGATAGAAGCTGTGGCACAATTCCCAAAATCAGGTCTCTGGGATGTTCATGGTGACTTCATGGCAAAAGCTGAATATAAAAACGGAATAACACAGCTCATCAGCGGAGGTTATCCCAACGGTGTCAGGTACGAAGGAACAGAAGGCTGGATATTCGTGACCCGTGGAGATTATACTGCATCACCAAGTGACCCGGTTGTAGCCGGGAGTAACACAAAAGCCCTGGATGCCAGCGATCCAAAAATCCTCACATCGGTTATAAAAGAGAATGAGATACATCTTTATGTCAGTAATGAGCAACATGGGAACTGGCTCGATTGTATCAAATCACGTAAGGAACCTATTTCACCTGTTGAGAAAGGTCATCGTGCATGCACCGTTTGTCTTGTCACACATATAGCAATGAAACTGGGCAGAAAACTCGAATGGGATCCTGATAAAGAGGTATTTGTGAATGATAATGGAGCAAACTCTATGCTTTCCCGTCCACAGCGTGCCCCATACGGTACTGATTATATCAAAATATAAATCGATTAGCAAAGAGGAATGAAAAAACTATATATCGTTACCCTGATAATTGCGGGTTTCATGATTGTAATACCACTTTCTGCTGCAAAGATCACAGCTGTGAAAGTCGGTTCAAAAATAAATGTTACAATCAATAACAAGTATTTCACCAGCTACATCTTTTCAGAAGATGAAAAATATCCCTTTTTCTATCCCGTAAACGGTCCTGTTTCCGGCGGTTCAGTTACATCTATGCGTAACAATGAATATCCGCACCACAGTTCCCTTTTTTTCGGATGTGATCTTGTCAATGGCGGAAACTGGTGGCAGGAGGGACTGGAAAGAGGCAGAATAATCTCGGTGAATGCCGAAATAATCAAACAGGGAGGTGATACAGTTATCATCACAGATGAATGCATCTGGAGCAGGCCGGGTGCAATATCACCTGTTAAAGATACAAGAAGGATTATCATCACTTCACCTTCAGTTGATATCAGCCAGATAGATATCGAAATTAAGATGGAGATGCTGATAGATGTGACTATTAAAAAGACAAACCATTCCCTGTTCAGTGCAAGAATGGCAGCAGATCTATCAGTGTTAAACGGAGGGACAATGATAAATGCCGAAGGAGTAAAAAGTGAAAAAGATACTTTCGGGAAGAATTCACCCTGGATGGACTATTATGGTAAACGCGGTGATGTAATCGAAGGACTGGCAATTCTTCAGCATCCTTCCAACCCCTGGTATCCATCGCCATGGTTCACGCGCGACTATGGTTTTATGTCACCAACTCCGATGTACTGGCCCGAAAACGGAACCGAAACCGTAATGAAGAAAGGAACTGTTCTGGATCTCCGTTACAGGGTGCTTGTGCATGCCGGCGATGTTAATCAGGCGAAAATTGCTGAAGCATTCGAGAAATATAAAAACGAGAAGTAGAACCTTCGCAATATAGTACTATAAATTAAAGTAATCAGATAAGCGTTATCCCGGCCTTTAAAATTCCTGGTTCTTTTATCCCGTTACTTGCTTTCGGCTGGCCTCCTCCAACAGTAATTTCAAACATTCCTGGTTTAATGACCCTTTTATTTTGTTCATCTATTACAGAGAAAGCATCTGGTACAATAGAGAAACTGGCTGTCCGGGTTTCCCCCGGATTAAGATGGACTCTCCTGAAGGCTTTAAGGGCACGAACAGGAACAGGTACCGTAGAACTCAGGTTCGAGATGTAAAGTTGTACCACCTCATCTCCTGCTATTTTGCCTGTATTTTTAACATCAACTGAGATTTTTACAGTATCTCCTGTGTTATATGTTTTTGCAACCCTGAATTTACTGTACTTGAATGAGGTATAACTTAAACCATATCCAAACTGGTATAAAGGCTCCCCGGTGAAATACCGATACGTACGGTTATTCATTTTATAATCAGTAAAATCCGGCAGGTCCTCAACCGATTTATAAAAGGTAACCGGAAGGCGTCCTCCGGGGTTATAGTCTCCAAATATCACATCGGCAAGAGCTGAACCAGCTGCTTGTCCGCCATACCATGTCTCTATTATGGCCGGAATATTATCCTTTTCCCAGTTAATAGCCAGGGCGCTTCCATTGAGAAGTACAAGGACCACTGGTTTTCCGAGTGAATTAATCGCTTTTATTAGATCCAGCTGCACATCAGGAAGATCAATACGCGTTCTGTCACCCCCGATGAAACCATCAACAGAAACTTTCATCTCTTCTCCTTCAAGCCGTGGTGTGATCCCCATACACATAATAACAACATCAGCCTTTTTCGCAACCTCGAGAGCTTCTGCTTTCAACTCATCGGCCGGTTTTTGCTCCGGCATTCCGGCTACCCAATTGCAGCCTTGGGCATAAAGAACCTCTGATATACCGGCCAGCTCCTCCTTAATACCTCTCAGAGGAGTGATCGGATCGGATGGAATTCCATTGTAATTACCCAGTAAAACAAATGACTGGTCGGAATTTGGACCTATTACAGCAACTGTTCCTATTCTCTTTTTTAAAGGGAGAAGATTATTTTCATTCTTAAGCAGTACTATTGATTTCAAAGCAGTTTCTTTTGCCAGTTCTTTGTTCTTTTCACTATCCAGAACACTGTATGGAATTTTTGAAAACTCAACTAACTCAGGCGGATCGAACATCCCTAACCTGAACCTGGCAGTGAAGAGCCTTTTGAGAGCTACGTCAATTTCCTCTTCTGTGATAAGGTTTTTATCTACGGCATCTTTCAGATTACGGTAAACATTCGAACATTCAAGGTCTGTTCCCGATCTGACAGCAAGAGCAGCAGCCTCCGCAGGTGTTGCTACCACTCTATGTCCGTTATAGATATCTCTGATAGCTCCGCAATCTGATACAATGTAACCGTCAAATCCCCATTCAAGGCGAAGTATACCGTTAAGGAGAGCATCGCTTCCACAGCATGTTTCACCGTTATACCTGTTATAGGCACACATTACTGAATATGCTTTGCCTTCTTTTATTCCCATTTCAAACTGGGGAAGATATGTCTCCCTGAAATCTCTTTCATCAGTCATTGCATCAAATGAATGACGTTCAGGTTCAGGTCCGCTGTGTACTGCAAAATGCTTCACAGTGGCAATTGTTTTAAAATATTTCGGATCATCTCCCTGCAATCCTTTAATAAACTGTACCCCTATCCTCCCGGTCAGGAACGGATCCTCACCGTAGGTCTCCTGACCTCTCCCCCAGCGTGGATCCCTGAAAATGTTAATATTCGGAGTCCAGAATGTAAGCCCCTGGTATCTCTTTCGCGATCCATTTCTTACATATTCATGATGTTTGGCCCTTGCTTCATCAGAAATGGCTGTTGAGACTCTGAAAATCAGATCCTCATCCCATGTTGCACCAAGACCTATTGCCTGTGGAAATACAGTAGCCAGCCCTGCCCTGCCAACACCATGAAGACACTCATTCCACCAGTCATAAGCCGGTATCCCGAGCCTGTCAACAGCAGGAGCCGTATTCATCATCTGTCCTATTTTTTCATCAAGAGACATCCTCCCAACAAGGTCATTTACACGCACTTCCAATGTTAAGGAAGGATTTTGATACGGAAACTCATAAATTTGCTGGGCTGATAAAACCTGAGTGACAAAGAACATCAGCAGCAGAGAAAACAATCCTTTGTAAAAGGCAATTCTGAATTCTGGTTTCATAACTATAACATTTTATGTAGTTAGTTTTCAAATGTTTTTTAATGGATTTTCTCCCTTTTTTACCCACCCCTTGTCCCTCCCGGGAGGGGATTTATCGTTATTTCATCCCCTCTCCCAGTCACCCCCTTCTTCCAATCCCCCCTCTTCCCTTCTTTACCAATGTGCCGTTGCGCCGTTACACAATCTTCTCCCTTATCCGCCTGTAAATACAGTCCTTCATATCGCACAGGTTACAGGTATAAGGATTGCGTTTAACATCTGAACCAAGGCCGATGATGCCGCTTACTGATTTGACCGGATTCATAAGAGCAGATTCGGTTAATCTGATACCACAAAAACTATCAGGGATAAGCTGAAAAAGTTTATGCTGTTCCGAAACATCCCAGCCGCAATATCCCGGACTGTAACGGTTAGTTATTTTTCCCCCTGAAAGAGACATAGTCCGTTCAAGCTCCCTCTGCATAATATCTGCGGCGGCTTCTGCCGCCTCACTGCCAACGACATCGTAAATATACCCCCGAAGCAGATCTTTTTCCTGCATAGCTTTTCTGCTCTTTATCCCTATCTCCTCTCCGGCTGTGCAAAGGAAGACAGCTATTGAATCTGATTTTTTAATTTGTCTGAAGATTATTTTTTTCACTTGAAAACCTAAATCATTGATCTTTATCGACTTGTCAGCATTATTAAACTTAATATTCTTATAGATAATGTATTCCGCTCTGATATCGCAAAATTCCTCTGCCTCATTCAATATCTCCGCAATAAGATCTGAAACCAGTTCGCGGTCCTCCCCTTTTTTATACCCCATGACATGCTCAATCTGAGGAACACTCAGTTTAAGATCCTTGAATTCAAATTGAAATGTTGCTTTTTTCATGAATAGAATTATTTCCCGGTATTCGTCTTCTTTAACCTCTCATCATCATTCGCTGTAGGCGATATAGTACTGTAATATAGTGCATAAATGAGACTCTATTCCTCATAGAGGATTAACATCTTAGTTATTTGCCCAAACCACTTTCCGTCACAATCCTCTTAACAATTGATTCCCATCCCAATGTCATAATATGAATCCCGTTTACTCCCTTCTTTTGCTTTATCGAGTCAATTAATTCCAGTGCTACCTGCACTCCTTCTTCATGCGCTGATTCTCCGGCATTCTCCATACGTTTCAGAATTTTCTCAGGTATACTGACTCCCGGAATTTTCGTATGAAGATACTGCGCAATTTTATAACTTTTCAGGGGAGCTATCCCTATAAGAATATATACTTTATTCAGTATCTCTCTTTTGTCGAGTTGTTCGAGCCATAAATCAAGTTTATCAGCCTCAAAAATAAGATTCGTCTGAAAAAACTGTGCCCCTGCATTTACTTTTTTATTGTCCTTAATTGCCTGTAAAACAGGATCTGAGGCAAACGGAGAAGTGGCAGCTCCAAGGAAAAGTCTGGGGCTTTCCTTTATCTTACTACCATCAAGATATATCCCTTCATCTCTCATTCTTCTTAATATCCAGAGCATTTGAACAGAATCGATATCAAAAATATTCATATTAGCTGTTGGAGAAGGACCAATCGCGGGGTTATCACCGGTTATACATAGAATATTCCTGATTCCCATAGCGTTTGTACCAATTACTGCCGATTGCAGGCCTGTTCTTGTAGTATCACGGGCGGCCATCTGTAACACTGGTTCAGCTTTTAAATCGATGGACAACTTAGAACAGGCTATGCTGGACATTCTTGGACGGGCCGAGGATGAATCGGTAAAATTGATAGCAGCAACAAAAGGATTGACTGATTCAATATCCTTAATAAGTTTATTGGTGTTGGTACCCAGAGGAGGAGTAACTTCAGTGGCTACAATAAATTCGCCTTCACGCAACCGTCTCTCAAGTCCGGAGGCTGGTTCAACGGAACCAGCCGGGTGATAATAAGAGTCCCCCTCCCACCACTCCGGTTGACGGATAGTTTTAAAGACATCATTCCAGATCTCTGCTTTTTTACCCTTGTCTTTTGATAATATACCACCGATAAACTTTCCTGTACCGACCTTTCTGATCTGCCGGATCACATCGCCCCAGGTTTCCGTCCCAACCTTTCTCCAATCGAGAGGAGGCAACACTTCAAGCAGCATTTCTTCCCTCCCGGTCCTAAGTGCTCTTTCAAAAATAGAGTTCCAGACACATTTGCGTGTTTCGTCGACATAACAGTTTTTTTCAGGAGTTACTCCGCCGCATGGACCATTTCTCATCCCTTTGGGACACTCCATTGGACAGATAAATGCCGTTTCCTGAAGAAGACAATTTCCGCACATTCTGCAGCCGAATATCGGACCTTTAACACAAAGTTCTGCTTTAGCCAGAACCCGCCTGCCGAACTTTTCCCGTCTGAAAGGGTAAAAGGCTGGTTGCCATCTGCGAGCGGGTTTAATACCAAACATTCTATATTGAATAATATAACAGAAAATTAACTAATTATCATTGGCCTGGAAGTGTTCCACGAATCTTACGGCATAACAATCTCTTCCCAGGATCAGATCCGTTGCCCTTACAGCAGCAGCTATCTTCTCCGGATTGGCTATCGGGCATGTCAGTCCATTAAGAATTGCGAGGGTCATAAAGGCAGAATTCAGGACTTCCCTGTTTGGCAATCCGAATGATATATTACTGGCTCCCTGAGTAATATTTAATCTCAGTTTCTGATGTACAAGCCTGATAGTTTCAAGAGTCACCAGACAGGCCTGCGGATCAGCACTCACAGCCATTGCAAGAGGATCGATAATTACATCTTCTTCCTTTATACCTGCTTTAACAGCTCTTTCCAATATTTTCTCAGCAATTGCAAGTCTCTTTTCAGGCTCATGGGTGATTCCATCATCATCCATTGTAAGTCCGATAATGGCAGCACCATACTCTTTAGCAATAGGGAGAAGAACATTTAATGACTTCTCTTCTCCATTTACAGAGTTAATGAGACATTTACCCCCGGACACTTTCAATGCAGCTTCGATTGCTTTGGGGTTGGGCGAATCAAGACAAAGCGGGATATCAAATCTGCTCATGATAGCCAAAACTGTTTCTGGCAGAAGTTTAACATCATCCACACCCGGAAAACCAACATTAACATCCAGAACATCTGCTCCTGCTTTAATCTGACTTTCTGCAAGTTCCAGCACGTATTCAAAATTGCCTTCCTGTAATGTTGTTACAAGTCTCTTTCTTCTTGTAGGATTAATACACTCCCCAATTATTACAACGGGGCCATTTGTATCAATAAATACCTCACTGTTCTTTCCTCTGAGTATTGTTTGCATTGCTATGACACTAATTGCTTAAGGTAGTTTACAGCACCCTGTGGGTCAGGAGAATAATAATCAGCACCTATTTTTTCACAATACTCCATTGTGACGGGTGCTCCACCAATAAGAACCTTAGATCCAGAGTGCTTTTCCTTAATTACAGAAACAATCTTCTTCATATTCTCCATAGTGGTAGTAAGAAGGGCTGATAGTCCAACTACCGCACCCGGATTTTCATCAAGAGCTTTTAGAAACTTCTCGGTTCCAACATCAACTCCCAGATCTATCACTTCCCAGCCACCGCCTTCGATCATCATTGCAACAAGGTTTTTTCCAATATCATGAAGATCACCAGACACAGTGCCAATAATAAACTTGCCCTTCCTTTTTGTTTCTCCTGACAGGAAATAAGGCTTAAGATGTTTCATCGCGCTGTTCATCGATTTGGCAGCCATCAGCATTTGAGGAACATATATCTCTTTTCTGCTGAACTTGTTTCCAACCACTGCCATTGCCGGTATTAAGACATTCTCAAGGATCTGATCGGGCTTTACTCCACTGTCCAGAGCTTGTTTTGCCAGTTCGTCAGCCCCATCCTGTCCTTTCATGTCGGGAGGATAGGGAGACAATTTATCAATCTTGCCGAATTCAACACAATGTGCAAGTTTTTGTAGAATTTCACTCATCTTGTATCATTTCTGTTAAAATTATCTAATTGCCTTAAAATGGCGCTAAAATTTGCTAAATTAAAAATTAATCACAGTAAAATAAGCCTGTTTCGGATTATAATTTTCATCAAAAAGGAATGGATAGTTTTTTCTGCCTGCAACAGGGAAATTGTCAAGCCATGTGTAATCATCAGCAAGCCCCCAGAATGTGATCCCGGTAATATCGTTTTTATAATCACGGAAAGCGCTGAAGAACCTTCCGTAGGCAACTGCCTGTTTAAGGGCGATTTCTGAAGTATAGGTACTTTCAGGATCACTGTTGGATGTGTAGACTGAAACATCGAATTCAGTGATCTGAAGTTCAAGTCCCAGGGAACTGTATTTATCAAATGCTTCAAAGATATATTCCTCGCCGCAGATTGTGTACCACTGTGATGTCCTGTATGATCCGGCATCGTCAATTGCCTCATTAACAACATCCCACGCATATACTTTACCTTTAAAATGATTAACAACCGTGGTTATGTGTGTTGTCAGGCGTTGCAAAACAAGCTCTTTGGAAGCATCAGCATCTCCATCCTTGAAGATCCAGGCAGGGACCTGGTTGTGCCAGCAGAGACAGTGTCCTCTCACCTTCATGCCATTTGCCTGTGCAAAGGCAACTATCTTGTCGGCATTGGTGAAATTAAAAATCCCTTCCGTTGGCTGAAGGGAAGACCATTTCATGTCATTATCGGCAGTAACGCTGTTGAAATGACGCTTGATCAGGTTTACTTTTCCCTGATTATCAACAAAAGAAGAAGGGATTGCCACACCCATATTGAAATACTCAGCGGGAGTGTAATAATCCTTTAAACCTTCATCACACTGGTTGTATTCATCTATCTTCTTCTGGAGTTCATTTCCATCAGTAGTGGAATCATCCTTATTGCAGGAGGTGACTCCGCAGAAAGTCCACATTACAATAAATATAAATGGCTCTATCTTACTCTTTTTCAGCATAATGAATTATCTGCAAATTTCAATGAGTAGTGTACTATTGTTTTTCCAAAGTAAGTAAGTAATTATTTACTTTTAATATATACTCGGGTATCTTTCAGTCCGTGGAATTTTGCTGTTACTGTAATAAATCCAGGATTGCCTGCGCTGGAGCGGACTATTGCCAGGCAAAGCCCGCTGAATGCTTCGCGCTTTTTAGATGAAAAAGATACCATGTTTGTTGGATCACCGTTATCTGTTGCCACAATTTCACCGGGACCCTCAATACTAAACTCGATCTGGTTATTTGAGAGTGGCACAACGAGCCCATCCTTATCGGTAATCTGCACCGTAATGAAAGCCAGGTCTTTTCCGTCAGCTTTAATCATTTCACGATCTGTTGAGGCCAATAGCTTCATAGGTTTGTCGGTTGTCTTAACCTCATTTTCGGCCCATTTTTTGCCGTTTTTGTATGCTACTGCCTTTAGCTCTCCTGGTTCATATGTTACACTGTCCCAGCGCAGACGATATTCATACTGCTCTTTTTTCTTACGACCCAGCGATTTGCCGTTAAGAAACAGTTCAGCCTCATCGCCCGAGGTAAAAACATGCACCGGGGTAACTTCTCCAATACGTTCCGACCAATCCCAGTGCGGCAAGATATGTACCATGGGAAGATCAGGAAGCCAGTGCGATTGGTAAAGGTAAAATCGGTCTTTTTTGAACCCTGCGAGGTCGATGATTCCTGTATAGGAACTGCGGGATTCATAGTAGGGTGTTGGCTCACCCAGGTAGTCCCATCCGTTCCAGACAAACTCACCGGCAACGAAAGGATGTCGCTCGAGTGAACCAAAAACCTTGTCGGCAGTGGAACCAAAGTCAACAGCATGGAGTTCGTAAGCGCTCACCTGGCAGATCTTCGAGTCGCCGCCCCTGCCATCCCGTATTGGCGCGCTAATCTCTCGGGACACGGGGAACAAATAGATTCCGCGACTACTAGCCGCAGACGCAGTTTCACCGCTAAGAATTACTTTATTTGGGAATTGTGCATGGTAAGCATCGTATTGTGGCGCAGTACGGATGCGATCGGTTCCTTCAAATTCAGGAGATTGACGAATCCCTTCACCCTGGTAATTCAGGCTGATAATGTCTAAAACCTTAGGCAAGGCCATATAGGGTTTTGCATAGTTCATGGCAGAGGTTGACGGACGAGTTGGATCTTCTTCCTTTATAATGTCATGTAATCGCTTTGCTATTGTAGCACCTTCGTCGCCGGTATATTGTTCTCCAACTTCATTGCCAAAACTCCATATGATTACTGAAGGACAGTTCCTATCCCTGCAAACAAAGGCGCGAGTGTCTGGTTCAGACCAATCGGAGAATATAAGGTGAAAATCGTGTGGTGTTTTTTTCAGTTCCCACGAATCAAATATTTCATCGAGCACAAGGAAACCCATTCGGTCGGTTAACTCAAGCAATTCGGGTGCTGGAGGATTGTGCGACATACGAATGGCATTACACCCCATTTCACGTAATATCTCAAGTTGACGTTCGGCTGCACGGGTATTGAATGCAGCACCAAGGGCGCCCAGGTCATGGTGTTGGTTAACACCTTTTATGAGTATGTGTTCACCATTGATAATAATTCCTTTATCTGGATCAAATACCAAAGAACGTATACCGAATCGTGTTTCGTATTCATCAATTGGTTTGCCGCTTAAAAGCAAGGTGGATACTGCCATATAGAGGTTGGGACTCTGTGTGGATGGTGGTCCCCATAGTTTTGGGTTTTTAATTGAGACAGAGCCATTAACCTTGGTACTTCCTCCTGCAACAATCTTTGAATTTAAGGTTGCGAAGTTAACAATTGCATTTCCTGTTTTGTTACCCTTAGCGTCTATTGCATAAATACGGGTGATAACTTCAATATTGGCATCGGTTTTGGAGTTATTGTCGATAGTTACTTCCAGATTGATTGTAGCAGATGTTTTAGAAACATCTTTCGTCGTTATATAGGTACCCCATTGGCCAACGTGGATGGGGCTGGTCTTTGTTAACCAGACATTGCGATAGATTCCTCCTCCGGGATACCAGCGAGACGAATTTTTTGGATTATCCAAACGGATTGCCAATTGATTTTCTCCCCCCGGAACAACATAGGGTGTAAGATCCAGTCGCCAGGAATTGTAACCATAAGGCCAACCGCCAACCAAACTACCGTTCAACCAGACCATGGCGTATGACATTGCGCCGTCGACATCAAGAAAAATAGATTTGCCTGCATCCGATGCCGGAATGTCGAGTTTTTTTCGATACCACGCCACACCATTGCTCGGCAGTCGGCCCATTCCTCCACCTACCTCTGCTTTCCAGCCTATTAAAAAAGGCCCTTTGATAGCCCAGTCGTGAGGCAAATTTACTTTCTCCCAGGAGCTATCGTCGAAATTGCTCTTTACAAATTGAAAATTACCACCGGGATTTCCTTCAGGACGGACATGTCGTTTTTGAGGATCTTTTATAAAGTCATTTCCCGTGGGTAAAATCCAGGGTTTAAGAACTTCCTGAGTTAATTCAACTTTTACCGCCTCTGTAGGTTTTGAATCTGCAACCTTGTTTTCACTATAGTCAGAAACCTCAGGGCGTACATCGTATATCAGCTTGTCGGCTTTAGCTAACGAATCATACTTGTAAAAACGCCATCCTTCGTTGATAGAAATACGTTGCCGATTGATATTGCTTGTCAGCTTAGCAGAGGCTTGTGCCAGAACCGGTGTGCTGGTAAACAAAGTGAAGCACATCAGAACAACAAATGTTTTAAGTCCAGTTAAAGAAAAAATTTTCATATATATTTTCTTATAATTGAATTTTTACAGGATAACGGGTTTTTTGATCAATTGTAGTTTCGTCTCTGTCTAAATGAAATGTTTCCCATGTCTTAACCAGACTTAATACTACAGCATATTGAGTCTGAGTCCTGATGTCAAAATCACCTGCATCAAACCATCCTCCAACATTTAATCCCGGGATATGCTCTCCTGGTTCATATCTGGTATCTGTTGAAGAGCCCTGGGCATACAGATCAAAATGTTCATGATTTACAGGTGCCTGAAGTGCATCATCCAGATGAGATGCTCCATGCCAGACCCTGTATGCTTCGTTTACAAACATATGATCCATCTGCACTGGGGGAAAAAACATCAAGTGCAGGCTGCCAGGCATTTGTATAAACTTCTCTGGCAATCCGGAACGGGAGCGAACTGGTTTCTCCATATCTGATAATATACAATCCACTATCGGTTACAGAGGAGAAATCAAATGAACAATAATTATATCTGAGATATTTACCGCGGTTTACAGTGTTTCCGGAATAACTTTCAAGAAAACTGCCATCTTCCAGAACTTTCAGGAGCTTTGCCGATGGGAGTTGTCTGTCATTCTTATCCAGTTCAATAACTGCAATTTTTTTCTGATCCGGATGATACCCTGTCTGTGAATAGGCTACCATGGGAGGACGTTTCCAATGACAACAAACCATCCGTTCTGTGCCTTATTTCTACCATCAAATAGCAACAGGTTGTTATCCGTCGATTTGATGTAGATCCGACGGAGAGGATCTTCCGGTGCAAGAACAAGGGTTTTCCCGATAGCCAGGGGTTTTGGCTGTACAACTCCGGAATCATCATATTCCATCGGTCCTCCAGGGTAGAGAGGGAATATACCACTTCTGTTGTCCATCAGGAATGCTTTTTCAAAATATGCAGAAGGAAGAAATTCAAGATTAAAACCAGCCTTATTCACCAGCTCGGGAGGAAGAGGATTTTCAAGATTTACACTAATCAACAAACCGTTATCATGTACCTCAACATTAATTGAATAATAAAAATCGTACTTAGAATATTTTAAAAATGCTGTAATACTTTCTTTCCCCTTATCCACCTTACGTTCAACAAATTCAGGGATGGGGTCCCATTGTTCCGGGGTTGGGCTCAGTCTGACATCTCCATTTGTAGCAGTACGAACTTCATGGTGTATTATCTCTATTCCACTGATCTTTGAATCACTAAATAATCCGTTGTACCAATTGCTGAAAACGAGTACATCCAATCCTCTTGCTTCAAAATAGTCCAGTTCATTAAGCTTTAGCTGATCCTCTTCATTATTTTCCATACTGCTACTGGAAAAAATCAGACTCAAAACAATTAAAAAAATGAGCGATTTCAAAATGCTGTAAAGGTTTCTTGACGCTGTCCTGTTCATGGATTCAAAATCTCAGAATAATAATGTCTGATGATAATAAATATTAAATATATTTATACTTTACTTTATTCCACAGTAGATGAGGGTACATCTTCTGTTTTAAAAATCAATTTAATACTCTTTACCATAATATAATAATGATATAAGTAAATTAATCATCAAATTTATAAAAATATTCAGATCATGCAACCGATTGCAGGCATATTTTTTCATGATCCTGATTCCACAGAAATATTAACTTTATATAGTTATATTTAAAAGATTATTTATTACAACAAATCATCAAAGCTTCACTATGAAACCACTACTACTTTTGTTTGCACTCTGCGCCTCGTTCAACATTGCGAAAGCTCAAAACGGTCCTCTTGGAATTTTCCAGAGTAATTCTGATATAGGAAATCCCATTAAAGCAGGTTCTGTAATTTATCACCAGCCCGATCAGAGCTATACGATGAAAGGAGCGGGTTATAATATATGGTTTGAAAGAGATGAGTTTCACTACCTATATAATAAAATCAAAGGGGACTTTATCCTTACAGCAAATTTTGAATTTATCGGCAAAGGGACAGATAAGCACAGAAAAACAGGTTGGATGATAAGAGAGTCAACAGATGAAAAAGCAAAGCATATATCTGCCACACTCCATGGAGATGGTCTTACTGTTCTTCAATGGAGGGTGTCGGCAGGAGAAGCTATGAGAGATCCTCAGGATGAAGTATTTGCTTCTGATTCAGCCTATAATGTCATACAGATTGAGAGGGCCGGTAAGAAAATAATAATGAGAGCAGCCAAAACCGGAGAACCTCTTGAAATTGTTGGCACTCATGAAATGGAGAATATGCCTGATGAGGTTCTTGCGGGTCCGTTTATTTGCTCACACAATCCTGATGTTACTGAAGAGGTAAAAATCTGGAATGTAAGAATTGACAAACCTGTTGGTGATGATTATAATCCCGGCAAATCTGGTTATTTGGGCTGCAGAATGGAGACCATGAATGTTTCTGATGGAAAGAGGATGGTTATTTATGAAAAACCCGGGAGGTTCGAAGCACCCAACTGGATGCCCGACGGCAAAAAACTTCTTTTCAATATGGATGGTTCAATATACAAAATACCGGTTGAAGGAGGTGAAATTGAGAAACTAAATACCGATTTTGCCAATAATAACAATAATGACCATGGTATCTCCTTCGATGGCAAGCTCCTTGCGATAAGTAATCACCGACAGGGACTAACCGGTGGCGGATCAACAGTATATGTTCTTCCTATTGAGGGAGGTATTCCCAAAATGGTTACTGAGAACACTCCTTCATACTGGCACGGCTGGGCTCCAAATAATAAGGAAGTTGTGTATGTAGCTATACGTGATGGCAAAAAAGTCTATAATCTATATAGGAATTCGATAAAAGGAGGCAAAGAGGTTGCACTGACGGATATAAAAGAGGGAGAACATGTTGATGGATGTGAATATTCTCCTGATGGGAAATATATCTATTACAATGGGAACCATACAGGCACAATGCAAATATGGCGCATTAAGCCTGATGGTTCAGAAAGAGAACAACTCACTTTCGATGATTACAACGACTGGTTCCCACATATCTCACCCGATGGGAAATGGATTGTATTAATATCTTTCCCTGCAGATATCGATCCAAACGGCCACCCGTCATATAAACGTGTGATGCTTAGGATTATGCCGGTGTCGGGTGGTGAACCTAAGGTAATTGCCTATCTCTATGGAGGACAGGGAACTATTAACGTACCATCCTGGTCGCCTGATAGTAAGCAAATTGCTTTTGTAAGTAATTCAGGGAAATAATTGGTTGTTTTTTTTATTCAACAAGTATTTTACTGCTTTGGTTCGGCTCCGATAACAGGTATGGTTTCCGGTATCCCAGGAACAGGACCAAAAGTATATGTTTTAGGACCCAGATAGAGATCTGAGTTCATTATCTCTTCCCATGTAACATCTTTCCCGGTATAAGCTGATATTCGGCCCATTATAGTTATGAGAGTCGAATTTACCTGTGCCTCCGCATCATTTATAATATCTCCAGTTCGTATAGCTGTAACAAGATTTATATGTTCCTGTACATAAGGATCCTTCACATCCCATGTATGGTCATCAGAACCTTCTTCAGGATACGGATATGTCCAAATCTCTTCCCCTTTAAGATTATATAAAGTCCCTTTTGCATTTGCAAATCCCCTTGTACCTGTTATTAACTGCTTTGTAAGGTTGCTGCATCCTGTTATTTGTCGCGCAGCACAGTGTGTCTGCATACCATTATCATATAAATATTCAATACTGAAAAAGTCATATTGATCGCCGGTAATCCTGCGTTGACGGCCCCCCCATCCCATCGCCTTTACAGGGTTCTTGCCGATATACCAGTTCATAACATCAATCTCATGAATAAACTGTTCAACGATATGATCTCCTGATAACCAACAGAAATTAGCCCAGTTACGCAACATATACTCCATATCCGACCATCCTGGTTGCCTATTTATCACCCAGAGAGAACCCCCATTACGAATAATGTGAGCACTGACTATCTCACCTATTTCTCCGTTCATTACTCTTCTCCTGGTTTCCATAAAATCTTTTTGTACCCTACGGATTGTTCCGCTTACAATACACAGGTCCTGTTGCTTTGCCCTTTCAGCTGAAACCATTACCGAACGTGCACCGACAGGATCAACAGCACAGGGTTTTTCCATAAATATATGCTTTCCTGCCTTTACAGCCGCCTCAACATGCTTTGGCCGGAAATGGGGTGGTGTGCAAAGCAGCACTATATCAACACCCGAGTCAATTACTTTTTCATAATTATCAAATCCAAGAAAACAGTTTTCATCAGGAATATCAACATCTTTCTGAGTCGTCAACTCAGACCGGCATTTGTCGAGACGATCCTGAAAAACATCTCCAAGGGCAACAATCTGAAGATTAGGGCCGGCATCAAGAAAGTTGATTGCAGCTCCGGTTCCTCTTCCGCCGCATCCTATTAGTCCGGCTCTCAATATCTTACCATCAGGTGCCTGAGTGAGCAGTGCCGGAAGCTTTTCTTTAACTTTTCCTGTGCCATTTCCTGCACAGGAAGATAAAAGGTTTGCGGCACTAATAGTCCCAATTGAGGCTAATGCCGTATTGGATATAAATCGACGGCGACTTAGGTCTTCTTTGTTTTCCATAATTAAAAGTTTATTATTGGTGGTTATGCATCAGATACAAAAAATTGATCTGTCTATAAAATTATGAAAAAAATAGTTATTTTTCGCTCTTAAAATATATTTATTCACAATGCGTTCACGTCTTTACGCAGTTATTTCGATTCCCCTGTTTGCTATACTTTATTGCTATACAGCCATCGGAGTGCTTATCATTCTGATTTTAGCATGGTTACATTTAAAAGGTCCTATTCGTTTTCTATCTCAGCTTTGGGCAAAATCAGTATTTTTAGTAATAGGGAAAAAATTCCGTGTAATCGGGAAAGAGAATATCAAAAAAGAGTGCAGATATATCCTTATCGCTAACCATGCAAGCCTTTTTGATATAGTTGCCATTATGTCATTTTACCCGGGAGTATCCTGGTTTGGACATGAACGTCTCCTAAAAGTTCCTCTTTTTGGAAAGATATTAAGAATGACTGACTATGTCCCTTTTAAAGAACCAACTATTAAAAACACAAAACTGATGATCGAGGAGCTTGTGCAAAAATCAAAGTATCATACAGTTGCAATTTTTCCTGAAGGGACAAGAACCCTTGACGGGAAGATCAACGATTTCTATAAAGGATTTATTTATCTTTTCCGGACTTCCAATATTGAAATCCTTCCAGTAACATTAAATGGATTTTATAATCTGAAACCAAAAAACCGGTTTTACATAAATTTTGATTCAAAACTTGGTGTCATAATCCATAAACCAATAAATAGAGAAGATCTGATTGAAAAAACCGATACTGAGATAATAGAAACTGTTAAATCAGTAATTGAATCGGTCTATTTGTAATAGTTTAAAGGAAGTTTGGAGTGAGCTAAAGTTTGAAGTGACTAAAGTTAAAAATATAAAGATTATAATTCTAAGTACTTTAGGCACTAAAAAACATAATAAATAATTACTATAATGACATTTGATGCAAAGAAAAAATGGGTTTTTATAATCAATCCCATTGCAGGGAACGGCTTCGCCAAAACTATTGTTCCAAAACTGCAGGAGATGATTAAAAAGTACAGTATTGATGCTGAACTGGCTTTCACTGAAAGAAGCGGACATGCTTCCGAATTATCTGAAAATTACATGGGCAGAGGATTCAGCTACATTATTGGAGTCGGGGGAGACGGTACCCTCAATGAGATATCAAGACCTTTAATAAACAGGAAGGATGTTACTATCGGGATAATTCCGGCAGGAACGGGTAATGACTTCATACAAATATTGGGTTTTCCAAACCGATTTGGAGATAAAGAGTGGGATATCTTCTTTAAATGTAACATTATCGAAATGGATGCAGGCTCATGCAATGGAATGATTTTTCTGAATGGCATGGGATTAGGATTTGATGCTCAGGTTGCTGCTGAAAATTATACTGAACCGGGGAAAGTAAAAAAAGGTGGAAAACATAAATACATCTGGCATATTATTAAGACACTCCTTTTCTTCAAAGAAAAAAGGATGACAGTACTAACAGATACCGACAGACATGAAACAGATTGTTTCATCAATACAATTGCTAATGGCCGCCGGTTTGCCGGTGGATTCTTTCTTACACCAAAGGCCTTAGCTGATGATGGCTTACTGGATGTTTGTATGATAAAAAAACTTACACTTTTGGAAAGATTCAAAATCCTTCTTAAAGTACCCAAAGGAACCCATATCACAGATAAAGAGGTTAATTATTATCAAACTTCAGAAATTAAGCTTGAATTTTCTGAAAAGGTCCCTTTTCATGTTGATGGTGAATTATACTTTTCCGAAAAATTTGATGTAAAAATTTTACCCTTAGCACTAAATATGATCTACAATCCAGATGGAAACCATTTCTTCACAAGATAATACTACAGGTAAAAACTATATTGCATTTTTTGACCTTGACCACACAATAATAAGTATAAATAGTGGCAAAGCATTTGTCAAAAATGCTTATAAATATGGATTTATGACAGGACTTCATATAATTACAGGACTATGGTTATCAATATTATACAAGCTCAATATAAAGGATCCGGCTAAAATAATTTACACAATGGTTAGCTGGCTTAAAGGAGTACCGGAAGAACAAGTTAAGAAGTTATCTTCAGATGTATTCAGAAACTACCTTTTAGAATCAATTCATCCTGAAATACTTAATGAGATATCATATCATAAAAAAAATGGAGCACGAGTAGTGATTCTATCTTCTTCAATACAACCCTTATGCCTGAAAGTTGCAGAACATCTTGGGATTGATGATGTAATATGCTCAGATCTTGAGGTTAATTACGGTGTTTATACAGGCAATACAAAAGGCCCTATTTGCTTTGGAAAAGAAAAAATTGTCCGGCTAAAGGAATATTGCAATAAAAACAATATTAACCCCATCTATTCATGGTATTATGGTGATGACATTTCAGATCTTCTTGTACTCAGCTCAGTAGGTAATCCGGTATGTGTCAATCCGGATAAGAAGCTTAGAAAAGCTGCCTACAAAAAAGGGTGGAAAATCCTACAATGGTATTGAATTGATTCTGTTTTCATATCTACAAATATTATATTCTATTTATAAAGATCACTAAAAAATTCATCTTTGAAATGGCTTTTTTTTTGTGATGTTCTTTCTGTGTTAACATATTTTTTACCACAATGTCAATTTACTTCCAGTTGCTGCCATTCAGGAAGTTTCGGAAACCGGGCATGAGGCTCAGTCTGATACCAGAAACATACTGAGGAGATATCTGATTTCTGAGCCAGGTATCTCCCACTCTTATGCCATCCTAGATCCTGAATAGTAATTTTAAGGTCTTTATTAAAACGAATCGGATCCATAATATGCCAGCGATAGAGACCAAAGCGCTGCATCACATTATAGTGACCATCGCCCCTGATAACCTGATGCATACCTGCATATGGGGTACAGAACTCTGTATAATTCACCTCTTCAACACCTGCCTCATTTTTCTTCCTTGTATCAAAATCATATGACCCGCAGAAATAATCTTCTGTTCCGGTACCGCATATTGTCGGGTATTGCATATCACCATCTATAAAGAATTTGATTTCACCTTCCCCCCACCATCCGTTATTATGTACTCCCCAGGCCATATAAACTCCAACATACTGACCCTTGCCTTTTATACCTTCACTTATTGTATAAACAGAACCCACATTAGGATTTGAACGGCGAAACTGTGCATGAAAATATGCAGCATCTGATGGCACTTCAGTCAGTGTATAGTCAACCTGGTAAAAAAGGGTCATTTGATCTGTATCATTGATATTCTCCATGGTGATACGGCATTTTTTACGAAAAGGCATAACCCAATAGCAATTAAAAGCACTTCCGGGATTAACTGTAACAGCCAATGATGATAAAGCAGCATAACTACCCCATCCCATTCCGAAGAAATCACCTACAGGACATTCAATTGAAGGCTCAGCTTCATCGTCCCAATAGATACGCAGTATTGAGAAACGCCAGTTACCAGTTGGAGTCATCCAAATGTGCTGTATGGCTCCAGGTCCCTCAATTTCAGCCATCGTAAATGTCTCACCAGACTTTATCCTGACATAGGGATTAACTTTCCATCCCTGCCCAAGATCCCGGGCCGCGTTATATGCATTTGCGGTGTTTGGCTTATCTTTGTCGGCAGGATCAGCCATGCCTGCTTTCCCTTTTTCTCCTGAAAAATTTTCAGGACTGATGGAACGGGTTTTTGCATCAGATAACCTGTAAAGGTTTCCCATATTCATTTCGAGTCCATTAAATTTACTCTGAGCCGATGCCACAACTGGAAGAAAGAAAACAGTTAATACTAATACCAGTAAATTTTTCATATCTATAAAATTTTAGAACGGATATACAATACCACCTAAAATTAATAAATAGAATGGATCTAAAAACCTTATTTCAGGAAATATGTTTTTTGGAAATATAAAAGAGGGCGTCTCAATTATTATTATAAGACGGCCTCTTCTTTTTAAAAACAATCAATCAGTTTTTAACAAAACTCAAAAAGCGCATAGGCAAACCGGAAATGGCGCGAACTTGCAGGCTGTTTGGTGGCGCCAAAAAGGCAATGTGTAGCGAGCGGACAAACAGCCTGAAGTTATCATTTCCGGCCTCCTTTTCTTTGGTTCATTTCTTTTGGAGGAGCAAAAGAAATGAACATAACTCAAATAAAAGAGGGTGACTCTTTGAGACAACCTCTTTTTTATAATACTAATAAATTATTAGTAAATTATCCTTACAGATAAGGCTTTAGAAAATATACCTTATTGAAAGGGCTCCACTATTAGGTAGAAAATCAGTATTACCCACCAGGTTGATATATGGATTCCAGTCAAGACCGATACTAATCGGAGCCTCTGTGAAACTATATTCTATTCCCAATACACCATCTACTCCAAGAACAAAGTTACTAACGTTATCAGAGCTGTAATTACCAAGATGTGCACCAAAACCATAATACCATCTAAGTCTGTCAACATCAAAAGCCTGATTATGAACTTCATAGAGCCCTGTAACATTTAAACCATTTCCATATGCATAAAGAATACCTTCAAATGCAGCATTATCACTAACAAAATGTTTTATTGTCAGACCCCAGTTTGTTCCTCCTCTTAACCCGACTCCGTTATTATAATCCTGAGCCGAAGCTAATGATACAATACTGATAGCCAATATTACTGTCAAAACAATCTTTCTCATAATTAAAAATATTTTAAAATTTGAACTGCAAATTTAATCAATATAAAATGAATTGAAAGCTATACATATGAATGAAACTTTAATTTATTCTTTAAAATAATAATCTGAGCCAGTAGCCACTCAATACAATTTGTTTAAATCCGGTTATTGATTAAATTTGATCCTGCAATACAATAGATAATTGGATAGTTATTATTTAATCATTCTGAATCCTTATGAAAAATCTAATCTTCACAATCTTTGCTATGGCAATTCTCATTTCATGCAATGCGCCGCTTAAGAATAAAATTGAATACCCTGTAACCAAAAAGGGAGATGTTGTTGATAATTATTTTGGGACTGAGGTTCCTGATCCTTACCGTTGGCTGGAGGATGATAGATCCGGGGAGACAGCTTCCTGGGTAAAGGAGCAGAATTTAGTCACATTTGGATATCTTGAAACCATACCTTATCGCGAGGAAATTAAAAATCGCCTTGAGAAGATGTGGAACTATGAAAAATACACAGCTCCATATAAGGAAGGTGAATATACCTACTTTTCAAAGAATGATGGTTTGCAGAACCAGTATGTTATTTATCGTCAAAAAGATAACGGAGAACCTGAAGTATTTCTTGACCCGAATACATTCTCTGTTGATGGTACCACATCACTAGGGGAAATGGAATTCTCTGATGATGGAAGCAAAGTTGCCTATTCAATATCAGAAGGCGGATCCGATTGGCGTAAAGTAATTGTTATGGATGCAACAACAAAGTCGATTGTTGGTGATACATTGAAAGAGATAAAATTCAGTGGCCTCTCCTGGCAGGGTAATGAAGGGTTCTATTACTCAAGCTATGACAAACCCGATGGAAGTAAGCTTTCTGCAATGACTGATCACCATAAACTCTATTTCCATAAGCTTGGTACAAACCAATCTAATGACAGGGTGATATTCGGTGAGGATATTATAAGAAGATATGTTAGTGGATATGTGACTGAAGATGGGAGATATCTTGTAGTGATGGCATCTGTCTCTACTTCAGGTAATGAATTATATATCAAAGATCTTAAAAAACCCGGAAATAAGTTTACAGTTGTTGTTGATAATTTCGACAACGATCATTTCGTAATTGATAACGAGGGGACTAAACTCTTCATTGTAACTAACCTTAATGCGCCAAATAAAAGGATTGTTTCTGTTGATGCAAATAGGCCTGGAGTTGAAAACTGGAAAGATTTTATACCTGAAACAGAGAATGTTCTTGATCCTTCAACCGGATCAGAATACTTTTTTGCACATTATATGGTAGATGCGATCTCAAAGGTGAAACAATATGACAAAAATGGTATTCTGGTAAGAGAGATTGCTCTTCCGGGAGTTGGAACTGCTTCAGGCTTTGGCGCAAAAAAAGAAGATAAAGATATTTATTTTTCATTTACAAACTATATAACACCATCCACGATCTATAAACTTAATCCGGAAACCGGGAACTCTGAAGTTTTTAAAAAACCTGCTGTTGCATTTGTCGGAGATGATTACGAATCAATCCAGATTTTCTACAAATCAATGGATGGAACACGCATACCTATGATTATTACATATAAAAAAGGTACTGTTCTTAATGGCAAAAATCCTACTATCCTGTATGGATATGGCGGATTCAATATTAGTATAACTCCGGGGTTCAGTATTCCTAATGCACTATGGCTTGAAATGGGCGGTGTATATGCAGTTGCAAATATTAGAGGGGGTGGAGAATATGGTGAAAAATGGCATCTGGCTGGCACAAAATTGAAAAAACAGAATGTATTTGACGATTTTATTGCTGCTGGAGAATACCTCATTGAAAAGAAATATACCTCATCTGATTTTCTGGCAATAAGAGGCGGATCTAACGGAGGCCTGCTTGTCGGTGCCGTCATGAACCAGCGACCAGACCTGATGAAAGTTGCACTTCCTGCTGTTGGAGTAATGGATATGCTCAGATATCATACTTTTACCGCAGGGGCAGGCTGGGCATACGACTATGGTACTTCGGAGGAAAGTAAGGAGATGTTTGACTACATATATAAATACTCTCCTGTTCAGAATGTAAAGGAAGGTGTTAAATACCCTGCAACACTGGTCACAACCGGTGATCATGATGACAGGGTTGTTCCTGCTCATTCTTTTAAATTTGCAGCACAACTGCAGGCAAAACAAGCAGGTGATAATCCGGTACTCATCAGGATTGAGACAAAAGCAGGTCATGGAGCAGGAACTCCTGTCAGTAAAACAATTGAGCAATATGCTGATCTCTACGGCTTTACTCTGTATAATATGGGGATAAAGAAATTGAAATAACTGCTAGTGGTGCGCTAGCCGGTATTTCAATAGCCTTGAAGTTATTTATTATTGACCCGATTAAAATAAAAATCACCTGTCAAAGAAATAGATTCCCATGGAATCTGCTGTTTACCTGATTTTTGTGATACTATGCTCCTCACATTCTGAAACATCTGCAAAAAGAAATATTTGTTTGACTTCATTATATTTGGTTGCTTTACAGTATGATTTAAGATAGTCTTCAATGGCGAAATCAAATAAATTCGGTACGTTCCCAGGTGTTTTCACTCCGTCGATACTGACAATTCTTGGTGTGATCATGTACATGCGCCTGGGTTGGGTCGTTGGACAGGCGGGTATGATAGCTGCCATAGGAATTATAATTATTGCCCATATTATCTCGGTAACTACCGGGCTCAGTATTTCTTCTATTGCAACTGATAAAAAAATTAAAGCCGGAGGTATTTACTATATGCTTTCCCGCACTCTGGGTTTGCCTATGGGTGGAGCCATTGGGATAGCACTTTTTTTGGGCACTGCGCTAAGTATTTCATTGTACATTATCGGTTTTGCCGAAAGTTTCCTTAGTATACCGGCCATTGCCGGGTTTTTACATTTACAACCTGGTGTTGAAGGTTATCGCATTGTTGGTACAGCTGTAATTATTCTTTTAGTTGTGCTGGCTTTTATCAGCACATCGCTGGCCATCAAGTCTCAATACCTGATCCTTGGTGCTATTGTACTTTCACTTGTCTCTATCTTTATTGGATATTTTGTTCATCCTGAATTTGCACCTGCTCAACCCTTATTAGGAATGGCAAAGGGTGATGTTTCTCTCGAATTGGTTTTTGCTATTTTCTTCCCGGCTGTTACTGGTTTTACAGCAGGTGTTGCAATGTCCGGTGACCTGAAGGATCCCAAAAAAAGTATTCCTGTTGGAACAATTATGGCCATCACTGTTGGTTTCATCGTTTATATGACAATGGCAATTTCTTTTGCCTGTTTTGTTGGTAGAGATTATCTGCTAAATGACACTAATATCGTAATAAAAATTGCATGGATTCCAGCTTTGGTTATTGCAGGAATCTGGGGGGCAACACTTTCATCGGCTTTAGGTGGTATTCTTGGAGGACCCAGAATCTTACAGGCACTCTCGAAAGACAAAGTCATGCCGAAAATTTTTGGAAAAGGGTATGGAAGCAGTAATGAACCCCGAAATGCTCTTATCATGATTTTCATTATTGCCGAAGGAGGAATTTTAATTGGTGAACTGAACATGATAGCCGGAATTGTTACAATGTTTTATCTGGCTTCATACGGCTTTATTAATTTAGCTTATGTCCTTGAGAGTTGGGCCAGTACGGATTTCCGCCCTTCATTTAAAGTTTCCAGCGTATTTGGAATCATTGGTTTTGTGTTTGCATTTGCAATAATGTTCAAGTTGGATGTACTCTCCATGCTGGCTGCCTTTGCCATCATGGGCGGTATTTATTTCATTTTGAAACGAAAGCAGCTTAAACTGGATTTTGGTGATGTATGGCAAAGTGTTTGGAACTCAGTTATCAGAAAAGGACTTCATCGTTTAAGTGTAAAGACTATCGAAGAACGAAATTGGCAACCAAATATCATTCTGTTTAGTGGAGGGACTGAAATCCGTTCCTATTTAATAGAATTTGGAAAGTCACTGGTAGGTAAATTTGGTTTACTATCAAATTTTGATTTAATCGAAGAATCTTCTGCAAAAGTACTATTCCCTAAACATCAACAACAGCGATTAAACAATGATGAAGAATCTCAGGGAATCTTCACCCGTCAACAGTCTTGTAAAGATATTTATGATGGCATTGAAATGATTGCCAGCACTTACGGGTTCTCAGGCATTGAACCCAATACGATCATTTTAGGCTGGGCAAGGCAAACTAAAAACCCTGTACGGTTCCACCAGTTATTACGAACTATTAATGACCTCGATTTCAATATCCTGCTAATAGACTATGATAAACGATTCGGTTATGGCAAGCACCAGCAGATCGATATCTGGTGGCGAGGCGAAGGCAATAACGGAAACCTTGCCCTGACATTATCTAAATTTATGGCCTCTTCCATCGCATGGGAAAATGCAAAAATACGCCTTATGGTTGTAAATTACGAGAATGACAAAGCATCATACATTCAACGGCATGGAGATGAGATTTTAGCCAGAATGAGGTTAGATGCAGAAGTCAGGGTAATTAATAATCAGATTGATCAAAAACCTATATATGATATTATCCGGCTGGAATCGAAAAGCGCAGATATCGTTTTTGTTGGAATTCCTGAAATCAAAGAAGACGATGAAGCTGATTTTGTTGAAAAAACCAATCTGTTACTGAAAGAAATAGGAACGGTAGTTCTCTTAAAGGCTTCATCTGTTTTTAATGACCTGAGTCTTGGTGTCAATAAAGAACAGGATCCTGTAATTGGCATAGCTCCACATGACATATCAGTTGAAAAAGAGATGGTTATCAACTCATCTGTTCATGAGCAATTAAATGTTCAGATACAAGATTTATCCTCAAAAACAATTGAAAATTATAAAAGCACCTTCCAGGTATTTGTTCTTATGCAAGAAGATAGTTTCTCAAAAATTTTTAAGGAATTCCGGTCTGAGTTTATTGAAAATTCAGCTGCATTATTAATGAAGTTCCGCCATTTGTCCCCTGACCGTTTAAACCGTGTTATTGTAAATTCTCACCATTCACTCTTTAATAAACTAAACAAACAGTTTTTTAAATTTAAGAGCAGGCAATATGATCAGTTAAGAACTTTGCTTGAGACTGTAATTACTGAATTTGATGCAAGACAGAAAAATATCAGGGACAAAGCTCCTGGAACTCTGATGCTTTATTTCCCGCGTGAAGAATTTATGCCTGAGAAGGATGATACTACAGGTTTTAATCTTTACAAGAGGATAAAAAGAATAGGGAGCAAGAGAAGTTCAGTAATAACTGTTCCCTTTGCTTTTAGAAATTATTTTTTTGATCTGCACTATTCCATTTATGATAATTTATTAAAGACTGTTGAGCAAGCAGGAAAGGATACTGTCACTTATTTAATGAAATTTCAGAATCTCCTGAAAGCTCTTTCATTTGAATATGACAATTATAGGAAATTATCATCCCAGAACAAACTCACTGATTCACACATACTAAAAAGCCAACAGACAATATTAGAGCAACTTGATGAGCTGGATTCTTTTCTCCATGGTTTCCCACTTAGAGCATCATCCTATTTCAATAATAGATGGACAATGGAGATTAATTCATCTCTCATACTAACAGAGTCATTGAAATCAGTATACCAGTTTTCTGGCCAGAGAAACAGTGTAGCCCAACTTAAAACAACACAAATTAAACTGGAAAAAATTGTTGACTCTTATTTTTCAAACCTCACTCTTTTGCTTAATGCTAATGAAGCTGAAAATTATTTATTACAATTTGACTCTTTGGTTATTTCTGAATTAAATGAAATTCTAAAAAACAGTGAAAATTTTATTTCAGAAGAAATATATTCAAAAATTGATAAGTTGATTGAGGTTCTCAATGAAATGGTTGTATCAAACATTCATAAGGAGATTAATTTTGAAACTTTAATGCTGGCAAATGACTTTCTTAGAAAAAAAATCGGTTCCCTAAGTAACCTTTCAGTAAAAAAAATCGACCGTATTCTGCGTCTTTTACCATCTGAAATTACGGTTATGGATGAAGTAAGCTTTAAAGACCTGTCCGAAAATCAGTTTGATAAAATTAAAACAGTTGATGTCTCTTTTTTGCAAATGATTGAGTTTCTGATTGAAAATAAAATCTCGACTCAATTGAATTTGTATGGCAATGAATTACAAATATCATCCGGAGAAAGGTTAATTAAGATAAAGGAATTATATCTCTCATACCTTCTAACCTTTAATGAATTTACAAATAAGGAAAATGAAGAGAAAGATTCGCTTCATAATTTTCTGCTAAACCAGATAAATAAAATCGTAATCTTAAAAAATGAGATTATTCAAAGTTTTGCTAAATATGTTTCTCAGGTCTCAGGACTAAAATCAGAAGTATCCGGACATCTCACTCTTTATGGAATAACTAAGTTTGGCGAACAACTTAAACATTACATTCACGAACAGCAAGAACAGGAACAAATTTCATTTCTGAAAAAGAAATCAAAAACCATAATTAATTGGTTTTCTACCCAGACAGTACGATACAAATATGGTAAAACACAAGCAATTGCATATGCCAGGATAATCCAGCAGGAGAATAGAGTTCCCGGTTCAGACAATTATCTGCTGCGATTAAGTGAACAGATACAACCTTCACCTGATCTGTTTAAACAAATTCCATTTTTTTACAAACAACTTTTTTCAGTCAGACAGACTTTTCATAAGGATTTGTGGGTGCCCTTAACCAATGAGATAGAACAGGCCGATATTGTCTATAACCAATTTCGCAATCTGAATGAAGGTGTGTTACTTATCACCGGCGATCACCATAGCGGTAAATCATTCTTATCCTATATTCTGGCTCACAGGTGGAATGAATCTGGCAGATTGGTCTTTATAAATCCACCTCCCGGGGGCAGTATCGACCTGCAGGTATTTAATGAGATAGTTGCCGATACCTTTCAGGAAGAACGTTATAATGACTCCATATTCGAATTGCTTCCTCCCGGTTCATTTGTAATATTCGACGATATTGAATTGTGGTGGCTCCGATCGGAAAATGGGTTAAGTATCATGAATAACCTTCTGAGAATCATTACAAAATTCCGGAACAGGATTTTTTTCATTCTGAATATTAATATTTATGCCTATAAGCTACTCGACAAACTAATACCAATCAGTAGCTTTCTCTTAGGTGTTATAAAATTAAATCCATTACCTGTTAATTCTATTAAAAAAATGATAATGTTACGGCATCAGGGAGCCGGGATTGATTTTGTTTACAAGGGAAAGAGAAAGGATGAAATTAGTGCTGTTAAAACGGCAGATTTATTTGTTAAGATATACAAGTTCTCCAGCGGGAATCCCGGTGTTGCCTTAGCATCATGGTTAAGCGGAATTAAAAAAGTTGAAAATGACAGTATCATTGTTGAGCCAACAGAATTGCCTTATACCGACATTAATTACCATTTAAAATCCGATGCTGTCCTGGTAATTATTCAGTTGTTGATTCACAGGCAGCTTACGTTAAAACGGCTTATTATTGTTTTGGGAACCGATCCGGTTGTAATCGAAAGACAATTACATTTCTTATGGAGGATGGGAATGGTGAACAGATTGCAAAACGATGTTTATGAAATAAATATTTACTGGTATTCTGTCTTAACTCAGTACCTTGTAGCAAAAAACTATATCTAATGGAGATAACTAAATATTTCTCAGCCGGGTATTTCATCTTTTTGTTTTTCTTAGCAGCAGCAGGGATATTTATTACCTTATACCTTTTTAAAATTTATATCCCTTTGATTTTCTCAGGAAGAAAAAATGCTAACCGGTTTAGAAAACAGGGAACTATTGCTGAAGGAATAATATGGGGTGTATTCCTTTTGACCACTGCATTTTTCTTCCTGAAGTATAATATCATATTTTCGGCATTGCTATTCCTTTGTTTACTATTGCTGTTATACTGGTTTTCAAGGTTTGCATTACGCGATTATATTGCAGGAGTAGTATTTAAAGCTGAAAATCGGTTTTCGGTTAATGATATAATTGAGGTTGAAGGGCAAAAAGGTGAGATTAAACAGTTTCATTATAGAAATATTGAAATAGAGAACGAGAATGGAAAAATGATCCTTCTGCCTTATACTATGTTGCTGGGAATAATATCCTCACCAAAAAAAATTAACGAATCTGTATTAAACTTTAGCTTTGAAATAACTATTTCGGGAGAACACCCTTTCGATAAAGCAGCAGATCTGATAAAAAAACAGATATTATCTCTTCCATGGGCTGTCATAAAAAATGAACCAAAAATTCAATTAATAAAAGAGATTGAGACAGGTTATATTGTAAAAATTACTATATTTTCTTTCGATGAAACCTATTTCCAGCCCATGCGTAAACGAGTGGAAGACTACATTAAAGAAAATTTCTAGCCACTCTTACTTTATAACATATCATAGAAAAAAAAATACGAAAAATAATGGCAAATGTTATCATTGGTTTTCATGGTCTTGGAAATAAACCACCAAAACCCCTGCTGGAGCAATGGTGGAGATTAGCAATGATCGAAGGATTAAAATCCAATAACTTTAAATGCCATTTACCTGAATTCGAGTTAGTTTACTGGGCCGATATTATTTATGATAAACCATTAAGTGAGTCTGTTCATGACGAAGAGAGTCCCTATTTTATCGATGAAAAATATACAATAGCTCCTGCTGATTTCCCTGTTGAAGACCACAAGACACGTCAAAAAGTAGTTGATTTCCTGAGCAAGCAACTTAACCGGATATTTCTGAATGATGATTTAACTCTCAATCATTCAGTAGTAGCAGATGCAATCGTCAGCAAATATTTTAAAGACCTTGAAATTTATTATTCTGAAAATTGCATCTCTGAAAACAATGAAAAATGCCTGGCTAAAGATCTGATTAGAGACCGTCTGTTGAAGAAACTGGAGAAATATAAAAAAAATAATATAATGCTCATTAGCCATTCAATGGGCTCAATCATTGCATTTGATGTACTAACATTTATTGCTCCCAAAATCCGGATTAATACTTTTATTACAATGGGCTCTCCCCTGGGACTGCCAATTGTTGTTAGCAAAATAGCTTCAGAACAGAAACAGAAACATGTTGAAACCAATCAAATTAATACGCCTGATGGAATAATAAAAAACTGGTTTAACTTTTCTGATATCCTTGATAAAGTGGCACTTAATTACAAACTATCAGAAAATTTCTCTGAGAATACTAATGGGATTAAACCAGTTGATTTTTTGGTTGTGAACAATTATGAGATGAGTGGGACCCGCAATCCGCATAAATCGTTTGGTTATCTTAGAACACCGGAGTTTTCTAAAGTACTGAATGATTTTATTAGGACAGAAAGGCTTACTATAAAAGAAAGAATCACTAGCGGAATAAAAGCGGTCATTAATAAAGCAAAAACTAAGATCTCAGCTTATAAAGAGAAAATAAAAAGATATAGCTCTAACTCATAATAATACAGAAAAATTATTTCTGCCCATTTTCAAGAATAAATGGTGTTGCCTGGTATACACAATAATTCAGCCAGTTTGAAAACAACAGGTGGGCATGGCTTCTCCATCTGACCATTGGTGGTTTTTCCGGATCATCATGCAAGTAGTAATTTTTCGGGATCCTTATATCCATACCGTTGGTAACATCCCTGTCATATTCCGATTTAAGTGTAAGTGGATCATATTCTGAATGACCTGTAATAAAAATCCTCTTCAAATCTTTGGAAGCGACAAGGTATATACCTGCTTCTTCAGAATCGGCAAGAATTTCAAGCCCTTTCACCTTCTCAATATCATTTTTCCTTACCTCTGTATATCTCGAATGAGGTGCAAGAAATTCATCATCAAAACCTCTTAGTAAAAGGTTTGTCTTATTATAAACTTTATGTCTGAATACCCCGAATATCTTCTCGTTAACAGGATACTTAGGTACATTATAATGATGATATAACCCTGCTTGTGAAGCCCAGCAAATAAACATTGTTGATGTAACATGACTGTCAGCCCAGTCCATTATACTTACCATCTCTTCCCAATAATCAACATTTTCAAATTCAAGATGTTCAATTGGTGCACCGGTAATTATAAGACCGTCATATTTATGATTAGAAATATCATCAAAAGTCTGATAAAACGAATCAAGATGCTCTTTAGGTGTGTTTTTCGAGAGATGCATCTTAGTATAAATAAGGGTAATATTAACCTGAAGCGGAGTATTTGAAAGAAGCCGTAAAAGTTGCGTTTCGGTTGTGGTTTTTACTGGCATCAGGTTTAGAAGTAATATCTTCAGTGGCCTTATGTCCTGATGAGCAGCCCTTGTCTCCTTCATAACAAAAATATTCTCCTTCTCGAGAATTTTTACTGCCGGCAAATTATCGGAAATATTGAGTGGCATAATTTTTTAAAATAAACGATTATTTATAGAGATTTTCACATTTTAAATCGGTATCAAAGTTAGATAAAAAGATAAGGTTACAACCACTTCTTTTTTTTGAAGTAGATAAGCATCCCTATTGTTACAATAATTGTAAAAGCCCACCAGAAAGGATAGCCAAATTTCCATTTTAATTCCGGCATAAACTCAAAATTCATTCCATAAACACCCGCTAAAAAGGTGAGCGGGATGAAAATGGCTGCAAATATTGTCAGCACTTTCATCACTTCATTCATTTTGTTGCTAACGGTTGAAAGGTAAAGATCGAGCATACCAGATGACATATCCCGAAAGGTTTCCACAGTTTCCACAACCTGTATAGTATGGTCATATACATCGCGAAAATAAACGAACGTATCTTTTTTTACCAGGTTATATTCGGTGCGTTGGATAGTGTTGATTACTTCACGCATAGGCCATATAGATTTTCGTACATATACAAGTTCTTGTTTAAGAGTGTATATCCGGTTAAGTAACTGCTGAGTGGCAGACTTCATGAGCTGCTCTTCCATCTCTTCTATATCTTCACCAATATGTTCTAAAACCAAAAAATAATTATCAACAACTACATCCATGATCCCATACATAAGATAATCACTCCCCTGTTTACGGATTTTACCTTTATTGTTACGGATACGTTCCCGCAAACCGTCAAGGATGTCACCCTCTTTTTCCTGTAATGAGATAACATAATTTCTGCCAATTATCAAACTTACCTGCTCTATAATAACTTCTCCTGTTTCCTCTTTATAGTAGGCCATTTTAATAATAACAAAGAGATAGTTATCATATTCTTCAACCTTCGGACGATGTGTTGTATTGGCAATATCCTCCAGTACCAGTGGATGAATTTTGAATATCTCTCCAATTTCGTGAATGACCTTTTCATCATGTACTCCTGTAATATTAAGCCATGTTACGGATGGACTCTCTTTAAATGGTAGGCTCTCTGCAATGTTCCCCAGATCTTTTTCGGAAAAATCTGTTTCATTATAATCTATAATATGGATTGTAACCGGATCTTCCCTTTCTTTACCGTAATATTTTATCATACCCGGAATTGAAGGCGGTTTAGCTGTCTTGGGAATAAGCCTGGAGATCCTCAAGGTTTTCAGGATTGATTGTTTCATATAATTAAATATTGTTTTATTCTAACTCTTTTTACAACTTACACGTTAAAGGTAGGAATAAGATAATAAAATATTTATGTAAGACCTTCTTTTATGGCAACACTTCTTTAAGCTGCTGAAATTTAATGTCTTCTAATTTAAGAAAATCTCAATATCTACAACATAAGATGCATCCAACAATTGATAAGATGTTAACGACTCAAAGAATAGGTACCACCAGTACCCGGTTTGATTTATGGCTTAGTGCTCTATCCTCTACCCTCCTGAAAGATGAAAATTTACCCGTCTAATTTTCTTAAAACCAACATATTATTTCCATCTTTGAATAAATTATCGTAAAATAATTTAGAAATTTTACAAAATGGATAATAGTTTAAATAGAAGAGTATGTCCCGTGGAGAGAGCCGGAGGTCTGGATAATTCACTCAGAAGATTATTTCAAAATCCTAAGAGAATACTTAAGCCATACATCAATAGTGGCATGACAGTTCTTGACCTGGGATGCGGACCGGGCTTTTTTTCAATTGAAATAGCAAAGATGATGAATGGCTCTGGTAAAGTAATTGCCGCAGATTTACAGGAAGGAATGCTTGAAAAAGTATATAAAAAGATCGTGGGTACAGATTTAGAGCAATCTGTTAAACTGCATAAATGTGGAGATGAAAAAATCGGATTAACAGAAAAAGTGGATTTTGTCCTGGCTTTTTATATGATCCATGAAGTATCTTCTCAGGAGAGCTTGTTTCGGGAATTGAAAACAATATTAAAACCAGGAGGAATAGTATACATCGTTGAGCCCTCTTTCCATGTTTCAAAAAAAGCATTTGATGATATGGTTAACATGATAAAAATTATAGGTTATGAAATTATCAACAGACCTAAGATGCTTTTTGGACGAACGCTAATACTAACGCTTAGAGAATAATACGTCTCGTATTGCAAGACAAACAAAACCTGATATCACCGTATTAAAAACCGTATTATAATACGGTGATAAAACAGTAACAATCAGGCCCATTCTAAAGATAGAAACCCCGCAGATCAGTGATCTCGCAGGGTTTACTATTTATTACGTTTTTAAGTCGTCAGCTTGGTTTTTTGGTACGCTCTATTCGATTTACGACGCAATCTTTTTATATTTCGCGTATACATCACGGAATACATCACAGGTATCAAAACAAGGGTCAAAAAGGTTGCAAAGCTTAACCCAAAAATTATCGTCCATGACAATGGACCGAAAAACATCACATTATCTCCTCCAAAATGTAAATGCGGGTTTAATTCAGTTAACAAAGTTTTGAAATTAATATTCATCCCCACTGCCAGAGGTATAAGTCCAAGAATAGCAGCTGTTGCAGTCAGAACTACAGGTGTAATACGTGTCTTGCCGGCCTCGATAATAGCCATACGTGTTTTAACCCCCTGCTCTTTTAATACATCGGTAAACTCCACCAGTAGTATTCCATTCCTGACAACAATTCCAGCTAAGGCAACAATACCCATACCTGTCATGATGATTGAAATGGTCATTCCAAATATCATATAACCCAGCAGTACTCCAATCAAACTGAAAAGAACCTCCGATAAAATTATTATAGTTTTTGACATTGAGTTAAACTGTGTGATAAGAATGAAGAAAATAAGGAACAAAGCAAGCATCAGTGCCTTTGACAGGAATACCATTGACTCTTGTTGATCCTCCTGCTCACCGGTAATACGAATATCAATGGAAGATGATTTTATAAACTGAGGAATTGCTTTACGCAGTTGATCATTTATCTGATTTGCATTAAACCCATCCAGAACGTTTGATGATATGGTTATAACCCGTTTAAGGTTAAGCCGGTTTATCTGTCCATAACTGTTCACATAATCGAGATGTGCAACTACTGAGAGAGGAATCTGACGCAATATTCCTGAGTTCATATCACGGTAGGTAATTGTAAGATTGAGCAGTTGCTCTATATCTTTTCGTTGACTTTCCTCAAAACGCAGCATTATCGGGTACTGATCCTCTCCTTCCCTGTATCTGGATACCTCTTTCCCCAGCTGTCCGGTACGGATTGCATCACCAACAATAGCAGCGCTGATACCTTCATAATTGGCCCGTTCCCGATCAAGATTAATGATAATCTCAGGTTTAGTTGTAGCGAAATCAGATTTTAACTCCTCAATACCACCTATTTGCATGGAGTCAACATATCGTTTAAAACGGTCAGCCGTTGAAGCTAGTTGCATCAGATCTTCCCCTGATATTTCGATATTTATTGGTTTTCCTGTTGGAGGGCTCATTTTTGTTTTATCAACAACTATTTCAGCTCCGGGAATATCTTTCAATGCCTCACGCATATCATTCATATAAGAGTTTGTATTTTGCCCTGCCCTATTCTTATACTCAACAAAATTAACTGCTATCTTAGCCAGGTTAGAAGATTTGGATGAATTATCAAAATTATTATCTGAGGCAAGAAATGCGATATTTGTAACAACAGATTCCACAATAGGATTTTTTTCACCAAGAACTCTCATTATCCTATTCTCTGCAATCCGGGCAACAGAATCAGTTACATTTATCTGAGTACCTATAGGCAGCTTAATATATGCATTAATTGTATTTGGTTCATTATCAGGGAAAAAGACCACCTTCGGTTTTACGATATTATTTAAAACCATCGTAAACACAAACAAGGCTATCATGCTCCAGAGTATATAAGCCGGCCTTTTCCCTTTTAATACCCAGAGTAATGTATTTTCATACCGTCTCATCATAGCAGGGATAACGCGAGACTGAAATTTCCGCAAAACTTTATACCCAAATAAGTTATGAAGCAGGAATGAAATTGAAATAAATAAGAAAAAGTTACCCAATCCGGGTAGTTTAAATAAATGAAACAGAATAGCTGAAAATGCTATACCAGCAGAAATCATAATAAGTTTTGGCAAAGCCACAGGACGATCCTCTTCATCGTGCTTCATGAAATCGACAGCAAAAACCGGATTAAATATATATGCAACAATTAACGAGGCAAAAAGTGTAATAATCAGGGTTATAGGAATGAATAGCATAAATTTCCCAACTATCCCGGGCCAGAATGCAAGAGGGAAGAATGGTGCCAATGTGGTAAGTGTACCCGATAGGATAGGCACAAAAACTTCGCCTGCGGCAAACTTTGCAGATGAAGCTATATCCATTCTTGTTTTCCTGTGTATCCTGTGAGTATTCTCTATCACCACTATAGCATCATCAACAACAATCCCAAGGGAAAAGATGAACGAGAACATCACTAGCATGTTCATTGTAAAGCCTATCCACGGTAGAAAAATATAGGCAATTGCCATAGATAAAGGAACAGAAAATGCCACAAAGATGGCATTTACAAGGCCCATAAAGAACATCAGAACGATGGTTACAAGAATAAACCCGATTATTATAGTGTTATTAAGTTCATTGACAGTATTACGTGTGTTACGCGACTGGTCACCTGTTACCTCAACTATAAGATTTGATGGGAGTTTAGTCTTCTGCATGTCTGCAATGATTGCTTTTATCTCATCAGAAGCATTTAGCAGATTCTGGCCACTCTTCTTAATAACATTAAGTGTGACAACGTTTTTCCCGTTATAGCGAGCGAAATTTTCAGGCTCATGATAGCCATCACGGATAACCGCAATATCTCGGAGTTTAACCAACGCACCACTGGATGTGTTTATAACAATATTTTTAAGCTCCTCTAAGTTTTGAATTTCACCAACAACTCTGATGGAACGACTCATTCCCTGAAGATCAATATTGCCGCCTGAAACTGTCATATTATTAAGACTTACAGCCTGTTCGACATCTCTGAATGTTAAACTGGCTGCCTTCATTTTATACATATCAATATCTATCTGGATCTCACGGCTGAGAGCTCCACCAATTTCAACTCTGGTAATCTCTTTTAGACTTTCAATCCTGTCCTGCATTTCATCAGCATACTTTTTCAGACGGTCAAGAGGTATGTCTCCTGAAAGATTGATATACTGAATAGGTATCTCTGACAGATCAATCTCCATTACAGATGGTTCAATAAATGACGGATCGTTTGGTAAGTCTTTCTTAGTCTTATCGACAGCATCATTTACCTTCTGTTTAGCATCTTTAATCTCAATCCCGGTGTTAAACTCAACAATAATTGCTGAAAAATCCTGTACAGACCGGGATGTTATCTTCTTCACTCCACTTATCGATTTAAGATTCTTCTCTAATGGTCGCGTTACCAGACTCTCCATATCAGATGGTGAGGTGCCGGGATAAATAGTATTAACATTCACCATTGGGATTACAATCTCGGGGATTTGTTCCTTTGGGATAGTGTAATAGTTAATTATGCCAAACACCGATATTATGAATACCAGAACATACACACTTATCTTATTGTCAATGGCCCAGCTGGTAGCAAAAAATTCTTTATATTTCTTTTCCATGAACTATTTTATTAATTCCTGATAATATCAATATCAGAATAAAACTTAAAATCTAATATATTCTCCATCAACCAGTTCCTGATAACCAACAGAGATAATTTTGTCGCCCACTGCTAAACCCTTAAGAATTTCAGCAACTCCGTTATAGCTATTCCCTATGACCAAAGGCTCTTTGAACGCTGCATTAAATTTGTCCTTTGAACGTACAACATAAACATAACTACCTGATATATCTGTCTGTATCACATTCATTGGAACCAGAATTGCATTCTCAGCATGGTAATCGTTAATCTGAATTATAGCAATCATATTGGCTTTTAAACCAGGAGAGTTGCTATCGATATTCGTTTCAATCAGAAAAGTTCTGTTTACAGGATTAATATATTTGCTTACAAAAGAGACTTCAGTTTCAACCTGCTTATTGACATCAGGAAACAATACAATTAACTTATCCCCATTATGAACTCTTGCAGAATATGCTTCCGAGACCTCTGCAGTAACCTTAAGATTTTTAAACTCAACTACTCTATATGCTACTAAACGCGGATCAGGTGATACCACGCCACCAACCTTTATGTTACACTCTTCAATAGTACCATCAATGGGCGATTTGATTTTAAACTTATCAACCTGCTGCCTTAAAGATGCTATTTGGCGTTCTAACGATTCCTTTGAAGTTTTTGTCTGTAAGTACTGTACTTCGCTACCAATTTTCTGGTCCCATAGTCGTTCCTGTTTATCGAACATATCCTCAGCAAATTTATATTGAGTCTCGAGACTTTGCATCTGGCTACGATACTGCTGATCATCAATCTGGGCTAAAACCTGACCCTTTTTAACCTTCTGGCCCACATCGGAATACTTGGCGATAACTGTCCCCGGTGCTTCAGCAAAAACAGCGGCATTCTGGTCCCCATCAAGTTTCCCCTGCACTCTGATGTAATGGTCGAAAGTACTGCTTTGAACTTCTGTTAAACCAATAAACTTAAATTTCTCAGGGTTTAATTCATCCTTTTGTACTGTACTTAGTTCATCCTCAAGATTCTTAATCTTATCACTAATAACAGTCTGTTGTTCTTTTAATTTTAATAATTGTGACTGCTTATCGCTACTGCACGAAAACATAATAAACAAGACTAATATACCTGTGATACTTAATTTGGTGGTTTTCATATCTGGTCTGATTTGTTTTAATATTCAAATAATTTATTTTCAAAGAAATTGTTAATTAATTCTCAAAATGCGATCTAGCTTTGCCTTTGCATTCAAAAGGGAAAGAATAGAGTTGTAATACGTCGATTCAGCAGTCAGGTACTGAGTTTGGTTTTGTGACAACTCAAAACTGGTAGAGACCCCTTCATGATACTTAATAAGAGTTTTATCATAAACCTTTTTACTCAGGATTATGCTCTCACTGTTAGTCGTATAGTTACTGAATGCAGTCTGGTAATCATTAAAAGCTTTTTCAAATTCCATTATTAAGCCTTGTTCTGCATTTTTTTTACCAATTTGCGATTTATCCAGATTAAACCTGGCCTGGCTGATCTTTGCACTACGCTGACCACTTGTAAAGATTGGAAAACTTAATGTGGCACCTACAACATCTTTCACGGCAAAATTAAAAGATGGCTGATTAGTTTGTTCCTGATGACGGTAAAAAGCAGAAAGAGTAGGTAATAACTTTGATTGTTCCCTCTTCAACATTAAAGCTGATATCTCCACCTGATCTGTTAACATCTTGTAATCTATGCTGTTGGCTACCGTAAAAATGGGTTCTGAAAGGTACTGCATATTTCCTTCTTTTATAAGTCCCGGGAGGCTATCAGTTAACTCTATTGGTTGACTAAAATCCATGCCAAGCTGATATTTAAGTAATTTTATCGAGGTTTCCCTTTGCGACTCAATTGATGTTATAAGTCTTTTAAGGTTTGACCAACTAATTTTAATCTGATCAACATCCGTTTCCTCGTTAAAACCCTGCTTGTTCATTTTAGAAAGATCATTATAGGTTTTATCTATTGATTGCAAACTTTCTTTCAGAACCCTGACACTCTCATCAAGGACCAGAATCAAATAGTAGGTACCTGCAACAGATTCTTTTGTCACAGCTTCTGTTTTAACCAGGGCCTTTTCTGTCACTTGTTTTAAAACTTTTATAGCCTGCAGACCTACTAAATATTCACCACTAAAAATTAGTTGAGAAACAGTTAAATCAATAGTTGTATTATTCCTGACACCCAATGGAATAAAAGGAGATGGTACATAAGCATTTAAAATATCATTTTTGGTAATAAAGCCGTCAGGCAATGAATTTGGATCAAGTGCTGGTCCGAAGTTAAGCTCCGGAATAACAAACTGATGAAGATAATTAGCTGCAAGAGTTAATTGGGGAAGACCTACACCAAAGGTCTCTTTAACCTGTTTATTTGCAATATCAATATCAATTTTAGCTGATCTGATAGAACGATTATTTTGAAGTGCATATGTCTGTGCTTCAGATATTGAAAATTTAAGTGTTCCTTTATTATCCTGAGAATGGGCTACAGTAAATATTCCCAAAATAATTAATGTAATTAAACATTTTCTCATCACGTTCATACTATTCAATTATTTGTTATTAGTTTCCAATTCATTTTGTTTTTTTTCTAATACAGTAATCCCCTTTTTAGTTGCGATTCCACGAATATGATATGTTAAAAGTTCCTTAAATAACTTGATTGAAGTATATTCCTCGACTGTAAATAGATCATTAAAACGATTATTTTCAAACCTCGACAGATATAGTTTTGCAATTATATTCTCATTAATTTCCTCACGATAAAAGCCTTCTATTTTCCCTTTCTTAAGATTTAAAAGAATATAGTTGAATATTCCTTCCTCACGGGTTTTGACTATTTTAGTATAATGGTGGGGATAATACTTTCTCAAGTCGTATTCTGATGCCGGACTATAATCCAGCATCATTTTATTCATAAAAAGAGATATCTCAAAAAGATCTTCTATTGCATTACTCCCGATTTTGAAACAAACATCAATATTCTCTTTTCGTAGAGTTATTTCATTATCAACAAACTTTCCTACCAAATCATCTTTATCGGTAACGAACTGATAAAGGGTTTTTTTGGATATGCCCAGCTCCCTTGCAACATCATCCATGGTTATACTCTTTATTCCATACTTCAGGTATAGCTCACGAACCTTTAGCAATATACTGTCCAGGTCATTAATCATGCGGCAAAAATAGTAACAATAAACTTAGGAAACAATTTTTACATAAATAGTTTCCGATGTTTATTTCAGTTATTATAAGAAATATCCGGAACTGTATTTAAACCTATGTTGAAGGACTTTATTGGTCATCAATTACATTTCCGTTTTTGACAATCCTGGTATTCAATCGGTAGAGATCTGGATTTTCTACTGACCTGTACAATTATTGAAATGTAATTACTATTTTTAGTTTTTTTTAGAGTATTATGGTAGCAGATCGCAGATTAACACAATGGGTTGAAACATACTCTTCGGATATGTTTTCCTGGGCAATTCATAAGGTATCAGATACCGAACTGGCTAAAGACCTGGTTCAGGACACATTTATGGCTGCAACTGAGAAAATCGAAGGGTTTAAAGGTGATAGTTCTCTGAAAAATGATGAGATTATTATTGATCTAAGTAACTTTAAGAAGGATATTATTGCAAAAATAGAAGAATCAAAATAACAATGCCCCAATGCATAAAGGTCATACACAGTCTATTACAAATTATTACATTCAACTTGCTTTGAGAAAAATACGGCTAAAAGGGCATTCAGAACAGCGATAATTGTTGGTCTAATCCTCAATTTCATCAATCATTATCAGGCTTTTATTTCTCTGTCATTCAATAACGTAAACCTTTTCGTGGTTTTACTTACTTTCATGGTACCCTACCTGGTTTCTACATTCTCTTCAGTTGCTGCAAACAGCAGTTTAGAAACAGGGAAAATATCGAATATCGATGGTATGTTACAATGCAAAAACTGCAAGATGGTGGTCTTTAATGCTTCTCTATAAACTGTTCGCACCTACGTTGCTTTTGAAACATTTATAAATGTTTTCAACCTCTCAGAGACAATCTGTTTTCAGGAGATTCAAATATCAAACTTACGAAACTGATAAAATAGTTCCTGTAAGCTGTCAGGTTTTCTAAACTCACCGACTATTATAAAAAAAGTTAAGAAAATGAAAAGAAAAAAGATTTTAAAGGTAGCTGCAATCATTATAGTTGCAGGTATAGTTATCGGGGGAGGCATAGGATTATACATGTTCAATATGCCTCAAAGAAATGTACAGGCAGCCAAAGCTGATTATACTTTAACAGGTTCGCAGATTGTAGCAGAATATCTTGCCGGGAAAGAAGATGCCAATAAAAAATACCTTTCAGGAGACGGGAATTCAAAGATCCTTGAAGTAACCGGTATTATAAACAAAATATCGGACGATTTCAACGGACAAAAAGTTGTTCTATTAAAAGAAACCGGCGACAAAGCCGGTGTCAGTGCTTCATTTACAGCAGAAACCAGTCACAATGCGGAGGATCTTCAGATAGGAAGTACAGTGACCATTAAAGGTGTGATCCGTTCCGGAGCATCTTATGACGATGACCTGGAGCTTTACGAAAATGTGATACTCGAAAAGAGTGATATAGTGAAGAAGTAGGAAGTAAGAAGTGAATAGTGAATAGTGAATAGTGAATAGTGAATAGTGAATAGTGAATAGTGAATAGTGAAAAACAAGAGAAACAAGAGAAACAAATAATAATTAATAAATTAAAAAATTGAAATCATGAAAAAGTTATTTTTTTTAACAGCCATTTTATTATCGATTGTATCAATCGCAGGAAATGGCCAGACACCAGGGAAACTGGTAAGTTCTAAAACACAAATCAAGTTTTTCTCCTCCACTCCTGCCGAAGATATTCAGGCAGCCAATACCACCTCTGTAAGCACTATCAATAAAGAAACAGGCGAAGTTGTGTTTTCAGTCCCAATGCCAGTTTCGAGGGTGAAATAACTATTAAGGATATATCAAAACCGGTAAAAGAAAATGGAACGGTAACAGTAAAAGGAAATGTGGTTGAGATTCAAAGCAAGTTCAATATTGCCCTTGCCGACTACAACATTACTTTTATCAAAGGAAAACCTTCAACCAATATTGCAAAAACTGTCGAAAGTACTGTGCTTGCCGAATATAAGTCAGAATAACCTGCAATCTGTTCCTTGTTAATTCTCAATAATTGTTAATCACCAGTTTAAATATTAGTAATAATGAGACCATTGATTATAAGAGTATTGTTATTGATTATTGTAGCTGCTGTTTCATCGGGGTTTATAACCTCAGGTGATCCAGGCAGCAACAGGGAATACGATTTATTTAAGATTGGAAGTAGCCGTGATGCAAATGAGATAATTTATGCAATTAATTTTGATCAGACAGGGCAACCTGATAAATCAGAACCAATTGAGATTCATTGGATAAAGAGGACCAGAAACAACCGTGTTGAGCCTTTAACCTGGATACAAAAAAAATATGCTTATGGTATAAGGATTCTGAATGAAAGCAATAATGATAATGAGTTATACTTTCAATTTGTCTCATATAATAAACGTACATTCACGCTTAATAAAACTTCAGAAAACAGTTATAAAGTGTTCACGGTTTTTGAAAATAAACAGATAGAGGTAACCAGGATATTTATTCAGATTGATGGTAGAAGGTTCTGGCTGCCTTGCGCAATCAGTTTGGTGGTCACTCAGTAATTAAAAAATAAGTCATGGAAAAACCAAAAAATCTTACGATGGTCATATTTGGGGCCTCAGGCGATCTTACATACCGTAAACTGATCCCTGCCCTTTATGCTCTCTATAACCAGGAAATGCTGCCTGAAAAGTTTCATGTACTGGGAGTAAGCCGGACATCCATTTCTGATGAATTGTTTCGGGAAAAAATGACAGAAGGGATCCGGAAGTTTTCCGAAAACATCCACCTGAATGAACAACAAATTATTGAATTCATATCTCATTTGTCATATTTTCAGATGGATATGAGTGTGCCTGAAGAATACTCCAGACTAAAAGCTGCGCTAAATGAAAAGAATATGAAAGAGGGTACTGATAATAATTATTTGTTTTACCTCTCTATGCCTCCAGGTATGTTTGGTGTAATATCCGGTAATCTTGGGAAAGTGGGCCTTAGCGATCATGCAAATGGAATAAAACGGCTCATTATTGAAAAACCTTTTGGATACGATCTGAAATCCGGTCTTGAGCTTAACCGGCAGATGCATGAAGCATTCAACGAAAGTCAGATATACCGCATAGACCATTATCTTGGTAAGGAAACAGTTCAAAACCTGTTGGTCATGAGATTTGCCAATGGCATTTTTGAACCTTTATGGAACAGGAACTATATACATCATGTAGAGATCACTTCTGCTGAGAGTATTGGAGTTGAAGGTCGTGGAGGCTATTACGATGGATCAGGCGCACTTCGCGATATGCTTCAGAATCATCTTTTGCAGGTGGTTGGCCTGACTGCGATGGAACCGCCATCTTCCATGGAGGCAGATTCAATCCGGAATGAAACCATGAAAGTATTGCAATCACTGAAACCGATTAAAAAGGAGGACGTTCCCAGACATGTAATTCGCGGACAGTATCTGGCTTCAAATGTGCGTGGAGAATTAATTCCGGGATACCGTGAAGAAAAAGGAGTAAATCCGGAGTCACGGACAGAGACATTTGTTGCACTGAAATTTTTTATAGACAACTGGAGATGGGGTGGCGTGCCTTTTTATATCCGCACCGGGAAGAGGCTTCCTACAAGAGTCACTGAGGTGGTCGTTCATTTTAAACCTACACCTCACGGGTTATTTCAAAAAGACGATACATGCAAGAGCTGCAACCAGTTGATAATACGTATTCAGCCTGATGAGGGAATTTTAATGAAATTTGGCATGAAGCAACCCGGCGCCGGATTTAATGTTAAAACCGTAAATATGGATTTTCATTATTCCGATCTTTCTGATGTTCATCTTCCCTCTGCATATGAACGGTTGCTCTATGATGCCATGTTGGGCGACTCAACTCTTTATACCCGGGCTGATGCAGTTGAAGCCGCATGGAAATTTGTTGCCCCAATACAGGAAGTCTGGAATACGGACCAAACACAGAAGATATATGGATATCCTGCAGGTACATGGGGACCTGAGAATGCTGATGACCTGATCGAAGATAAGGATATGACCTGGCGTTATCCGTGTAAAAATCTGTCAGATGATGGCATTTATTGCGAATTATAATTAATCTTTTTTTGAATATAACAATAGTTCAAAAAGAAAACACTATCAATATGACTCAGAAAAAAATTATTGTATTCCAGTCAGTCGATAATTTGGCGGCTTATGCAGCAGAATTAATAAGTGCAAAAATATCAGAAACTCCTGATGGTACATTTTTTTCTGTAGCGCTTTCAGGAGGTTCATCCCCGGAGAAGATTTTTAACTATATAGCTTCTCATCAAACCGGGAAAGTAAACTGGAATAAAGTCAGGTTTTTCTGGGGAGACGAAAGGTGTGTCCAGCCTGAAGATGATGAGAGTAACTATAAAATGGCACACATAAATTTGCTTTCAAATCTGAGAATCCCTGAAGAAAATATTTTCAGGATTCATGGTGAAGCTATTCCAAATACCGAAGCTGTCCGCTATAGCAAAATAATTGAAAAATATGTGGCGCCCGAAGATAAATGGCCACGTTTTGACATGGTTATGCTTGGTCTTGGTGAAGACGGGCATACGGCTTCAATTTTCCCGGAGAAAGTTGAACTGTTTCATTCCTCTAATATATGTGAAGCAGTTGCTCATCCACAATCTGGTCAGCAGCGTATTACTTTAACGGGCCAGGTAATAAATAATGCTAAGGATGTGGTTTTCCTGGTTACCGGGCAAAGCAAGGAGAAGATTGTGGCCACAATCCTTCAGGAGCACACTACATCAGGATTACCAGCCTCATTTGTCAATCCGACGAAAGGAAATCTGACATGGCTGCTCGATGCTGATGCCGCTAAACTATTGATTATTAATCCACAATTAAAATTATTAATAAAATGATACTGGGTGGAGATATACCTCATAAGATACTTCCAATGTTGCAAAACAATGGCCAATGCAAAAACTGCAAGAGAATGGACATTATCGAAACTGATTGACGAAAATCTGAACCCCCTGAATGACCGGATTGACTCATCAACTTTTTGAACCCAATGATCTATATTCAGGTTAATTGCTTTGTCAATTAACGGAGCAGGAAGAAATGGAGAAGTCAACTTGTATATTTTACCAGCTGTAAGATGATTCAGATCGGAAATAACCTGATTTACAGGCTGCTCTCCGGCTGCAAGCATCTCTCTATTATCAAACTCCTTCTCTATCAGAGTTTCGTTATACCATGCAGGCTTTTTGGTATTATATGTTGTATCATCACTTGCGTTCAGTAACTCCTGACCGACTTCTTTCCGCAGAAGATTTATCAAATCACCTGTTTTGACATTTCCTATACTGGCTGCCTGCTGCAGAGTAACAATTTTTGCTACAGTTCTTCGTAGCAGATGGTTCTTTAGTTTACTGAAAGCAGGAACGTACTAAATTACTAACACCGGAGTTTGCGATTTTAGGTTCTGACAGCAACAAAATGATTTTAGAAAGTTTATTTGGAAGCTCGATAAAAAATATACCGTTTACAGCTCAAATTCAGAATCATTAATTATCTCCTGCACAATTCTAGTAACGCTCCTGAAATCTATCTTTCCAGTGCTCATCATGGGTAATTCCTTAATAATAATAAACTGTTTTGGAAGAGCAATATTTGGTAACTCGTCCCCCATCTTTTTAAGAATTTCTGTCTTATTTACCTCAATACTAACTGTTGCAATAATTGATGCGCCTTTTATCTCATCTGACACTTCAACAACACAACAAGAGACCCCCACAGGAAGAAACTTCTCTAATGTATTCTCTACCTTAACCAGAGAGACCATTTCCCCTCCAACCTTTGCAAATCTCTTAAAGCGGCCAGCATGCCAGAGATAGTCATCTTCATCGAAGAAACCCATATCACCGGTATTATACCAACCGTCAACAAGGGCCTCAGCAGTAAGCTGAGGGTCATCATAATAACCTTTCATTACAAGGTCCCCTTTTACCAATATCTTTCCAACTTCCCTGGTTTTACACTCTTTCCCAGTCTCAAAATTCTCAATTCTAACCTGAACATTTGGAATTACTTTTCCAGTACTACCCGGCCTGTTAAACTCATGTGAGTTAACTGAGATAACCGGAGATGTCTCAGTAGCTCCATAACCCTCAAGAAGAGTTACCCCATGCTTTTTCATATATCCTTCCCGCAGGGCATCCGGACATTTATCAGCTCCTGCTACCATTATCCTGAGTGTTTTAAAATCTCCGGGTTCAGATTTTTGGAGATAGCCCCAGAAGAAACTTGGAGTACCAACCATTATCGTTGGCTTTTCGTCACGAGCAATATTACTAATAGTTTGAAAATCTAGCGGATTAGCATACGTCACCATAGTCATGCCGTAATAGAATGATACCCATAGGTTTACTGTTAATCCAAATATATGGAAGAAAACAAGATTTGCCAATATAATATCTGATTCACTTACTTGAACATAATCACCAAAATTCTCAATATTTGAAGAAAGATTAAGGTGAGTAAGCTGGACTGCCTTGGGATCTTTTTCACTTCCACTGGTAAATAAGATTGCAGCAGTGTCATTTTCATCCCCTTTATGAATACTATTGAGGATACTATTGACAGAAAGTTTTGTTTTCAAAGCTGCCTTTAGTTTATCAACAATGGTGACACTTTCCATTATATCTTCAATAAGTACCATACCTTCTATTACCGGACATCCAATTTTTTCCAGTAATGCTTTCGAAGTAATAATAGTTTTGAAATTACATTTTGTCTGTGCATACTTTGCGTTGGACTCAGCACCTGTTGAATAGTTTATCAATACCGGTATTCTACCGCTCATTAATGCTCCAACATTAGCAAGTGCGCAACCTGCGGATGTTGGAATCATTATACCCAGGAAGCCCTCATCATACTTCTTAAATTTTGAACTCAGGATCAGAGCACCAATCAAAGCCCTGGAATAAGTAACGTTTTTCCCTGTGGTTTTATCAATAATGGCAAGCTTTTTAGCATGTTTCTTTGCCATAAGAACAAATTGCTGATGGAGTAACATAAAGCTATGTATTAGTTAAAGATGTATTTTCTAAGGGAGCAATATAATGATTTATTTTAAATTACAATATCCATATACTTAACTTGAAATTTATCTGGTCCCGGCGAATGGAATCATCACTAATAATTTTTGATGGTATTTGAAATTCTTAAGTTGATATCTCACCGGCGAAATTTGATAAATAGACCCGGTGTGTTATTTTAGCAAATAAGCCAGACTACTGGTAAAAAATTATTGTATCTTGTAGAATTCGGTTACCACAAAAGATAATTTGTCATGACAGAAAATGAAAAACTTGACAGAATTGCCATAAGCGTGCACTCACACCGACTCCTCAGAATCTTACTCCGGGAAAATCCCATGCTTGAATCCATCATGAGGGAATCAAAAAACGGAATCGAAGCGCAACTCGGTGTAAAAAACTGGATCCATTCGGATTACAGTAGCCGGAAAGATGCCTTCAGGTTTCAAATCGACCAGGTTACCAAACGTGAAAATTTCGAGAAGCTGTCGTGGAATGATTATGCAATTATCAGAATACTTGATTACATTGATCATGCAGGAATTGAATATCCTGATCCTAATTTACGAGGTGAAATTGCAGTAAGCAATCCTATCAGGCTGATATGGCTCGCCGTAATTAAAGGAACGGGAGGAGCCAAACCTGATTTCTTTATCGATATGATCCAGCTTTTCAGACAATTGAGAGGTGAAAGTAATCAGATTATTCCTGATAAGGATACAGTTGAAAAATGGATGGACATGTATTCTTCCGGACTCGACCCGCGTATCGTCGAGCTGAGGAAAGAAAATAAGGAGAGGATTATTAACCTGTTGATAGCTAAAATCGATTCGGGGGAGATTCGTGATCAGAAATATGCCTTCCAGGCGGGACTCTCACATATTGAAAAACAAGAAATGGTAAGGGAGTGGTGGGATAATTATAAATTCCACCTGAGATTTGCTATCCGGTCTCCAGACTTGCTTAATGAGATGCTTGGTCACTCGCTTGATCCGGATGCCATGAAAATACTATATGATGCAGAAAAGGCAGGGATCCCATCCTTTGTGAACCCTTATTATCTATCACTGCTTCATGTTCGTGTTCCATATTTTGCCATAGGTGCAGACCTGGCCATCAGGCATTATATTGTTTATAGCCGCCAGCTTGTGGAAGAGTTCGGAAACATCGTTGCCTGGGAAAAAGAAGATGAGGTTGTCCCGGGAAAACCCAATGCAGCTGGTTGGATTCTACCCTCCTACAACAATATCCACAGAAGATATCCGGAAGTCGCCATTCTTATACCTGATTCCGTAGGTAGGGCATGTGGCGGATTGTGTTCCTCCTGTCAGCGTATGTTTGATTTTCAGCGCGGCAACCTGAATTTCGACCTGGATAAGCTCAAACCCAGTGAAAAATGGCCGGTAAAACTAAAGAAATTACTGAAATATTTCGAGGAAGACACCCAACTCAGGGATATCCTGATAACAGGAGGAGATGCACTGATGAGCTCAGATCAGACCTTGAAAAATATGCTGGATGCGGTTTATGAGATGGCCAATAACAAACGTATCAAAAATATAAAAAGAGCTGAAGGAGAAAAAATGGCCGAGATACAAAGGATCAGGCTTGGTTCAAGAATGCTGGCATACCTCCCCCAGAGAATAACTCCTGAATTAGTTCAAATCCTGAGTGAATTCAAAAAGAAAGCTCAAAAAATAAACATCACTCAATTTATCATTCAAACCCATTTTGAGTCACCGATGGAAATTACCCCGGAAGCCCGACTGGCAATTCAAAAGTTAATCAGCGCCGGATGGATTATTACAAATCAACTGGTATTTACTACAGCTGCATCCAGAAGAGGACATACAGCAAAATTGAGACAGGTGCTAAACGATGTTGGGATCCTTCCATATTATACTTTCACAGTAAAAGGCTACATGGAAAACAACTTCAATTTTGCGCCCAATGCAAGGGTAGTACAAGAGCAACTTGAAGAAAAAATCATCGGTAAAATTGAGAACGACCATTACCAGACTATCCGGCAATTCCCGGAAAACGCTGAAAGTATAGTTGAGAGTATCGATGCACTTCGCCGTTTTGCAAGTCTGCCCTTCCTGGGTACCGACAGAAATGTGCTGAATCTGCCTGGTGTTGGGAAAAGTCTGACTTTCCGCGTTGTAGGTGTTACCAGGTATGGACGACGGATACTTCAGTTTGATCATGACATCACCAGAAATCATAGTCCTATTATCAGTAAAATGGGAAAGATGATCATAATTGAATCAAAATCCATTCATGAGTACCTCCGACAGCTCGAGGAACTTGGTGAAGAACCAAAAGAATATGATGGTTTATTTGGCTACAGTATTGGACAGACTGAGCCTCGTGTCCCTATTTATGAATACCCTGAGTACAACTTTAAGATCACTAAAAAACTGAGCAACTTCGAGATATAAGTATGTAATTAAAGGTTTACACCTTATTGATCGTACAATTTTTCTTTTCAAAATATTTTCCCATAATTATCCCTATAAGAATAAATACAGGAATGGTAATCAGTATCCGTAACAATGAGAACTTCAGGCCTAAAAATCCTATCTCAAATGTTATCATGGGAATTTTGTTATTCATCTGATGCTGAGCAAATTCAGGAGCGAATTCTTTCAGCAATTCCATAGGTGTTTTTTTTGTTTCCATGATGTAATGGTGTTGGATTTTAAAAAATTGAACCGTAGATAATTCCGGAAATTGTAGCCATTACAACAACGAGCGAGACATATATTGCAGTTTTTTTGTTGCCGATAACGCCTCTTATAACAAGCATATTAGGAAGTGAAAGGGAGGGTCCGGCAAGAAGCAGAGCCAAGGCGGGTCCTTTGCCCATACCGGAGGCAATCAATCCTTGAAGAATTGGCACTTCGGTGAGTGTGGCGAAATACATGAAAGCGCCAACTATTGAGGCAAAGAAGTTGGAAAAGATTGAATTGCCGCCAACAAGAGTCGAGATCCATTCATTTGGTATCACACCGGCAATAGTCTTGCCATCGTGCGTTGATCCTAATAAAAATCCCGCCGTAACCACGCCAAGGGCAAGTAAAGGAAGAATCTGTTTGGCAAAATCCCAGGTGGCTAATGTCCACTCGCGGTTGTCACTGTCATTCTTGTCTTTCAGAGTGATGACAGCAAGCGCAATAATACCCGTCAGCACCGGTACAAGTGGTCTGATTTTGGCATTGTCAATCAGTGTATTGGAAAGAAAGACTGAGACAAGCGTCAAAAATACTGCTCCCAATACCCATTGCCATTTGATTTTCAATATCTTAATTAATGAATAACCCATTACTAAACTGAAAAACCCGGTTAAATACCATTTATAAGCATATATATAGTACCACGTACTTGAAACATCTCCTTCTGCAGGTCTGCCCCAGTTGGCAAAAACCAGGATCACAACGAGTGTAAAAAAATGTAATGATGTCTGCCACATCAGTCGTTTTTCGGGTGGGGGAACGATATTCATCTGCTCTTCTTTTTTTATCTTTTCTTCTTTTCGATAAATAATTGCCATGATTGATCCGATAATTATACTGAAAGAGACAGCTCCGACAGTTCTTGCAACACCCATCTCAAATCCTAAGATCCGCGCTGTTAATATGATTGCCAGAATATTGATTGCCGGGCCGGAATAAAGAAATGCTATTGCCGGGCCGAGGCCTGCTCCTCGTTTATGAATACTTGAAAACAATGGTAATATCGTGCATGAACATACGGCAAGGATTGTTCCTGAGACAGCAGCCACGGAATAGGCTACCCATTTCTTAGCCTGGGCGCCAAAATATTTCAGTACAGATGCCTGGCTAACAAAAACGGAGATAACCCCGGCAATGAAAAATGCCGGCAACAGACAGAAAATTACATGTTCCCTTGCATACCATTTAACAAGGTCGAGTGTAGCTGCTATGGCAGTATTGAACCTGGTGCTTTCGATTGGAAGAAAGAATGCAAATGCAAATACTACAGCTATCCAGGTAAGTATTTTAAATTCTTTTTTGAGTTCCATAATTAATAATTTGAAAATGACCTATTTCGTAAGATTACGAAACATATTTATAAAAATTTTTAAAAGTAAATTTTGATTATATAATAGATACCCACTATAATAAAAAGTACTGAAATGACACGGCGGAACCATATTTCGAAAATCTTAATTTTATTATAAGCTCCTCCTATACCTGATATTGTATATGCAATTATCCATGCAAAAACAATAACAGGTATTCCTGTTGCAATCGCGTACACGAAAGGCAGGTAAAGTCCCGATGTACTTGTAACTGTGAGAGGGACAAGCATGCCAAAATATAGAACACCGCTATAGGGACAGAAAGCCAATGCAAAAACTAATCCCAGTAATACTGCATCGAGATAACCCCATCTCTCCTTTTTCTCCATCCTGGAAGTGATCCTGCTAACCCCCGGAAATTTTATACTAATTACATTAAGCATGAAAAGGCCAATAATTATCAGCAAAGGGCCTATGATTTTTTCGCCATAACGCTGAAAAAAACCGGAAAATTTTAACTGATCAGCTCCGAGGAAGATTATTAATGCAATGGTAGTATAAGTGATTGCCCTGCCAAGAGTATAAAGCAAGCCATTGATGAATACCCGATTACGATTCTCAATATCGCGACTTATAAATCCTACAGCAGTAATATTAGTTGCCAGGGGGCAGGGACTGATAGCAGTCATTAAGCCCAGCAGCATTGCCGTAACCCATGGCATGGTACTGTTCTCCAGAAGGTTTGTCAGAAATTCCATACAATTATTTGATCAGCAAACCGTCAACTTTTTCATTAATGATCTCTTTAAATTTTTCAGGTTTAACCACCGCATACATAAAACCTTCGTTAGTTATATTAATTTTCTGATCTCCTTTTACCAATAGCAGGGTCTGCCCTGAAACCCCAAGTTTTTCTGCCAGGGGTTTACTTGATGCTTCCTCAAGGTTGACCGACTGAAATGTAATTAAACCTTGTTTCATCTGATTCGGATAAAGAGTTTCCAGATCCTCCTTCGCTTTAGCCTCAATGGTTCTGCAGGTAACACACCTTGCAGTGAAATGAAAGTAGTAGGCTTCAATTTTATCTGATGATGTACCTGAAACCTCTTTTTTTGAGGACTGTGCATTGCAGGATATTATCGGAATAAATAGAACAAATGCTAATAAGAATCTGATATTTTTCATAACATGCATATTTATTGATTATTAGTTATAATTTCTTTCAATTCTGCTATAGTTGGGATACGTCCGCTGAATATTACCTTTTCATTAATCACCAGAGCGGGAGTGTGCATAATCCCATAGTTCATAATGTTAACTATGTCTTCTTCTTTCTTGATATCTGCACTAATACCCATTTCGGCTACCACATCAAGCGTAATTTTTTCAAGTGTCTTGCATTTAGGGCAACCTGTTCCTAAAATTTTTATTTCCATAGGTTATTAATTTGAAAATTTGAAAATGAGATAATTATAATTTCTATGATTGTAGGAGTGTGGATGATTTCTTTTCGAAGAGGATACTACTTGTTTCCTTCCTGTTAAAAAATTCATTCAATAAGAGTTTCACCTCTGCCCATTTTTCTCTGTTAATGCAATATTTAATATAAGGAGGATTTATTTCACCCTGTATCAATCCTGCATATTTAAGTTCTTTAAGATGTTGCGATAAGGTGGATCGCCCTACCGGAAGCTCCTCAACAAGGTCACCGCTGTAACAACAGGAGTTCATTTTAGAGAGTTTTTGCAAAATATATACTCTTACAGGATGACTGAGCGCCTTGGCTACCTTTGCTATTCTGACCACATCGGTTGTAAATTCAATTTTTTCTGACATTTTTATCCTCCCTAATGATTAAGTTTCATTTTGTTGTTTCGCAAAGTAACGAAATGATTATTGCATTTGCAATAAATTTTTAGAAAAATGTAAAAACTTTGTTTTTAATTAATCACAATGTCGTATGTTTACGTCATAATACATTGTTTGATGAATAAAGCTGATAAATTTGATGAATCATTACAGGAGCTTGCCAGGTTTGCAAAAGTAATTTCGCATCCTGCCAGGCTGGCTATACTTAAGTACCTTGCTGAAACAAAAACCTGCATCTCAGGTGATATCTCAGATTATCTGCCCCTTAGCCGGACAACGGTTTCTCAGCATCTGAAAGAACTAAGGAACGCAGGTCTTATTCAGGGTGAGATAGATGGGCTGAAAATTAATTACTGTCTGAATATTTCAAAAGTCGAACAATTTTATAAAATATTCGAAAAATTCTTTGAACCTATTAAGAATGTAAAAATAATTTGCTGAAAACATCAAGATACAATAGTATGCCATCACAAAAAAGATTAAAGTTCTTAGATCGCTATTTAACCCTGTGGATATTCCTGGCCATGTTTATCGGAGTTTTTTCAGGATACTTTTTCCCGGCAATCGCAACATTCTGGGATTCACTAAAATCTTCCCCTGAGAGCACTACTAATATTCCTATTGCCATTGGTTTAATTTTAATGATGTATCCGCCGCTGGCTAAAGTAAAATATGAAGAGCTGGGGGGTGTTTTTCGGGATTTTAAAATTCTAGGTCTTTCACTGGTCCAGAACTGGATTATAGGACCGGTTCTTATGTTTGCACTTGCAATACTTTTCTTCAAGATGTTTCCCGGAGAAAATAATGCAAATCTTCCTTATATGTATGGCATTATAATGATAGGTCTGGCCAGATGCATTGCCATGGTGATTGTCTGGAACGACCTGGCAAAAGGTGACTCAGAATATTGCGCTGGATTAGTGGCTTTAAATTCAATATTCCAGGTATTGCTTTTCTCAGTTTATGCATGGGTTTTTATTGCAGTTTTACCTGGTTGGTTTGGTGTTCCAACCAATTCAGTAGTTGAGAACATAACAATTGGACAAATTGCGAAAAGTGTTCTTATCTATCTTGGAATACCTTTTGTTGCAGGCTTCCTTACCCGGTTTATCTTAATAAGGGTTAAAAGCAAGGAGTGGTATCATGCTAAGTTTATTCCAAAAATTAGTCCTGTTACACTTATTGCTTTGTTGTTTACTATAATAGTAATGTTCTCCCTGAAAGGTGAATACATTGTAAAATTACCGTTGGATGTTGTAATGATCGCTATACCTCTCATAATTTATTTTGTGATAATGTTTATGGTTTCTTTCTTTATGAGCAGGAGAGTAGGTGCAAGTTATGAGCAGTCGGCCACACTCTCATTTACAGCAGCAAGTAATAATTTTGAGTTGGCAATAGCAGTTGCAATAGCTGTCTTCGGGATAAACTCAGGTGAAGCATTTACTGCTGTAATCGGGCCTTTAGTTGAGGTACCGGTTATGATAGCACTTGTAAATGTTGCCTTGCATTTCAAACGAAAGTACTTTATTTCCAATAATCTTGAATAACTTTGATTTATAATCTCCTGGCAATCATATATTCCTGATTATGCTCTTGTTACAAAATTCGAAAGTAAATCCGTCAACCCATCGGCTCACTCCTTCCCTATTCCTGTGCTATTCTGTACAAATACTTTTGAGTTCTCAATATGACTGAATTTCTTAATATAGCAGGTGTGGCCCAAATACCTGAATCCATTTGATTTTGAGCAACAACTTCATATTTCCTGCCAGCTTTAATAACCAGAACCTCACCTTTTACAGAGAAAAACCAGATGTTACCATTTACATAAATCGGTGATGCGTCATAATTTGACCTCACATGTGTTGACCATATTTCTTCACCTGTCGATGCATCAATGCACATCATTATGTTCCTTGTATTTACAGTATATATCAACCCGTCTTTTATAACAGGTGAGAGGCTCTGGTTTCGCGACAGTTCTTCCCATTTTTTCCAGATTACATTTGTAGCTGTTATATCACCTTTGCCGTCAGGGTTAACAGCTACCAATTCGGTAAATTTAATGTTGTCACTGGTAACCATGTATCCGGCGTACCAGTAAACTACCCCATTTTCTGTAAAGGGCATAGCTATTGTCGATTCAGCGCCGTCTACCACTCTCCATATTCCCTTACCGCTATTGGGGTCATATGCGATACAGACCGCAGAACCAGGAGAGATAAGCATATCGCGTCCTTTTACATTTATTATAATAGGGGTTGTATATGCTTTTCTACCGATTTCTGTTATCGGTCTGTATGGCTCTGCTGGTCTGTCACTTCTCCATATCAGCTTCCCGTTCGATTTATCGAGAGCAACGATAAACCGTACATCAGTACCTTCGTAGTGCAGAATGAGCAGGTTTTTATAAATTACAGGTGATGAAGCCGGACCCTGAACATGCTTGCATTTGAAATCTGTACGTTCCCATACAATTGAACCATTTGCACTATTTATGCAAGCTGTTCCCATGCTCCCGTAATGAACGTAAACGAAGCCCTTTTCTATACACGGTGTTGGAGAAGCATAGGTATTTAAAGAGTGCTTCCCTTCAACCTCCTCAGGAGTAAATACCTTAATATCATAAATTATCTTCCCGGTTTGATAATTAACACAAACAGCATAGAGCTCTTTCCCGTCAGATTTTGCTGTTGTTACCCATATCTGATTGTTATAAACAACAGGCGAAGAATAACCTCTGTCATGAATTTCAGTTTTCCATTTTATGACAGAGTCATCCCATTTAAGCGGAATATTTTCATCTGCTGTCATACCATTCAGATTGCTTCCCCTGAAATGAGTCCAGTTTTTATCCTGAGAACTGGCTTGTTTAGAACCAAAAAGGAAGGCAACAATGAAAAAACATATAAAGATTGAAGGTTTAAAAATCATACTAAGTTATTTTGCGGTTTAAGAAATCTTACATCAAATAAAGGGAAATCTGGTCAGATAACAAAATGGAGGTTTTTAGATAACATCACCGTATTAAAAACCGTATCTTACTACGGTGATAAAAATAAAGTTATGACACGTAGAAAAATTGAAGACAGGTACATACGGAGCCTGACAAAAGTAGCTAGAGGCTCTAGCTATGCCGTAACAATACCCATTGAGTATATACGGAAACTGAAATGGCGGGGAAAACAAAAACTGGAAGTGAAGCTTTACCAGGACCGGATCATTATCCGCGACTGGAAACCGGATTAGTTTTTTATTATTGTTCAACATTGAATAAATCGTGAAGTACAGACTCTTTTTTTTTTTTTACTTGTATTAACTGCATTGGCAGGCAATGCCCAATTAGTTAAAAGGCCGGTTATTCTCGAGCCTAAATTACATGCCGGCATGATACTTCCTTTTTACGATGCGCTGAACTATCTTATTCAGGATGATATATATGCCTTCGACCTCTCTGTAGGTTTTCCAACATATGGGAAGGATTACTGGGAGAAACTGTATCATTACCCCAGATCGGGTATTGGATATTCGTTCTGGAGTTTAGGTAATAACGAGGTGTTTGGCAAAGCACATGTTTTATATGGTTATTTAAATTTCCCCATTTATAAGAGGGCCGAAAAATATTCAATTAATTACCAGATTTCTGTTGGAGGCGCTTACCTTACTAAAATATTTGATAAGTACGATAATCACCTGAACCGGGCAATCAGCTCTCATACAAACATATACACCAGGTTGGGAATAGATGGGAAAATTAGCTTATCACCACGTTGCAAGTTGGTATTAGAAGCTGGAGCTACACATTTTTCCAACGGAAAAATAAGGTCGCCCAATTATGGTATTAATGCCGGTACATTTTCACTTGGTGTTAATTATCGTTTCAATGATAAGGATAATTCGATACAGGAACAAGAAGTTCCTGAGATAGGGAACAGGTATATTCATTCAGTTATATACACAGCAGGGTCAAAGGTTTACGATAATCTGTTGGGTAAAAAGTATTTTGTCTCCTCTCTCTCCTACAATCTGGAGCGGGTTATGAGTCAAAGGAGGAGGCTTGGGCTGGGGACCGATATCTTTTATGACGGTGCTATAAGAGAAGCGCTTGCCAGTGAGGATGGTACACCGGAGAATGATTTTATAAAACTTATCCGGGTTGGTCTGCATACGTCTTATTCCATCAGATATAAAAAAATAGTGACAGCAATTCAGATTGGATATGAGATATATTCAAAATATACTGTTCTTACCCCCATCTATGATAAAATTTTGATACAATATTTAATAACAAAGAATATGATTGGAACAATAGCCTTAAAATCGCATTTTGGTAAAGCTGATTGTCTGGAGTACGGGATTGGGTATTACTGGTAATAAAAATAGCATTAAGAAGAAGATGAAAAATATTCTATTTTATATTATTATAGCCTCATTATTTATTCTCTCATGTCAAAAAATACTTTTTAATGATGAGGTAAATACCCGAGAAATTGCATTAAATGATTTTCATGAGGTTAGGTTTTATGGTATCTATAATATAGTTCTTATCCAGGACTCAACAAACCGACTGGTTATAACAGGACAAAATGACATAAATTCTATCGATGCCGTTTCTAAGGATGGCATGCTTATTATTGATAATCATAAGAAGATGCCCTTCAATCCAAATAAGAATACTCTTACCCTTCATTTCACCAACCTTGATTATATGTCAACCTGGGATCCGGTAAATATTTCAAACAGAGACACTTTAAAAACGGACCATTTCCTCTATGATGCCGTCGGTGAGATTGCAGAGGTCAGACTCACAGTTGATTGTAATAATTTTAAAATTGAAAATTACACAAATACGCTCGGGTACTTTTATATTAATGGGAAAGCCAATAACTGTACTTTTATTAACAGTTATGGCTGCAGCATATTTGCAGATAGTCTCTTCTGTAAGAGTGCAGAAATAGTTAATGTATCAGTGGGTGATGTTCATGTTAATGCTTCTGAAAGCATCAAAGTAAGTATTAACGGGCCAGGAAATATCTGTTATTACGGTTCTCCTGTTATTGAAATTGCAGAGAGAAGAGGGAATGGAAAGTTAATCCAACTACAATAAAAATCAATACTAATTTGTATTGCCGCGATTATAATAAATTTTAATCCCCTCACCAACGCTTGAAATGTAGTTATGAGGATTCAGTAAAATTTTACGTCAAATAAGGAATTAGTTTATTGTGAGGATAAGTCTATATTTTTTGAGCAGTCATCTGACTCAAGCCTGATTCAAATGCAATTCTCCAGTCATTTATTGGATTATCCGTTTTTGTCGATACTTTTTAACAACTCCATATTTAGGATCTCAACTTTTTTGCCTTTGAGCTTAATGATTTTATCATCATTGAACTTTGACAAAATGCGAGCTACACTTTCAGGTGCCATACCAGATAGCTCTGCCAGATCCTTCCTGGTTAGATGTGAATAGATGTTTTCTGACTTAAATTTATCCTCATTCAGGTATAGCAGTATACTTGCCAGTTTACCATTTAACTGCTTCTGACCCAGATTAAAACACTTGGTAAACATCAGGTTATAATTTCCACAATACCATTTTACTATTTCTTGCGTGAACTTACAATTTTCAGATAATAAGCGCTTAATAACATCCAAATCAATTGAACATATTGTGGTATCTGATAATGCGGTGGCAGAAAAATAATATGTATTATCGCCAAATAGCGAGGTTAATCCCAGAAAATCGTTTGACTTTATGATCTTTATAATAACATTTTTATTTGGCCCCTCAAGATAAACTTTTACCAAACCTTCCAGGACAAAATAAATAGAGGATACAAATGTTCCTTCTTTTATTATTGTCTCTCCTTTTTTAAAATTAATGTGTGCTTTCTCCAAAAAAAAGAAATCTTTGCAATAGTCAATTCTTTGAGTAAAACATGTTGAACTTCTTTTACAGTTAATACAATTTGTTTTTGTTAGATACTGATCCATGTAAAAAGACTATTCGATAATGATTGAGTTATTACTTCTGTGGTTTTATATTATAAAGATATAAAACTTATTAATAATAATTATAAATAAAGTCATTCATTACCTGGAATAATTTTACAATGACTTACACGATAAGAGGTAAGCTATCTGTATCTATATTCTTAAGAAAATCCTACAATGAATCTATTGATTAATAAATATTTAATTTACTTGATGATTTAAGCAGATAAGCAGGTTACATAATGATTTTAGAATGTTTTCTACTAATTGAGTTGGTTAACATCTCGTCAAGCTTAGTTTCATCCTGATGCGTTTTTTTAATCATGTAATGAAATGTATTCATAATATTCCCGCATCTGGTTTCTTCACCAGATAATATCTCATAAAATTTTACAAGACAATTATCAAAATGTGATTCGATCTGGGCCACATCATAAACTGACAATGGAGATCTGGTATTCAAATGTTTAAAACACTCCGAAATCTTATTTGATATCCTGTTTGTTGGATAGAGTACGCAATAGTCCATCACTTTTGCTATTTTCCTGTGTTTTTCCAGATACTCTTCACGTTGCTTCTCATGTAGACAAAGATCATGTAATAGAATTTTTACATTGTCATCAGCTTCTTTTTCATAAAGTGTATGATATAATTTACGCACCTTGCTATGGAAAGACTGAATTTGTTCGATTATTTCACTTTTTTGCTTATACATCTTACTAAATATTAGTTTAACTTAATTTGTATATGAATCCTCTACTATAAACCATTGTGTAATTGATTAATTATCTGTATTATAAATGGTTGTTTATTCACAATCTTCAATAAGTTCAGATCAGAAACACATACTGTTATCAGTTATCAGCTCTCCTTCAAGAAAATCTTCAATCAGTTTATCAGGCTGTTGTTCAGGTACCCCTGCGAAGAGCTGAATTTTATTATCACTTAACATTTTTGCCATCTTCCTGCTGACCCGCCTCGCAAAAACAAATTTCACACCATGCATGAACAATATTTGAGGAATCAATTCAGGACTAATAATAATATCACTACTCAATTGTTTGCTAATAACTTTTAAATTGGATATAGAAATTTTATAAATTAAAAACTGGTTTGAGTTTTCAAAATGCAGTGCAGCATGTCCGCTGGACATTGGGATGGCTACTTTTATCATTTTGTTTTCTATTTATTCTGGTAAATTTTAATATTTGATTTTTAATACATTAAAGTTATATTAATGCATTTGCATTTCCTTATAATAATAAGCTATATACGCTAAGCATATCAATGACATCCGTCAAATAATTATTTGATAAATAACAATTTTTAGTATGCCGCAACAGACAAATAAATTTGATTGCAAATGGATAGTCTTCGTTAATTGTGAATATCGGTAGCCTGACTATGTGTACATTGAGAATCAGTCAACAACTCCCTGCCTGCCGATAGGCAGGGCAGGCAGGCGTCAATAAGAAATTTGTTTCATTTAACTGAATTTATCTCTCCAGCCATTTTCTGAATTCCGCTAACTTGCTGCGACTCACCAATATATCATCGTCCTTCGAATTAGAGATCTTCAATTTCAACCTGCTGTTTGTAAATGAAATAATGTCAGTTATAGCTGTGATATTAATAATATGCTTCCTGCTAATCCTAAAGAATTGCCTAGGGTCTGTAAGGCTTTCAATTTGATCAAGTGAATAGTTTACATCGTATGTCTTACCCTTATCGTCAAGAAGGAATGTTGATTTTTCGAGACTATAGAACAGACTGATTTTTTCAACTTCAATCGACTTAATATGCATACCAACATTTACTACAAAACGTGATTTATAGTTATTAGTCAGCAACTTCATTACCTGGTCAACCTTGTACTTTAAAGTCTGATTAGAAATTTCTTTGGAATTGTATGTATTTGATGCAAACTGGCCAATTGCATACTTAAGATCGTCAATACCAATTGGTTTTAACAAATAATCAATACTATTTACTTTAAACGCTTTAATAGCATATTCCTCATAAGCAGTTGTAAAAATTATCGGACAGGTAATATCTACATAATTAAATATCTCAAAACTCAAACCATCGGATAATTGAATATCAAGAAATATTAAATCTGGCATTGGATTTTTGTTAAACCAGACCAGGGCATCATCAACTGAACAGATGATCCGGTCAACTTCTATTTTTATTCCGGACTGGTTTATTAACCTTTGAAGATGTTCTGCTGCAGGTTTTTCATCTTCAATAATCAATGCCTTATACATCTTTCTTATTTAAAACAGGAATTTTTACTACGAAGTACTCATTTGAAATCTCAACCAGGACATCCTTGTCAGATAAATATTTATATCTTGATTTAATATTTTCCAAGCCTATATTATTGGATACAATTTCAGCCTTTTTAGGTTGTAGATTATTTTTTACAAAAATATAATCTTCTTCTTCCCCGATCTCCACCATTAATGGTTTGTTTACCGATATTGCATTGTGTTTAATTGCATTTTCCAGGAGCATTTGCAATGCCATCGGAATAATATATCTGTCAGTTGCATCAGATAAATTTATTCTTATCTGAAGCGAGTCATCATGCCTTATCTGGTACAGATATGAAATCGATTCGAGCAATTTTTTCTCAGTAACAATATCGACCACTTCTTTTTCGCGGCTTTCAAGCACATATCTGAAAACATTTGAGAATTCCCTGATAAATGTAACTGCTTTATCCTGGTTTTTATAAACCAATGAAGATAAGGCGGTCAGGCTATTGAAAAGAAAATGTGGATTAACCTGATTTTTAAGAGCTTCGAATTCGATTGCCAATTTTTCTCTTTTAAGTTTTTCTTCATTTACAGCAGCCTGTTTCCAGTTTTTAAAGAAATACGAACTATTAATCAGGATAATACCTAAAATTGTAAAAATGGTCATATACTTTAACCCTTCAAATGTCTTTGTAAATAATGAGCCAATTTCCTGTTTTTGTATCACAATAAAAATAAGGTAATTGACAACAATAAGAATAAGAATACCGATTGATATTTCAATAAAGACGGTTAAAAAGAATCTTAAATTTGGTTTCTTTAGCCAGGGAACATATTGCTCGAGTTTCCATTCGACATATTCATAAGTCTTCATGAAAGGGATACCAAGAGATAAAGAGTAGATTATAACAAAAGAAATGAACTTAACAGACAAAAATCCCTGCGGGTAAGAAATAAATGTTATTATTAATCCTATAATGATTGGAATTATCAGGTACCAGGGAGAAAACCTGAAAATACTATACTCTTGTTTTCTGTATATATCAGACAGCATTGTTATAATTTAAACACGGAATATCAAAATTGAATGAAACACCCGAGTTCACTATCCAGTCTTTTCCGGCTACTCCTTTATAGGTTGAAACTATAAACAAATCATTGTTTTTTAGAGATATCATGTCATCCAGCTTTGTGTCAAGATTACGATATTGAATGCTGCTATTATCTATTGAAAAATTAGACATAACTTTTATCATGCCGCGTTTACCTGCTTTGTGGCGATATGCAATCATTTGATTATAACTCTCAGGTTCGTGATTCCATTTGATATTTGAGTTGATGATCCGGTAGAGTGGAGACATATTGACATATTGTAATGAAGCCGAAAGAGATGACTTCTCCCATTTATTAGTTTTATTAATATTGACCCCTGAAAAAAACAGAGTAAAGCCTGTTTCATTTTTTTCAGGCTCATCTATTGAATTCAGAAGTAATACTGACGATAATGCCTGGCCAAATTCGGCTGAATAACCCCCAGTGCTAAAGACTGTTCCCCGGAATAACATAGGAGAAAACCTTCCACGTACCGGTACGCTCGGCAGTTTTGCGGTGTATGGACTCTCAACCAGTAATCCATCGACAAATGTTTTAGTTTCATGTTGTTCCCCTCCACGAACAAATAAGCCACCTTCATCACCGGCATTACTCGTTCCCGGAAGTGTTCTTATAGCGCCTATTGCGTCATCGAAATCGATTGGATTGGTAGCTATATCTAATCTGTTCAACACCACTGATTTTTTCTTATCCCCCGCTTCGAAAGTTCCGGCATAAATAGTAACTTCTCTTAATTCTACTTCATTTTCAGAAAGTGTAACTATAAGTCCTATATCAATATTCTGAAGTTTAACAGCTTCTTCATGTGTTTTATATCCAATGCAACTGACAACAAGGATTTTGTCTCCTGTAAGATCAGTCGATAATAAGAATTTACCCTGTTCATCGGAATTTGCTCCTTCAATAGTTCCTTTAAAATAGATATTTCTCATAAGTGTGAGTGAGAGTATTGAGAAAAAAGAATGAGAGTGTTCGTTCGAGTTCTCACTCTCACTCTCACTCTCACTCTTTTTTAAGTGGTGCCACCAGCACCCAGGCTTTTCCATTAAATTGATGTTAGTGTTGATCTTTTAAGGTTTGTTACCTTATTTGGTAAGTTTTTTGTATTTTTGTGATTGTATGCGTATAATTAAAACAGGAACACTTCGGGATTATTGCCGTAAACCCAGATACAAGAGTGCCCAAAAAGCAATTCAGGCCTGGATATATGAAGTAAAGAATTCGGAGTGGAACAATGCGAGCGAGCTAAAACTAAAGTATAAGAATGCAAGCATAATCAGCTCCAAACGGGTTGTTTTTAATATAAAAGGGAATGAATACCGCTTGATAGTTGATATAGAATACAAACTTAGAATAGTATTTATTGTCTGGTTTGGAACTCACAAGGAATACGATAATATTGATGCAGAGGAGGTGAAATATGAATCTGAAAGTAATTAAAACTGAAAAGGATTATAATAACACAGTTGAGAGAATTTATAAGCTTATTAACTCTAAGGTAGATCAAATAGAACCGGGGACAGATATTGGCGATGAACTGGAGTTACTCTCTCTACTGGTTGAGCGATATGAGTATGAACATTATCCTATCGCTGCACCTGATCCCATTGAAGCAATAAGATTCCGAATGGATCAGATGGATCTTAAACAGAAAGATATTGCTCCATTGTTTGGTGGAGAGACCAGAGCATCTGAAGTATTAAACGGTAAGCGTCAGTTAACACTAAAAATGATAACTATGCTCAACCGGTATCTGGACATCCCTCTTGAGTCATTGATTCAGGGAAACAAGACATATAAACTAGACTCATCCAGAAAAAATAAGATTTTGAAGGTACCTGTAATAAGGGATTTTCTAGCTAAACGAAACACTGCTGTTTTATAGCATTCGCTCTATGAAGGATTTTAAAACAATTAAACTTTTTTGTGAAGAAAATAGTATAATTTCCTCAAAGGTGATTGACGAATTTTTACTTTACTATGCTGCAGAACGGAATAATCTGGAACATGAAATGGACCAAAGATTTGAATCTTACAAGCACATAACTCGTAAATTTCAGAAAGAATGGATAAATAGACTGAAGGCTCAATACATAGCACACAAGGTTTTCAAGAAAGATGGGCTTATCAAAAGTTATCTGAGCCATACCGCTTTGAAAGAGCTTGATATTAAGGAAAGGAATTGGCTTAAGTTTCAGGCAGAACAGCCATGGAGATTTAGTTTCAGTGTAATTAAAAATCGTCCGGCTGAAAGTTTTTTTATTATGCAAGATGTGTTTTCAGACCAGGAGTTTCTTTTATATTCACCTGGTGTGACAAATACACTTAAAGATCAATCAGTAATCCTATGGCTCAATCTTATTGCTTATAACGGTGCATGCTGGCAGAGTTTTGGCCCCATTGGAGGTTACAAGTCTTTTGAACCTGATGATATATTCTATTTCGCAACTGAACTAAAACCTGACATTGAAGATGAACAGGAGCTTCTGGCAAACCTGGAATACAATCCCGTACCCTATATGATGCTCTTATCAGGTGCCAATGCTCCCCTGATTTATAATAAAGAAGATCAGTTAGTACATGTGATGGCAGAATATGATCTGGATACGATCAATACAAAAAGTCTTACCAAAAGCTTTAAAACAGAGTATAATAAAGGGGTTTACCGGCTATCATTGAAAAGATGGAGTGGTCCACCGCACTTCTCTCAGTCTTATTTTGATGAAAATAAAAAAATTATACTGCTTTCTTCTATGACTGACAGGGGGTTTAGGGTACTTGCAGAAGGTTTAAATGAATATGGATATAATTTTTCTGCTGATCCATTTCTGCGTGTTAACCTTTCTATGATAAGCGCTGCTTCAGATATTCTGAAAAGAAAAATCAGGTTAAATGATTATGAAGATTTGTTTTCAATAGAAACCTCCCCTGCTGACCAGGAAAATCTTGATAAACTTAATACGCTTTTTAGATTAGTTTTGCCGGACATCAATGCCGGCCGTGAACCGGATATTGAGGCATTGGCAGTAAAAGCCGGAGTTGATATTAAGACTGCGCGCGATCTTATTAAACATATTATGGGGAAGTTTAATGAAATGGATAATCGTAAGAAAAATAGATAAGGATTATTAACTGAAAGCGTTACCTATATAATTTTATGATTCTTCCAGGTTACTTGTCCCATCCAATGTTTCTCCGGTAAAACCTGGGATGGGATATCAAAATAGCCTTAAAACATACAATTTCATCATCAAATCCGTTAACAGTTTTAGTAGTTGAAAAATTATTTTATTAAATATTAATGAATTACATTATAGAGTTCAGGTGCCATTGGAGCAAATTCAAACATAAAAAGATTTTGGGGTATTGGAAGTCTGTAAGAAAAAGCAGCTAAACCCAGAGTATGCTGATTATATGATACTTTTATTTAACAAACTTGGCAGGATATTTGCATAGAATTCCTGACCAAACCAATGAATTAATCAAACGAAAAATATAACTACCCTTAGTCAAACCAATAAATAAATGCTATGAAAACAAAACTATGTAAACCACTGCAAGTCATTGGATTATTTTTAATGGTGGTATTCTGTTCAAAAACTTATGCTCAGGACTCCACATCGCAAAAATCACAAATGCTCGATATGAAATTGCAACTTCTCGATTCAAAGCTGGAGCTACTGGATGTGAAGATTAAACTTTGGGAAGCAAAACCTAAAGAACTTGATATTAAGCTTAATGAAATAAACACTAAGATCAGTTCATTGGATTTTGACCCGCAAACGATGACAAGAAAATTAAATGAGATGGATTCATTGTATAAAATAAGTCAGGAGAATATACAGGCTGTGAAAATTCAACCTCAAGTTATTCTAGAAAAAACACCTGAATTTATACCTATATATAAATCTGCAATTACGCTCGATCCTGTCAGACTTCTTGAGGGCACATTTTGTTTATCATACGAAAGGATCCTGAATCCGAGGTTTTCTGCTAATATAAGTGGAATGGCCACTTACTCAACAACACAGGGTCTTTCAAATTACTATTTCAAAAATCAGAGTTTCGCATATTTAGATGCGGCAACGAATGTATATCAGCCATATGAGGGTGAAGTAATGTCTGGTGGTGGATTAAACATTCAGTTCCGGAATTACCTTCTGGCAAATCATAGTAAAAGGCAAAAGGCGCCCCTTGGATTGTATGCAGCACCCCAGGTAATGTACAGAAAAATGAAGATAACCGGAAATTACCGTGAATTGGAGGAAACCGATCCTGATGTTTGGGAGATGGTTGATAAGCAAATAATCCAGCATCTGAATATATTTGCCGGAGGTGTAATTATTGGAATGAAAATACCTCTTTTTAATGTGCTCACAGTTGACCTGTTTGCCGGTGGAAATATACGTCTGAGTAAATATAATGATGAAGACAGCTTTACAAAGTATAAAGACTGGTTTAATATCGATTTCTCCGGAGTGTCGCCGGTTGCGGGAATAGCGATTGGTATTCTGAAATAATTTTAATATTTTTTCAGCCAAGCCTCAGTTACTGGTATAATATAGATATTTATTGATTTATTGTCCTTAGACAGCATGGTACAACCTAAATTCTTGTTAAGTACTCAATGACTAATGTATTACTTAATTGGTTTATAAATTCTATCCCATCCCAAGTTTCTCCGGTAATCTTGGGATGGGATAATAAAATGGCCTCAATACATACATTTTGTCAACAAATCCATCAACAATCTTTGTTATAAAATTATTGGACCATTGATTTCCAATGTTTTGCAATAAGAGGTTCAGGCACTATACAGACTAAAATATGATTCCGAAATCAAATTGCAGGCGGAATCATCATTTTATGACAATATAACCAACTATTTGTGAACGATTCTGTAACTTTAACTCCTCAACCTCGACTGATAAATGGAGATCAACATATTAAACTTAAGAAATTCAATTAACAAAGCTTACCTGAAAGTCAAGCCAAACAGGACGCAAATAGAGACTTTCAAGAGGAACATTGCAAACCTATTTGTCCAGATTAAAGAAACTGAATCTGAAGAATTTCATAAGAATATTATTTCCGAATTCCTTAAAAATACATACTATTCACCAAATCATTACATTAATACAAAAGGTAGATCTGACCTTGTTATTCATAATGGGAAAGATTCAAACTCTACAGTTGGCGTACTTTTTGAGACAAAGAAACCAGGCAATAAATCAGAGATGCCAACCTGTGAAAACATTAACAGTAAAGCATTTCATGAATTAATTCTATACTATCTCCGGGAAAGAGTAACCAATAAGAATCTTGAGATCAAACACCTTGTTATAACCAATATTTTTGAATGGTTCATTTTCAACTCAAATGATTTTGAAAAAATCTTTGCTGATGACAAAAGCCTTGTTAAACAATTCATTGATTTCGAAGAAGGCAGACTCTCCGGAACAAATACTGATTTCTTTTATAAGAATATTGCCGAACCATGCATCAATAAATTGGATTCTAAGGTTTTGGTAACTCACTTTGATTTAAGAGATTTCGAAACACCTATTAAAAATGCAAACAGGGAAGATGACAATAAGCTTATTGGATTATATAAAATACTCTCTCCTGAACACCTTTTAAAACTTCCTTTTGCAAATGACAGTAACAATCTTGACAGGGCCTTTTACAATGAACTCCTGCATATCATTGGACTTGAAGAAACGAAGCTGGGAAGTAAGAAAATAATTGGAAGAAAGATTGAAAATAAAAGAAATCCTGGTTCATTAATTGAAAATGCTATAACAATCTTAAAATATGAAGATTGTCTTTCTCAATTACCGAAATTATCTGACTTTGGAAAGGATAAAGAGGAACAGTTATTCAATATTGCTCTGGAACTTGTAATAACCTGGATAAATCGAATCTTGTTTCTCAAGTTGCTTGAAGGACAACTTATTAAATATAACAACGGAGATAAAGCTTTCCTATTTCTCAATATTGAAAGAATTCATGATTATGATGAATTAAACAAATTAATTTTTCAAGTTCTTGCTGTAAAAGAATGTGACCGCAGTGAATTAATAAAACAAAAGTTTGGAAACGTTCCTTTTCTGAATAGTTCTCTATTTGAACCAAATGACTTGGAGCACAAGACAATACGAATAAACAGCCTTGACGATAATGCCAAACTTCCAGTACTCACAGGTACAGTATTAAAAGACAGATCAGGTAAGAAAATTGCAGGGGACATTGAACCATTAAAATATCTGTTTGAATTTCTTGATTCTTATGATTTTTCCAGTGAAGGTTCGGAGGATATTCAGGAAGAAAACAAAACACTCATAAATGCCTCTGTTTTAGGACTGATTTTTGAGAAAATCAATGGATACAAAGATGGATCATTCTTCACTCCTGGATTCATTACCATGTACATGTGCCATGAGACTATCAGGAGAGCAGTCGTACAAAAGTTTAATGAG
>DATKUO010000069.1:0-11395 GCA_035530515.1 Bacteroidales bacterium
TCATGGTTTCTCTGTTTATGCAAGTTAGTCAATTGTTTTCAATCGCCTTTCATCTCTCTGTTATTAGTTAATATTAAATAAGTGTTACTAAAGATGTACAAACAATACTACCCCTATCTTATCAACATAGTAATGTGCCCACATACCATTATGCTTAATTCTGCGCCACGACCAATGTAGGGAATCATATAATTCAGCTTTCATTGCGTAAATCCAATCACCTTCCTTATATGGAAGATCATTCCATAATACAAGTATACAAGATGAATGGGTACCTACTTTTGCTAATACTCTTTTTTTCACTTTTCTATTGTTAGTTAATATTAAATGGTACAATCGTATAGTCTGCCTGATATTGCTCTTGGGTACTTATCCAGCCCTCGGGAGTATTAAGTATGGCTTTGGACACCTATTATAACTAACTATATAACCGCAATTTTCCATGTACCACTTTTAGTTTATCTGTTAGTTGGGATTAATCATCAAGTCCACCTGCTTGCAATATATCACGCTCATCATATTTACCACCCCTGCCCAAAAATCCTTTCATAATCCCATCGACTTCTATTGCTTGTTCGCAAAGTTTTCCTATTCTGCTTCTCATTTCAGTATCACTCTGCACATAATCACCTGTTGCCATCCCATGTATGCGTATAATATAATCACGCATCTGCCCTTTAGTTAGCAAATCACTGGATATAACACTTTGGGATTTGAGCCATTCCTCAACGGTAACTTTAGCATAATGTTCAAGAATAAACAACAGTGATTTTTCACCCTCTACTGTGTCAATTAAAATATCAGGATTTATTAAAGCACTTTCAAGATATTCTTTTGCTGTTTTAACTTTCTCCTCAATAGTGACTTTTTTAAGCCAGATCACATGACGCTTCACGTCTTCAGTGGTGAGAATATCCCCCTCTCCACCTTCTAGAACATAATCATCATCTAAATGTGATATAGTACATAATAAACCATTATATTTAGCATAATAACTGATTCGGCCATTTGGCAATTCCTCACTTGCCTTAACTTCTTTATAATACTTCTCTGGTTTCATGGGCAGAGACTTCTTCAAGGATTTGCGTTTTTTGTTGTAAAACCTGATTCTTTGTTCCAAAGTTGTTTTCATGATCTATTTTTTATCTACTATGATACAGTCTGTTGTCAGAAACAAACTTGCCACGGATACGGCATTCTGAAGAGCTATCTTGGGAACCAGTAACGGATCAATAACCCCCGTTGCCAACAAATCCTCATACTTATTTGTCAGGGCATTATATCCAAGCCCTGTCTCAATAACCTTATTATAAACCACCCCGCTATCAACGCCACAATTCTTAGCCAACTGCCTTATAGGGGCTTCACATGCCTGCTTGATTATCATCATCCCTATTCTGACATCATCATTTGCATCTGCGGGGACCAATAAACCATAGCCGGCAAGAGCCAGCGCAACACCGCCACCGGGAACAATACCTCCATCCATGGCCGCTGTTGTAGCCCCGACAGAATCCTCGATCCTATCCCTTTTCTCCGACAGCTCTGTTTCTGAATTTGCACCCACCCTGATAATGGCCACACCGTTTTCCATCCTGGCCAGACGATCTTTAATATTGCTCTTTTCAACTTCGGTCCTGGCTGCTTTGATTGATTTGCGGATATTTTCTTTTCTTCCCTCCACGGCTTCCTTATCGCCATCCCCGCCAACCACTATGGCTGACAATTTGTCAGTGATGATTCTTTCACAGGAGCCAAGCAAATTAAGATTAATATTATCTATATCAATACCCTTCTGATCTGTTAAAACTTCCCCGCCGGTAAGTATGGCAAGATCTTCCAATATTTCTTTTTGGTTTATCCCCATACCAGGTGGTTTGATAGCACACATCCTGAGATTATTTTTAACATGATTGGCTACAATCCCCGTCAGGGCATCTCCCCCGAATTCAGATCCTATAATAAATAAAGGACGGGAATTTCTTTTAGCCAGTTCCATTATCGGGATCATTTTCTCTAACGAGGTTATTTTCATGTCGGTAATAAGGAGATATGGTTTTTCCAATCTTGATGTAAAATCTGATGGTTCGGTGATTAAATAAGGAGAGATAAATCCGCTATCCAGTTTCATTCCTTCGATAGAATCGATAGTAGTTTCGGACGTTTCTGATGTCTGTATGTCTATCACCCCGTCAGCCCCGACCTTGCTCATTACCTCGGCTACTTTGCCCCCTAAATCTTCATCATTATTTGCGGATATTATTGCCACAGCCCGGATTTCTTCTTTAGTATTGCACGGGCGGGATAATGATTGCATACTTTCCACGACAGCCTTTGTGGCTATGTCCATTCCTCTTTTCAGGGATATGGGGGAGGCGCCGGCCTCAACATGTTTTAATCCGTGATAAATAATAGCCTGAGCCAGGATCGCCGCCGTAGTGGTCCCATCGCCTGTGGCATCACAGGTATTGCTGGCAACCTCTTTAATCATGTCTGCTCCAATTTTTTTGTATGGATCTTCAAAGTTTATAGCTCTGGCAACGGTCACTCCGTCTTTTGTTATCCGGGTTGTATGGTCTCCGATTATTACATTCTTGCCTTTGGCTCCCAGCGTAACAGCTACCGCCCTGGATATTTCATTGATTCCTTCCAGCACCAGGTTACGGGCTTCTTTCTCGAATTTTATCTCTCTATTCTGACTCATATTAATTGTTTATTTTATTTCAATAATTTTCTTAAAAAATTTTGTATTGCTCGTTCTCTTTTACCAGGAACTCTGTATAAAATACATTCACTGGCTAATAGTTCATGCTCGTATGTATTCTTCCTATCATACCTATTACGTGTAAATTTGTCCCACTGAACAAAGTAATACTTATTTCCGCCCCGCTTAAATGTTCCCAAATGCTTACCCGGAATATATTTTGGGTGTTTAACTAACCACGGCATATTAATAATTTTAAGTTAAATGTCTTTATAAAAATCATCAATTTCAATACCTTCTGGAATATTCCCCATCCACCACCATTCTCCACTATCTTTATGTTTCTCCATTGATTCAGCACCAATTACCTGGTATGTAACAGCCATTGCATGATGTAATCCATCACCAATATATGTATCACCTTCCTGGATTGGATGCATTGCTGCACATAGTATCTGCCCGTTTTTTCTGATTCTTAATGCCATATCAGTTTCATTTTTCAACAAGTTTTGTAAGTAAATCTCCTTCGGTAAGCAGACGATATGATATGTCATTGGCAATAACAACAGTGCCACGACCATTTTTATAGGCTATCAGGTCTCCGAGCTTAACGCTTTCTATCTTTTCCCCTACTGCAAATACCACAGCAATAACAGGCTTCTCCTGTGAACCCAGTGGTATATAAAGACCACTCTTTGTAGTAGTTTCGGCTTTTTCGTCTATAACCGCAACGTTATATCCTATTGGTTCAGGTCTGAGCATAATACATTATGTAAATTGTTATACAATAATTCTGTTTCGTGCAATGTAAGTGCAATATATACATCCTTCTTTACAAGTAGTAATACCTCATCTGATGTACATAACGGGCTGAAATCCGCACCGAACCCAGGAGTGTTGATGCTGAAGCTCAGTGCGGTTAACCCGTCCCTATTTTTTCTTATTTTGCCCGATGCCATAATTAATGACAGATTGAAAATCAATATCGTGAGCTGTACAGATAGTTAATATATTGGCTGTTATATTATTAACAGCCTCAGCTCCCTGTTGTGGGGATCTCAGCAGGTTGTAAACACTGCCTGTAAGTTCCTGTAACCCCCTCCGGAGGGACAGGGCGCTGCGATCATCCCCATATAAGGACAGGGCGGCTTTCACGTCCGGGATGTCATAACCTGCACCATTGGCAATAACACAGACGGCTTCCAGTATTCCCGAGAGGGACGGCACAATGTTTTGTGGTTTGGTCCCATACTGGGATTTGGCAGATTCCGCAAGCTCCCCTATGGCCGAAATAAGGTTATAGGAGGCTATGACCGGCGTGCAAATTCTTAATTTCAGCGCCTTTTGCAACGGGGCAAATATTAGTTTGTCCTTCATTACACAGGGGCATCTTCGTCCTTCATCACTTTCAGGGCAACATTGGATGCGAACCATTTGTCTTCCTCTTTCCAGTAGTTGGCAGATGGTGTGAAGACCACGGTAATGGAAGTTTTTGCACCCAAAGCCTCAACTCTCTCTATCAGAGGTTTGTAACTTGATGAGAACACGGCATAGTTTTCATAATTGCCACTCTGCCAGGACACCCGGAACTTAAGGGAAAACCATTCTTTACCCTTTTGCGTTGTACCGCTTTTGTTTTCCAGGATTTCTTCAAAAATACACTTTAGTTCGAACATAACACAAAATATTTTTAGTTTATTTGGCAAATGTAGTAAAAATAAATTAATATACAACGCTCTGACACAGTTTTTTTTATAAATAATGATAAATTTGTATTCAGTCTAAATAAAAATAACAGTCATGACAAAAGAAAAAGAGATTTTAGAGAAATTTAATAAGGCGCATGAGGGTGATCCTAAACCAGGAGCAAATCCGGCACCGGCAGACCCTGAACCTGAAGTTATTATTCCCGACCCAGTAGATCCACCCCTTAACCCGGGTGATGACACCAAGCCGGGAGACCCTCAACCACTTGAACTGAATGATGAATCTGTATTCGGGTACCTTAGCAAACAGCAAGGAAGAGAAATCAAGAGTATAGCTGATTTGATTCAGGAAAAGGAAGTTGAGAAGATCGTTGAAAGGCCGATTGACTATGCTAATGAGCAAGTTCAGGCTATTGACAAGTTTGTGAAAGATACCGGCAGGAATCCAGAGGATTTCTTCAGTCTTCAGAAAGATTGGACTAAGGTTTCAGATGATGTGGTGGCAAGAGAATATCTAAAATCACAGAAACCCGGACTGACTGATGAAGATTTGGGTGATCTGGTGAAAATCAGATACAAGCCGGATCAGGTACTTGATGATGAGGGCGTTGTCCTTAATTCAAAGGAAATTAAACTTGCCGGGCTGGACTATAAAGATGTGATCGCGACCGGACGACAGTTTTTTGAACAAGAAAAGAGCAAATACTCTGTTCCGGTTGATCCGAAGAGAAATGAAATTGCGGATAACTGGAGAGGCAGGGTGGATGCGATGCTTAACAGTGACAAGGTGGAGGTTAAGACAGGTGAGCAATCATATGTTTTAACAGATAAGACTGTACTTAAAAAGAGATATGAGTCTCTTGATACAGTTCTTAAGGACAGAATGTTTACCGGTGAAGACGGAAAATTCGATCCGGCAAAGTTTATATCCATCCTTGAGAGGGGGGTTCACGCAGAGGCAATTGTAAAAAATGCCTTAACAGATGCGGAAACCAGGATCAGGGAATCGGTTCTGAAAGACTTACCGGAACCGGGTAATAAACCGGGAGAGAATCAAGTACCGCCTGGTGATTCTGTCAAGGGGATGAAGCCCGATCAGAAACAAAAGGTTCTGGACACGGCAAGGAGAGCTAATCGTTAAGCATATGGATTAGTATTAAACTTTAAACAAAATTTTACAAAATGGCTAAGGTTACTTTTGCTGGATCGTTTGTTAGCCCCTCAACCGGGGTTTTGGCGTCCACATCAAACTACAAAGATACTTTTGATTTTTCAGATCAGTTCTATCCAGACCTGAAAACTGAATTAATGAAGATCTATGCCGATCAATCACTGACCGGCCTGTTACAATACTTCGCTCTTGAGGAAGAACTTGTCGCCGACAAGACTATCTGGGGAGAAGAAGGTCGCAGACACTCTAAATACCAGGACTGCATCTATGCTGATGTTGGTGCCGGTATTGGAACACTGACCCGTGCTGCCGCTGCCGTGATGACATTCCGTCCGAATGACATTCTGGAGATTCATAATGCTGCAGATGACGAGAAATTTATTGTTCGTGTTATCACCACATCGTTTACGACTACCTCTATGAGGGTTCAGGCTCGTGACGGCGCTACTGGTGTTCCTTCTACCCTTACCGGTCTTACTGTATTCAAGATTGGTACCGAGTTCTTAAAAGGAGCTGCCGGACAAGATTATGCTCTTACAAGAAGTTTTGACCTTTATGACAATAAACCTTTTATTGCTAAAGATCACTTCGAGGTAAATGGTTCTGACCTTACTAACATCTCATGGCTTGAGGATCCTGCCGGTAACGAATACTGGTACCTGGAAGATGCTGAGGAAACTAAGCGCAGATTTATGGATCACCTTGAGATACAGGCTCTGACTATTGAAAAAACAGATGCTGCATCACCTGATTTTGCAGCAGGATATCTTGGTTCGGATGGTTACTTCCCTGTTCTTCGTGAGCGTGGTGGTAACTGGGCTGGTTATATCAGTGACCTGGCTGACCTTGAAGAACTGATTGCATACATGGATAATGCTGCGGGAGAGAAGATTAATATGGCTTTCTTCAACAGGGAGGCTGACCTTGCGTTTGACAAGTTTGCCGCTACCCTTAATGCTCTGCATGGTGGGGCAGGATTTGATTCGAATGTTGTATTCCCCGGAATGAACTTTGGTATGCCAACCGGCACGCCCAAGATGAGTGACCTGAGCTGGAAGGGTATCGACTGGAGTGGTTACACATTCCTGAAACAGACCTGGAAAATCCTGAAAGATCCTACTTTCTATGCAAGCACTTCTGCTACTGACCTGTCCGCTACATATGTTACAAATGGTATAATGTGTCCTTACGGACTCGGAACTATTCAGAATCAGATAGCTGACAATGCAAGGGTTAATGTTCCATACCTCACATTAATGTACAAGGGCAAGCCCGGGTACAGCCGTAGGTTTGAGAGCTTTATTCTTGGTTCTGTGATGAATCCCAATCCGAATGTATCAACTGATAAATTCGAGATTCACTTCAGGACTGAGCGCCTGTTAAGAACTGTTGGTGCTCGTAAACACCTGATATTTGAAGGAGCAAACGCGTAGTAATACGCTGTAAAGATACTGAGGGAGGTGACGCAATCTCCTCCCTTTTTTTAATATTAATTTTAAATTAGAATAAAATGGCAAAGCAATTATTTTTAGAAAATGTAGCCAGCGACCTGTTTATAAAATTTGGCGTTGGTAAAAGAGATCTGATCTTTGAAATTATTGATCCCAAGTATGGCGACCATAAGCATATCAAGGGTAAGACAAAGGTAGTGCTTGATGGTACTATTTCTCAATTGAGGTATGCACCGGCTTTTGATACTCCATTTGTAAAGGAGCAGAAATTTGACACGACACAGGGAGGGAAAATTGAAGTTAAGGGAATTACCTTTAATCATCTCCGGGTGTATGCTCCCAAATCAAATCCTTGTCTTCAGAAGTTCATGCTTATTAATCCTTTATGTATACAAATGGGTGGAAAACTCTTTGATGTGCAGGATGAGGATGCTAAACGTACCAAGCGCCTGGAGGCAACCAGGCTGAGAAGAAAAGCCGCCGTATTGCTTGAAGACAATTATGATGTGCAGAAACTTGCTTCGGTGGCTATAGTTTTACAGCCTGCCAACCCGTCTATTATTAATATGCAGATTGGTCAGCTGGAAGAACTGATTTCAAATTATATTGATAAGACACCACAGGTAGTGATTGATGCATTTAATAATGATGAGGCTGACCTTATCTATAGTTTTAACAAGGCTATAAGTATCGGGCTTATCACCATTGATGTAGCCAAAAGCAAGGTTGTCTGGACAGAGACCGGTGGTAAAATCTTTGATGTTCCGCAAGGGGTCGCAGCTCACAGGAGATGGATTACTTTTGTCAACTCACAGGAAGGACAGATAGTTTACGATGTGATAAAGGAACGATTCGGAGATGATAAATGATGTATACAACTTAGTACAGACAATATTAAACAAGAACCGGTTCGGGGAAATCACCCCGGCCCGGTTTAATCTTTTTGCTAAAAGCGCCCAACTCAAGATAATTAATGAGGCGCTTGATGATCTTCGCAGGACTAAATACCGCGGCAAGATAGGTGGTGGGGCTGATGATTTATCGGCCAAGAAAGAAATCCTGGATGATATTATCGACAAGGTTGCCCTGACCCGCAAACCCCTTGCTGTCCTTAATGATTATTTTACCCTTCCCTCTGATTTTATGTACGAGGTGAGCCTCTGGCTCCGTGATACTATTAGTATTCCTATTGTCAATAAGAAAAAAATAGGTTTCCACAGGGGAAGTTACCTTGTAGGCCCGACAGAACAGGAACCTATCGCGGAGAAGTACGGTAATAAGGTGTATGTTTATCCGCTTACCATAGGGGTTATTAACACTACCCCGTTGGATGATGAGGTAATACTTTATTATTATGCCCAGCCTGCCGATCCCAAGTGGACATATACAGAGATCGGTAGTCTGGCAGTGTTTAATCCAACTGCCGGGGATTATCAGGATTTTACCATTCCGGAATATCTTTTCCCAAGAGTGGTTGGGGATATATTAGGACAGGCGGCACCGTCATTGAGGGAACAGGAGATTACACAGCTTGTCAAGGATGAATCACAGGAAGAATTTAACAGGGACAATTCATGATTGAAGCAAAACCAACATTAGTAGACTTTGGACCGGACCCGTCTACACAGGTAGTAAGGATTGCTACCAATGCAGCGGCTTTATATATTACCGCCATGCCTTCATGGCTGACCCAGTTCACCCTGCCCTATACGATAAGTATAGCAGGTAACCTGGGGACCATATCACTGTCTCCCAGGGAAGATACCATCGAGTATTATACCCCACAGTATATTACTATAGTAGATAATGTGGCCAGTCCGACTGAAACATATTATCTACCCGTAATGTGGACTCAGGATTCACAAAAAATTCTCCTGAAAGATATTGTCAATGATTTCATTTTAGTCCAGTCCGAGGATGATTACACTTATGGATTGGACAGAACTGTAGCCATGGCTTATGCCAAGAAGGGATTACAGGAAATGCATTATGATCACCTGCAGGAAGTCAGGTATCATGAAGCTGTTATCAATGACGTTAACAAGGTAAGTATGCCGCTTGACGCGCTAGAGTACATCAGGGTGTTTAGTGTAGATGAGTGCGGGTATCTGCACTTATTATATGTTAATGACCGTATTAATAATGCCGAGGCCTATCTGAGAAACGAGGATGGCTTCCTGATGCTTGATCATGAAGGATATTTACTTTCGGGTCAGGGGCTCACCCCTACCCTTAACAGTCCTGGATCCCGCAGCGGATCCCCTTATGAGATACAATGGAATTATCCTGCAGAGTATTTTGATGGAGCAAGCCTTGCAAAGGGAAAGTTTTTCGGGATTAAAGGAGGTCATGCCAATTTTAATGGTGAATATAAGTATGACCCTGTTTCAAAGACCTTTATCTTTGATAATATGCTCACAGACAAGGTGGTTATTGAATATATTTCAGATCCGCTCCTGGATGAAAAACTCTCTCGCAAATACGGAGAGTTGCGTATTCATAAGTTTTTCAGGATAGCTCTTGACAACTGGCTTTACTGGAAGGCTATTGAGCGCAAACGTAATGTCCCTGCAATAGAAAAACGCAGGGCAAAAATGGATTATTTTATTGAATTAAAAAGAGCGCGCAGACGGAAAGGGAGTAATAAGATAGGAGAACTTATCCAGGCTCTCCATACCGACCGCGGGTTCAGCCGCTGGTAAATGGAAATTATACGAAATTTTACTGAAGGGAAGATGGATAAGGACGTTGATGCACGTCTGATTCCAAAAGGAGTGTACAGGGATGCGCTTAATATCCGCATTGCCTCATCTGACGGTGAGGATGCCGGCGCTGTGCGTAAAGTTAAGGGGACGGAGGAATGGGTGGACCTGAGCCAGCAGGATGCTCCTTTCGTTTGCCTGGGAGCTAAGGTATATAAGGATGAGATATATGCTTTTTATCTTGGTGATAGCGGCGATACTTACCTGTTCGAGATTGACCGTTTGACACAAACCTATAACTTTCTTCTGCAGAAAGACCTTGGAAATAGTGTCACGGATATCATTAATGACATTGAACTTATTGAGAACAATGATTCCGAAAGGCTTATTTACTGGAACGACAAAGTCGGCCCGCCACGGTCTGCCAATGTTACCACTCTCAGGGCTAATCCGGCATATTATTCCACAGGGGCACTAAACCTTATAAAGGCACCACCTGTTTATGCTCCTGAAATACTGAACTTATTAACAACCGAGGGGTATGAGTTGCAGTATAAGGATCAGATACAGACAGCTTATCAGTTTATATATGAAAATGGCGAAGAGAGTGCTGTATCTTTCTATTCGGAGACTATTTTTGATAACAAAGATCAGCCACTGGCCATTGATTTTGTAAATGTTATTACATTGGATGATGCTGCTGCCGGCAAGATTTATGTGTCTGATGATTTTGGTGTTTCTTATACAAATATAACGCCTGGCGAGGCTGCCTGGGATAATTTTGCTTTGGATTATTGTATTAATTTCTATGGTGATAAGATGTGGCTTATTTCAACTGATGGTGCTTTAGAGGGTCAGCCTTATAAAAGTGTGGATGGGGGATTAACGTGGAGCCAGTATTATGGCGGCCTTGCATTAGAATATCGTAGAATAAAATGTGATTCTGAAGGGAAAAATGTTTATATTAATTATGAAACGCCAACACATGTAAAATTAGCAAGAGCCGTTGACGGAGAATCAGGCTGGGTAGAGATAGATGCTATAGCCTACACCGGCAGCGTACCGAAAGAATTAGCCGTTAATGGTGATGGATCTGTTATATATCATATAGGAAGCACAAATAAAATAAGGGTATCAAGAGATTATGGTGATACTTTTACCCAATATAATTTACCTGCAACTTTTGCCATAGCAGACATCTACCGGACATTACGGTGTAATTCGTTGGGAAATATAGTCTATCTTCAGGACAAGACGTTAAAGAAGTTTTACAGATCATCTGATTACGGTCAGACATGGGTTGATATTTCTTATCATCACCCTACATTGGGTCCGGCATATAATGGATATTCTATAGATGCCTCCGGTGTTATAGTTTATGTTTTAAAATTGGATATTATTGGCGGCGGGATACAAAGATTACTTGTATCAAAAAATGCCGGGGATACATGGATAAATTTAGCCACCTTTACCGTTGGCGGAACTATTGTTAATTCTGATATAGAATGTACTCCTGATGGATCCAAGGGTTTGTTTGCCATTGATAACGGAAGCATTAACGGTTATTATTTTACATCTGCCGGTGGCGTTTCCGCCCGCACCATGCATGGTCTCCACATACAATTGCAGCAAACACTTGCAAATATTGAAAGAGAAAAGTT
>DATKUO010000070.1:0-21847 GCA_035530515.1 Bacteroidales bacterium
TATATAAATGCAATATTGCATCTACTTGAAAATAGCAAATATTATCACGATAATATTATCAAAAGTAAACTTGATTTATAACTACTTATGGAATATTTTGAATAATGACTTTGGATAACGATTTACTTTGGATAAGAGAATTTATCACGAGTTGTGATAACTATTCTGAAGATATTGATCTGGCTCTGGATAAGAAGTTTCTGGGATTTAATAATGACCTATCCAAATCACAAATTGCAAAACTACGAAGGTATTCCTTAAAATATATTTCTGAAAAATATTTACCACAACTCAAAAAAGCATTTCATGATAATGGATTTGACGACATTGAATTTCAATTAGTTGATGTAAAATCAAACGATGAAGACCCTGTTAAAATTGGATTGACCTATCAGTCAGTAACAGAACCGTCTGAATATTTGCCATCGCGTGTGCTTATTGAAATAGGAAGTCGTTCGTTGATTGAGCCCTTTACCAACTGTCAATTCAGTTCATTTGTTGGCGAACAATTTAGTGAAAGAAGCTTTGCTGATAAGAGAATAAATATTCCGACAGTTATCCCGGAACGCACTTTTCTGGAAAAAATATTTCTACTGCATGAAGAATTTCAACAACCACAGGAAAAAGTCCGGACTGAACGTAAGAGCAGGCATCTTTATGATTTGGAGAAACTAATGGATACTGAATATGCTTCAAATGCAATAGAGAACAAAGAATTGTATCGGCATATTGTGGAGCATCGTAAATACATGACACCAATCAGAGGTATTGATTATTCCAATCATTCTCCCGAGAAAATCAATCCCCTGCCACCAGGGGGATTAATTGATGTCTGGGAAAAAGACTACGAACTAATGCAGCAGAGTATGATTTACAGAGACTCACTTCCATTTGACAAATTAATTGAAAGAATTTCAGAATTGAAAAGCAGAATAAACAACATCAACTATGGCTGAATATACCAACGTAGAAAAACCTTTTCTTGATAAACTTCGCCAGTTGGGGTGGCAGGTTATTGACCAGGGGTTGGGTGTTCCGCAAGAACCTGCAGAAAGTTTGCGTGAAAATTTCAAACAGGTACTTCTACCTGGTGAGTTTAAGAAAGCGATCAGGAAAATTAATGTTACAGACGATGGTCGGGAATGGCTAACCGACAAACAACTGGAACAGATTCTTTTTGAAATACAAAATTTTGCAGGGAAAAGCCTGCATGAGGCCAATAAGGAGATACACCACATGCTTCTAAAAGGCACTAGTGTGGCACGAAACGAAATAACAGGTGAACAAGACCCGACAGTTCGTTTGGTCGATTATAAAAACTACATCGGTAATTCTTTCATTGCCATCAACCAGTTTCGCTTGCTTACTCCTGGTGCAAGCCGCCAGGGCATTATACCGGATATTGTATTATTCCTGAATGGTATGCCTGTTTGTGTGGTCGAAGCAAAAGATTTTGATGTGGCCGAGCCATTGAGTGAAGCCTATTTGCAGGTTACACGTTATGCCAACACCCGCGATGATGATTATGGATTTAAGGAAGGAGAAGAGAGATTATTTCATTATAATATATTCAGCATTATCACCCATGGCAGGGAAGCAAGGGTAGGAACCATCAGTGCAGAGTTTGATTTTTATAGTAATTGGGTGGATATATTTCCGGAAGAATATAAAGTTGTTGATTTTCCTCCTGATGAAGAGCGCCAGGAGGTGCTTATCCACGGGATGTTAAACAAAGAAATTCTGATCGATATTCTGAAACACTACACCCTGTTTTTGGAAATTAAGAAAGGGGTGGAGGTCAAAATTGTATCCCGGTATAATCAATATCGGGCAGTTGGGAAAATTATCAACAATTTCCGTGCAGGCAACTCGCCCATAGAAAAAGGCGGAGTAATCTGGCACACACAGGGTAGTGGGAAAAGTTTAACCATGGTTTTCCTGATTAAGAAACTCCGTAGTTGCGACGACCTTAAAGACCTTAAGATAATCTTCATTGTTGACCGCACCGATCTGGAGGAACAACTGTCTGAAACAGCGGGCCTGACCAATGAACCTGTAAGGGTCATAGATAGACGAAATAAATTGCATTTATTAAGCGACGATACCGGAGATGTGAACATGGTAATGATTCACAAATTTTTGGTGGAAAATAATGTTTCGGCTCAGAGTCTGATCGATGCAGGTATTGTGCCAACATTTGAGAATTTTGAAACCATCAATAATAGCGACCGTATATTGCTATTGATTGACGAGGCACACCGTACTCAGGGTGGAGATATGGGTGATAACCTGTTTTCTGCATTCCCTAATGCAGTTCGTATTGGCTTTACCGGAACACCTCTGCTTACCGAGAGGCATGAAATAAAAACCCATGAACGGTTTGGGGGCTTTATCGACTTTTACAAGTTTGATACTGCAGTGAAGGACCGCGCAACGGTAGAAATAAAATACATTGGAAAAGTATCAAAAGATCACATTGACGATAAAGAACAGTTTGATACCGAGTTCGAAGACATGTTCAAACAACGTTCTCAGGCAGAGAGAGAAGAAATTCAACGCAGGTATGGGTCATTCATAGCATATCTGGAATCCAAAGAAAGAATCGCTGAGATTGCAAAAGACATCATAGAACATTATTCCAACGATATTCTTGTAAATGGATTTAAAGCCCAGGTGGTAGCCTCAAGCATTATTGCAGCAGTTCGTTATAAATATGAATTGGAATTTGCGATCCAAAACAAGATTACCGAGTTGAAAGCTTTGTCCGATGATGAGAGAGATGATCAACGGGTTGAACAATTAGAGTTTTTAAAAGTTGCTGCTATTGTTTCAGGTTTGGGAAACAACGAACCCGGTTACATAAGCAAAGCACGCAGAGAAGCAATCGATACCGATGCCAAAAATAATTTCAAAAAAGACTTTGATTATACTGTAGAAGCAGGAGGCCGGTACAAAAAGCCTGAATCGGGTATTGGTATTATTTGTGTTTGCGACCGTCTGCTCACTGGGTTTAATGCTCCGGTTGAACAGGTAATGTATTTGGATAAAAGTCTGCGGGAACACGACCTGTTTCAGGCAATAGCCCGTGTAAACAGAACAAAAAAAGGAAAAACATTCGGATTAATCGTCGATTACTTTGGTGTAACTAAACATCTGAGTGATGCTTTGGCAATTTACACCGATAGCGATAAAGACAAACTAAACAGCTTTCTAACAGTATTCCGCGATATCAATAAGGAAATCCCCGTTCTTGAAGCACGCTACAAACGGATTCTTGATTTATTTGGCGATAGTGAATTAAAACTTATTGAAGATTTTCTCAATCAGAATATAAACGATAGTACTGAGGAGTTTGATTTTGCCGAGGAATGTATTGATAAAGCAAAAAACATAAAGTTCAGGGCTGAATTGCTAACATATTCAAAAAGTTTTTTTGATAGTCTCGACTTATTGTTTAATACAAGGGCAGGAGGCGATTATTGGATACCTGCGAAACGATTGGGATACTTGCTTTGGAGGATCAAAGACCGTTACAAAGACGAAACAATGGACTTAAAATGGGCTTCTGAAAAGGTCCGCAAGCTCATTGACAGGCATTTGTACTCTTTGGGTATTGATACAAAAGTTCAGCAGACTTCAATCTTATCAGATGAATTTAAAAACAAAGTTGATTATCTGAACAAAACACCAAAATCGAAAGCCTCTGAAATGGAACATGCCATTCGCTGGCACATCAAAGTGAATCTTGAAAAAGACCCGGCATTATACAATCGTTTTAAGGACCGTTTGGAGATGATTCTCAATGCATATAAAGAAAATTGGGAAGAGATTGTTAAACTATTGGGTGAACTCAGAGATGATATGGCAACAGGTCGAAAGCCGGAAACCGAAGGTATTTCACTAGTTGAAGCGCCGTTTTATGATTTCCTGAAAAGCAGCTTAAAAGCGGAGAATGATTCTGAAATCAGCAAAACAAAAGATCTCACACATAACCTTATTGTGATATTGCAGGAAACAGCCTCTATTAATAACTTCTGGACAGACAGAGCCTCGGAAAGAAGACGGATTGAAGGTTTAATAGAAGATGAAATTCGTTATTCCGGTATTGAAGGAATCTCTGCAAATGCAACCGAATTGGCAACCGAACTAATGAAACTGGCAAAAAATCGTGAGGCAGATTTAAAATGAAATTAGAGGATATTGATATTACGATTGAGAAAACCGACAGACGAAAAACGGTTAGTATTTTTATTGAACGCGACGGTTCAATAAGGGTATTAGCCCCATTAACTGCCACAGATGAAATAATTGAAGCTGCAATAAAAACAAAAGAATATCAGATTTTTACCAATCTGGCCAAATGGAAAGAGCTCAATCAGGGAAAAGTAAATCGTGAGTATGTGAACGGACAATCTTTTCTATACTATGGCCGGAACTATCGCTTATCAATTGTTGAAAATCAGAACGTGCCATTAAAAATGACCGGGGGATATTTCCAACTGGATAAGAAATATCTACACAAACCAGACAAGGTTTTCAAAGATTTCTATCGGGGAAAAGCAGAAATTAAAATTAAAGAACGTCTAAAACTAATAGCAGCTAAGTTTCAAGCCAAACCAACAACAGTAAAGGTTTTAGAGTTACAAAATCGTTGGGCCTCATGGACACCAAAGAACGGATTGAATTTTCACTGGAAATGTGCGATGGCGCCAGTTCCGGTTATTGATTACATCATCACTCATGAAATGGTGCATTTGAAATATCCTAATCACTCAGCAGCGTTTTGGAACGAATTAGATAAAAAAATGCCTAATTACAGAGAATATGAAAATTGGTTAAAAACCAACGGAGTGAAAATGTCGTTATAAATCACTTACCCTATAAAACTCAATATCCTATAGATCTTAATCTAGCGGGATTTGCATTTTAAAGAGGGAGTGCCTGGCATGCGCTTGATCTTTTTAGGTGCAACATCAATGTATTTTAAACTGTAACTTTTTGCGCTTGTTGCCTTTCCCGGCAATGAGTTTTCTTTTGTGTTGTAGAAATGTTGTAGAAAAGAGGTAAAGAAAAAACCGCAACTCATTGATATATATATGAATTACGGTTTTGGGTGGTGGTGCGGACGGGATTGATCTCCCTCTGATCGATCGGACCCTTTCCTCCACTGGTTACCTGGGCAAGAAAAACAAAAAGCCACGCTTTTGCGTGGCTTTTTGTTTTTCTTGCGGTGCGGACGGTACGTCTTTTTGATTGTTTGCCTTTGTTTGTATTTTACGCTTCCCTTGTTAAAATGCTGATTTACTGCAATTGTTAATAAATATAATATAAAGCAAACAAAATAAAATAAACAAATTGTTGTGCAATTGTTGTGCAAGTTGTATCTTTGCATATCATCAAAACAGAAACGACATGGCAAACATTAAATTCCTTACCAGATCAAAGGCTTCAAACATGGTTCCGGTTTATATCCGGTTCACCGATGGAAGGCAAACAGATATTTGGATTCCGACACCTTACAGGATGGTCCCGGAATATTGGAATGTCAAAACACAAACATTCAAACAGAGAATCTTATTTAATGAAATTTTTACGGAAGCGCAAGCCAAAGACATTGAGGACAAATTCGCACAATTAAGGGATTTTATCCTTAGAGAACATTTCAAATTATCAGGACCGGTAACAAAGGAATGGCTTCAAGCTACAATTGACAAATTTTACTATAAAGGGACGCCTGGCAATGAGAACTTAACAGAGTACATCAAAAGGTTTGTGGCCGATGCAACCAGCGGGAAACGGCTTGCAAATGCGGGAAACACGAAGAAAAAATATTCCTATGGTTCGCTTCGGGTTCTCCGGGGCTTCATGTTATCCTTTGAAATGTTTTGCAATGATACCGGGAAACAATATAATTTCAATGACATCAATATTGACGCTTATAATGATTTTGTGCAATTCTTTTACAGTCGGAATTGTGGCGCAAACTACATAGGAAAGCATATAAAGAGCCTTAAAACAATAATGCGGCAAGCCAGGGAAGAAGGTTTGCATAATAACATGGAGATTGAACGGAAGGCATTTAAGACTATATCTGAAGAAGTTGAAAGTATCTATTTGTCAGAAACGGAATTGAAACGGATTTATGAACTGGATTTATCCGACAATAAACACCTTAAGGAAGTTCGGGACGTTTTTTTATGTGGGTGCTACACGGCACAACGGTACAGTGATTATTCAAAACTATCAAAGTCAAATATCAAAGAAATTAACGGCAAACGGGTCATTGAATTGATTCAACAAAAGACCGGGGAAAAATGTATCATCCCGATCAGACCGGAATTAGATATTATTCTGCAAAGGTATGATTATACCCTCCCGAAAACATTTGAACAGAAGGTCAATGAAGGGATTAAGAAGATAGGATTGAAAGCAAAGATTACAGAGCTTATTCACGTTGAAAAAAACAGGGGCGGAATGAAAGTCAAAACAGACGTTAAGAAATGCGATCTTATTAAGACACACACGGCCCGCCGGACTGGTTGCTCCCTGATGTACCTTGCCGGGATTCCGACTATTGATATTATGAAGATCAGCGGACACCGGACGCCAAATGAATTTTTAAAGTATATCCGGATAAGCAAAGAAGAAACCGCTTTAAATTTGGTTTCTCATCCATATTTCAAAGGAAATGTTCTAAAGGTTGTTGGTTAAGTTGTTAACAACTGTTAATAAATAGTACAATTAAAATTTTGTTTATTTTAATCAAAATAGATATATTTGCAACATCAATACTTTGTCAAAAAACCAGGCACTTGGGGTTCTAGAGGTTATTAGTCAATATTTCGGTGATAAACCTGAACTTTTTTGAAGAACAGGTTCAATAACGAATAAAGATGAAGTCAGAAAACCAGATACTTGGGGCTTTGAAGAGTTATTAGTCAATATTTCGGTGATAAACCTGAACTTAGTTTTAAGGACAGGCAGTAAGAACGAGTAAAGACGAATTGAAAGAAATTTTAATTTGTACTTAATTCGTTTTTTTTATGAAAACACCCGAAGTTTCAAAAAGTCTGCTACCATCAGAACCGCTTTTTACCCTCACTCTCGAAAAACTGGAACCGATTTTCAAAACATGGCTTTATGAGGTTCTTAAGGCATCCGAGCCTGTTCCCGATCCTGAACCAGCGTTTTTCACAAGACACGATGTTCGCCGGATTCTTCATATAAGCCTCCCGACCGTTGATAAGTACACACATGCAGGAATTTTAAAAGGTCAGAAATGCGGCAATCGTATCCTGTATAGTAAAGATTCGATTCAGGAGGCTCTAAAGGGGATTTCTGAGGTAAAATTCAAACGGGTTTAATAATGTTAGACCTGCCTGAAATAAAAACGGAAAAGAAGTCCAATTGCATAACTACCCATTTAAGGCTAAAAGGAGCCCTTGCAAGCCGTTTAAATAATAAGGGGATTTTGGATAAGAGGTTGAGGCGATACCATCCTGGGACCAGCCGGATGAGTATAGAACAAGAAAAGATCCGACAAGAGCAAGAGGCAAGCGGAAGGCTTTATTATTTGGCTCGCAACTTCACAGACTTTAAAAACTGGTTTGACAATATTTGATGAATAACACCAGCGACAATGAAAAGTGAAGAAAATACAAAAAACGGTTACGCATTATCCCGACAATGGTTTGACTTCGTTAGTGAGAGTAACGAAAAGATAACACCAATTCACACTGCACTATATTTCTGGATTGTTGAGCTGAATAATAAGTTATTATGGAAAGATGTTTTCGGATTACCCACTCTTGATGCAATGCGCAGGATTAGAATTAAAGATAGGAGATGTTATAGGAAGACTCTTCAAGATATTAAAGATTGGGGTTTTATTGAGATCAAATCAAAATCAATAAATCAATATGCTAGTACTCAAATTTCTTTGATCATAAGACCTAAGTCATGTAATGCCCTATATCTAGAAATTGCACCAGAAGAAAGACGGTTCGTTCGAAATTTTTTTTTACAGGAAATTTATGAGACGGAGGAAGCAAAAAAGAAATCAATATTGAGTAGTTCTGCCTATGCGTTTAACGCACAAGCAAAATGCGTTAAACTCATAAGCACTAATGAAAAAGAGAGTTTTGCCTATGCGCCTGACGCACCTATAAATAAAGAAGAAGAAGATAAACCTCCCCTAAACGAAGAAAATCCTTACAGCGAAGAACCAAATCCTTTAGGTAGTAAAAAAAATATAACATCTCCTTCAGATATATTGGAAGTTAATGAAGAAGAATTTTGGAAGGATATGGAACCATCAAAAAAAGGATTATGGGATAGAGATTTTTAACATGAATTATGATGACAAGATTAAGAATAAAGAAAGAAAGGGAGGAAAGAACGAAAGATACAGGCAGTATCCGGGCCGGTTTCGTCGCTGGGGCCGGTGAAGATACTACCCAGCTCCGGGGGGCTTTGTCTCCCTGGGGCTTTTATAATAAACAAATTCGATAAAATAAAAATGTAACAGGAAAACCACAATTTAACGCCCTGACCAATACGATCAGGTCTTTTTATTGCGCCCTGTCAGATCATCCAAAGACGTATTCAGCAGCAATTTGTAAAGATCACGCTCGATGCCTTCAACTAGCGCAACACCTGAAAAGGATAATTTAATATAAACAGGATGAGCAAAGGAGCGGTAGGGAGCTCCGGAGCCATGATAGGACCGTGTGATATAACCACGTTTAGCCAGAAGAGACAGATAATTCTGTTTGGCAGTTTTCAGGACGCCAGGCAACACCATTCCGTTATAAACATCGTCAGAGTGTATAATATTTTTACCTTTAATAGTCATTTGATAAATAAAGGTAAGGAGGGACAATTCAGAGCTTGTAAGGGACAATCGATCCCGGAGCCGGTCCACCCAGAAAGAAAACAACACCCCGCCACGGTCAAGATAACGCCTGGAGTGCACAACACCCCATAAATATTTAATTATCCTAGTAAAAAGCTTTTGATAATTAGAAGGTAGAGAATGATAGATAGAAGCAAGGTCTGGAGAGAGGTCAGGAGGATCAGGGATAAGGTGTGAATTTCTCATGTTTAATTATTTATTAAATGTTTGTTGTAATATTTAATTTTCCTGCAAATAGATAAACGTACGCTGAAACCCAAATAATAAGGCAATGAGAACGCACAGCATCCCATAAAAATCTATACACCCTGATAAAAAACCTTTGCATATCAGAAGATAATGACAAATATGTTTCTCATTTACTCGTTTTTTCTCATTTTGCGACGATCTTATATAAATTATGCTCAATATATGTGCCTAAACAAAAAAAACACCTCAAATCATAATTAAGATAGGTAAATAGAGTAGAAAGGAAGAGGGAAAGAGAGGGCCCGGGAAATTGTTATTTTCAATTTTTTTCCTCTTGCTATAACTGATTCACCGATTAACTGCAAAGATACAACTATTCTATTCAACTACTAAATGATTTGCATAAGTGTTAAAACATATAATTAACCTGTAAATAGACACACTTGGCAAATCAGTTTGTAAATTATATTTACCTCTGAATTAACGAAATTCTTGTAAATCAGGGCTTTGGCTTTTCAGTGAGTTCTATACCGACGACAACAATAAAACATAATTGGCTATTATATAGACAGTTAAGCCTATATTATATTACCACTTTCCCCACGCTTGTACCACAACTTAAAAAACTGACTTGTTTACGGTGCAGATGGCAAGCCAAATAGACAATATTTTCTAACTATAACAAGGCTCCAGGATCAGGGCTTGCAGGTCCCTACTCACCCCATTAAGGTCAGATTTCAAGATTGCTTTTCATCCAGAACAGCAAAGGAAATGCGCTTTATTATGTACATAAAAACACTGGAGTCCCAAACAGGGGTAGGTGGGTTAGGAATTTCGGTTTTGGGTTTGGTTCGGAGACCGGAAACATATACATTGACTGCAGGGGTCTACTCACTTAGGATAAATATAAAATATTTTAAGATTTCCGAATAAAAAAATGCTCAAAGATGGCGGTATTTGAAACAAATGATTTATTTTTGCCAAGAGATGAGGGTAAATGAAACACCGTTTAAATTGATTTTGATATGAAAAGGGATCATGGGAAGGAAATGTACATGGTGGTAGATTTGGATGGGAGGTCAGTAGGGGATGATTTGGAAGGCTGCCTGATGATAACCTGTAGCAATAAGAGTGCGTTAAGTAAAGTCTCGAAAATAGGTTATTACAGGCTTGTGTATGTGTTTAAAAGGCAAAAGCGGAGTTACCTTGTTGAGAATGGGAGGTTGATACTGAAGAGTGAAGCTTATTGCAAAGGGAGTCAGCCAGGGGGATTCAGAGAACCGAAGCAAATGGCAAGAAATAATATTGATTAAATCTATATCTATTATGGAAAAGACAGAGAACGAATCAGATCAGAGCAACAGTGGAGAGCCGAAGAAGTCCGAATCGCAAGAGAAGCCACAACAGAACTTGGAAGCAGCATCACTAAGTTATCTAAAGGCAAAGGAGCGGATGTTTGGATTTAAGCAAAGCTGGATGGATGAAGAAGGTCAAGGAGCAGGAAGCCCAACAGGAGAAGAAGTAAAACCCCACAGGACTATACCTCATTTAACAAAATTGTGAAACGAGAAACTGGTGGATCTCTGAGAAAAGAATATGCTTTTGACTATTGATATGGCAAAAGAACTTTGCATGATCGAGAACAACGAGCAAGGGAAAAAAGCCAGAGTGTATTTTATTCAGATGGAGAAATTAGCCAGGCAGCATCAGATTTCCTTACCTACACGAAAAGAACTTGCACAAATAGCAGGAGTGCGGACAAAACGCATTTTTAAGCCCTTTACAGGCATCCGGTTTAAAGTGATAGCAGAACAAAAGATAAGAACTCAAAGAATTTTGGGGCAACTCATCAAAGAGGGACAGGAAAGAGGGGAAATAAGAACATCTGGTAATCCTGATAAATTTAATTGTACCCAAAAGGAACAATTAAAAGATGCAAAGACTCTTTCCGATATAGGAATAAGCAGGAAAGAATCCAGCACGTTTCAAACCATTGCATCTATACCTGAATAAGAAAACTTGCTGAAATATTTGGTATGTCAGAAAAATGTTATAAATTGCCTTTGGTTTTAAAAGTAATATATGGTAAAATAAAAAACTAAAGACATATAAAAATTAGCGTTTAGCGAAAGTCCTGTATCTGAAAATTCGACATTTCAAATACCTACGGGGAAGTTCAGTAAATGTTCACGCAAAGCGTGGGCGTTGCTTTACTTCGTAGGTATGGGTGTCGAATCCCACAGATACAAGTAAATGCAACTAACCCACGCTGATTTTTTTGTGCCAACCACAAAAAGCGTATGAAAAATTACTACATCATTATGGAAAGACAAAAAATTGAAGGATCAAAGGAATAAAAGAACATGAAAAACATTCTAAAGAATAGAATTACCGAGCTTATAACAGGTAAAAAAGAGCTTTATACAATGACTGTTTACATTTTGAACCCAATCCCTCGGTCGGATTGGGGTCGGTCTATATGGTCGGCTCCTTATCTTTTTCTGGTAACTTTTTGATAGAGTTTTTTCTAAATTAACAAATCGTTTAATACTAACTAAAACGCCTATGGAAGAAGCCAAGCCATAATGAAAAAGGGGATAGTTTCTTTTCCTCGTCTTCAAAATTAAAAACAGTTTTTCACCTAATTATCAATTTCTATTTTTTTCCTTAAAATTAACTATGTATGAAAAAAACTCGCAATTACTTTTGGTCCATAAGGCCAGATGTGAATTTTCACAAGTTACTTCGAACTCTGAAAATTGTGACTATTCTTCTGTTTTGTGGATTGGTGCTTCCCACCTTTTCACTTAGTGCAGAGAACTCTTTCGGTAATGATCTTTCCGGATCAGTTGCTGATCAGCAGCAAATCAAAGTATCCGGAACTGTCACAGATGCTTCTACTGGTAAAGCTTTACCAGGTGTGAACGTTGTTATTACCGGAACAACTTTGGGAACGATGACTGATATTACAGGTAAATACAGTATTGAAGTTCCTGCGGGATCAAAAAGCCTGACATTCACATTTATTGGAATGGAGCCTCAAGAGATCAGTATCGGGACATTGACCCAGATTGATGTTACAATGGCTGAGTCGGCAATTGGACTTGATGAAGTGATCGTTATCGGTTATGGAACACAAATAAAACGGGATATTTCCGGTTCCATTACCAATGTTACAGAAAAAAACTTTAACCAAGGCGTTTCCAAAAGTGCATTAGACCTTATACAAGGTAGAGTTGCAGGTTTGAATATTTTTACTAATTCAAGTGATGTTACATCAACTGGAATGGTACTTTTGAGAGGTATTTCTTCGCTTTCCGGTTCAGTTTCGCCTTTTTATGTAATTGATGGAGTTCCCGGGATGGATGTGAACTCAGTAGCACCCCAGGACATTGAATCCATAAGTGTTCTGAAAGATGCTTCAGCGTCTGCAATTTATGGTTCCCGTGCTGCCAGCGGGGTAATATTGATTACTACAAAAAAAGGTAAAACAGGACAAAGCCTTGTGGAATATTCTGGCAAAGTTATGTCTGGTTTTGCCGCAGATAAACCCCCATTATTAAGCGCATCAGAGTATCGGGCATATGCGCAAAAAGTTGGTTTCGATATTTCCGAAAGTGATTTAGGTGCTAATACCGATTGGTTTAATGAGATCTGTAATCCTGGCAAAATTTCGCAGGAACATTACTTTTCTGCCTCAGGCGGCAATGGGAAAAGCAATTATAAGGCATCATTTAATTACCTGAATAATCAAGGCATTATCAAAGAAAACTTTATGGAACGTTATACCGCCCGTTTTATATTTAATCAAAAAGCGCTGAAGGATAAGTTAGACCTTTCTTTTACCGGAGGAGCCGGCAAAAATGATAATAGGGGCATTAGTTTTTATGGTCAAATATATTCTTTGGTACCGACTCAACCGGTTTATAACACCGATGGGACATGGTTCGAAACGTATGACTGGACTGGTGGAAACCCGCTACATTCTATCGCTGAAAATAAAAATTCAAACAGAGGTTATTCGCTATACTTTAACCCGAAAGTAAACCTTGAAATTTTTAAAGGTTTTTTTACGGGGTTGAACCTTTTTACAGAAAGACGCGGAAGTGAGAGCGGCTACTATAACTCTATTACAAGCTTTGAAGGAAATAATGACCGAGGAAATGCTGGAAGATCCACTAGTATGTCGAACAGAAATCTTCTTGAACTTACCTTGAGATATTTGAAAAAAATTAATTTACATTCTATAGAATTGCTGGGTGGATATTCTTATGAAGACTCTCAAAACAGAAATTACGGTACAGACGTTAGAGGATTTATTACCGATTCATTCGGATTTGACAATCTTGGTGCAGGCGATCCAGAGAAATATTTACCGGGCGATATTTATTCAGGCGGCAGTATGAGTAAACTGATTGGTTTTTTTGGCAGATTGAACTATAACTTCAACGATAAGTATATTTTAGCTGCCACATTGCGTCGTGATGGTTCGTCGAAATTTGGTGCCAATAATAAATGGGGCACCTTTCCTTCGGTATCTGTTGCGTGGAGAATTGTAGATGAGCCTTTCATGAGCAGTTTTGAATTTCTAAGTGACCTGAAGTTGCGCCTTGGCTATGGTACAACCGGTAATCAGGGTGGGATTAGCCCATATAATTCAGTTGCCTTATATAGAAGCGGTCCTCAATATTATGATAATGGCAATTGGATAAATACTTATCGGTATTCACAAAATCCAAATCTAGACCTGAAATGGGAACAAACAGCCACCCTTAATGCCGGGCTTGATTTTTCTCTTTATAATGCCCATATAGAGGGTTCTATTGATTATTATACTAGATTAACATCCGATCTGCTTTACACTTATCCTGTACCTGTTCCTCCCTATATGTATGCAACTATGTTGGCTAATGTCGGTGACATTTCGAATAAAGGTATTGAATTTGTGATTAATGCCGATATTATCCGAAACCAGGATTTTCAATGGACGGTTTCTTTGAATGCTGCGCATAACAAGCAATTGGTTACCAAAGTTTCTAACGAAACATATCAAGTTGCAAATACTTTAGTTGGAGGCGTCGGAGGTAGGGGACAGAGTGGGACCACTTCCCACATACTCCAAGAAGGAGAGGAAATCAGTTCATTTTATGGTCCTGTATGTGAAGGGTTGGATGCAGATGGTAAGTGGATAATAAAGGATTTGGATGGAAATGGTATAATTGATTCCAAAGACAACACTGTTATAGGTCATGCTATGCCCAGGGCAACGTATGGTATTACCAACACAATAACTTATAAAGGGTTTGATCTTAACTTCTTCTTCCGTGGTGTATATGGTAATGATATCTTTAATAATGATATAATGATGATGGGAAATCCAACTAATTTCCCTGCCCAGCTTTATAAAGAGGCGACAACAACTTCGCTTACGGATAAAATGCTTTACAGTAGCTATTACATAGAAAAGGGATCGTTTCTACGTTTACAGAATGCAAGCCTTGGGTATAACTTCAATATAAAGAATCTGCGTATTAATAAACTCAAAGTTTATATAGCAGGTGAAAATCTCTTTATAATTACTAAATATTCAGGAATGGACCCTGAACTTGCAGCCCAAAATTCAGGTGATCTTCTTGCTCAAGGCCGAGATCCTGGCGAATTAGCTCCTTTAATTAGAAGAATCATTTTTGGATTTAATGTTGCTTTTTAACTATTAATATTTTAAAGTATGAAAAACATAAAATATATTATACTCATTACGATGGTTTTATTACCATTTCTAAATTCATGTACCGATCTTGAGGAAAAATTTTTTAATCAGGTTCCTGTTTCTGAATTTGGTAAAACTCAAAAAGAGCTGGATGCCTTGGTTGGCTTGATTTATCCTGGAATGCATGTTTGGCAACTGAATGATCCTTCTTTACTAACCATGACAGAAATTTCAGGTGGAATGGCAGTTATTCCCCGACGTGGAGGAGACTGGTGGGATAACGGCTCCCACATGGAAATAACCAAGCATATCTATGACCCTAATTCGCCGATGGTTCGTTATGCATATATTCTGAGTAGTAGTGGTACTAGTGGTTTTTGGTATACTGCCTACAATAATATAGCATTGTGTAATCGGCTTTATTCTATGATTCAAACCAGTAGTGGCGACGAAGTTCTCAAAAACAAAACCCTTGCTCAAATAAGAGGTATCCGCGCTTTCTGGTACTATCTGCTTGTCGATAATTTTGGTAATGTTCCAATAGTTACCGATTTTTATGATACAAGCTTACCTACAACCACAGTGCCAGGGCAAAGGAAAAAGGTTTATGATTTCATCATGGCCGAACTTGATACTATTACAAATCTTTTGTCTCCTGGTGGTCCGTCCGCTACCTATTACGGGAAATTTACCAAGGGCGCCTCATTTGCGATTAGGGCCAAGATGTATCTGAATGCAATGGTATGGAACCCTGAAGGTGGCACAAAGTGGCAGGAATGTATCAACGCTTGTGATACCTTATTAAATATGGGTTATCAACTGGAACCCAACTGGCAAACCAACTTTATACCACGTAATGAAGTTTCTCGGGAAGCCATTTTTTCGTCAGTATGCAAGAGCGGTGATGGTGGAAATAACGTTTTGCCATTTACATTGCATTACAAGTCTCAGGAGGCTTTGAACATCTGGTCTGGTCCATATAACGGAATATGTGGTATGCCCAATTATATTAAAGATTTTGATACTATTAACGACATACGTGCTAGAATGTCATTCTTATGGGGTCCAATGATAAGCCTTATAGATGGAAAACAAATATATACTGCTGAAAACAGGCCGCTTATTTATTCTATTGATGTTCCTAGGCGTAACATTGCAGATGATGGTTGGGGTAATGCCTATCAGGAGACAGGGGCACGATGCTGGAAATGGGTGCCTGAACCCGGGCTTAGCACTACAATGGAGAACGATTATCATATCTTTCGCATTTCGGACGTTTATCTGATGAAAGCTGAAGCTTTGGTACGCAGAGACGGTGGCAGCAACGGTGAAGCGACTAACTTGGTGAATGCAATCCGTGAACGTGCATTTCCGGGTATACCTTCCAAGTTATATGCAAGCGTTACGCTGGATGATATTATGATGGAACGCCGTTTCGAATTAGCATGGGAAGGATACGCAAGACAAGATAAGATACGTTTTGGTCATTTTGCCGATCCCATACCGGGATGGAAAGACTATGAAGATCCAATTGATCTAAATGATAACCCAGCCTGGTTCCCTTCAGGTCATACTCACTTTGATTTGTTTCCAATACCGCAAGGGGCCAGGAATGCGAATCCCAATCTAATGCAGAACCCCGGGTATGCTCAATAATACTTTATTGACATAATATTTACATATTAAAGATTCCCCTGTTCATCCAGGGGAATCTTTAGCATTGGTAATAAATTTGACCTGCTTTAAACAATAACCATGCAATTGTTTGCTATTATATGATATTCACAATAGACTTAAAAATAAATCTATGGAAAATTTAACCAAACCTGAGATCAAACGACTTTATTCCCTTGATGCCTTACGTGGTTTTGACATGTTCTGGATTATGGGAGGAGAAGGTATTTTTATTGGTCTTGCCACATTAACCGGGTGGCCAGTGCTTCAATGGTGGGCGAGCCAACTTCATCATGTCGCCTGGCATGGATTCCATTTTTATGATATGATTTTCCCCTTGTTCCTCTTCATTGCAGGAGTATCATTTCCATTTTCTTTAGCAAAACGAATGGCAAATAACGAAAGCCGTAAATCGCAGTACAGACATGTAATAATGCGAGGACTGATACTGGTACTACTGGGTATTCTTTACAATAATGCAGTCAGGTTCGATTTTGCCAATCTTCGCTATGGCAGTGTATTGGGTCGTATCGGTCTGGCATGGATGTTTGCCGCTCTTATATTTATAAATACAAAATTAAGCTTCAGGGTAGTATGGTGGTTCTGGGGACTTATCATCGGTTACTGGCTATTACTGCTTTTATTCCCTGCACACGATCTTGGTTCAACGAATATTTTTTCAAGGGAAGGTAATCTCGCAAGCTTTATCGATCGTCTGATAATGCCGGGGAAGCTTCGCATTCATGATCCTGAAGGGATAATGAGTACTATTCCGGCAATATCTACAGCGCTGCTTGGCATGCTGACAGGTGAATTCCTGAAATCCGAATACCTGAATACCAAGCCATTACGCAAAGTATTATATATGATTCTTGCTGCTATAGGACTCATGATTGTTGGGAAGGTTTGGAATATCTTCTTCCCGATCAACAAGAATCTTTGGACAAGCTCATTTGTATGCTGGGTCGGTGGACTGAGCCTTCTTCTTCTTGCCATCTTCTATCTGGTAATAGATGTATGGAAATATAAAAAGTGGGCATTCTTCTTTGTAGTTATAGGGATGAACCCGATAACCATTTACCTGGCAGAAAGAATTATCAATTTCCATTCTGCCTCAAAGTTTTTCTTCGGAGGATTGATTAGTTTTTTCCCCGAAACATGGGTTCCATTTCTAAATGGAATTACAATTACAGCCATTGGCTGGATATTCCTTTATATCCTTTACAGAAAGAAAATATTCCTGAAAGTTTGATTATTTTAAGTCAAAGAAAAGACAAGAAATGTAAATCAGGATTGTCAGCCCGGAATATTGCCGAGCTGCTGATCAGCGTCCCCATGGGCGGTCCGCTGGCCGGGTTTCTGCTTAGTACAAACATCATGACAGAATAAAAAAAAATCTAAAGTTGAGTAGGTAAGGGGGAGTTTCACCCCCAAACCTCTCTCAGAACCGTACGTGAACCTCTCGATTCATACGGCTCTTCGAACTCATACAACCAGTAAAGGTTGCAGGCAGAAAAAACAAGCTCATCCCCCAAATGGAGTTGGCCAAATTAAAATAGCCTTGAGTCCGCTGACCCCTTCGCTCCTAATGAAATTACTCATTCATTTCTTGGGTATAGTCGCTACTACGAGTCAGTCCGCCACAAACAGACGCATTGCTATTTCAGCCTTTCCCTTCGGGTTCTCGGCTTTTTCACTTAACATCGACTGTTTGCTTCTCCTGTTCCGTAAACATGCCCGGATAGAGTTCCTGCCGTCTTAATGCCGGATACCATGCAAGCAATAATCAGGTTATACCTTGCACCCTGCTCTCTCGCAGCCGCCAACCGCTCGATTTCGATACCGTGACTGTTATTTACGACACTTCAATAACGGTTTACTTTCGTTCAACTCCTCTACCCACACCAGGACTGAATGTATCCAGACTTTTTCCGGATCTTCAGTCATTAACCTTGATGCTAAAAGTACCCAACTCTTGAAAAGTGAGCACCACAAGGCGGTTTGGTCACTGTGCCTGAACACCCTGACCGATAGACCAATTCAAGGTCACTTGACATATCTTTGTTCGGTGAGACCTCCAGCCTCTGGACTGGCTCGTTTCCCATTGACAATGACAAAACACCTTGACTATCATCATGTTTACAGTTACATTACTACTTCAAAGAACAACTTTGTACCCTGTAGTAACTCAGGACACACAGCAAACTACAACACTTACAAATAATACAACAGTATCACATCAATAACACAACTACAGTACACTATACTAGAGTCTAAAACAAGAAAAAAAGGTGTAGTTATTAATGATAGAAAATCTATTAATTCTGAAAAAGAACGCTTTCTTAAATTGTTAAGTGATTAGTTTCACCTTACAGGCATCCGGTTTAAAGTGAATCATTGCTATAATGCCAGACTGAAAATGTAAACAGCACCTGCAGGGATAAGTTTATTTTGAATTATTGAGAATAAGTTATAAATTGCCTTTGTTATCAAATCGAATTAAAAGTAATATATGGTAAAATAGAAAACTAAAGACATATAAAAATTAGCGTTAAGCAAAATATTCCCGTAACTGAAAAGACGAAATTTTAAAATGCACAGGGAAGTTTCGCAAACTCTCACGTAAAAGCGTGGGCGTTGTTTTTACTCTGTGCATCGGGATTCGTCTCCCGCAGTTACGTGTAAGTGCAACTAACCCACGCTGATTTTTTTGTGCCGGCCACAAAAAAGCGTATGAAAGATTATTACATTGTTAAAGAAGTTCAACAAGACGAATTAAATGAAGCATTAATTTCTTTAATGTATGAAGGCTGGCAACTTTGCACGGTCAATGTTATTCACAGGAATATTAAGTCTGAAATTCAGGTAAGTTACCAGTTTGTTTTCAAAAAGCGTCTATCCTATTTGAAATTATTTTATGCACACTAAAAAAGCAAGTTATGAAAAAGCAGTTATTTATATTTTTGGTAGTGGTACTTTCTTCATGTGCTACTGTCAGAGAATCTTCATTACCGGAAGATGAACTATTCCTGACCCGAAAGTATATTGGCAATTTTATTGAATACCGGCATACATCTCCAGAAAGACTTGGTGATCCGCATATTATATGGATCAAAACAACCATAGAGACTTATGGTAAGATTTCTGCTTATTCAAAAGAGTGCAGTTTTTCTGAAGGGGATCGCCTGTTCATACGTCGGACATATTATATGCCTGGTGGATGGTCAGGTTATTGGATGTATCAGATTGAATCCGATAAATCTGTTTCATATAGATTGAGTGAGTTTCAATATGATAATAAACTATTGGTTCAGACCTGGTTTTAAAAGGAATGAAACTGCTTTTACTGCCTTTGCACAACAAAAAAGGAATTATATTTCTAAAATGAAAAAAATGAAAAAACTATTATTTTTAATTTTGATCGTGTTCCTATTTTCTTGTGATGAAGGAGAGAAAAACCAGTCGGGATATAATTGTGTAAATGGTCAATGCACAGCAACATTTGAGAATCCAACTTATCTAACCTTACAAGATTGTCAAACAGTATGTGGAATTTCTGTACCTACTCAACCAAAACCGGGTTCCGTAAGTCCGGGTTCCGTAAGTATCACCTTAAGTTGGGATATTAAAAGATATTGTAATATTGTTTGGACTTTGTCGCCTTGCTGGGATGTGATGGTTGGATTAGGTTATAGCCAAACAGATGTTGATAAAGAAGCCTACTTTAATCATAAAGACCTTTCAGAACCCGGTATATACACTGTAACTAATTTGGCCCCTGGTGTATATTATTATAGGGCTAAAAAAACCATAAGGACCAGTTGCGTTTCAGCAAACGGTTGTCCAGCTCCACCACCAGTAATAAAAAGTGGTAAATTCACAATTACCTCAAACAAGACTATTTCGATTAGTGTATCATTATGAGTAATCAATAAATAATAAAAGGGAAATTCACGTCGTTTTTAGAACTATTGTAAACAAAAAAAACAGCATGATGTTAATTTTGTTACCTGAATATAACAACAAACGATTAAAATTGCAGGGAGCTTTGGAGCTACTGATAGTTGTAAAGGTATATAACTTTACACAAATCGGGGCGAGGTCTAGCGACCCGGATTGCTCCCTGTTTTTTTAACATGAGCCTTAAACAACGAAGCTGATGAAGAGAACGAAAGTTAGAGCAGATACAGAACGACAGCGGGAGGAACAACGAGAGAACAGACAATTAAGGAAAGTTAATTGAAGATTTTTTGTACATCATACATAACAGACGGATCCAGCACTAAAACAAGAATTTTCTTACATTATCTTACACTATAAAAAAGAGTTATTTTACACACTAAAAAAGAAGATTATGAAAAAACTATCAATGATTTTTGTACGTATCCACAGGACTAACTCCGTCTTACTCCAATAAATTTTTGTGAATAAATTGCGGCAGCAGATATTTTAGCTGAGAAGATTTGGTGTCGTTGATGTTCCGGATCATGTAAGCCAACCATTTTTGAGGATTGATATCATGTTTCTTGCAAGTGCCAAAGAAGCTGTAATACATTGCAATATTTTCGGCAGCAGCATGTGAACCGGCAAACAGATAGTTTTTTCGTCCCAGAGCCAGGGGGCGAATAGAGTTCTCGATCAGATTATTGTCAATTTCCAGATTTCCGTCTTTCAGATAATTCATCAGGTTATCCCAGCGATGAATACAGTAATCAAAGGCTTTACCGATTGGGCTTCGGGGCAATACTTTATTGCGGTTGTCGGCGATAAATTTACTTATCTGATTCAGGATGGGCAGCGACTCATCGAGCCTAATGGCATGTCGTTGCCCGGCAGACAATTCTCCTTCACGTGCCGTACTCTCTATGGCATACAACTTTTGCATAAGGAGCAATACTACCGATGCACGGGCATTGTCGTTGTCGCGGGCTTTATCGAACATGCGCCTTGCATGAGCCATACAGGACAAATGCGTTACTTCAGGATTACGGGCAAATTGTTCGTAAACACTATAACCATCGGTTTGCAGATAACCTTTAAATGTTGATAGGTTTTTGAATGGTGCGTTGGCTCCCCGTCCTTTATTATAGTCAAAGAACATGGCATTTTGCATGGGTGCATTGTACACCCACATATAGCCTTGGTGCGTGGCCCCTGGTTTGTCGCGATCCAGAACTTTTATGGGCGATTCATCGACTTGCAGATAAGTATTCCCTAAAATATATGCCCTGTGAACAGCAAAAAGTGGCCGGATATGATTGGATCCTAAACTAAACCACGAATCCAGGGTTGAAGGTTTGATATGAACCCCATCTTGTGCAAATCGTTGCAGTTGACGGTAAAGAGGAAGATGATAAACA